>CACGVI010000025.1 GCA_902576605.1 uncultured Candidatus Actinomarina sp. | reverse complement strand
TTACATCAAAAGCTCCAAGATGGGCAATTGCTTTTAAGTTTTCAGCAGAAGAGCAAACAACTCAGTTGCTAGACATAAAATTACAAGTTGGAAGGACGGGAGCAATTACTCCCGTTGCTGTTCTTAAGCCAGTAAATGTTGGTGGTGCACTGGTATCATTCGCAACTTTACACAACCCCGATGAGATTAAAAGAAAAGACTTAAGAATAAATGACTATGTTATCGTTAGACGTGCAGGTGATGTTATTCCAGAAGTAGTATCTTCTATTCCTGAAAGAAGAGAGGGTTCTTCAAAAAAATGGTCCTTGCAGAAGAAATGCTTGTGTGAAGAATATTCAATTGAGTTTGTCAATGATGAGAAAGTTCCACGGTGTGCAGGCAAAGAAAAATGCAAAATTGCTAGTAAAGAGGCTTTGATATTCTTTGGATCTAAATCTGGCCTTGATATTGACGGTTTGGGAAGAGAGACTGTTGAGACTTTATTAAATGAAAATCTAATTACGAATTTCGAAGATTTGTACATTTTAAATTATGATCAGTTAATAAATCTTCCTCAATGGAAAGAGAAGAAAACTATCAACTTACTAAATGCAATAAGAGAATCTATTGACGCTGAACCTTCCAGGCTATTAGCTGCACTTGGAATTAGATTTGTAGGAAAGCAAACAGCCAAATTATTGGTAAATTCTTTTGGTTCAATTGAAAATGTTTTTAAAGCAAATGAGACTGATTTACAAAATATTCATGGTATTTCAGATAGTGTCGTAAATTCTTTATCTGAATGGTATTTAGAAAATACAAACAAAAGATTAATAGACAACTTAACAAAAATAGGTTTTAAAATAGACACCCTTGTAGAAACTTCTTCAGGACAATTACAGGGAAAAACATTTGTGCTTACTGGAACATTGCGTCAATATACAAGGCAACAGGCTACAAAGTTTATTGAAGATCTCGGAGGAATCGTAACTTCATCTGTATCCAAAAATACTAACTATTTAGTGTATGGTGAAAAAGCAGGTTCAAAATTAGATAAAGCCAAAAAATTGAATGTAGAAACTTTGACAGAGTCAGATTTTTCAAAATTAATTAGTAGGTAGTAAACTCCCACTCGTATTCACCAAAATCAGGCAAGCCAGTAATTGTATCCCAGCTAATTCTTACAGTATGTTTACCTGGATTCCATGTCTCAAAAGTTTTATTTGGTCCAGGCCTCCATATATAAACACCAGTAGCTTCAACATACTGAATTTCTGATTGAGGAATAATATAGTTATCAACTATTAAAGTTAACTGATAACCAACAGGTAAGTCTATTTCTAATGAAGCTTGTTGGGGAACTTGATCGTATGGTAATGGGTAGATATTTTCTAGTGAATTTGGCAAAACTAATTCTTCACTATTGTCTTGTGAAAATGATATTCCCCAAGTGATTACTAAAGCTAACAAGCCAGTCAATAAAAGAATAATAAATCTGTAAGTCTGTTTGGTCATACATTAAAATAATATCTAAGAAATAAAAAGAGACCAAAGTGAAAATAGAAAATTTAGAAGAGCAGATAAACAATATTGATCCTAATAACCTATCTGAAAGCGATTTGTCAGTTATAGAGTTTACAATTCAAGAACTCGATAAAGGAAATATTAGAGTAGCTAACAATAAAGATAATGAATGGTTACTTAATGAATGGGTAAGGGATGCTATTTTATTATTTTTTTCTATAAGAAATTTAAAAGAAATTAGTGCAAATGACCTTATTTATTATGACAAGTTAGAACCTAAAAAGAATTACAAAGAACTTGGCATAAGAGTTGTCCCTCCTGGAGTCGTAAGGTATGGAGCTTTTTGTGAACCAGGAGTTGTTGTTATGCCTGGCTTTGTCAATATTGGAGCATTCGTAGGTTCAGGAACTATGGTTGATACCTGGGCGACAGTAGGGTCTTGTGCTCAAATAGGAAAAAATGTTCATCTTTCAGGTGGAGTTGGTATTGGTGGGGTACTGGAACCTGCTGGAGCTATG
>CACGVI010000024.1 GCA_902576605.1 uncultured Candidatus Actinomarina sp. | reverse complement strand
AACAACTTTATTTTCATCAATTTAGCCAATATTCAATATGACTTTACTATTATATTGGAAAAATGTTGCTTGGTGTAAACGAAAATTTTTTAAAAAAAGATAATAATTCAATTTATATTTTTATCGAAACTTACGATATTATATATAAGTAAGGTTTGAGGAAATTTGATTTATACAATTTATAAATTTAGATACAGAATAGGTTTAGTTTCAATTATTTCAGGGCTCGGTGGTATGACCATTGGAGTTATTATTGCTCATTTTGCTGGCTTTCCTGAAGGTGAAGTAATAGATTACTTTAACTGGATTCCAAGAGGGTGGTTGCCACAATCTATTGGTCAGCTTTTAGCATTTGGTGCTAGCCAGCTCCTTTTACTAGGAATGGTACTAGTGGTATGGAATCAAAAAGAACTAACTTGGGCAAAAGCAACTTATTTTGCATTTCTAACATGGATCGAAATGTCAATTCTCTTAGGAATTGTTCCATCAGAGTGGTTGAACCTCGCACAAGGACCTTTAGAGTGGACAGGTCAAAGAGAGTTTATACAGTTTCCGCCAATACTATTTTTAAATAATGAAATTGGCCTAAGCCTTGCTGCGTTAAAAGACATTATACAGTTAGGTATTTCAACTAACTTTTTAATAGCAGGATTAGTTGTCGCTTATTTAATACAAGATGTAAACAATAAAATAGAAAGTTCTAAATCAAGAATTTCTGATTATGGTAAAGAGGTTGTAAGGGTGGAGCAAGATGCCTAAATCAGAAGTCTTAATAGAGATGCCAGAGTTTGAAAAGAAGTACAACCTTGCAATGGTTGATACTGAAAAAGTCACTTCTCGTGTTCGTCCAAAACAATTTTTACATATAGACGAAGCAGAGTGTATTTTGTGTGAAGGGTGTGTTGATATATGTCCTTGGAAATGCATTCATTATTTATCTGTTGATGCAATTGACAACTCTATAAATGTTGAAGCCCCAGATGAATCTGAGGCACCAGGATTCTTTGTTGTTGATGAAGAAGCTTGCACTAGATGTGCATTGTGTGTAGATAGATGCCCAACAGGAGTGATTTCTCTCGGAAAGTTTGCTGGCTCATTAGCAGATCAAGCTGTTCAAAATGGGGTATACAAAGCACCATGGGATGAGGACTCTGGTGAGAGAAATGACAGACACGGATATATATATGGAAGGCTTTAGAATTATATAATGCAAAAATTATCGCTTCGAGACAGGATTAAAGAGGCACGAGCTACTGCTAGTGATAGTTTCAGAGGTGGAAAATTAATGTCCAGTATTTTCCGACCAGGATCTCCTTTTAGAAAAGGTTACGTAGATAGTCCTAGAAACAGGTCGTATGTTGTTATGAATAATGTTTTGTACCACCTCCATCCAGTAAAAGTTAAAAGACACGGCGTTAGGCTATCTTACACTTTATGCCTGGGAGGATTAAGCTTCTTTCTTTTCATAGTGTTAACAATTACAGGAATTTGGCTAATGTTTTATTTCCGTCCAACTGAACTTGCGTATGTTGATATTCAGACCTTACAAACCAGTATCGCATTTGGTTCGCTTGTTAGAAATATGCATAGATGGGGTGCGCACCTCATGGTTTTAGTTGTATTCCTTCATATGTCTAGAGTCTTTTATCACGGAGCCTATAAAGCACCGAGAGAGTTCAACTGGGTCATAGGAGTAATTTTGCTTTTACTAACTTTATTGTTGTCATTTACAGGATATCTTCTTCCTTGGGACCAGCTGGCTATATGGGCTGTCACTGTTGGTGGTAACATGGCTGGCTATACACCTGTTATTGGAGCTCAGGCCAAATTCGGATTGTTCGCTGGACTCGAGGCAACTACAGCTACATTGTTAAGATTTTATGTTCTTCATGTACTTTTCTTACCATTTATCATTGTTATCTTTATGGCTGTCCACTTTTGGAGAGTAAGAAAAGATGGCGGAATATCAGGACCTTTGTAGAGGCTTATGGTAGACATTCCAGAACATTTATTGCAGAGATCTGCGGAAGCAAGAGCTAAAGCTTTGGGCATTAGTGTTGAACAAGCTTTGGCTGAAATGAAGGGTGAATCA
>CACGVI010000023.1 GCA_902576605.1 uncultured Candidatus Actinomarina sp. | reverse complement strand
AATGAACATTTGAACGAAACTCTCCAGGTTTAGCTTTACGTTTCATCGAGGCTACAACTTTATCACCAACAACAATTGCCCTGATGTCTTCTCCTTTGGACTCGCTTATAAACTCTTGAATTAATATGTTTGCATCAATTTTTTTCATTGTCTCTATAGCACTTATTGCAGCTTCCATTGTTTCAGTTAAAACGACACCTCTTCCCTGAGTTCCTTCTAGCAACTTAATGACGTATGGAGGTTGGCCTACGGTTTTTAATACTGATTCAATATCTCTTGATAAGTGAACATATCCTGTAACGGGCATTTCTACACCACTATTGCCAATTAATTGTAATGCTCTTAATTTGTCTCTTGATCGACTTATAGAAGCAGAGGAGTTTGCAGATAAAGCTCCCATTAATTCAAACTGTCTAACGACTGCTGCGCCATAAAACGTCCATGTTGCAGCAATTCTTGGAATCACCACGTCAAAATTCATTTGCCTACCTTGAAAGAAGATTCGAGGTTTTGCCTTAGCTATGTTCATATAGCATCGCAAATAACTGACCACCTCTGTATCATGACCTCTGTTTTTAGCTGATTCATAAAGCCTACTTGTTGAATAAAGTCTTATATCCTGCGAAAGTATTCCAAGTTTCATATTTAATCTCTATTAGGCTTTGTTAGAAAACTTATAGATGGATTAACTAACCATCTTCTACCTAATGCTTTTCTTCCAATAAGCATTGTGTAATCCATTGGACCTCTGTCAGTTAATGTGAGTTCTATTTTTTTAGAAATACCATCCATTAATAGAGTTGTTTTTATATAAGGTCTTCTCTCAACATCACCATTAGAGCTCTTTATCCTTTTATATCCTTCTAGTGGAGCAGATGTTTTTCGAACCGTATTATTTCTTTTCATTACCTTGAACTTTACGTATTTTACTTTATTTCTGGTAACAATTTTTATATCGGCAGCATCAATTGAAGCTAAAGTTGCTCCAGTATCAATTTTTGCAATAACACTTTTTACATTTAGATCAGGTAAAGCAGCATGCTCTTTCCATCCTACGACTCTTTTTTCTCGTTTTTGTTTACCCATGTTTAAAGTATTACGTAAAACAAAAGCGCACTAACAGCAACTAGAGCTATGTGAAAGTAAATTACAGGTAGCATAAAAAAATTTTAATTAAGTTTTAGAAAGAAACAAACCTGTTTTTTATAACAAGTTAAATTGAATTGAGTTCCTCTGGTGTTGTGTTATCTTCTTTTTTAAAATATAAAACAAAAGTAGTTGTCACAACAATTACATGGTGGATAATTATAAGGTTTAGCAAAGACCTAATAATTGTTGCATCTCCCCACATAAATAAGTAACTGACTGTTGTAAAAACTCTCAAAATATTTGAGAGTAAAATACCCGCCCTATTTTTAGTTAATGCAAAAAACATAAGAAGAACATTTATTGCTACTCCAGGCAACAGTACAAATTTCAGCCAAACTAAATCATTACCTCCAAAATTAGCTCCAAAAATATCAGAAAATATTTTTGGAAAGAAAAATCCAAATAAAGAACTGGAGGCAACAGATAATCCATCAAAAAAAACAAATATATAAAGAAGTGAGAATTTTTTCATTAAGGAGTTGAGCTAATGGCTTCAGTGGTGACTTCATCCCCTTCTGTTTCTAAAAGACCACAGTCACGAAGAACTTCTTCAGTGTTTCCGCCACCAAAAACTACTCTTTCAAAGACAACAACAGCATATAATTCATCTTCAGTTAATTTACCTTGAAATCCTGGCATTCCTCCAATAGAGACTGTATCTTCAGCACCATAAGTCGGTCCTACTTCAGCTTGCCAACCTGCAGATCCGAGTTGAATCCATTTTGTGTGGTCTGCACATGTTGGGAAAGTGGTATATAACGCACCACCAGTAAATGCTGGACCAACTCCTCCGCCACCGCCACCTCCGTGACAGCCAGCACACGCAGCAGCACCAGCATAAACTTCTTGACCGAGTGCAATATAATTTACTGTGTTTGTTGCAGCAACACCTCTACCTTCATAAGGAGAGCCATCACAATTTACAGCCTCTTGAGACTTTCTATCAACATTAAGCATCCCTCTTTCACCGCACTCTTGAGTATTGGAAGAGCTAATAAGTCCTACGAGGATAAATAATGGAATGATAATAAAACTAAAGTTGAGCCACTTAGGAAGAAGGTTTTCTGAATTAATTTTTATACCCATTGTTTCATTAGCAA
>CACGVI010000022.1 GCA_902576605.1 uncultured Candidatus Actinomarina sp. | reverse complement strand
AGGGTTGTTGCGGGAACTTACCTTGCTGCATTTTTAGCTACGCAAGGATCAGGTGTAATTAAAGGAATTGATCCAGATTGTCTACCCATGGAATTAAAGAAATTTCAAGAAATGGGTGCTGATTTGGTTATCAACGAAAATTCAATAGAAATAAATAGTGTAAAAGAAATTTCCTCAATTGAGATTTCTACTCTTCCATTCCCAGGAGTAGCAACAGACTTACAACCTATTCTTGGCGCATGTTTATTAAAAGCAAATGCCACATCAATAATAACTGAAAATGTATACGACCAGAGGTTTCAATGGATACCAGAAGTACAAAGAATGGGTGCAGATATACAATCTGGATGGCAACACGCAATGATAAAAGGGGTAAAAGAACTATCTGGTGCACCAGTTCACTCAACAGATATCAGAACTGGGGCAAGTTTAATAATCGCTGCTCTACAAGCTGATGGTGAGTCTTTAATCACAGGGATTGACCATATTGAGAGAGGATATGAAAATATTGTTGATTTACTAAGCTCGATTGGTAGTGAAATACAATATAATTAAATTATGGCAAATTTAAATTTCCCAGAAGTTAAAGATCGTGATCCAAATGCTGAAGTTGATATGGAGGTACTAAATGACACGATTGAATATATCCGTCCCGCAGTACAAGCCGATGGTGGAGACATTAAATTATCTTCTGTTGAAAATGGTGTTGTTAACATAGAAATGCTTGGTGCTTGTCAAGGATGTCCAATGTCTATAGCTACTTTAAAAAGTGGGATTGAAAGAATATTAATAGACAAAGTACCTGGTGTAAAAGAAGTTATAGCTAGCTAGCTTATTCTGTATCATTTGTTGAGTAAAAGTTAATTCCTCTTAAAACTCCTCGGTCAACTAATGGTTCCACTATGTACCTAATTTTATTAATCGTTACACCGCCACCAATTTGGTTTGGATTTTCTACTTCGTCATATAGACCAACTTTAGATAGAACAGATTCTCTTCCTTCCTTGTCGAGTGTGTCATCGGACATAGCGATAATTATTAGGAAGAATAAACGGGTCCTTTGATTTGTTACTTCATCGTTTGCTACAGGTGAAAAGAACTCAATTCCTTCAACAATATCATCTTCAATAAGAATGTTCAAAACAAATGCAGATTGCGTATTTTCATTTATTCCAAACTGATAAAAAAGAATATTTCTATCAGTTGATGCCCATTGGACATTATCTGGGTTTATAGAGAAATAAGATAGTGTTTCTTCGTCACTTGAAATTTTTGAAACGAGTTTATTCCAGTTGGCAACAAAATCACTTGAACTTTTACCAAATCCTTGTTCAAAAACTATTTCTTCAGATTGATTTTCATTAGTACTGTCAACTACAGAACTTTCATTGCTAGAACAAGTAATTAAAAGTGAAATTAAAAAAAGAGAATAAAATTTTTTCATTTTTCTAAAATATTTTTCAGATTCATCAAATTTTTTTTCCAAATTTGCTTCAATACAAATCCTCCAAAAAATTCTGCAATCGGACCACCAAGATAGTACGGAGCTTTTAACTCTTCAATCCATTCAAATTTTGTTGAGTTTTCATTATTTTTACTCAAATAAAATGCACCTTCTCCAGTAACAATTCCCTCATGCACGACTCCTATACTACTCATTTCCTTCCATGTGGTCACTGTAATAATATCATTTAATTTGAAAGGCCCTACTTTTGTTAAAACCTTCATTTTTGTACCAATACCAGCTTCATTTTCAGAAAGAAAGTCAATTTTTGATGCATCTTTCATCCAGTTGACATGATTTTTCATTATTTTAACTTCATCCCAGACCACTTCAATTGGTTTGTGAATAATTGTAGAAACTTCGATTCTTTTACTCATTGCTTGTTAAACAATATTAGTTCATAAGTAAAATAAATATATATGAATAGAACTGATTATATATATTTAGATCACGCAGCAACAACTCCGATTCGTGAAGTGGCTTTTGAAGCATACAAAAAAACAGAAATGGATGCTTATGCAAACTCTTCTGGTGGCCATGCGTTATCACGAAAAGCAAAAAACATACTTGAGGAATCAAGGGAATATATTGCAAGTTGTTTTGGTGCAGCACCTAATGAAATAACATTTACCAGTGGCGGGACTGAAGCAGATAATTGGATCATTAAAACACCTTTTATAGACAAAGACAATACGGCTGAGCTTACAACGACTCAGATTGAACATGAAGCTGTTTTAGCTTCTGCAGAAAATGTACATAGCAAAGGATTTAATGTTAATTTTGTTTCATGCAACGAAGAAGGAGTCACAAATATTGATGAATTTAAGAAGTCAATTAATGCAAATACCCTAATTGCTTCAGTTATGTACGCAAATAACGAAACAGGAGTTGTCCAACCTATTCAAGAAATGTCTAAAATAGTAAAAGATATCAATCCAAATGTATTATTTCATTCAGATGTAGTACAAGCAGTTGCTACAAAAAAATTAAACTTTCATAATCTTGGAATTGAAAGTGCTGCTATTTCAGGTCACAAAATTGGCGG
>CACGVI010000021.1 GCA_902576605.1 uncultured Candidatus Actinomarina sp. | reverse complement strand
CCTATACCAAGAAGAATAGAACGAATCCAATAAGTGCTAGAGCCTCAGTAAAGGCGATTCCTAAGAACATAGTTGTTCTTACCATACCAGCAGCTTCTGGTTGTCTTGCCATAGCTTGCACGGCATTACCAGCAATTAACCCGATACCAACACCAGGACCAATTGCGGCCAATCCGTATCCTATTAACGCATATGCAGCTTCCATTTTCCTCCTTATTAATTAATGCTCTGGATGCAGAGACGTTTGTATATACACTGCAGACAACAATGTAAATATGTATGCCTGCAAAATTGAAACTATTAATTCGAATCCGTAGATTCCCAAACCAAGTGTGAACCAAGCTAATCCAATAGGTGCTTTGGAGAGGATGTAATCAGCACCACCAGGTTGTACTAAGAAAAAATATGCAGATGCTAATAACAAACTGAGCATAACGTGACCAGCAACAAGGTTAGCAAAAAGTCGAACTGCAAGACTAAATGGTCTGACTAATAAAACTGAAACTAACTCTATGACGCCTACTAATGGTTTAAGCGCAACTGGTACGCCTGGAGGCCATACAAGATGTGATATATAGCCAAAACCTTCTTCTTTTATTCCAACAAAAACAAAAATGAAATATGTTATCAAGCTTAAAAATAGTGGCAAAGCCATACGAGATGTAACTGGGAAGTTGATTAGTGGAGCAACCTCAAATAAGTTTCCAACGAGAATAAATAAAAATATAGAGACTAAATAAGGAGTAAATTTCTCTCCCCCTCTACCAATAACACCAAGTGCTATCTCATCTTTTACAAATGTGAATATTGATTCAACTGCAGATTGAAGTTTTCCAGGTACAACTGATTTTTTTCTTAAGCCAAAAAACACAACAACTACTGGAATAATTGCCGCGAGAAGTATTAAAACTTCTGTTCTTGATATTTGTGTTCCAGCAAAATTACCAAATTCAAATAACTCTTTTACATTTGCGGGTTTGCAAACTACTTCATTAATGAAATCACAAGTTTCAGCTGCTGTTATCATTTGCCCAATCTAAATCTGTGTCTTTTCTCTTAATAACCATAGTCATTTCTATAAATAACATAGTTAAAAAAACAATTGGCACTGTCAGAGACATTGCCAAATCATCAATAGAATATACGTTTTTTAGTAATAAGAGAAACCCAAATATAAAAATTAATCTAAAAACATATCCAAATAATGCAGCAAAATAATAGAAATTTAGAGAGATGTTTGCTGCATAAGACATGATTACAGCTCCTAGAAAAAAACCTGTAGCAACAATTACTGAAGAATAAAGAGAGGTGAAAAACGCTTCTTGAGATTTAAAATAAAATAAGACTGGAACAAGGACATATATAGGTGAAGATCTAAAAAGCATCCTTTTTGCAAGTTCAATTTCAACGTTCATCTTTCTCATCCTCTAGTTTTGCTGAAATATTCCACATTCTTCTGTATCCGTCATAAATCCCAATTAGAACAAATATTATTACCGGCCAAGGTGCATATCCAAAAAAGTTTTGTATTAAAAGCCCAATTAAGAGTCCACTTAAAATTGATGTGGAAAAGGTGGAAACTGGACCAAAATCTTCTAAATTGATTCTTGCTTTAGCCATAAGGTTGGAAACTCGTGGCAAGATATCTAACTTCTGCCTCTAACTCATTCAATTTATTCTCATCTGTTCTATTTTTCATTATCTCAGATATTAGAAAACCTACCTGAGTGAGTTCATTTTCTTTCATTCCACATGTTGTTACTGCAGGTGTACCCATGCGTATACCTGAAGTTATGAAAGGTGATCGAGGATCAAATGGTATTGCATTTCTATTTAAAGTAACGCCCCTATCGTTAAGTAAAATACCTGCTTCTTTACCAGTTAGTTCTTCATCTACACTTCTAGTATCAACAAGAACTATGTGGTTTTCTGTTCCTCCACTAATTACCCTTAAGCCTTGTTCTTGAAAAGAATCAGATAATGCTTTTGCGTTATTTAATATTTGCTTTGCATACTCTTGATATTCTTTTGTTAAGGCTTCTTTAAAACATACAGCTTTTGCTGCAATCTGATTGTTTAATGCTCCACCTTGAGCTCCAGGAAATATGGAGTTACGTCTAGATCGTCAGCTTGCTGATAAGAGAGTATTCCCTGCTATTGACGTCACACCTTCAGGAACTAGAGAAGAGCAAAGACTCGTATCTCCAAAAGAGCTTGAGTCTCTATGGGCGCTTAGAAGAGTCTTGGTAGCCCTTGAAGGAGGAGCAGCTACCGAGCTTTTAATTGATAAATTAAAAGAAACAAAAAGTAATGATGCATTCCTTAAGGATGTCGCAAAAGCAAAATAATCTTGTAAAGTAATAAAAGTATTATTGTAAAGTAGAACTATGAAACAAGGTATACACCCAGATTATAGAGAAGTTGTTTTCTCAGACGATGACGCTGGTTTTGCGTTTCTTACTCGTTCAACTATTAAAACAAATGAAACTATTCAATGGGAAGATGGTAACGAATATCCATTAGTAAAACTTGAGATATCTTCTGCTAGCCATCCATTTTTTACTGGTAAGCAAAAATTAGTTG
>CACGVI010000020.1 GCA_902576605.1 uncultured Candidatus Actinomarina sp. | reverse complement strand
TGGCAAAAGGCAGTATAAAAAAGGTTGGTACTAAAAGTTCAGCTAATAAAAGTACTGCGGCAGCAATAAACCAAATTTGTGTCATAAAGACAATCTAATTATCTTGATCTTCCTTTTCAAGCTGTTCTTGCTCAAACCTGTTAAGAGCTAATAAAAACATCACAAAAAGAATTCCAGAACCGACTAAAAAAGTTAATGGAATAATTCTTATTTCAAATGCATTCAAACCATCAATGTTTGCAGGTGCTGGACCTCGTGGTGCATAAAGAATAAAGAAAATTGAATTGATTACTCCCCACCCAAATATCGCAGCACCAGTAATCAAAAAACCTAATCTCTTTCCAACATTTGTTGCATTAAGCAAGAATGTAGATCCAGCGAATGTGATTAAAGAACCAATAAACATTATGATTCCTGTAACTAATAAGTTAGATGATAGAAGAGATCGCATTATTTCACGCATCAGGTTCCATTCCTCTCAAATAGTCAATAATCAATTCTATATCTGATTGAGGAAGAACGGCACCAAAGCCTGGCATTTTTCCTCCACCAACACCATTTACTCCGTATGCTTTTCCGTTTACAGAGCCTTTAATAATAAAATCAATAAAATCTTCTCTTTGCTTAAACTGAATATTTACTCTTCCTGCTCTCAA
This sequence comes from uncultured Candidatus Actinomarina sp., assembly GCA_902576605.1. Taxonomy (GTDB): domain Bacteria; phylum Actinomycetota; class Acidimicrobiia; order Actinomarinales; family Actinomarinaceae; genus Actinomarina. The sequence continues at coordinate 2,641 of CACGVI010000020.1, read as the reverse complement.
TGCAGGTCCTAACCCACCTGAAGCAATTTCTTTTGTATAAGCTACACCTGCTGAATATCCTGCAGTATGACACCTTGCACAGTATGCATTAAATAGACCCACTGCTCTTTTAGCTTTTTCTATATCCCCTTCATATGTCGAATTCGCAATTTCTTCAAATGAAACTTCCCATAGCTTTTCTTCAAGAGCTTTTTCAAGAAATGCTAAACCTGTTTCAGCCTCTTTGATGAATTTATCATATCCTTCAGCAACAATTGTTATGTTAATTAATTCAGATTCGAGCTGTGATAGGTAACCACTGGCAACAGACTTGTCTTTTCTTCCTGGAATAGATTCTTCATTGTCTGGGTCTAAATTTAATATAGAAGTACCTAAAACTTCTGAAACAGAACTGCTGTAAGTTGACAACTCTGTTTCAGTAGAGTCACTTAAACCATCTTCATCTGTATCAATTCCACCTTCTTTCGAAAGTAATTCAGAGACATCTTCAACTGCTTTTTGAACAACAGGTAATTTTCCTGGTGCGTCTTTTACACTTTGTATTAATTCTTTTTGCCTTGCTATCTCATTCTCAACTAATAGCTCAGATGTATCGAGTCTTGATAGTGAGCTGTTGATATTCATTTCAATAGTTTGGAGCTCCTCTGATTGTGATATTTGAAAGTGATGCATGTACTCAATTAAATCATCTAACTGTCCGTCGTTCATTGGACCGCCACCTTCTAATCCCCATGCAGGCATTGGTGAGTTTGCACGTCCAAAAATTAACCAATAACGTACCTCTTCATCATCGTATCTGTAAAAAACATTGTTAATTGCAGGAGCGGCCCATGTAACATTTATACCACTCCTCTTTTCGACATATGAAGCTGCACCACCAGATCCGTCAACACCATGGCAGTTACCACATCCGAATTCTTCGTATAGATGTTCTCCTCTTTCTACAGAAACTTCATCAAATTCTTCTACAAAACCTTCTTGTCTCTCTTGCTCTCCAAGGTAGTAAAGAGGGATCATAATGGTTAAAAGGGAAGCAATTAAAACTGCTACAGTTAAAGTTCTATCAAGTGTTTTTGTTTCTAAATCATCATCATTTCGATATTTTGACAAGTTAGGTGCATAATCAGAAACTTTACCTGAACCCCTAAAACCAGCAGCAGTGAAAAATGCAAGAGCGGCAATTATCCCTAAAGCAATTAATGTAATTGAAAGTGAGCTTGTCATACTATTCCTCTGTAGTTAAAGCTATACAAGATAAGCCTTGGGGGTATTTAACAGACATACCTGGCGCTCGAGGTGATTCAATAATTGTTCCAGTGTCAATAACAAGTCTTCCATTAACATTAGCGACATTAAATCTATCAAGATTCCTTGGTGCTGGACCTGCAAAATACTCACCAATCATATTGTATTTTGAACCATGACATGGGCATTCGAATCCTTGTGAAGAGTTGCACCATGGCACTCTACATCCTAAGTGAACACATCTTTGATAAACAGCTACCAAACCATCAGTAACTGTAGAGCCAGTCGAAAATTGAGAATTTGCTGCCGCAGTTGAGTCTAATGGAAGTACATAAGCTCTTGCCGCAGGTATAAAAGCTGGAATAACAGATCCATCAGCTTGGAATATTTGACTTTTTATGTCTTCAATTGGACCTGCATCAACTTTAGATCCAAATCCACCAGAAACTTTTGGCCAAAAAAATCCTAACCAAGCTATTGCTTGAATGCCAGCAAACGCACCAAATGAAATTCTAAGAGCTTTTGTTAGAAACTGCCTACGAGTTATTCCTGCTTCTTCTTCAGAGATTTCTTCATAAATAACTTTTTCTTCGAGCTTTACAGCACCATCTGATTCAATGATCGGTTCATCAATTTCCTCATCAACTGATTCAGTTTCACCTTTTGGCATCTCTGGTTCAAAAAAGTTAGTTTGAGATTTATCCTCTTTAAGAGCTTTTTTATCAAGATTTTTTTTCCAGTTAAAACTTTTTGGCGCTCTACCAGTAACAATAACAACGATTCCAACAATTCCTAAAAAACCAACTACTGCAAAAGCAGCAAAAGATAATTCAACTATACTCATTCGAAGTGAATCCAATCAAGCAAATCGTCAAACCAAATGCCATCAATCCAAGGATAAGTCCAGTTCCAGCCGGGACCCCTAAATAGAACACCAATAATAGTAAGCACACCTGCTCCAGCTAAGAAAAATGTGTAAAACATAATCGCAAACTTTCTTTTAGATGGATGTGTTTCTGGATTTCTATCTATATACGGAAAAGCCATCCATATAGCTATACCTAAAACTAAAGGAATCATAACACCAGCAATTTGAGGATCCCAGTATGACAACAGTTCCTGCAAGCCTAAAAAATACCAAGGTGCTTTTGCAGGGTTTGGAGTTACATTTGGGTTTGCTTCTTCAAGAAGAGGTGCTTGCAGTATTGCTGATAGAAGAATTAAAAAAGCTGTCATTGCCATCAATGAAACAAATTCTGGAAGCATCAAATGTGGCCAAGTATTAACTTTATCTACTGGTTCAGAAGCTGCTTTTTGTATTGGTTTTGCTTTTACAACAGTTAATAATCGTTGCGTTACCTTTACCTCAGGTGCAAAATCAACTTCTTCAGGAGTG
>CACGVI010000019.1 GCA_902576605.1 uncultured Candidatus Actinomarina sp. | reverse complement strand
GAAGGGGTGCTACGAGGACTCATAGTTATTGTTTACATTTATCTCATAGGAAGAACCAAAGATGCACAAGAGCTATTCGAATATCATGGTGCGGAGCATATGACCATTGCGTCTTTTGAGGCTAAAAAATCCCTAACTATGGATGATGTAAAAACTTTTCCAAAAGAACACATAAGGTGTGGAACGTCCTTTCTTTTCCTAATTGTTTTTATTAGCTTATTAACTCTTCCATTTATACCAAACGTAAATATTGTTTTGACTGCGGTAACTAGAATTTTACATGTTGTGGTGGTATCAATGCTTTCTTATGAGATATTGAAATTTAACTTTGCAAATAGTAATTCATTAATTGCAAAATTTTTTGCAGCACCTGGTATCTGGACACAGTTTATCACAACCAAAAAACCTTCCGATGATCAAATTGAAGTTGCTATTTTATCAATGGCAAACTGTGTTGAGAATTCTGAAAATACAAAATTGTTTGAAAGTATTACTGCACAAGCAAGCGAGGTAAAAGTTGGATAATTCTTTACACGAAAAACTGAAAGCGATTGAAAATTCACTTCCAGAAATAGAAAAACAACTTTCAGAAATAGATATTTCTAAGGACCAAAAGGGTTATGCTGAAATGGCTAAAAAGCATAGTGATGTCTCAATAATTGTTGATTTATTTAATGAGTGGAAAAAGATAACTTCCGAGATTCATGACGCAGTTGAGCTAGTAAATTCTGAAGAAGATGAAGATATGAAAAGTGAGTTTGAATCAATCGTCACTGAGAATAAAAATAAACTAGATCCATTAGTACAAAAAATAAAAGTTTCACTTCTTCCAAAAGATCCGCTGGACGAAAAGGATGTATTAGTTGAAATTAGACCTGGAGCTGGTGGAGAAGAGGCAGCTATATGGGTGGGTGATTTGTATAAAATGTACACCCGTTTTGCGGAAAGAAATGCCTGGAATGTTGAACCTATAGAACTTACAGCTTCAGACCAGGGCGGTTACAGTAAAATAATTTTTGCAATAAAGTCAAAAGGAGTGTTTTCAAAGCTTAAATTTGAAGCTGGAGCCCATAGAGTACAAAGAATTCCTAAAACTGAATCACAGGGGAGAGTGCATACTTCAATAGCAACGGTTGCAGTACTTCCTGAAGCTGAAGAAGTTGACTTAAATATCGTTGATAGTGATTTAAAAATTGATGTTTATAGATCTAGCGGTCCGGGTGGACAAAGTGTTAACACAACCGACTCAGCAGTAAGAATTACTCATATACCAACAGGCTTAGTTGTTACTAGCCAAGATGAAAAATCACAGTTAAAAAATAAAAATCAAGCAATGAGAATTTTAAGGGCAAGACTCCTAAAGGCTGAACAAGATAAAGCTGCAGCAGAACGAGCAAAAGACAGAAAAGAGCAAGTTGGTTCTGGTGAGAGATCAGACAAGATAAGAACATATAATTACAAAGACAATAGAGTTTCTGATCACAGAATTAACCTAACGTTAAAAAAATTAGATCAGGTTTTGGATGGAGACCTGGAGGAGTTTGTTGTTGGCTTGATTGCAGATAATGAAGCTTCAAGACTTGCCAATCTAGAAGAATAATGAACATCCAACAAATCCCTGAGCATGAGCTGGCAAGACTCAGAGAAAAAGCTAAGGAAATTACAGGGTCACAGTCAGATTATCATTCATCCTATACAGAGCTTCTTACTAGAAGACTAAATGGTGAGCCTCTTCAATACATAGAAGAATACGTACCTTTTTATAGCATTCAAATCAATGTTGACCAAAGGTGTTTGATCCCAAGACCAGAAACTGAGTTTTTAATTGAGTTAATAAAAAATAAGTCTGATAATCCAAAAAAAATCTTGGATGTGGGTACCGGAACTGGATGTATTGCACTTATGCTAAAAAAACTATATCCGGAATCAACAGTTGATGCATGTGATATTTCCCTTGAAGCATTAGATTTAGCAAAAGAGAATTCAGAAATTAATAATCTAGAAATTAATTTATTTCAATCAGATCTTTTAAATGATGTTAAAGAAGTTGATTATGACGTAATTGTTGCAAACTTACCCTATATTCCAACAAATACACTCTCCAGTCTTGAGTCTGAAGTAGTGGATTATGAACCACTCGTAGCTCTTGACGGTGGAGTTGATGGACTTTTATATATCAACAGATTAATAAAAGAAATTGAGGAAAAGGATATAACAAACCTTACCCTATTTTTAGAAGTTGACACTAGTCATTCAACGACCATTTTGAATAATCTTTCTCATTGGAAGCAAGTAGAATTAGAGAAGGACTTAGTTGAAAGAGATCGGTATATAATTGCAAAACGATAAATTGAATCTTGTAGTTGAAGCAATAAATAATAATCAAGTAGTAGGTATTCCAACAGAGACCGTTTATGGAATTGGAGTTAATCCTTATAGTCAGGAAGCCGTAGATAAAATTTTTGACTTAAAAGGAAGAGATGAAGATAAACCTTTATCTCTTCTTGTTTCTTCATATTATGACCTACAAAAACTTGATATAGTATCAACAATTCCTGAAGTTGTAGAGCTTTATTGGCCAGGACCACTAACGATTGTCGTTGAGACAACAAAGGAATTTGCTGATGGTGTTGGTACAAAAAATCCATTTTCAATTGGGATCAGAGTTCCCGACAATGAGCTAGCAATTGAGTTATTAAAAATTACTGGACCACTAGCTGTTACAAGCGCAAACCGTTCTGGTGAAAAGGATGTTACTAGTAATACTGAAGCAGAAGAAATATTTGGCTCAAATGTTGCAGAATATCTTGAAGGAGCTTCTGTTCACGGAAGTGGATCAACTATCATAGATTTTCGTATCGAGGGTGGAGAAATTTTAAGAGAAGGCCCACTTAAATGGCCTCCAAGTTACTGTTAGAATACATATCATGAATAAAAAAGGCGCTTCCCAAGAATCACTCAATAATGTAGATGCAGAAATTTCTGAGTTGATTAATAATGACTTAAATAGGCAAAACACGCATATACATCTTATAGCTTCTGAAAATTTTGCTTCAAAAGCAGTCATGGAAGCATCTGGATCAATATTGACTAATAAATATTCTGAGGGTTTTCCAGGACGTAGATATTACGAAGGCTGTGAGACTGTTGATCAAATTGAACAGCTTGCAATTGATAGAGCTTGTGAATTATTTGAATCTGATCATGCTAATGTTCAACCCCATTCAGGATCATCTGCAAATATGGCAGTTTATTTGTCCATACTGAAACCAGGGGATACCGTACTTGGAATGTCACTTGATCAAGGAGGACACCTCACACACGGTTCACCAGTTAACTTCTCAGGACAAGTTTATAACTTTGTAGGCTACGGTTTAGACGAGGATACCGAACTAATTAATATGGAAACTGTTTACAACATGGCTTTAGAGCATAAGCCTAAATTGATTATTGCTGGA
>CACGVI010000018.1 GCA_902576605.1 uncultured Candidatus Actinomarina sp. | reverse complement strand
TTTCTTTTACATACTGTACCAATTTGTATAAAGACAAGGATTTTGCTCCCTTCTTTGCGATAAAAAAGTTAGCATGTTTGGAACTGACACTTACATTGTTAATCGAATATCCTTTTAAGCCTGTTTTTTCAATTAACTCACCTGCAAAATATTCTTTAGTGTTTTTAAACACACTTCCAGCGTTGTATATCCCTGGTGGTTGGCTTTTTTTTCTATTTTTATTGAATTCAGACATTTTCTCTGATATTTCTTTAGAATTTCCTTTTTCAAATTTTAAAATTGCTGACAATATAACTTTGTTGTTAAGATTGCTAGATTTTCTATAACTGTAATTTATTGATTTGGGATCTAACTTAACAAGCTGTTTTTGATCTAAGTCATAACAATTTACCTCTACAACATTTCTTCCAATTTCATATCCATAAGCTCCAGCATTCATTTTTAATGCACCTCCAATAGAGCCTGGTATACCAAGTAAAAATTCTCCCCCTCCTAAACTTTCTTTTTTTAAATACCTCGACAAATCAGGCAAATATACACTAGAGCCAACTTCTAATGTATTCTCATCGTTCAGTAAATTTATAAAATTAAAATCTGTTTGTAAAACATAGCCTCTGTATTCGCTGTCAGCAAATGCAATATTTGATCCTTTTCCAAGAACGAATGTGTTGTTACTGTTTATTTCTTCAGATATCTTGGAAAAATTATCTACATTATCTATAGTGATAAAGTTTTTACACAGACCACCAAATCTATAAGTAGTTACCGATGAAAGATTTAGGCTACTAGTTTTCATTTAAATATTTTAATATCTGAGGACCTAAAAGTGTAATATCTCCAGCTCCAATAGTTAGTACCGTATCTCCTGGAGAAATGTTGTTTTTCAAATAAAGGGGCACAATTCTAGGCGATTTTACATATTTGATCTTTTCACTTTCAAACATCAGACTAGAAACTCCTGGAATTGGCTTTTCTCCTGCTGAATATATGTCTGTTATAAGAGTCTTATCGGAGTATTCAAATGATTTACTCAAATCATAAAAATTATCTCTGGTTCTTGTGTACCTATGTGGTTGAAACACTACAATTAATTTTCCTTGTGTATTTTCCTTTAAAGCTTTAGTAGTTGCTTTGATTTCAGTTGGATGATGTCCGTAATCATCGTAAAAATTTATACCATTAAATTCTCCAATGAACTCAGTCCTTCTTTTTACTCCAGTAAAATGTTCAATTGCATCCAAGCTTTGTTCTATTGATAATCCGTACAAATTTGCTAATGCAATTGCTCCAATGATATTTGAAATAAAATGATCCCCTATTAACTTTGTTTTAATTTTGAATTTATTTCCCTCAAACTGAAAACTTGAATCAGAATTTAATTTGTAATTGGAATCTTTAGAAGATGAATAAGAAATATCTTCTGGTCTTATTAATTTCGATAATTGATCATCATCAACATTAATTACGCACTTACCTTCTACGTTTGAAATAACATGCTTAAAAGCTTTTACTAAATTTTCAAAAGATCCAAAATAATCAATATGATCATGATCTATATTTGTTACGAGTAAGTTTTTTATTTGAATATCTTTAAAAGTATTAAATGCTTCATCAGTTTCTAGTATTAAGGGAAGATTTTTATTTCCATAATGGCCACCTATCCCATTAAATGAGGTAACACCACCATATATATAAGATATATTTATGTCATTAAATTTAAACATATGAGCAAGTAAGGCCGTTGTAGATGTTTTACCATGTGTTCCAGTTATTCCTATAACATCAACAGATGAAGATAGTAATTTTAGAAAATCTGGCCTTGATAAAACATTGGGTTGGTTTACAAAATCACTTAAGAAAGTAGATTCCATATTTATTGCTGATGAAACAATATATAATGTTTTACTGCTATAAGTAGCATTAGAGATGTCAAAATCTACTTTTATACCATCGTTATTTAAAAGATTAGTAATGTACGAACTTCTTTGATCATATCCTGATACTTCTAAGCCCTTTTGAAATAAATATTTAGCAATTGAGCTCATGCCAGAACCACCAATACCAATTATGTAACATGATTTAAAGGAATTAATTGATACACTCATAAATCTCCTCAGCTATAGATTGATTTCCAATCACTATTTCTGGTATATCTAAATTATTAGATTTAATTTTTACTGATATTTCTGACACTTTGTTTAATAACTCATCAAATGAATTCACTTTAAATCCAAATTTCTTTTTTTCTAAATATCTTGCATTCAAATCTTGATGAGACGAAGTGGTCCCATGCTTGTAAGGAATTACTATTTGTGGAATGCCTAAATAAGCAGCCTCAAGAGAACCTCCCCCTGCACGACCTACTAATATATCTATATTTTTGTAAAAATCATCCATGTCATTTAAAAATTCATAACTTTTATAATTTTTAATTTCAAATTTTTTAATATTCTTGGCTTTGCCTGTAATATGTAGAACATTAAACTCTGATGAGGCTTCGCTATTAAGAAACTGTTCAACATAGTTATTTATTTCTTCAGACCCTTGACTTCCTCCAACAAAACCAATCGTTTGTACTCCTAATGGTTCAATATATTTTCTTCCTAGTGTTGTGTTTACTACTGGTCCAGTATGTTTCAATTTACTTTTATTTATATTTTGAGTATCTTCAAATGATGTAAATATTGTTTTAGCAAATATTGCACTAATCTTATTTCCTAAGCCTGCATAAATATTTTGTTCTTGAATAAAAAATTTAGCTTTCAAAATTTTTGATACAATTGCAGCTACAGGGGCAATGTATGCCCCTGTTGTAAGAATAACTGATACATTCTGTTTTTTAAGAATTTTAGTTACCTCTTTAATAGATCTTGAAATTGTAAAAATATTAAATATATATCCCGATACTCCTTTCTTTGAAGCGAATATTTCTGGAGTGTGAATGCTTATGTCTAAATTGTCTAGATATTGTTTTCCCCGATTGTCACAAATAACATATATATCTTCATTTTTCGTTCCTAATTCTTTTAATTCTTTAATAAGGTTTCGTACTGGTAATACATGTCCCCCAGTCCCAACACAAAAAAAACATACTCTTTTATTCATAATCTCTTGAATACATAATACCTAATGCTATAAAAATCGAAATCATAGCGCTTGACCCATAAGAAACAAATGGAAGAACAATTCCCGTAATTGGCACGATACCTACTGCGCCACCTAAATTTACAACTGTTTGAAAAAATATCCAACTACCAAAACCAACAGAAATAAGTTTTTTTATTTCATTTTTTTCTCTAATCGCTATAAGAAAAGTCGTTGAAATTAATATAAAGAAAGCTAAGACCAATAAAAATAAACCAAAAAAACCATACTCTTCGCCAATTATTGATGATATGAAATCAGAATATGAGTTTGGCAAGGATCCCCATCTAGCTCTAGATGTACCAGGGCCAAGACCAAAAAGACCTCCAGAACTAATAGCAATTCTGCTTTGATTAAGTTGGAAGCAGTCCCCCAACAAATCTACACCATAATCACACTTTCTAGAAAGCCAGGTTTCTATCCTGCTATATCGGTATTCACTCGAAGTTGCTACAAAATAGAGTGGTAAAATAGATGCAAAAATAGTTAGTGATGGGTAAATAATTTTAATTTTTGAAAAAAATATTTGTGAAAACAAAATAAAACAAATTGAAGCAAAAGTACCATAATCTGGTTCCAATAAGACAAGAAAAGCACACAATAGAGGTAAAAAGATAGATCTTACAAATTTTTTGAAATCAGTATCATC
>CACGVI010000017.1 GCA_902576605.1 uncultured Candidatus Actinomarina sp. | reverse complement strand
TAATTTTTTTCTTTTCATCAAGGAGTGAGTAAATTCCTTTTTCAGCCTCTTCTACTGAATTAAAACTATTAATTAACTCAACTGCTCTTTCATTTGCTCCACCATGTAATTCTCCTTTTAATGTTGCTATACCAGAAACAATTGCACCAGTTAAATCTGCTCTTGTTGATGCAGTAACTCTTGTTGCAAAAGTTGATGCATTAAAACCGTGCTCTGCATAAAGGATAAGCATATCATCTAATGCTTCTAACATTTCATCGCTTGCATCATTTGGCAAAAGTGAGCTAGCAACTAAATACTTATCTGAAAGAGTATTTGTATCAGATTTATGATATGAGGCAATTGCGAAACAAACTGTTGCACTGATTCTAGCTATTGATTCAATTTCGGTATCAGAGTCCATTTCTTCCCCACCAGATACGATAGTTCTTAATAAATCCATTGGATGCATTCCTTTTGGATGAATTGATTTTAGATTTTCTATATTTTTTGAAAGTGTTTCATCTTCCAGAGCTTTATTGTTGTAATGTTTTAAGAATGCTTCTTTGAACTCATCTCCGTCTAAAGAGTCTTTAATAATAAGTGATGCAACCTCTTCATAAGTTTTATTTTTAGTTAGTTCAATTGCATCGTAGCCTCTGTATCTTAACGAAGTGCCCTCTTTACCAACTGTTGAGATAGAGGTTTCCCCAGCAATAACTCCTCTTAAACCAGGTGAATAATCCATCGATCCAATTCTACATTATAAGAATTTAAAAGGCTAGAAATTTAGCTGCACAAAGTAATAGTTTGTCATTATTAAGGTTATCATTTTCATATGGCACAAATACATAACTTAGAATCTAAAACAAGATACGGATCAAGATATGTTGCTGGTCTTATAATTCTTATTTCAAGTATTTTATTGGCGGGTTGGGTAGGTTTCTTTGTATTTTTACCGGTTAAATCAAGTATGGAAATTGTTACAACTCTTGAAGAAAGATTTCTACCTAGAGCTGAGGGTATGGTTTTAAATTTTGTCTCGTTGTCTGAGCCTTCAACAATTATTACATCTGACAATCAGATATTGGATGAATTGCATGATGGATTAAATAGAGACCCTATTCCTTTGTCAGAGGTCCCTTCATTTGTTATCAATACATTACTTGCTGCAGAAGATAGCAACTATTACCTGCACGAAGGTGTTGATTTTGTTGCTATTTTAAGTGCCGCTCTTGATAACTTAAGAGGAGTCACTCGTGGTGGTTCAACAATAACTTCTCAGGTTGCTAAACAATCATTCGTTGGTGATGAAATTTCAGTAAGAAGGAAAGTCGCAGAAGCAGTTGTAGCAGCTGAGTTAGAAAGAAGATACACAAAAGATCAAATTTTAGAATATTACATAAATTCAATTTACTGGGGATCCGGTGCTTATGGCATTCAATCAGCTGCATATGAATATTTTGGTAAAGATATACGAGACGTAACGCTTGATGAAGCAGCAACTCTAGTAGTTATTATTAGAAGCCCTGCATATTACAATCCAAGAAAATATCCAGAAAGAGTCATTGAAAGAAGAAATGATGTTTTAAATATAATGCTCAAAGAAGGATTTATAGTAGATATCCAAGCTAGATCAGCTAAACTCGCACCACTTAATGTTATTGATTCAGTTCAAATTGATTCTCAAGCAGAGCATGTTGTTGCAGAAGTAAAAAGACAATTATTAAATGATCCTCAATTTGCAGTACTCGGAAATACAAAAGAAGAAAGAAAGAAAAAAATATTTGGCTGCCCATCAGATGATACATCATGTACTGGTGGAGGTGGATTAAATGTTTATATAACTTTAAATCTTGAGTTTCAAAAACATGCCAATCAAATATTAAATCAGTGGGTACCTTCAGAAAACTTTGATGATGAAAGTGATGAACCAAAACCAACAGGAGTTATTACTTTAATTAATAATTTAAGTGGTGCTATAGAAGTAATGGCTTCAGGCATTCCCTTTGAAGAAGAGCAATATAATCTTGCAACACAAGGAAAAAGAAATCCTGGTTCTGCGTTTAAGCCAATTACTCTACTAGCCGCATTAGAATCTGGGTCTAAATTATATAGCAACAGAGATTCTAGGAGTCCAGTTGAAATAGATTGTGGTTATCCATGTGCTCCTGATGGAGTAGGAACAAAATGGGTAGTCAGAAATTATGGCACTTCTATAACTGCAGATCGCTATTTAAATAAGATACCTGCACAAGATAGGGCTATTGAGCTTCAATGTGTTGGATATCACATTGAAGATATAAAAAATCTTGACTTTATCAAACAGTTTCCTCTCGTCTCAAATTTAGATGAAATAGAAGATGAACAAGAAAAACTGATTGAAATTGCTAAAGCATTAAATCAAATCGATGAAGAGGGTAAAACTATTATATATCAAGAAAACATTGAAAACGTTAATTTTCCTGATGATACAGTTGTAATTACGGATCCTGAATTAATTGAAGAACAATCAAATACAACACAAATCAATATTGAAAGTGAAACACAATACATATTTAAACCTTGCAGCGATAAAAGTGAGTACAACAGATCTGTAAAACTTCTAGATACATCTGGAATGATTTCGCTAGAAGAAGCTACTAGAAGATCTGTTAATACTGTTTTTGCTCAAATGGCATCTGAGCTAGGAGGCGAAAAACTTGCTTCAACAGCAAACAGGATTGGTATAGACTCTGAAATTGATCCTGTTATCTCATTAACGCTTGGAGCTGGTGCTGTTACTCCAATTGAAATTGCTTCCGCCTATTCTTCATTTGCTACTAACGGTGTGTTAGCACCACCTTACTTAATAGAACGAATAGAAGATTCTAATGGTGAAATATTATATCAAAATATTGTCTCTCAACGAATTTCTATACCCGATCCCGGAGCTGCGGCAGCAGTAAGAAAAACATTAGAAGTTGCAGCACAATTTGGTACTGGAACAAGGGCAGTCCTTGATGACAGGCCTATTGCTGGAAAAACAGGTACTCATCAAGGTTTTAGAGAGGCTTGGTTTATAGGTTTCATTCCACAATATACCTCATCTGTATGGATTGGATTTGCTGAAGAACAGCTTCCATTGACTGATGTAGAAATTAATGGTGAGGTAATTAGAAATGTCTCGGGGGGTCGTGTACCAGCTCCAATGTGGAAAGAATTCATGACTAAAGTAGTAGAAGATCTTCCTGTTTTAGAATGGCCTAGTGACCCGAGTGATATAGAAAAATATTATGAAATACCTACAGTTATAATTCCTGAATTAACTGGGTTAAACGTACTGATTGCTGAAGAAATTGCATTTTCAAACTATTTACTTCCTGATATAACACTCGTCGACTCAGAAGAAGCACCTGGCCTTGTTTTAAGCCAAAGTATTGAAATAGATGAAGAAGTTCCAGAAGGTACTGTAATTGAGCTAGAAGTTTCTGGACAAAAATTTTCTGCTCCTATACCTAACATTCCACCGTGTCAGCTGTTGCCCGAGGAAGCAGAGAATTTAATTAAAACTTATATGAGAGAAAATAATGTCATTTTATTTTTAAAGAAAAATTTTGAGTCTAGTGACATTCAGGGGTGTGAAGGAAAAGTAATTGGTACGAATGTATCACAAGGTGCAATCATGTCAACTGGTGAAACTTTGATATTTATTATTGATGATACCGAAATTATTGATGATACCGTAGATGATTCTTAACTGTTTGCCTCATTAGCTAAAAAGTTAAAATAACCAAGCACTCCAAATCCAGTTCCTCCCTCTGGATAAATCGAATTACTTGATCTAGACCTTGCTGGTCCAGCAATATCTAAATGAATCCAATCTAGTTCATCAACAAACTCTTCAAGAAGTAAAGCAGCTGTTATTGCTCCCCCAAATCTTCCACCAGAATTTTTCATATCAGCAATGCTAGATTTTATTTGCGATTTATAACTTTGTTCCAACGGGAGTGAATGATAATTTTCAAACCCATCATTGTTTGAATTCAAAAAACTATCTAATGTAACTTTGTTATTTGAGAAAACCGCTCCAATCTCTACACCCAGAGCAACATATGCTGCACCGGTAAGTGTCGCAACATCACATATGATATCAGGCTTACTTTCGCTTGCAAAAGCGAGTGCATCTGCCATAATCAACCGCCCCTCAGCATCTGTATTTATAACCTCGATGGTTTTACCATTTCTCATATGTAAAATATCACCAGGTCTGATCGCAGACCCACTAGGCATATTTTCGACTATGGGAGTATAAACCTTTAAACCAATATCTAGACCTTGTTTAGCTACTAACGCAATAATTCCCCAGGCAGTTGCGGCACCAGCCATATCTGTTTTCATTGTTTCCATACCTGAAGGAGATTTTAAAGAAAGCCCACCGGAATCAAACAACACACCTTTACCTATTAATGCAATCTGCTTTTTAGCTTTTGTGTTATATTCACCAATTAGAAATTTAGGTGACCTTTCAGAGCCTTGAGATACTCCAATAACACCACCCATATTATTTTCTTTTAACCACTCTTCATCATATGATTTAAAACTGATATTTAAACCATCAATTAATTCTTCTACCTTATTCTCGAAAAACTCTGGAGATTTAGTTAAAGCAGGAAAATTAACCATATCTCGAACCCAAAATATAGAATTCACTTTGTTTTCAATTTCTGATGAGAACTCACTATCCAAAATATTTATATTTATTTCTGGAGTCTTTTGTGATTTAAAATTTTCAAATCGGTATGTAGATAACATTATTCCTAATTCAACTAAATAAGTATTCAAATTTTCAGAAATTATAGTTAACTTTAAATCGCAATCACTGTTTATCTTTTTACCAATTGATGCACCAAGATCTACAAAATCATAATCTGATTCGCAACCATTGGTTCCAACAATAAGGGTTGTCTCTCCTGCTGAATTAAGGTTTGACATATAAAACATTTGATTTTTTTTAGCTTCAAATTGATTAGCTTCAAACAAGTTACGATTTTCATCATAATTATCAATATTTTCATTTACTTGATCTGTAAGTAGAACTTGTACTTTCATTTACTTGAAGTCCATTCATTCTCAAAGTCTCTTGCCATCATCCATAATAAGTCAGATAGCCTATTTAAATATACCAAAACAAATGTATCTTCAATTTTATTGATTTTTTTCCAAGCAACACATTTTCTCTCAGCTCGTCTTGAAACAACTCTACACCAATCAAATTTTGAAGAAATACTATTTTCACCTGGAACTACAAAAAAATCTGGAATTCCATTCTTATCAGTTAAATAGTCAATATCTTTTTCAAGGATTTCTACCATATTGCTTGTTACAAGTGTCTCTGCTGGTTTTAATTTTGATCTACTCTTTTTTGAAGTAGCTAACTCTGCTGCAACAATAAAAAGTTCTCTTTGAATCCTTAAAACCACTTCTTTGGTTTCTAAAGGTAATTCTTTTTCATATCTTATTAATCCTAAAGCTGCAACTAGTTCGTCAACTGACCCATAAGCTTCCGGAGCGATACTGTCTTTAGAAACAGCATCACCGTATAAAAGACTTGTTTCACCTTTATCACCTTTTTTGGTATAAATTTTCATACTTTAAGAATAGTGTTATAACGAAAGTATTAGTGTGCCAGAAGCTCCTAATGAAACAATGAGTGATAAATAACTTAATCCTGTACTCGCCATAACACCCGTATATGACTTTTCTTGCAAAGATTTAAATGATGCAAATGAAAGTATTCCTGCTGAAATAAATAGAAATACAATTATATTATTTAAAAGTTCGTTTCCAACTATGTTAAAAAATACTGTCGAACTTTCATATATGTTAGTTAAAACAGATAATGAAAGAGTAAAAGAAAGATACATAGAAAACTTTGCAATATTTTTCATACCTTCACGATTAATTGTTGGATCTACAAGAAACCAATGGCCAATCATCATAGATGAAAATACAGCTGAAATTAATAAAATTGGTACAAAATTTTTAATATTATTGAAACCAATAATATC
>CACGVI010000016.1 GCA_902576605.1 uncultured Candidatus Actinomarina sp. | reverse complement strand
CTCGGGGAGAAGGACTTGAACCCTCAACGATGGGACCAGAACCCATTGTGTTGCCAATTACACCATCCCCGAAAGGTAGCAGCCCCGACCGGATTCGAACCGGCGTTTCTGGGTTGAAAACCCAGCGTCCTAGGCCTCTGGACGACGGGGCCGTATAAATATTAAGAATAAAGTATTTTAATTATTAGTTGTTATAATTTTTCGATACTTTCTGCCAATCTGGCAATAGTTGTCTCTTTACCAAGTGCAAATATTGATTCAAACAAAGGTGGGCTAATTTTTGTGCCAGTTACAGCTACTCTTGCAGACTGAAAACCTACTCTTGTTTTTATATCCAATTCTTCTAAAGTCGCTCTCATCGTTTCTTCAATAATATTCAAATCAAAGTTATCTAATGCAATGAACTTATTTCTAATAGCATCTAAGTATTTTTGAGCCTCCTCAGAATTTACAGACTCCCAATCTTCCTTGTCTATAACAAATGGCTCATCAATTAGAAACTGGACTTGGCCAAAAAGATCGTTCATCGTTTCAATTCTTTCCTGTACAGATGGAAATATTTTTAACAATCTATCTTTTTCTTCATGAAATAATTCCCTACTAAGTTGATTCTCAATATTTTGCAGTGAATCCTCTTCAAATCTATTTTGTGAAGTTGATCTTATATACTGTCCATTTAACCAGAGGAGTTTTTTTTCATCAAAAGTAGCTGAATTTGGTAGTACTTTATTTAAATCAAATTTACTAATTGCAAAATCACTATCAAAGAGCTCAATATCATCACCTGGCGACCAGCCAAGTAAGCAAAGATAGTTGAACATTGCATCATTTAATATTCCTTTTTGACGAAATGCTTCAACTGATGTATCCCCGTGTCTTTTACTTAGTTTTTTACCATCCGGACCAAATAATAAAGGTAGATGACAAAAATTTGGTATTTCTGCATCTAAGGCTTCCATAATCAATATGTGTTTAGGAGTTGAAGAAAGTATATCCTCTCCCCTTGCAATTATTGTTATTTCATAGTCTATATCATCCACTGTAGAGGCAAGATGATATGTCGGGGTATTGTCAGATCTTAAAATGACAAAATCTTCTACATCTGAAGTTTCAAATGAAATGTCTCCACGTACAAAATCTTTGAATTCAATTGTCCTATCACTAGGAACTTTGAATCTAATTGCACCATCATCTTTATAAGCAAGGTCTTTTTCTAAGAGTTCATTTGCTACTTCTCTATATCTTTCAAAGCGTGAAGATTGTTTATAATCACCATAATCTCCACCAACTTCAACGCCTTCATCCCAATCAAGTCCTAACCATTTTAGATTTTCTAGAATGTCTTTTTGAAACTCTTCAGTACTACGCTCTATATCAGTGTCATCAATTCTTACAACAAAAGTGCCACCATTTGCTTTAGCATATAGCCAGTTGAATAACGCAGTCCTTGCGTTTCCTATATGAAGGCTGCCAGTTGGTGAAGGGGCAATTCTAAGTTTCATATTATTTAACTGGATTTATCAGTGTACCAATAGTCTCTATTTCTATTTTTATTTCATCACCTGGCTGAACTTTAGAGACACCTTCGGGAGTTCCCGTAAGAACAACATCTCCAGGCAATAGGGTCATAATTGATGAAACAAACTCCAAAATTTCACCAACACTAAAAATCATATCTTTAGTATTTCCATCTTGTTTTAGTTCATCATTAACAAAGCATTTAATTCCTAACTCTGGATTCTGCTCAAAATTAGTTTGTATTACGGGACCTAAAGGACAAAAGGTATCAAAACTTTTTGCTCTTGTAAAATTACCATTGAATGTTCCATCTTGTCCTTGTAAAACTCTTTCTGATAAATCGTTAGCAATAGTAAATCCCAGCACACTATCCATCCAATTGTCCTTTGTAAGGTTTTTACTGAGTTTTCCAATTACTACAGCTAATTCAGCCTCATGATCAACATGTTGACCTATTGGTGGATATATGATTGATTCACCAGTACCAATTACGGATGTTGAAGGTTTGTTAAAAAATACAGGATTTTTTGGTGCGGTATAATTATGAACTCCTAACTCAACTGCATGTTTTTCATAATTTTTTGCAACAGCTGTAACTTTACTTGGTAAAACTGGCGCTAATAACTGAATTTCATCAATATTATACTTCTCTTCAGTAGGCTCCCAAACAACAAGAGGTGAGCCTTCGTAGCGAATAATTCCTTCTTCGGTAAGTTCACCATAAAAGATTTCGCCTTCAAACTTAGCTCTAACAATCTTCATTATTCAAGTGTAAAAGTTTTATAAATTATCAGCGTCAATAGTTGAAAATAATTCGGATAAATGTATACCTTTTATTGTTTCTTTACCAGCTATTAAGAGATTTTCTTTAGTGAGTAAGCCAAGAGAGGTTTCACTTATATCTAAAACTTTTAAAACTTTTTCTATGTCACTTTTAGTAGGACCTCTTCCAGCCAAAGATGCCTGATAAATTACTAAATTTGAAATAATTTTTGTAATTAACTTTTTCTTATGATGAAAACTCCAAAAATGTTCATATTTTTTTATTAATTTCAAGGCATAACCACTATCAGGACTTGGTATTGAGAAAGCTTCTTCATATGGATGTTTTAGTGAACTATTTGAGTCTTTTTTTCCTTGTGATCTTGGAACAGGCAGATCAGATAGTGTCTGTAATTTGTAATTTGTTTCTTCTATATTTGGTTGCTGGCTCACTTAACTAATGTTAAATAATTATCAGAATTAGCGTCATTTCCATTTACAATCTCAAGGTATCTTTTTCTAATTGAGTTTGTAACTTCTCCAGGTGAACCGTTTCCTATATTGCTATTGTCAACAGATACAACACCAATTACCTCTGTAGCAGTTCCAGTAAAGAAAAGCTCATCAGCACTTAGTAAGTCTTCTTTAAAAATATTTTGCTCAGTTACTTCCAAATCTAAATTATTAGCTATTTCAATTACTGTTTTTCTAGTAATCCCACCTAGTGCTCCTGTTTCAATAGGAGGTGTGGTTATTTTATTATCCTTAATTAAAAATAAATTCTGTCCGCTACCCTCCGCTACAACATCGCCATCACCTAACATGATTGCATCATCATATCCATTGTTTACAGCATCAATTTTTGCAAGTGTTGAATTCATATAACCACCTACTCCTTTTGCTGAAGGTATAAAACTTTCTGGACTGATTCTTTTCCATTTTGAGATACAGACCTTAACACCGTTGTTTCCAGCTTCGTCTCCAAGGTAAGCTCCCCAACTCCAGGCAGAAATAGAGACACATACAGGAACTTCGCTTGGTAAAAGTCCCATTTCTCCCTCACCAAAAAATACTAAAGGTCTTATATATGCGGAAGTTAGATTATTAAGATGTACAGAATCTTTAATTGCTTGAGTAATTACTTCTTTGTCGTATGGGATATTCATGTTATATGCTTTTGCTGAATTGTATAATCTATCTACATGGTCGTTTAGTCTAAAGATTGAAGTACCTTTTGGACATTCCCTAGCTCTGATTCCCTCAAATACACCGGTACCATAATGCAAGGTATGGGACATAACACTAACTGTTGCATCTTCCCAATTAACAAACTCACCATTCATCCAAATAAGTTTTGACTTTTCCATTATTAATAACAAATAATAGTCCTTTTTATCATTGAAGCTATAAAAAATACTATTATTCAATTGTGAAAAGATTTTTGGCATCAGGATTTGGTGTTGGGCTAGTCTGGCAAAACATTTTTGGCAACAAAAAAGGTGGAGGAACTTTAGCACCTTTAATTTTCACCGTTCTAGTTTTTTTCTTAAAACTAAATGTACTTGAATTATTAATTGTATTTGTATCATTACTTTTAATTTATTTCTATTCAGTAGAAGATCATTATGCTGATGAAGATCCGAGTTGGATAACTTTAGATGAAATTGTTGGAATGAGTTTGGTATCTTTAGCTTCACCCTCACAAATGCTTCCTTTAATTGCAGGATTTCTAGTGTTTAGAGCAAGTGATATTTTAAAACAACCAAAATTTGTTTCACAGTTAGAGGATCATCCAGGAAAACTCGGTGTTCTGTATGATGATTTAGGGGCTGGGTTATTAGGTTTACTATCCGCTACGATAGTACACCAAGTTAGCCTTCTAACTCTTTAAGCAATAATTCCTTAGCCAATCCTGGATTAACAGAGCCATTAGATTGCTTCATAAGTTGCCCGACAAGAAAACCAACTAATTTATCTTCACCTGATTTAATTCTGTCGACTATATCTTGATTCTCTTGGATAATCTGATTTATCATTTCTGAGATTTTTTTAGAGTCATTTTCCTGAAATAGATTTTTCTGCTTAGCTACTTTACTTGGAGTAGATTCTGTAGTTAAGATTTCAGTCAAAATAATTTTTGCCGATGTAAAAGATATTTTATTACCTTTGATTAATTCAATAATTTCTGACAAATAGTCATCATTAAACCATTCTGGAAGAACTTCAATATTTGCCTTCCTCATTTGTCCCTGAAGCTCCCCTGTAATCCAATTGTATGAAGCTACCGAGTCTTTTGTTTGGTCAAAAACTTTAACATACAATTTTTTAATCCAATCATCGCTTTTACATAATATATTTGACTGGCTCAAAGAAAGGCCTGTTGTCATTAATTCCTCTCTTTGAGCTTTTGGAAGAAGCGGCATTAGTGTTTCAACTTCTTTAATAAATTCTTCACTTAAAAACATGTTAGGCAGGTCAGGATCGGAAAAATATCTATAATCGGCACTACCTTCTTTTGACCTCATTGTGCTAGTTACTTCTTTATTTTCATCCCAATGTCTGGTTTCCTGAACTATTTCAACTCCCTCTTCAAGCGCTTTAGTTTGTCTTTGTATTTCATAATCTATTGCTCTCTCTAATGAGCGCAAAGAGTTCATATTTTTTATTTCTACTTTTGTTCCTAGTTCATTACTATCTTCATGCGCTACAGAGATGTTTGCATCAAATCTTAAATTCCCCTTCTCTAGACGACCTTCTGAAATATTTAAGTCTATCGATAATTGTCTTAGTTCCTCTATATAAGCTACAGCTTGTTTTGATGATGAAATCACTGGTTTAGTAACAATCTCGACTAATGGTACGCCTGAACGGTTGAAATCGAGTGCAGTGCTGGTAGCAGATTCAATTCTTCCTGAACCACTGTGCGAAGATTTACCTGTATCCTCCTCCATGTGAACCCTTTCAATTTGAATATAATCTTTATTTTCATCAATAACTATTTCCAATTCTCCATTTAGTCCTACTGGTAAATCAAATTGAGAAATTTGATAGTTTTTTGGTAAATCAGGATAAAAATAATTCTTACGATGAAACATTCCTTTACTTGTTATTTCACACCCAGTGCTAATAGCAAGTAAGGTAATAAATTCTATAGCCTTTTTGTTTGGCACAGGTAAAGCACCCGGTAAACCTATACAGGTTGGACATAAGCTTATGTTTGGCTCATCAGTATCAACAACTGCGCACCTGCAAAACATTTTTGTGTTTGTATTTAACTCAATATGAGTTTCAATTCCAATTGTAGGTTTTAAAGACATTACAACCATCCTTTGGGTTGTCCATCAAATTGAACTTCATTTTCAATTATTTCTGAAAAATCTAGGAGCGAATTGTCAGATAACGGCTTACTCATTACTTGAACTCCAAGAGGTAGTTCGTCTTTACTAAGTCCAGTAGGAATACTTATTGCTGGAAGGCCAGCTAAATTAGCTGGAATTGTGCATAAGTCTGACATGTACATTTCTAATGGATTACTTGTTTTTTCACCAGACTTGAAAGCTTGTGTGGGAGTTGTTGGTGAAATCAAATAATCAACATCTTTAAATGTTTTAGCAAATTCATCTATCATTTCTTTTCTTGCCAGTAAAGCTTTTCCATAATATTCGTCATAATATCCTGCTGATAGTGCATAGGTTCCTAACAAAATTCTTCTTTTAACTTCAGCACCAAATCCTTCGGCTCTGGTATTTTCCATCATTTCATAACTAGTGTTTCCATCTACTCTTAGTCCATATCTAACGCCATCAAATCGTGCAAGGTTAGCTGAGCACTCAGCTGGTGCAATTAAATAATAAATACTGATAGAAAGTTTAATTACTGGTATTGAGATCTCTTTAACTTTGTAACCTTTAGATTTGAGAATTTGAACGACTTTATTAACTTCATTTTTAGCTTCATCTGAAATGCCATCTTCCATTAATTCTTTTATCACTCCAATTGTTGCGGTGTTGTCGCTTGGAATATCTAATTGATTATTGATTACAGAAGTAGCATCTCGACTATCTTCACCAGAAATCGAGGAAAAAATGATTCTTGAGTCATCTACTGTTTTTGTAATTGGGCCAATTTGATCTAAGGATGATGCGAAAGCCACTAAACCAAATCTGGAGACAGTTCCATACGTTGGCTTAAAACCTACTAAACCACAAAAAGACGCTGGCTGTCTTATTGATCCACCAGTATCACTTCCGAGTGCTGCAATTGATGATCTTGCACCAACAGAAGCGGCAGACCCTCCAGAAGACCCTCCGGGAACATAATCTGTATTCCACGGATTTTTAGTAAGGCCAAATGCAGAGTTTTCAGTTGATGAGCCCATCGCAAATTCATCGAGATTTGTTTTACCTGTAAACAAAGTATTCTGCTCTTTAAGTTTTTCAATTACTGTTGCGTCATAGGGAGATGTATAGTTTGATAACATTTTGGAAGAGCATGTAGTTTTATAATTTTTTATATTGATATTGTCTTTAATTGCAATTGGTATTCCATCTAATAAACTAGTTGATTCACCATTGCTGAATCTTTTGTCAGATTCAGTCGCTTTTTTTATATTTTCTTCTTCAAAAAGTGTTAGATGTGCATGAAGTGCTGCTTCTGAGTTTGCAGCATTTTCAAATACTTTTGAATACAATTCAGATGGTTTTAACTCTTTTTTTGTAAACAGTGAGTTTATTTCTCTAATAGATAAATTTGAAGCATCCATAACTATTCCATCGAAGGGGGAACTACGAACTTTCCATCTTTGGACTCTGGAGCATTACTAATTGCCTCGTCATGAGTTAAGGATTCTACAACTTCATCCTCTTGTAGTTCTAATTCTTTTTCTAAAGGGTGTATAAATATTTCTTGTTGCTGAGAGTTCAGCTTTAAATCGCTTAATGCATTTACATGTTCCAAAATAATACTTAAGTCATTGCTCAAACTGTCTTGTTCTTCTTCAGATAAATTAATTGAAGCAAGTTTAGCTATATTTTTAATATTGAACTCATTACTCACTTTTTACTCCTAGATAGCCTGAAAGTAATTCATATGATTCTAATAGCTGTTTTTTACTAACATGTTCATTCGTTGCATGTGCTAGAAGTGGATCACCTGGTCCAAAATTTACACAAGGAATTTTGTGTTCAAAAAATCTTGCAATATCAGTCCATGCTTGCTTTGGCTGAACCACTGCTCCAGTCTTTTTTATAAAATCGCTAATTTTCTCTTCTGATTTATTTGGCATCGCTCCGTCTGAAGTATTTAATATTTCTACTTCAACATAATCAGAAAATAGGTTGTTAATGTAACTACCTGCTTCTGATCCATTTAGTTCGGGTGAGTATCTGAAGTTTAAATTTAACTTTAATGTTTCTGGAATAACGTTATTAGCAATGCCAGAGGAAATTTTAGTAATTGACATCACTTGTTTAAAATTTAAACCGTCTATTTCAAGTTCGTTAATTTCATTATCTTCAACTAACTTAATTACATCTTTAACTTTGTAAATAGGATTGTCTCCAACCCAAGGCCTTGCCGAATGTGCTGCTTTGCCACTTATTGTTAAAGTAGCATTTAAAGAACCCAAGCAACCTAATTGAATTTCATTGTCAGTTGGTTCCAAAATTATTGCAAAGTCAATATCAAAATCACTTAAAAGCTCTGGCATAATGATATTTAATCCATTGTCTTCATATGAACTTTCCTCTGCTGTATAAAAGACTCCAACTATTTCGGAAGAATTTTCAAGTAAAGAATGTAAGATGACTGCAATGCCACCTTTCATATCAACAGATCCTCTTCCTCCAATTAAATCATCATTCTCAAATTCATATTGTTGATTAGGAACAACGGGAACGGTGTCAACGTGACCAACAAGAGCAATTTTTTTACTTGATACGCTAGGGACAGCTACTATTCCACCATTATTTCTTTTAATTTCACCTTGAAAATTATTACCTTCTAAAAATGTTTCAATAAAATCTAGGATATTATCTTCTTTGCCAGTTTCAGATTCAATAGAAATGAGCTTTAAGAAAGTATCAACTAAGTTCAAACTTCAACTCCAAAAGTTCTCAATGCATCAGTAAGTGAAGTTTTTTCATCAGTAGATTCTTTTCTTTTTCCAATTACTAAAGCACAAGGAGTAT
>CACGVI010000015.1 GCA_902576605.1 uncultured Candidatus Actinomarina sp. | reverse complement strand
CGTGATGTGACTGCCCATGCAACTATAGATCCCCAATCATGCCCGACAATTGTTAAGTTTTGATCAAGATTTAGTTTTATAATTAACTCTTCAATATCTTTCGATAATTCTTCAATGTTAAAGGAAAGTAAATCAAAATTTTTTAATCTTGATAACGGATACCCCCTTTGTTCAACGATTGTAACCCTGAAACCATTTTCGATTAATTCTTTTTTTATTTCATTCCACATGTACATACTGGATGGAAACCCATGAAGTAATAAGACATCACTCCCCTGACCTATTGTTTCATATGATAAAGAAATGTTGTTTAAATTTATTTTTTCCATATAATTAAATTATTTCTTCTTAGAACAACAATTGTCAGACACAATGCAAAAAATGCCCATTGAAACGCGTAACTTAAATGTGGAGCATCATATGGTTCTTCTAAATTTACACACTCTACCCCACTTCCGCAATCATCAATTAAGACAATATAGAATTTAGGAAGAATAACCCCTGTTTCACTTTCTATAAATGATTTATCTATTCGAAATAAATACTCTGAACCAGGTATATCATCTTGTCCAACACCCTGAATATCGTAATTTAATAATCTGCCTCTAAAAAATGGATTCTTGTATAAAAATGTCTTATCTGCATTTTTATTTAAAGGAACCCATCCATTATTAATTAAAAAATATTCATCTAAATTTGTCCTATACAAGCTAATAAGGTGATATCCATTCTCTCCATTATGAACACGTGATCTTAAGTACCAAGTTCTTGCAAGCTCTATAAACTCAATATTTTCAGATAATTGAATCTTCGTAAATTCTTCATATTTATTATTTGTATCATATAAATCTGACACGGTTATTTCATTTATTATTTCTTTTGAGTCTATAGAGTCAATTATCTGTTTGTCTTGTTGATACCTCGATAATTGCCAATATGAAAGACCTATAAATATAAATACAACAATAAAACCAAAATAAAAAAGATTTTTATGAGGTAGTTTTTCTAACATTTCCAGGAAGTATTTCCCCTTCTTTTATCTCCATAACTAAAAATGTTGTCATAAATACCAGTTACACAAACACCGCCAAAATACATATCAAATGGATCAGTTATTGTTGTATTTTCATTAATTTTGTCATATCCTGGTTCTGCTCTTACTCCTCCATCAGCATTTACATGAAATCTTGGCATATCAATTGAATCTTTCCATGTGTTGCCCTTTGTGTAATTTGTTAAAACCTGAGCAATAGCTGAGCTTATTCTGTCAGCTCCAGGAGAACCAATAGTACTGACACCCTCATCTGATTCAATAATTAATGGGCTCATGTTTGATATCAATCTATCACCCTTAGTGTCTCCAAGAAAACCTTGCGGATTTAGTTCAATTTCTCCTAAAGAGTTATTGAAATACATACCCGTATTTTTACATAAAACACCAGATCCATAACCACTGGAGAATGTTATTGAAAAATGAAAATTATTTTTATCAGATGTGTTTACCTGAATTGTAGATGAAGACGTTGTAATTTTTGATATTTCATTATTGATTAGTTCACCCCTACCACCAAAAAACTCATATTTATTTTGTCTATCCAAATAAATATTTTTAAGAGTTTCTTCAATATTTTTGGATTCTACAGATAAAGCATTCAAGTACTTAAGTACCATTAAGCCACCAATTGATGGTCCAGAATGCCCTATTAATTTTAAATTTTTGTAATGATATTCAAACTTATTTTCTTCAATTAAGTCATATCCATTGAAATCATCTTGTGTAGCATGTCCACCCTCAATTTTTAATGTTTCAACTATAGATTTGGAAATATCCCCAATATAAAAATCATTGAATCCTTCATCTGACATATGATTTAATGTGTCAGCTAATTTATCAAGCTTAACAATGCCATTTTCTAAATCTTCATGCACATTAGCTAAAGCAATTTTTGATTGTTCATGCCACATGAACATTGGTTCTAATGAATGAATAAAGTAATCTTTTGTAGGTTGAGTTAATTTAAAACCATCTTTGGCTGTTTTTATAGGAAATTCCAATAATTTATCTAAAGGAAGAGAAGCATATCTTTCAAAAATTAAGTTAAGAATCTTGTATATACCTGGAACAGCAAATGTATTTGCACCCTTACATGTTTCAACATGTCCACCGTAAGTCATTGAAATTCGATGTTCTTCATGATCATTTCCTTCAAAATTTTTCGGGGCTACAAAATAACCATCTATCGAATGTGTTGAGTTGTTATCACCATCATAATAGGTTAAAAGTCCAGAAGCAGTAGGAGCAACAACACCAAGATCAGTTACCATTGATGTGATAACACTTGTAATCAATACATCTGCAGCATTAGGATTTAAATCCTTTATTGATTCAGCTGCTTCTGAACTATATTCTGCTGTACTTGCTAATGAAACATTCACTGTAAACATTGTAGTTTATATCTTTTGTATGCAAAAATGTATATATGAACACAGATGTTACAAAGTTTGATAACGATATATATCAAATCGATGTTCATATGGAGGGTAAACCTCAAAGAATGTCATGCTACTATATAGATACATCAGATCCAATACTTATTGAAGTTGGTCCTTCAAATTCATTTCCATATTTAATTACAGCATTAGAGTCACTTGGAATAAAAGATATCAAAAGAACAGCCATTACACATTTACATTTAGATCATGTAGGGGGCATAGGACACTTAAATGAAAGATATAAAAAGAATTTTGTATACGTTCATGAATTAGGATTAAAACATTTACCAAATCCAGAAAAATTATGGAAAGCAGTTAGTGATGTTTATACAGAAGAATGGCTTAAAAAAAACTGGGGTGAAATAAAACCTACCCCTTTAGAAAATATTAAAACTCTTAATCATGGATCCGATATAAAGCTTGAATCAAATAGAAATCTTAAAGCTTTGTATAGTCCGGGACATGCAAAGCATCATTATACTTTTTATGATGAATTCTCTGGAACATTATTTATGGGTGATACACTTGGATTAATATATCCGCATGGTGATTTTGTTCAACCCAATTTACCTCCACCTGATTTTGATAAAGAAATTTTATTTCAAACTCTAGATAGTTTTGAGAAATTGGAAATAAATCAGATAGCAATTGCACATTTTGGAATACACAAAAATTCTCGACAACTAATAAAAGAAGCAAAAGAAAGTATCGAAAATTGGCTTTTATTTATTAAAAATATCGAAAATCTAAATAATTATGATGCAAGCAATGAATTAATAAATTGGTTAACTAATAATTATGAATCACTTGGTATTGATAATGAAACTATAAAAAATTATATTGAAAATGGTAATTTTGTTATGCAAGTTGATGGTATTAGAAATTATTTGAATAAAAGAAATTAGGCCAGTTTGATTAATTTACTTCGGAAGTAAATGTGTAATGGAGCAATAAAAAATTCTGTAAGAATTCCAAAAAAGAAGTATAAGTCAACAGTAACATTTTTATTTACTAGTAAAGAAATTATCCTTGATATAAGAACAAAAGTCCAAAATAGTGTTAAAAAGTTAAAGTAAAAAATTTCTTGAGTTCTTAAATATTGAATACAACCGAATGTACACATTAAATATAAACTTAACGGATAAGTTAATAAATTTAAATTGCCATTACCCCCAGTATTAGCGATAGCTAAGACTTCTAGATAAGATTGTTGAAAAAAAAGAAAAATTGAATTTGGAAAAAAAACTGAATAAATAATTAACATAGAACTATTTATAAGCAAAAAAGTTAAAAATAAATTTATTAATTTTTTGTAATTCATATGAAATAATTATAAATGAAAAACCCCTAGCTTCCTAGGGGCTCTTCATTAAAAGTCGGCAGTGTCCTACTCTCCCAAGGGGTTGCCCCCCAAGTACCATCGGCGCAAATGGGCTTAACTTCCGTGTTCGGAATGGGAACGGGTGTATCCCCATTGCTATCACCACCGCAAATTTACTTCTTAAAAATTCTATAGCAAGCGCTCAAGCTAGGTATTCAGCTCAAGCCCTCGACTTATTAGTATCAGTCAGCTACATACATTACTGTACTTACACTTCTGACCTATCAACCTCATGTTCTATAAGGAGTCTTAATCGGTTAACCCGATGAGAAATCTTATCTTAGAAGGGGCTTCGCACTTAGATGCTTTCAGTGCTTATCCTTTCCGATCGTAGCTAACCAGCCGTGCTCTTGGCAGAACAACTGGCACACCAGCGGATCGTTCATCCCGGTCCTCTCGTACTAGGGACAACTTTCTTCAAATTTCTTACGTGCGCGACGGATAGGGACCGAACTGTCTCACGACGTTCTGAACCCAGCTCGCGTTCCTCTTTAATAGGCGAACAGCCTAACCCTTGGGACCTGCTCCAGCCCCAGGATGAGAAGAGCCGACATCGAGGTGCCAAACACCCCCGTCGATATGGACTCTTGGGGGGTATAAGCCTGTTATCCCCGGAGTACCTTTTAGCCGATGAGCCATGGCGCACCCACATGCAACCATGGGATCACTAGTTCCTACTTTCGTACTTGCTTCACTTGTTTGTGTCACAATCAAGCCACCTTTTGCACTTACACTCAATGCGTGATTGCCGTCCACGCTGAGGTGACCTTTGAGCGCCTCCGTTACTTTTTTGGAGGCCACCGCCCCAGTGAAACTGCCTACCAGACAATGTCCCTGATCCGGATAACGGATCTAGGTTAGAAGGTCAATATGAAGAAAGTGGTATCTCAAGGATGACTCCACGATGACTAGCGCCATTGTTTCAAAGTCTCCCACTTATCCTGCATACTGCATACCAACATTCAATATCAAGTTGCAGTAAAGGTTCCGGGGTCTTTCCGTCCTGTCGCGCATAGTGAGCATCTTTACTCACATTGCAATTTCGCCGAGTCTCTGGTTGAGACAGTACTCAAATCGTTACACCATTCGTGCAGGTCGGAACTTACCCGACAAGGAATTTCGCTACCTTAGGACCGTTATAGTTACGGCCGCCGTTTACTGGGGCTTAATTTCAAAGCTTCGCCGAAGCTAACCTCTCCACTTAACCTTCCAGCACCGGGCAGGTGTCAGAGGATATACGTTGTATTAGAACTTTGCATCCTCCTGTGTTTTTGATAAACAGTCGCTTGAGTCTGATCACTGCGGCCCTTTCAAGCTTATAAAGTTAATTAATCACTTTACTTGGGCGTTCCTTCTCCCGAAGTTACGGAACTATTTTGCCGAGTTCCTTAACCAGAGTTCTCTCGCTCGCCTTAGTATTCTCTACTTGTCCACCTGTGTCGGTTTGGGGTACGGGCACTAATAAAACTAACTAGAAGTTTTTCTTGGAAGTATGGAATCAATGACTTCGCCTAAAAGCGGCTCGGCATCGTGTCTCAGGTTTATTGTTAACGGATTTGCCTATTAACAACCCTACTCACTTACCCCAGGACAACCATCGCCTGGGATCATCTATCCTTCTCCGTTGCTCCATCGCTAATCTAGTAATATGTGGGTCGGTAGGCCCCGAAGGGCTTTCCTTAGCAACATATATTCGATTTGGGCGTGTTATTAGTGGTACAGAAATATCAATCTGTTATCCATCG
Source organism: uncultured Candidatus Actinomarina sp. (assembly GCA_902576605.1). Classification (GTDB taxonomy): domain Bacteria; phylum Actinomycetota; class Acidimicrobiia; order Actinomarinales; family Actinomarinaceae; genus Actinomarina. The sequence continues at coordinate 5,157 of CACGVI010000015.1, read as the reverse complement.
ACTACGTCTCTCGACCTCGCCTTAGGTCCCGACTAACCCTGGGCGGACGAACCTTCCCCAGGAACCCTTGGACATTCGGCGGAAGAGATTCTCACTCTTCCTTCGCTACTCATGCCTACATTCTCACTTGTATGGTCTCCACAACTAACTTACGTTGCTGCTTCGCTGTCCATACAACGCTCTCCTACCGATCTTACCTCCTGGATATAAATATCAAGATTAGTAAGATCCCATAGCTTCGGCAGTATGTTTAGCCCCGTTACATTTTCCGCGCGAGAACATTCGACCAGTGAGCTGTTACGCACTCTTTAAAGGAATGGCTGCTTCTAAGCCAACCTCCTGGCTGTCTGAACACTCTCACATCGTTTCACACTTAACATACATTTAGGGGCCTTAGCTGATGATCTGGGTTGTTTCCCTCTCGTCTATGGAGCTTATCCCCCATAGGCTCACTGCTATATTTATACACTTTGGCATTCGGAGTTTGACTGAGTTCAGTAAGCTTGTTGGCCCCCTAGCCCAATCAGTGCTCTACCTCCAAAGCGCAACATATAACGCTGTCCCTAAAGACATTTCGGAGAGAACCAGCTATCACCAAGTTTGATTGGCCTTTCACCCCTATCCACAGGTCATCCCCTGATTTTGCAACATCAGTGGGTTCGGGCCTTCACGAAATCTTACTTCCGCTTCACCCTGCCCATGGATAGATCACTTGGCTTCGGGTCTATCGCATGCGACTAGACGCTCTATTAAAACTCGCTTTCGCTGCGGCTACGGATTTACTCCTTAACCTTGCCACATACGGATAACTCGTAGGCTCATTCTTCAAAAGGCAGGCAGTCAGGATATAAAATCCCTCCTACTGCTTGTAAGCTATTGGTTTCAGGTACTATTTCACTCCCCTCGCCGGGGTACTTTTCACCTTTCCCTCACGGTACTTGTTCACTATCGGTCGCTGGTCGTACTTAGCCTTACGAGGTGGTCCTCGCAGATTCACAAGGAATATCCTCCTTGATACTCGGGGTGGCCTTAATAAGTAAATAGATTTTCGAATACGTGACTATTACACTCTATGGTTTAACTTTCCAGATAATTTTTCTAATCTAAATATTTGTAACTTATTGAAAGATCTGATGCTCTTTCTAAAGGACCCCACAACACCAAAAAAACAACGACATCAGTCTTGACATTAATTTGGTTTAGGCTCTTCCCGTTTCGCTCGCCGCTACTCAGGGAGTCGCTTTTGCTTTCCTTTCCTCTAGGTACTGAGATGTTTCACTTCCCCTAGTTCCCTCTACCTACCCTATATATTCAGGTAGGAGTAATTTATTAAAATAAATTGGGTTTCCCCATTCGGACATCTACGGATCATAGCTTGTTTGACAGCTTCCCGTAGCTTTTCGCAGTCTTCCACGTCCTTCATCGGCTTCCAGCGCCAAGGCATCCACCAATAGCCCTTAGTAGCTTGAACTATATGAATACTTTGCAATTGCGCTTGCTATACAATTTTCAAAAAGCCAATTTGACTTTTTCACAGCTGAGTAATGTATCAGTCTTGTAGACAACCGACGATTGACCTTAGAACCGAAGTTCTATGCTCCTTAGAAAGGAGGTGATCCAGCCGCACGTTCCCGTACGGCTACCTTGTTACGACTTAGTCCCAGTTACCGACCCTACCTTCGACAGCTTCCTCCCAAAAGGGTTGGACCACTGGCTTCGGGTATTGCCGACTTCCGTGACTTGACGGGCGGTGTGTACAAACCCCGAGAACGTATTCACCGCAACTTTGCTGATTTGCGATTACTAGCGACTCCAACTTCAAGGAGTCGAGTTGCAGACTCCTATCCGAACTGAGACAAGCTTTAAGAGATTTGCTCCACCTCGCGGTATTGCGACTCGTTGTACTTGCCATTGTAGCATGCGTGCAGCCCTGGACATAAGGGGCATGATGACTTGACGTCGTCCCCACCTTCCTCCGGTTTATCACCGGCAGTCTCCTATGAGTCCCCAACTAAATGCTGGCAACATAGGACAGGGGTTGCGCTCGTTGCGGGACTTAACCCAACATCTCACGACACGAGCTGACGACAGCCATGCACCACCTGTATAGGGCGCTAATGCACACTATATCTCTATAGCTAGACCCTATATGTCAAGTCCAGGTAAGGTTCTACGGGTATCATCGAATTAAGCCGCATGCTCCGCCGCTTGTGCGGGGTCCCGTCAATTCCTTTGAGTTTTAGTCTTGCGACCGTACTCCCCAGGCGGGATACTTAACGCGTTAGCTGCGACACAGAAACCGTCAATCCAGTTCCTACGTCTAGTATCCATCGTTTACAGCTAGGACTACCAGGGTATCTAATCCTGTTTGCTCCCCTAGCTTTCGCTCCTCAGCGTCGATAGCGGCCCAGTGAGCTGCCTTCGCAATTGGTGTTCCTCCGAATATCTACGCATTTCACCGCTACACTCGGAATTCCACTCACCTCTACCGTATCCTAGTCACAACAGTATCGATCGACATTTCAGGGTTGAGCCCTGAACTTTCACGACCGACTTGTTGAACCGCCTACGAGCTCTTTACGCCCAATAAATCCGGACAACGCTCGCCCCCTACGTATTACCGCGGCTGCTGGCACGTAGTTGGCCGGGGCTTCTTGTGGAGGTACCGTCATTTTCTTCCCTCCTGAAAGTGGTTTACAAACCTAGATCCGTCATCCCACACGCGGTGTCGCTGCGTCAAGCTTTCGCTCATTGCGCAATATTCCCTGCTGCAGCCTCCCGTAGGAGTCTGGGCCGTGTCTCAGTCCCAGTGTGGCTGATCGTCCTCTCAGACCAGCTATCCGTCGTAGCCTTGGTGAGCTTTTACCTCACCAACTAGCTGATAGAACGCGAGCTCATCTTAGTTCGGCTGACCTTTCCTTTTAATTTCATGCGAAATATAAAGAATATCAGGTATTAATCCGAGTTTCCTCGGGCTATCCCTGTAACTAAGGTAGATTGCTCACGCGTTACTCACCCGTTCGCCGCTCAGTCATTTTCTGTAGTAAACTACTGAAAAGCTTCGCTCGACTTGCATGCATAAGGCGCACCGCCAGCGTTCGTCCTGAGCCAGGATCAAACTCTCCAACATAATCTTTGAATAATTTAAATCTGACCAAAGAATCAACATGGGTTTTACCCATTTCAACTTATAAAAGCTGAATCAACTTAGTTAAAAGTTGACAAAAAAAGAGTGCTAGATATTTCTATCTGCACTACCGGCGTTCATACATTACTCAGTTGTCAAAAAGCCAATTTTTTTTGTAATATATACAGTAACAGAACCTTGTTTAAGTGTGTAAAAAAATTAAATAAATGTAAAAAAAGTTCTTTTACCTAATTGAAGTGTTTTGTTCAATAATTTAACAGTTTCTACATCAAGTTGAGTGAATTTTTGTTCATCTATTTTAAAACTACCTGCGTTTATTAACCTGCGTGCTTCAGAGTTTGATTTTGTAATGCCTAATTCAGTGAATACTTTAGGTAAGTGTAAAGTTTTTTCATCCGGAACTTTGTATGAGTCTATTTCATCTGGTGTATTTTTATTTATTGTGACATTTTCAAAAAAATTTTGTGCAGTAACAGCTAATGTATCATCATATAATTCAGTGACAATATATTTTCCTAGAATTTTTTTTATTTCAAATGGATTTTCATTACCATTATCAATCGAATTTTTAAATTCATCTATTTCTGTTAAGTCAAGATCAGTAAGCATTGTAAAATACTCCCACATAATTTCGTCAGGAATACTCATAATTTTTCCATAAATATTTTCAGGTGTGTCAGTTATTGAAATATAGTTATTTAAAGATTGTGACATCTTCTTTTTTCCATCAGTACCAACTAATAGAGGAAAAGTCATAGCGACTTGTGGATTTATAGAATAAAATTTTTGAACTTCTCTACCGAGCATAAGGTTCCAAAGTTGATCATGTCCTCCAATCTCTATGTCTGCTTTTACTGCAACTGAATCATAACCTTGAAAAAGTGGATAAAAGAATTCCATTAACGATATTGGTGAATTGTTTTTATACCTAGATGAAAAATCTTCCCTCTCTAACATCTGGGCTAATGTAGTTGAAGAAGATAGGTTTACTAAATCAGATGTTGTAAGTTTAGAAAGCCAATCATTGTTAGATACTATTTCGAGATTGTCTTTGTGCAATATGTTTTGAATAATTGGCAGTACCCCTTTTGAATTCTTATTAATTTCATCTGATTCTAATTTTGATCTAGTTTCTGACTTGCCAGAAGGATCTCCTACTTGAGCTGTAAACTCACCTAAAATAAGTACAGCAGTATGACCATACTCTTGAAATTTTCTTAACGCCCTTAGGATTGCATACCATCCTAATGTTACATCTGGAGCTGTTGGATCAACTCCGAGCTTTACACGTAAAGATTTTTTTGAATTTAGTAAATTCTCAAAGTCTTCCTTTGGACTTATTGCACTTGCACGTTCCTGTAAATATCTCATTTTAATATCAATGAATAACGCCAGAGATGTTTATCATTTCTTTTTGCATTTTTTCTTTGCTTTGCTATTGCTTTATCTAAAGGATGTATACGAGGTGATAAATTTATAATTCCAGATAAAATATTTTCTCCATCAAGCTTTTGATCTATGCCTAAACTTTTTGTAATGTTCCCTGGTCCATTTAATTTATCAAATTTCATTTTTGTTTTTCTTCTTTTTTCAATATGTTTTTTACCTAGAAGTATTAGTGAAGATCTTATAAGAACAGCTTCTGCTGAACCTTTTTTTCCACAAAGAAGAAAGAGTCCTCTGTTCGAACCATAAGATTTTAATACTGCAACGTGTGGTGGGCCTAGCGTGATTGAAGTTGGAACATTTTTATAAGTGTTTAACAGTGCCATTTTGTCTGTAGATTTACGACCATAAGCTTCAGTTTCAGTAATCATAATTTCAACAAATTTATCATTAATAGATGTAGAAATTCTCATCCCAAGCAAATCTACAGCAGCTTTAGGAGCTGACTGTGAAAGAGTTTTTAAAACCCTATTATTCAATCCGTTAGGTTGCATTCTCATCCTTTTTGTTAAGTTTAATTTTAAATTTAGATTCAGCTTCATTAACTATCATTTCTAAAATTT
>CACGVI010000014.1 GCA_902576605.1 uncultured Candidatus Actinomarina sp. | reverse complement strand
AAGTTTTTGAAAAATTAAACATTAAATTTAGATCATTTATTGATAACCCTAATCATTACGATAGAACTTTTTTTGTATCATCTGGTTTGGGATGGCAAGGCAAAAGCACAATGATGTTAACACCAGGCTCAGGACCTTGGCAATTATTAGCTACTATTTATGTAGACCATATATTTGAAGAAAGCGAAAATACTAACTACTCCTGTGGTGAGTGCAATCTATGTCAGATATCTTGTCCAACTGGAGCATTAAATAGTGAATACAAACTTGATTCAAACAAGTGTATATCTTACTGGCTTCAGTCACCAGAATTAATCCCATATGAAATGCGCAATGCAATAGGAAATAAATTTTATGGTTGTGATGACTGCCTTACATCTTGTCCGCCTGGGCAAGAAAATAATAATGTAGTTATATTTAATAAAAACCAACAAGTTAATCTTGAGGAAATTATTAAAGAAGATAATGAAAAACTTAATGAGATGTTCTATTGGTTTTATATTCCAAAAAGAAATGCTGAATATCTGAAAAGAAATGCCATTATTGCCCTTGGTAACAATCCAGATAAAAATACTTCATGTTTTTTAGAACAGATTTATCCAGAAAGTTCATCACACTTAAAAATATATATTCTGTGGGCACTCTTTAAAATTGGTAATAATGATGTATGTCAAAATTTGATTGATTCTTTTGACTCAGAAGAAAACACTATAAAAGAAGAATATGAAAAATTAAAAAAAATGATTTCATCAGCTAAATAATCTATTCTTATTCTATGGCAAAAATATCTGATGACGTAACACAAGGTATAAGTAAATCTGCCGCTCGTGCCATGCTTCGTGCAGTAGGTTTAAAGGATGATGATTTTAATAAATTTCAAGTAGGAATAGTCTCGGCAGGTAATGAAGTAACACCATGTAATTTAACTGGACCCGAATTATCTGAACATGCAAAAGTTGGTGTTAATGGTCCCGATTCTGCTGGATTAATTTTTTCAACTATTGCAGTTTCGGATGGAATATCAATGGGGCACGAAGGCATGAGAGCATCTCTTGTGTCGAGAGAAGTTATTGCAGACTCAGTAGAGCTTGTAATGCATGCAGAACGATTTGATGGGATGGTAACAATAGCCGGTTGCGATAAGTCACTTCCCGGAATGTTGATGGCAGCTGGCAGAATAAATAGACCTGCAATATTTCTTTATGGAGGAAGTAGCTTACCAGGTGTCTATAAAGGAAAAGATATTTCAATTGTTGATGTTTTTGAAGGTATTGGGGCATATGAAAAAGGAATGATTACAAAAGAAGATTTATATGAAATAGAGTGTGCCGCATGCCCTGGTGTTGGATCATGTGCCGGAATGTTCACTGCTAACACCATGGCATCCGTTGGTGAGGCGATTGGAATGAGCTTACCTGGTACTGCAACAATACCAGCTGAAGATAGCAGACTTCGAGTTGCAGCTGAAGAATCAGGAAAACAATTAAATTATTTACTAAAAAATGACATCAAACCAAGAGACATTATGACAAAAGATGCTTTCATTAATGCAATTACTACTGTGTTAGCTTTAGGAGGAAGCACAAATGCTGTTCTTCATCTACTTGCAATAGCGCATGAGTCAAAAATGTCACTAAGTTTGGAGACATTTGATGAACTAAGTAGAAATGTACCTCATCTTGCAGATATGAAACCATTTGGGAAATTTCATATGGTTGACTTGGATAAAATTGGAGGAGTCCCTGTTGTTTCAAAAATTTTATTAGAAAACGCTCTAATAAATCCAGAATGTATGACTGTTACTGGTAAAACTGTTGGTGAAAATTTAGAAAAGGTTGAAATTCCAAAAAATCAAGATGTAATAAGTTTTCCTGACAATCCTATCTCTAATGAAGGAGGGATAGCAATTTTAAAAGGAAGCCTTTCCACAAAAGGCTCAGTCGTAAAGACTGCAGGAATAGAAATAAATAATTTCTCAGGGCCTGCAAATGTATTTGACAGTGAACAAGACGCTCTAGACTCACTTTTTAATGGTGATATAGAAAAGGGACAAGTTGTTGTTATACGTAATGAGGGCCCTAAAGGAGGTCCTGGTATGAGGGAGATGCTACAAATAACAGCAGCTATAAAAGGTGCCGGTCTTGGTAAAGATGTACTGTTAATTACGGATGGAAGGTTTTCAGGTGGAACAACAGGTTTGTGCATTGGACATGTCGCTCCAGAAAGTTTTGATAAAGGTCCAATATCAATTTGTAAAGATGGAGATATTATTAGCTTAGATATTTCAAAAAGAACTTTAGATCTTGATATAAGTGAAGAGGAAATGAATAAACGATTTGGTTTACTAACCCTTCCTGAGCCTCGTTATAAATCTGGAGTACTTTATAAATACTCTAAGCTTGTCAGTGGTTCAGACGCTGGAGCAGTTACAAATTAGATGAAATGATATTCATATCGGATGTCCATTATCAGATAGAGTATCTAAATTCTTTACCAAAAAACAAGGGACCTATTGTCATATTGGGGGATTTAATCAATTGGATTGATTACAGAGACGGTCAGGGAATTGCTATGGATGTCTTTGGCAAAGATAACGTTAAAAAATTGATTAATTTAAGAAAAGAACACAAATTTGATGAAAGAAAAACACTATGGAGAGAATTGTATACAGCTGATCCAGATAAAATAGCACAAAAAATGCAGAGTGCAATTCATAAACAATACGAGGACGTATTTGATGTACTTAAAAAATATGAAGTTTGGTTTATTCCTGGAAATGTAGACGATGTAGATATTATGAATACTTACTTAAGTAGTTCAGTGAAGAACGTAGATAGTTTAATCGTTGAGTATGATGATATAAAAATTGGCTTTGCTGGTGGTGGTGTTCCAACACCTATAAATGCAAGAGGAGAAATTGACGAAGACACATTTTCAAAAAAACTGTTTAAGTTAAAAGATTCAAATATAATTTGTACACATGCGCCTCCACTAGTTCGTGAGCTCGTTACTGACGTTGTTACAAATAAAATCGAACAAGGATGGGTTAGTTTAAAAGATTTTATAGAAAGATATCAACCAGAATATTCTTTATTTGGAGATGTACATCAACCCCAAGCTTCATATTGGAGTTTAAATGCTACTCGTTGCATCAATGTAGGTTATTTTCGAGCAACTAATCAGTATTTAGAATTATCATCTATTTGTATATGAATTGTTTGTCTTTTGACGTTGGTGGTACAACCGTAAAATACGGTGTTATAGATGAGTCATATAAAATTTTAAAGAAAGATAAGATACCAACTCCTGAGAATGAAAACGAATTTATCAAATCCTTATCCAATATTATTCAAGAAAATCTCTCCAATATTTCTAAAGTTTCAGTTGCAATGCCAGGATACGTAAATTCAGCTAACAATAAATATTTATATGGCCCACATCTACAATTCGCTATTGATTTTTCAAAGTTATCAAATTTTACAGACTACAAATTTCATCTAGACAATGATGGAAATGTGGCAGCTTATTGTGAGTATTTTTTAAATTACAAAACTAAATATTCAAATTTAATAATGCTAACTTTTGGTACGGGAATTGGTGGGGGAATAATCTCTGAAGGTAGGCTTTTAAGAGGACGGGGAAACGCAGGAGAGATTGGACATATGCTTACATCAAATGATAGAGAAGTTGAGGGAGATAACGGCAAAAAAGGTAGTTTTGAATCCTCAGTTGCTGCATCTGTATGGACAAAAAAGTGTGAGGAACTTACTCAAAAAAATCAAGATACAGAACTTACAAAAATGTTTTCTACCAAAAATGTTGGTTCAGTGCTATTTGACAATACATTAAACTTAACAAATTCAGAACAAGCTGTTCGCGATGAAATAATTCAAAACATTTCAAATGGACTTTTAAGTTTATTTGAAATATTTGATAACGAAGCGTTTATTCTCGGTGGAACTATGTCTTCTGAACCTTTTGATTTAATTGAGCTTATACAAATTGATTTAGAGAATAGATATAAATTTCCATCTAGAAAATTTCCTGAGATTTTTATTGCTTCACAAGGAGAAGATTCTGGAATAATTGGTGCAGCAGCACTCGCATTTAATGAAACAAATTAACTCTGTTTTACTTCCTGGAGAGTTTTTCAAAAATAATTTTTTAGAAAAAACCCGAAAATTAATGTCCTTAGATATTGATACTGTATATTTATTCGATCATGGAATAAATCCAGCTGGTAAAAATTTAGATGTTTACGAATTAATTGATGGAATTAACAAACTCAACGAAATTGTTGATGATCAATTTAGTTTAGGTGTATGTGTATTGAACATTAATGCGAGACCATTTCATGAATTGTTTGAAGAATACATATTAAAATTTTTGGAAATAAAAAACTTTAAATTAGGAGTAGGAACAGGAGATGATAAATTTGAAAAAAGACCTAATTTCTCAAACGATATTGAAATAATTATAAACGAAATAGTAAATTTAAATAAGTTTAAACAAAACAATATCAATCTATTTATCGGGGGAAGCTCAGAAAAAAAACTTAAATTAATGAATAAGTATGAAATTGGAATCAATCAATGGTTAGGCACTAAAAATTCATTTCAAGAAAAAGAATCCATTTTTAACCAAATTAAGCATCCAAGAGGAAATTTAAGTTTATGCTCAAAAGCTGATAACCCATTTTTTTTTGATAGCGAATTGAACTACGAAAAAATATATGTATTAAAAGATTCAAATCGAGAGATTTTTTTTGAAACTATAGATAATATTTTTAAATGAACAAGTACAGCAATGAATTGATAAATAATTTCCCAGAATATTTATTCAATGAAATAAATCAAAAAAAGATTGCTGCACGTCACATGGGAAAAGATATCATTGATTTGGGATATGGAAATCCTGATTTACCGACTCATGGTAAAGTCGTGGAAAAATTAATTGAAACGGCTCAGCTAAAAAAAAATCATAAATATTCCGTTTCAAAAGGAATATTTGGTTTAAGAGAAGCTATTTCAAAAAAGTATATAAATAATTATGGAGTTGATCTTGACCCAAATACTAATGTTGTTAATACGATTGGCAGTAAAGAAGGTTTAACCCACCTTTTAATGTCAGTTTTAAATCCTGGAGACAAGGTTATAGTACAAGATCCAAGTTACCCAATTCATCACTTCGCACCATTAATAGCAAGAGCGGAAACTTTAAAAGTAAGTTGTCTTGATACGTCAGACTTTTTGACAAAAATAAATGATATTTTAAAGAAAACAAAAATCAAACTTTTATTAATTTCTTTTCCTCACAATCCGACAACCCTCACTGTTGATCAAATTTTTTATGATAGTCTTATTGAATTAGCAGAAGAATATGGATTTTTGATTGTAAATGATTTTGCGTACTCAGATGTATACTTTGAAAAAAATAAACCTCCTTCACTTCTAGCTTCTGACAAGAACTTAAAGCATAGTGTTGAGTTATATTCCCTCACTAAGGGGTACTCAATGGCTGGATGGAGAGTTGGATTTGCAGTGGGTAACTCTGATGCAGTAGGAGCACTTACAAAATTAAAGTCTTATATAGATTATGGAACTTTTCAACCAATACAAATTGCGTCTACTGTAGCTTTAAATGAATTAGATGACTATCCATTTGAATTATCAACAGTTTACAAAGAAAGAAGAGACTTAGTTCAAGAGTATCTAGAAGACCTTGAATTTATAGTTCAGGAATCTGACGCGACTATGTTTGTGTGGGCAAAACTTCCGAAAAGATTCAATAAGGATTCACTAAAATTTTCACTGGATATTTTAGAAAAATCGAATGTAGCTATCTCACCTGGAATTGGATTTGGAAAATTTGGCGAGGGACATATTAGGATTGCGTTAGTGGAAAATAAACAAAGAATTAGACAAGCAATGAAAAATATTAAGGCAGCACTTTAATGTTTGATTTAAGATCAGATACTGTAACAAAACCATCTAAAGAAATCCTAGAGAGTGCTTTAGATGCCGAACTTGGTGATGACGAATATATTGAAGATCCTACGGTAAATAGTTTAGAGGATGAATGCGCTAATCTTTTGGGTTTTGAAAAAGGTTTATTTGTTTCTTCTGGTTTAATGGGAAATCAGATTTCACTTTTGATTCATAATGATCCTGGCACAGAAGTTATAACCCCACATGATTCACATATTAAAAATTACGAACATGGAGCTGCAGCTTTCTTGTCACGTGTACAATTTCGTGACGCTGAACATGTTGATGGAGAGTTGGATTTAGATTATGTTGAAAAACTAATATTAAAGTCAAAAGTTCACAAACCAGTAATCAAAACTGTCTCAATTGAAAACACACATTTAGCATCCGGAGGTTCGATTGTGACTTTTGAATCAATAAAATCTCTAAGCAACTTAGTCAGACAACATGAATTAATGCTTCATGTAGATGGTGCAAGAATATGGCATGCGATACTAGATGGCAATAATAATATGAATTACGGAAGTTATTGTGATAGTTTAACATTCTGCTTTTCCAAGGCTCTTGGTGCACCTATAGGCTCTATTCTGCTTGGTTCTGAGCAATTTATTAAGGAGGCTAGAGAATTTAGAAAAAAACTTGGAGGAGGCATGAGGCAGGTTGGTGTTATTGCTTCAATGGCAAGAATCGCTTTACAAAACAGAGAAATTATTTTAGAAGATCATGCAAAAGCTAAAAAAGTTTATGAGTTCCTAAATTCAAGTTTAAACAATGAAAAAATAGAGAGAATTGTTTACAAAGGAACAAATATGATATTTTTAAATATTAAAAATGAAGAAGATCCAAATAAATTATTAGATATTCTTTATAACGAATCAATTAAAGCAGGACTAATTGGAGAGAAATCAATTAGATTAGTGTTTCATAAAGACATACTAAACACAGACATTGAAGAAATTTGCAACAAGTTAGTTCATTCTTCTTCTAAGTTTTGATTCCATTCCGTTATTGATTTTTCAGATAAATTTACCAATATAAATACACCAACTAGATTAAATCCATTAATTATAGCAATATAAGTCAAAACACTTGTTAGACAACTTCCCTCATTAGATATAACACAAAATGTATTTCCAAGAAGGTATCCTATATAACTAGATAATAAAATTACAGAAGTGTATATAAAAATTCTAGTCTTGTTGCTAAATCTCATAATTATATTAACTTTACCTTATTATGAATTTTCCTAACCCTTGGATTACACTTTTAAGTTTTGTATTCATTTTCTTTAATGGATTCATTTCTTTTCAAGCTAGCAGAAAGATAGTTGATTTATACTTGGAAAACTTTAATTCAAAATTTTTTAAATCATTAGAACCCATAGTAGGTAGTTTGGGATTCGTAGGGTCTTTTGGTGGAGGACTACTTATTTTATATTATTTTATTATTAGTGTCACTTAATATACTATATATGACATACCTAGTATGTGTATAATTCAGAATTTTTAAAATATTGTATTTCACAATGATTGGGTCTATTTTTTGTAAAATCTTTATCATTTAAATAATAGTAAGTAAATGCTCTAATCGTGTCTTGATGAGATACAAAAAGTGTATTCTCACATTTTTCATAAATATTGTTAAATCTATCAAATACGCTTTTTAAAGATTCTCCAGTATTCATTAAATTTAGTGGACTGTCATCAGCGTTCTTGAAGTTTTGTGTTAATTTAATTTCGTCCCAAGTTTTTCCGACCCAATCACTAGGTCCTGCCCATTCAATTATTTTATAGGATGTAGTTATATTTATTTTAAGTACACTGTTAACTATTTCTGCTGTTTGCCTTGCCCTTAATAGAGGAGAGGAGATAATATTTTTTATATCAAATTGTTCTTTAATTTTTATTCCAGCATCTTTGGCTTGCATCTCACCTTTACAACTTAAATAAAATCCAGGAAGATTTGCATAAAATACATCTTTATCATTTTGAACCTCTCCGTGTCTCAAAAATAAATTGCTCATTAATTTAGAATAACTCATCTTTATATTAAGATTTACCTATGGGTTTGAATAAAAAAGAAGAAGAAATTTTAAAACAAATTGAACAAGAGTTAATGAAGGATGACCCTGGTTTAGCAAAAACGGTTGAAGACTCTACTCTTTCAAAATTTACAAGAAACAGAGCAGTAATTTCTCTGATTGTATTTGTTTTGGGTTTATTAACAATGTTCAGTACTTATATAAACAAACCCGCAATAGCTATATTTGGTTTTTCTGTAATGGCAGTTGCTGGATATGTATTTGTCACAAATACAAGATCACTTTTAAAAGCTGAAAATGTAAAAGAGTGGAATATTAAACAAGTAATTAAAATTTTAAGAAATCAAGATAGCTCTAGACAAAAATAAAATATTTAATTAAATTAAATATACATCATTTTTTTTAGGAGTAAGGTTTGAAGAAAAATGCTTTTACATCAAAGCAAGCATGCTATCTTTCTGGATGCACATCTCATCAATTGCGATATTGGGATAAAGTAAATTTAGTATCACCTTCAGTTCAATCCTCAGATGGAAAACCCGGAGTGCCTAAATTTTATTCTTTTAGAGACATAGTTGCCCTCAGAGTAATAAAGACTTTACTTGATAATGGCATGAGCATTCAAAGAGTTAGAAGAGCATGGAAATATTTAACTAAAAATGGTGATCTTACAAAACATTTGTCAGAAGTAAAACTTAAATCTGATGGTAAGACAATATACTCTGTTGAAGACAATGAAGTTTTTGACGCTTTAAAAAATGGTCAACTTACATTTTTTGAAACAATTGATACTGTTACTCAAGAAGTTAAAGATGATGTTTCCAAGTTTGAGTTAGATAAAGAAAGATTTTTAAATTTATTGACTAAAGTGGAAGATGATGTACTTAGTCAAAAACTTCAAGCATAGAAATCAAATCAGTTTAGATTTACCATGAACCTATCAAGTCATAGGACGTTAATTTTAAATTCTACATTCCAACCTCTTTCTGTTGTTTCATTTAAAAGAGCAATTTCATTAATGCATAATAAGAAAATAAACGCTATAAAAAATTCAGAAATAATTTTACATTCTGAAAAAGAAGAATTTTTTGTTCCAAAAGTTGGAATCTTAACTTATTTTGTCAAAGCTCCTTTTGCGAGAAGGGTAGCTCTAAATCGTGAAAATATATTTATTAGAGATTTTTTTACTTGTCAATATTGTGGTAAATCTGCAGAGTCAGTTGATCATATTATTCCTCGTTCCAAAGGTGGGCTACATGAGTGGTCAAATGTTGTTGCATGTTGCAAAAAGTGTAATTTAATAAAAGCTGATAAACTTCTACACCAAACACATTTAAACCTTAAAAATCCTCCATCTAGTCCAAAAGACAATTTTTGGATTAAGACTATTGTTGGCAGTAATCCAGATCCTTCTTGGAAAGAATACCTTATTTCTGCATAAAAATTTTTTCCCAAAAAGTGTTGCAGAGTGTCATAAAGTGTCATATAATGTGTAAAAGTGGTTCAAGGCACGAAAGGCGGATAAAGTGTTCCTTGGTGAGTTTCAACATACAATGGACTCAAAAGGTAGAGTAGTTATACCTTCTAAGTTCAGAGAAGAGCTTCAACAGGGCTGTGTGATCACCAAGGGACAAGATAATTGTCTTCAAATATTAACAAAAGATACTTGGGAAAATGAAGCCTCAAAAATGGCATCGCTCCCATCCACAGATCGAACATCTAGACAATTAAGAAGAGCTTTGTTTAGTGGCGCTGTAGATGTAAAAATCGATTCAGCTGGAAGAGTCCAGGTACCTGAAAATCTACGTGCATATAGCGGTATAGACATCAATGAAGAGGTAACTGTAACTGGATCAGGGCCAGTAGTTGAAGTTTGGTCAACAAGAAGTTGGAAAAAAATCCAAAACGAAGCAGACCAAGCATTTGCAAATATTAATGAAGTGAAAGGATAGGTTCATAGCCAGCTCTCTAGACAACTAAATTGGAACACCCTTACTCCGCCCAACTTTCCAATTGGTGCCAGTTCTAGAGAGCTGGGTATGAATACAAACAGGGCAGAGTATTTGACACACGATGGAGTAATGACATCAGAAATATCTGATTTACTCGTTGATGTTCCGGATGGAATATTTATAGATGCAACATATGGATATGGATCTCATTTTAAATACTTCAAAAAAAAACATAATAATATTAATTTTTTAGCACTTGATC
Source organism: uncultured Candidatus Actinomarina sp. (assembly GCA_902576605.1). Lineage (GTDB taxonomy): Bacteria > Actinomycetota > Acidimicrobiia > Actinomarinales > Actinomarinaceae > Actinomarina. Next base: position 824 of record CACGVI010000014.1, on the reverse strand, counting down.
GAGATTTAGAAGCAGTTAATAACTCTCCTGATTCACATGATGTCCAACATTACAGTTTTTCAAAAATTAAAGATTATTTAGAAAAAAATAATATTGATTCAATAAGTGGTATTTTTTATGACTTTGGTCTTTCATCACATCAAATTGACTCTTCACATCGCGGGTTTTCATTTCAACATGATTCAATTCTTGATATGAGAATGGATATATCTCAGGAGTTATCTGCTAAAGAAGTTATAAACAATTATGGTTATAAAGAATTATTAAAAATATTTTATGAATATGGAGAAGAAAGTAATTCAAAAAAAATAGCTGAAACAATTATTAACAATAGACCTATTCAAACAACAAACGAGTTAGTTAGTGTTATTGAATCATCCCTACCACGCCAAAATCCAAAATTTACTAAAAGCACAGTAAGGAAAATATTTCAAGCTGTAAGGATTGAAGTAAATAATGAAATTAATGAAATTAATGAATCTACAGAAGCTGTAAAAAATTACATTAAATCAAATGGCATTATGATTTTTCTTTCGTATCACTCAATTGAAGATCGAACAGTAAAGGAATTTATAGACAAAGAGACAAAAGGGTGCATATGCGATCCTAAACTCGCAATATGTACATGTGAAAATGTTCCACTATTCAAACTAGGTAAATATAAAAAAAGAAAGCCTTCAAATAATGAAATTAAAACAAATCCTAGATCAAAATCTGCAGTTCTTAGGTTCATGGTTAAAATATGAAGCTTAAAAATTTTCTATTAATAATTGTAATTTCAATTTTCTCTTCACTTATATGGAATTTGTATACAAATATGAAAA
>CACGVI010000013.1 GCA_902576605.1 uncultured Candidatus Actinomarina sp. | reverse complement strand
AAGCAATTATTAAACCAAAAAAGAATCCCCAAATTTTAAAAGGATGTTCGTCAAGTAAATAAACAATGAATCTTGAAAGAATTAATATTGAAGTCATCATTCCAAAAATTAAAGTTATCAAAAAAGATCCATTTACTTCTTTCCAAAATAATGAAAATTTAAATTTTAAGATTAACTTAAGTGAATTTGTATTTATGGAGTTTAACGAATCTATTAGTTCTTCATATATTCCTGTTATAAAAGCTATCGTTCCACCAGAAACTCCAGGTATAATTTCAGCAATACCCATGAAGATACCTTTTAAATATAAATCCGGTTTAATTTTCATAAATTATTTTGTTTGTGTTCTAACTAATCTAAATAAAATTGGGGAAAAAGTTGCAGTAATTACAGCTAAGAGAATTATTTGTTGCTCTAGTTCTTTTGTAATCAAATCTAAGTGAACACCTATTTCTGCCATTGCAATAATTAGACTAAATCTCGCAGAAAGTAAAAAACCTCCTGCAAGCATATTTCTGAATTTAATCTTTGAAAAAACAAGTAATAATGACGGGATGAATTTTACTCCAACCGCTATCAAGAATAGATACCCTACTTCAACAAAAAATTGTGTTTCAGAAAAAACACTAATGTCGTAATTTAATCCAATATTTATAAAAAAGATTGGTATTAAAAACCCGTAAGAAAAGCCTTTTAAACTGCTCTCTAAAGTTCCTCTATTTGAAAATGTGAAAGCAAAAATTGTACCGGCTAAAAATGCACCTAGTATTGGCTCTATATCGAAAAAAACTGAGACTCCTACAAGTACTAACATAAGTGCTATAGAACTCCTGATACCTAGCTCATCAGGATCGTTTCCATCAAACATTCTCGAAAACAACTGAGGATTCCACCAAGCTACTCTTCTAATAATTCTCAATAACATAATTACAACTACAAAGTAAAGAACTACATTAAGATTCGAAATAGACAATCCTCCAGCATTTATGAAAGATGCGTAAACAGTAGCTGCCAGTAGAGTTAATATATCTGCAAGTAAAGCAACCATAAATAAAGTTTGACCATATTTTGTTTTAATAGTTCCATCACTTCGTAGAATTGTAATAACTATATCAACACTCGTTGTACATAAAACTAAAGCAAGAAATATTGGATATCCCAAAGTAGAAATTAAATAAAAAGAAGTTATTACAGTTAATAGGTAGATTGACATTGGGAGTGCAAGTGTTCTTAAACCTTTTTCACGGAAAGTGTCTAGTTCAATTTCAAAACCTGACAAAAACATCAATAACAAAAAGCCAAGTATTGCAAGTCCAGAAATAAATTCTGAGGAATCAACCCAACCTAGTACTGGACCCACAGTAATCCCATAAGCTATTTCAAGTACTATTCCAGGAATCTTTATTCTTTGACCTACAAGTGGCAAAATGAATGCACCTAGTGAGATAATTACTAGTGATACTGCTTCAAACTCTTCCATAAATTAACTTGGTATATATAAAACAGAAGATTTTGAATTATTTGAAATGAATTCTGTCGTTTTTCTACTTTGCCAAGATTGATTTTTGCCATTTCCAATTATTGAAAGGTCGAATGTAGAAGATAAATCAGAAAAGATTTTAGCTTCATTACCCTCATGATTTGCAAAATCTAACTGTACTTCATAAGACAAAGCTAAGTCCTGCATCTTTTCTAAAGAATCAGTAAGCTGCGTAGCATCATCAGACTGTAGGAATTTAGGCTGTGATACATTGACTGCAACCAAAGAAGCTGATAGGGAAGAAGCTAAATCAAAAGCTATTGAATTTGAAGTACTCTCACCAAAATCATTATTCACTAATATTCCAATAGTTTTGTAAGGGTATGTAGATCTTGAAAAAAGAATCGGCGTTTTGGATTTATTAGATATGCTTATTAATGATTTAATTTTTGCTTTAGATATACCTTCCTCAATAGGATAAAAAATAGTTCCTATAGAACCCTCTGAAACTGTATTTTCAATATCTTTATTTGTTATTTTATTTTTTAATATCATTTCAAACTCTTGGTCTTTCAAAATAGCTTTAAAAGTTTCGTCTGTTGTTTCAAGATTATTATCAAATAGATCTTCTTTAGTTATAACTGTCAATGATGTCGCTTTTGTGTTTCTAGTGTAAAATTCCGATTCAGACAAATTTTTTAAATTGTCTTTATTTTCAAGCACTACAAGAATATTTTTTCCATATTCCAAAGGATATCTTGATTCTGAACCTGTAAAAAGATTTATTACATTAGAAAATGCGCCTGACTGTAAAACTATAGTTACAAGATCTCCTGTCTCAATCTCGGTATCACCATGTGGAATAATCACTTTTCCCTGTCTAAATAAAGCACCAACTATGTAGTAATCAGAACCGATTTCTTTTAATTTCTTACCTCTTACTGGGCTATCAGAACTTATTTCAATTTCAATCGCTTCCGCTCTACCCCCAGCAAAAGCTTGGGAAACGACTCTTCTTGGTTCTAGAATGTGTTCAAATCTTCTAGCAAGAAGGCTGTCTGGTTCAACTATTTCTGCTCCAAGATTTTTATAATTTTCAATATTTGAAGATTCATTTACAACTGAAGATAATCTAAAAATATCATTTTGCTTTGCAATTTTAAGCACTTCTAAATTTACTTCATCATTTAAAGTGAGAGTGATAACTGCAGTTGTGCTATCAAGTCCTGCTTTTTTTAAAACTAATGATGAGGTTGCGTCACCTTGTATTTTCTCAATTTGCCTATTAGTGCTAAAGTTTCTTAATTTATCTTGATCTAAATCAATCACAGAAATAGACCATCCTGAACTAATTCTATTAATTAGCTCTTTCGCTTCTCCGTGGGCACCTACAATTATTACTTTCACGAGTTTTATTATCCTATATATTCATTTTAGTTAAAGAAGTTCTTTGTAAACTTTATTTAAATAAATAACTACATATACATAGCTATTAAAGTCTAGACACTAAACAAAAAGTGGATTACGTCCCCATCTTGAACAATATACTCTTTACCCTCAGATCTGAGCTTCCCTGCTTCTTTTGATCCTTTTTCTCCATTATTTTGAATATAATCTTCAAAAGTTACTGTCTCTGCTCTAATAAATCCTCTTTCAAAATCAGTATGTATTTTTCCAGCTGCTTTTGGTGCACTATCTCCAATATTAATTGTCCAAGCACGTACCTCTTTTTCTCCGGCAGTAAAGTAAGTGTGTAATCCCAGAAGTTTATATCCTGCTCTACTTAATCTATCAAGACCAGATTCTTCAAGTCCTAGTTCTTTTAGAAATTCAATTTTTTCTTCATTTACTAATCCTGAAATTTCAGCTTCTAATTCAGCACAAATAGGAACTACTTCGGAACCTTCTTCATTAGCAATATCATATATTTCACTTAAAAACGGATTACTCTCAAACCCATCTTCGTTAACATTCGCAACATACAAAACAGGTTTAATTGTTAAAAGCTGAAAGCCTTTCAGTAATTTTAATTCTTCTTCATTAAAAGACATTGTTCTCAATGATCGACCTTCCTCAAGCACAGGTAGAATTTTTTCGAGTAAATCTTTTAATGGCATACCTTCTTTTTGACCTGCTTTTGTGCCTTTAATAGCTTTTTGGTAAAGATTTTCTACTGCGGTTAAATCAGCAAGAACTAATTCTGTATTAATGATTTCAATATCATCTTTTGGAGAAACTTTTCCTGAAACGTGAACAATGTCATCGTTCTCAAATGCTCTTACAACATGAAAAATTGCATCAGTTTCCCTAATATTGCTTAAAAACTGATTACCTAATCCTTCTCCTTTAGAAGCTCCTTCAACAAGACCAGCAATATCCACAAACTCCATTGAAGTGGGAATAATTTCTTTTGGATTTACTATTTTTGCTAATTGACTTAAACGAACATCATTAACTGGGACGACTCCTATGTTTGGTTCTATTGTGCAAAAGGGATAATTTGCAGATTCGATATTCGCCTGTGTTAATGCATTAAATAATGTAGATTTGCCTACATTTGGCAAACCGACTATTCCACATTTAAAACCCATAAAAAAACCTTGTTATCTAAAGACATATTAAATATAGTGTTAAATTCAATTAAATTTAACATTCTAAACCTCATAGATAGATTATTTTGATTAAAGTCTTAAGTAAGGGAGATGATGAACGAAAAAAATAATAAGAGAACTATTTTTGGATGGACTATGTATGATTGGGGCAAATCAGCATACGAAACTGCGATTCTGGGTGCAATTATGCCCGTTTATTTTATAAGTGCTGTAATTCCAGAAACTGGGTACGAATTTTTAGGTAATACATATACTGGCTCTGAGGTTTGGGGATTCATGGTTGGCTCTGTACTTCTAATCTTTTTTATAATAATGCCAACGATTGGAGCAGTTGGAGATCTTTCAGGTTCAAGAATGAAATTTTTTAAGACCTTTGCTTATGGTGGTGCAATATTTGCTTCTTCATTTTTCTTCATAACTGGTAACAACGTAGAAATAGCTATGTTGTTATACTTTCTAGCACAACTTGGAGCAACTGGTTCAAATGTATTTTATGACAGTGTTTTGAAAGACATTACGACACCTGACACTATAGATAAAGTTTCGGCAAAAGGATATGCACTTGGTTATTTAGGTGGAGGTCTTCAACTATTGATTTCCTTAATAATTGTTCAATTTGGACCAAGTGCTTTGGGAATTACTGCAGGTTTAGCTACGAGAATTTCAATTGCTTTTGCTGGCATATGGTGGTTATATTTTTCTTATTTCAGTTTTTCAAGAATGAAAATTCAAGAAGAAACAGATAATTCTGTAAGCAAAAACTACATAAGTGCTGGATGGAAAAACAATTTAGTTACACTATCAAAAATTAGAAAATTTCCATTTTTGTTGTTTTTCTTGCTTGCCTATCTTTTTTACTGGGATGGTTCACAAACAGTAATTAATATGGCTCCTGCTTTTGCTACAGAAGTTTTGCTTTTAAGCCAAACAGAAATAATAATCGTTTACCTTGTAGTTCAATTTGTAGCCTTTCTTGGTGCAAGATTAGCTGGGTATTTAGCAGATAATATTGGCCCAAAAAATACAATATTTTTTACAATCATAGTATTTTTTATTGCCTGCAATGGAGCGTACTTTCTTCCCGCTGAACAGCTGCTTCCAGCAATTGGACTGGGAAGTATAGTAGGTCTTGGTATGGGAGGTCTTCAATCAGTAAGTAGAAGTGTTTATGCAAACATGCTCCCAGAAGGCTCTGAAGGAGAGTTTATGGGATTCTTTTCTGTCATTTCAAGATTCTCTGCAATTTGGGGTCCACTTTTTTATAGTTATATTAGTGTGCAAACTGGTAGCGGTAGATATTCACTACCAGCACTATCAATTTTTTTCATTATTGGGTTTGTGCTTCTTTTAAGATCTGATTTAACAAAAACTATTAGTAAAGAAGAATGGATTACTAATTAGATTGTAATAATCTTGATAGATTAAAAAATAAAGCAGATACTGTAATTGGTCCAACCCCACCTGGAAATGGTGCTCTTGAACTAATAACCTCCCCAATTTGAAGTGTATCTATATCGCCATATGTTTTGCCATCAACTGAAGAAATTCCAATATCAATAATTGTAGATCCATTTTTAAAGAAAGTGTGATCATAGATTTTTGCTGAACCAATTGCAGAGATGAAAATATCTGCTTCTTTTGTGAATAATTTTTGATTTGTAGTTTTACTATGAATTACTGAAACATTGGCATTGTAGCTTTTTGAAGACAAAATTTTGGCTAAGGGTGCTGATACAAGCCGTGACCTGCCAGCAATGACTACGTTTTTATCCTCAGTTTTTATATTGTAAAAATTTAATAATTCCAATACTGCGAGAGAGGTAGCTGGAATTAAATTATATGTATCAGAAAATAAACTTCCAAGATTATGGGAAGTTAATCCATCTACATCAATTTCATGTGGAATACAGTTGATAGCATTTTCTGGATTGAGATGACTAGGTAGAGGAAGCTGAATTATCAACCCATCAGTAGAATCTGATTCATTAGTAATAACATCTTCTAACGTTTCCTGAGAAGTATTTGAGTCTAGTTTTAACCAATTGAACTCTACTCCAAGATCTAATGCTTTTTCTTGTTTACGCGTTACGTACAGCAAAGATGCTGGGTTATCTCCAACTGTAATTGCAGTCAAATGAGGTTTCTCATTATCTTTGCTATGTTTTTGAAAGGCATTTTTACTAATTTCATCAAGTTGTTCTGCAACCGGAGCGCCAAATAATATTTGTTCCATTTTTATTAGTTTAATAATTATCAAACATACTTACTAGATAACTTTATTAAAATAGCAGTGAGAAAATATGGATATTTCAAAATTAGACCAAAAAATTAAGCCTTCTGGAACAATGGCTATTTCAAACAAATCTAGAGAATTAAAGTCACAAGGCAAACCAGTTATCGGGTTTGGTGCTGGAGAACCAGACTTTCCCTCCCCAGATTATGTAGTAGATGCAGCTATAAAAGCAGCAGCTGATCCTAAAAATCACAAATACTCTCCTGCAGCAGGTCTTGAATCACTAAGACAAATAATTGCAAAAACTACTAAAGATTACTCAGGATTTGAAATAAATTCAGATAATGTAATTGTTTCAAATGGTGGAAAGCAATCAATACTAACTGCATTTTTATCTACATTAGACCCTGGAGATGAAGTTATCATACCCGCGCCTTATTGGACAACTTATCCAGAAGCAGTGAAAATTGCTGGTGGAACTCCTGTATTTATTGAAACTGAAAAGAGCAATAATTTTAAAGTTACAGTTGAACAATTGGAAAAAAGTAAATCTAAGAATACAAAAATGTTGGTTTGGTGTTCCCCATCAAACCCTACGGGAGTAGTTTATACAAAAGAAGAAGCTGAAGAAATTTATAAATGGATATTCAAAAACGATTTATGGATTTTGTCTGATGAACTATATGAACATCTTGTGTACGAAGGAGAAACATCTCCCTCACCAGCTATATATGATCCAGAATTAAAAAATACAATTATTGTAAACGGTGTTTCAAAGTCATACTCAATGACAGGATGGAGAGTTGGTTGGTTAATTGGAAACAAAGGTGTAATAGGGCTTGGAAAAAAAATACAATCACAGGCTACCTCAAATGTTTCTAATGTATCCCAATTAGCTGCAGAAGCTGCACTACTTAATGGGCTTGAGGTAACTAACGAAATGAAAATAGCTTTTAACAGAAGGAGGCTCTTTGCAACAGAAAAAATTAATAGTATTCCAAATCTTAATGTTGTAGATAGCACTGGAGCTTTTTATCTATTTGTTGACGTTAGTCACTATTGTTCCGGAAAAAATGGGTTGAATACTTCAGAAGAATTTTGTGATTGGCTCTTAGAGAATTATTTTATAGCGTTTGTTCCTGGTGAAGTTTTTGGAACTCCAGGATTTATGAGGTTATCATATGCTTTAAGCGATGAAGATCTTGATAGTGGATTGAGTCGACTAAGTGAAGCTATAGATAATTTGAATGAATAATATAACAAAAAAAAGTCTTTTTTCTTGGCTTCTTTTCGATTTAGCAAATACGGTTTACGCATTCATTATTCCTGGTTTGTATTTTTCAGTATGGCTAGTAAGTGAAAAAGGCTGGACAGACCAACAATTAGGATTAGCTACCTCAACAGCAATGGTTATAGTTGCTATTTTAGGACCATGGATTGGTAGAAAATCTGATAGTTCTCAAGGTAAAAAGAAAATTTTACTTTTTATGACTCTTATTTGTATTATTTCAACTTTCTTACTTGGCACATTTTCAGTTGAAGTATCGGTTCTATTATTCGTTTTTTCATTAATTGGGTTTAATTTAGGCTCAGTTGTCTATGACGCATTACTTGTATCTGTTAGTAATGAGGAAAATAGAGGGAAAATATCTGGTTTGGGAGTTGCCTTCGGATACACAGGTTCATTAATAGGCTTTGGAGTTGCTACTTTATTACAAAATATGGGTTACAGCTATGTAGAAATATTTAAATCCGTCGCTTTTTTGTTTTTAGTTTTTTCTTTACCCGCCTTTTTATTCATTGAGGAAAAAATTACATCTAAAGAAAAAGTTAAAATTAGCATTTTGAATTCTTTAAATGTAGTAATTAACTCTTGGAAACACTCCAGGCAATATACGGGACTTACAAGATTTTTAGTAGGAAGATTTTTTTATGCCGATGCAATAAACACTTTAATTAGCGGATTGCTAGCAGTTTACTTAGTTGAAGAGGTGGGTCTTACTCCAGCAGATAGTCAAAGCATTCTTGCTTTAGCTATAGTTGTCTCAATTATTGGTGGGTATATATTTGGTAAAGCTGCTGATAAATTTGGTCCAAGAAGGCTTATATTAATCAGTATTTTTTGTTGGATGGTTTCTTTATCGCTTGCAATTATTGCTACTGAATTTAATCAACTTTGGTTAATATACGTCACAGGTGTTCTTGGAGGATTTAACATTGGAGGAATTTTTGCTGTTGATAGAGTCTTTATGACTCGACTTTCTCCTGAAAAACATCTAGGAGAGTTTTATGGTTTATATTCGACAGTAGGAAGATTCGCAACAATTATAGGTCCAATACTTTGGGGGCTAATTGTAAATAGTTTAGGACTAGGTAGGAATGTTGCAATGGGTTCTCTAATAGTTCTATTAGCGATTTCATACTACATTATTAGCGGAGTATCAGATAAGGCTGAGATTTAAAAAAAGAAGAACCTCTTTTTCTTTGTTACTTCTTCTAACTGCTGTCTAGTATTTTTGAGTTTCTCTCTAAGAAAATCTGCTTCAGATTCTGCTTTAGCTGCTCTTTCACGAGCTTCAGCCATTTGTTGACTGGCCTCATGTAAATTACCTAATTGGTTTAAGACTGTATTCCATGCATCAAGAGGAACCAAAAGACTTCCTTCTTCAGGAATCTCAACATTTTCTTTTGGATTTTCTACTGGCCTTTCCTCAGAAGCACTTTCTTCAGACTTTTGATTAGTATTTTCTTTCTTTAAAAAATTGTACTTTTCGGCCATTCTGTCTTCGTAACTACTCATTAATAAAATCCTCTTTCATAGTATCTAAAGTTGTATTTTTAAAAACAAATCCTTTTTCAAGCAATTTTTTAGGTATTGCTCTTATACTATTTAATCCTAATTGCTCTCCTAGTTCCCAGCCAACGGCTAAGCGCATAATTATTGGAGGTAATGGAGGAGCAAAGTATTTTTTATTCATTGTTTTAGAAATAATTCTTGCAAATTCTTTTTGTTGGAGTGGTTCGGGCGCAGTGCAATTTACAGGCCCACTGATTTCTGAATTATTTAAACAGAAAATATAAGCAGAAACTAGATCATTGACTGATACCCAAGAAAAATATTGTTCTCCCTTTCCAATGGGGCCGGACAAATTTAATTTAGACACCAATGTAAAGATTTGAGTTGCTACATTTCCTCTTCCCAAGACAATACCAGCTCGACACATTACAACTCGCACACCCAGCTTTTTAATTTCATCTAAAGGTCCCTCCCATGCTTCTTCAACAACAAGTTGTAAATATTGCCCACGATTATAAGGTGTCTCCTCTGTAACTACCTCATCACCATGATCTCCATATACGTCATTTCCAGAGGCAGTTATAAATACTTTTGGATGATCTTTAGATGATTGATATGCCTGTATAAAAGTTTCAGATGACCATTTTCTTGACCAGTATATTCTGGATTTTCGTTCTTTACTCCATCGTCCGCCAGCAAAAGGAAGGAATCCAAAAATATCTTTCGGTGCAATACTTTCTCCGGCTAAATGTATTATTGCATCGAGGGATTCAAATTTTTCTTGGTCGATCTCTTTTTTAGAGGGTCTCCAATATATTTCATTATCCTTTTTGGGTTCTCTTCTTACAAATTTAAAAACTTCAAAATCAGATTCAATTAAAGCTTTACATAATTTTCTACCAATAAAACCTGATGCACCAGTTACACCTATTTTCATTCTTCTTCACCGTAAAAAACAAAGAAGTTTTTTAATGTCTCTTCCACTTCAGATATATCTGAACCTAAATTTCTTTTAAAGTTCACGGTTACGATATTGGACTGAATGAAAATTGTATCTATATCGCTTGTCTCTTGAAACAGTTTAAGAGCTAACTGACCACTTACATCTGGTATTAGTGAAGCTTCCGATATATTATGAAAGGTCATTCCCTCTTGACCTGAAACAGATCTATTTAAATCAAAAATAATTGTCTTGTTTAACTTTGTACTCTTTACTTCAATAATTTGCCCCATTACAGATCTCCAATTTCGTGAACTCTTATCAAATTAGTTGCGGCCTCAACATTAGGAGGTGTTCCAGCAACAACCACTACTTTATCACCTTTATTATATTTTTTTTCATTAATTAGAAAGTCGTTTGCAGTTTTCAACATCTCTGAAAAATGCTCTTCTCGTTGAATAAGAAATTGGTCTACACCCCAAAGTAAATTCATTTGGTTCAAAGTTTTTTTCTTTGTTGTAAAAGTAATAATTTCTGCTTTTGGCCTAAAGTTAGAAATTAGCAAAGGAGTTCTACCTGTTTCCGTGAAAGCAATTATCGAACTAGCATTTATTTCATTTGCCACCTGAACTGCAGCCCTAGCTAAAGTAGTAGTTATTGAATCCTCTTTTGAATCTTCTTTTGAAAGAAGTGAAGAAGTATCATTTCTAGAATCTGTTTCTGAACAAATTAGAGACATCACTTCAACTACTCTATTTGGATTGTCACCAATGGCTGTTTCTGCTGATAGCATTACTGCATCTGAACCTTCAAGTATTGCATTAGTAATATCTGTAACCTCTGCTCTAGAAGGTCTATATGAAGTTTTCATTGACTGAAGCATTTCGGTTGCAGTTATAGATATTTTTCCTCTTTTGTTAGCAGCATCTAAAATTTGCTTTTGTACAAAAGGTACTTGTTCAAGTGGTAGTTGAACTCCCAGATCTCCTCTTGCTACCATAACTCCATCTGCAATATCTAAAATTTCATCAATGTTGTCTAAAGCAGTTTTCAATTCAATTTTTGCTATTATTTTGATATCTTTTGGAATAATTTCTTTAACAAGGTTAATATCACTTGCATTTCTCACAAATGATACAGCAACAAAATCAACATCATGCTCTGTTCCAAATTTTAAATTTTCTATATCTTGATTAGTTATGGCTGAGACTGAAAGATCGGAATCTGGAAACGCTACCCCTTGATTGTCTCTTAGCTCACCCCCAATTAAGATTAAAGCTTCTAATATATCATTTTCCTTTTCAATTACTTTAAGTACTATTTGCCCATCATCTATGAAGACCCTGTCGTCAACATTTATATCTCTCAATAGATTTTCATAATTGATAAAAACAATGTCATTGTTTGATTCAGTTTCAATATTTGTTAATTTGATTTTTTTACTTTTTTCTAAAAGAGTATTTTCCGATGAATAACCAGTTCGTATTTTTGGTCCCTGAATATCTTGCATTATTGCAACTTGTTTTTTAGATTTTTTAGCCCACTCAATTACATTTTTATGATCTTCAAGTGTTCCATGAGAAAAGTTAATTCTTAATACATTAGCTCCAGCATCTATTATCTTACTAATTTTTGCTTCACTTGCTAGGCTTGGACCAACTGTTGCAATAATTTTTGTTTTTCTATCCATATTGATTAAATACTTTAATAGCATGGTATAACAAATTTAAGTATATGAATAGAAAAAATATTATAGGTATTCCGATTAAAAACTTAGAAAATCCAATGTCAAGGCTGGCCAAAACATTAGATAAAAAACAAAGAATTGCCTTACAGATTGGACTTATAAGAAATATAGTTGAATGTTTTAAGGACAATGGCAACGATATTTTCTTAATTTCTAATGATTTGGAGATAAAAAAATTAGCAAACCAACTTAAGATAAATTACTACAATACTAACTCGAGTGGTTTGAACAAAGAAGTTATAGAATTCTCTAACAATTTTAAAAATTACAAGGGATGGATAATATGCCATTCAGATTTACCATATGTAACAAAATTTTTTGCTAAAACAATAAGTCAAGAAATGCAAGATAGTGATATTTTAATTGCAAAAAGTAAGGATACTGGTACTCCATTTATGGCAGGAAGTGTCAATTTTAGTGATTTTAAATTTGGTGTAAATAGTTTCAAAAAACATACAAAATTTCTTATGGAAAATAACTATGAATATAAACAAATATATAGTACCGAA
>CACGVI010000012.1 GCA_902576605.1 uncultured Candidatus Actinomarina sp. | reverse complement strand
ATGACAATGCATGCTCTTATGGAAGGTAAACGAAGAGGTGCAAAATACGTTGTTGTGACAATGTGTGTTGGTGGTGGAATGGGTGCTGCTGGATTATTTGAAGTTATTTAATGAGAGCAGTCGTTTGTACGAAATTAGATGAGCCAAATTTATTAGAAATAAAAGAAGTAGATAAACCAACTATTGGTAAAGATGAAGTATTAATTAAAGTTGAAGTTGCTGGAGTTAATTTTCCAGATGCGCTGTTAGTACAAGGAAAGTATCAAATTGTAATTGACCCACCTTTTATTCCAGGTAATGAAGTATGTGGAATTGTAGAAGACAAAGGTGAAAATGTTGATATTCCTGTTGGAACAAAAGTAATTGGCATTCCTCCAATTGGTGGGTTTGCTGAATTCGTTGCTATTAATAAAAATTTGGTAATTCCGGTTAGCAAAAATTTTAGTTCTTTAGCTGGAGCAAGTTTGCCTATCAATTATGGTACTTCTTACTATGCCCTAAAAAGACGTGCAAATGCTCAAAGTGGAGAAAGCCTTTTAGTTCTTGGTGCTTCTGGAGGAATTGGTACTGCCTCAATTCAACTAGCAAAAGTTATGGGCTTAAGAACCATATGTGCTGTTGGTTCTGAAGATAAAGCAGAATATGTCAAATCTTTGGGTGGCGATGAAATAGTACGATATGATCAGGTTGATTTAAAAGAAACAGTAAAGGAATTGACTGGCGGCAAGGGTGTAGATATAGTTATAGATCCTGTTGGTGGTGAAGTGTCTGAACAAGCACTAAGAGCAACAGCATTTAATGGGAGGTTACTAGTTATTGGTTTTGCTAATGGGGAGATACCAAAAATATCCCTTAATTTAACACTTGTTAAAGGAATGTCAATTGTTGGAGTCTGGTGGGGTCGATGGACAAACACATCACCACACGAAACAGCAGAAGACTTTAAAGAATTAGTTTCCTATGTTGAAAATGGACAATTAGACATTGTTCCAAAAAATAATTACAAAATAGAAGAAACTTCCATAGCTTTAGAAAACTTTTTAAACAGAAAAAATATAGGTAAAACTGTAATTAGTGTCTAGTGAGAGGCGAAGTATGGATTCTCGCCAGCAGCATGATCAGTAGCATCTATGATGTTTCCAATTTCAGGAACTGCTTCACGCAAAGAGGCTTCAATACCTTGAGTTAGTGTTACTTGTGCCATACCGCAACCTTGGCAACCTCCACCTAATCTAAGATAAATATCATTTCCTTCAACGCCAATTAATTGAGCTGCACCACCATGAGATGCAATTGCTGGATTGATTTGGTTCTCTAATACTGCTTGAACTTTTTCAGCTAATTCACCCTTCAACTCTGGAAGATCTGCAGGATTACCAATCATTGCAGGACTTGGTGTATTTGGATTGTCCATAGTTAATCCTGGTGCATCTGGATCTTCGGACATATCTAAGCTAGCACCATCAAACTTCTCAACATCTTTGGCAGCAATTATTACAATTAAATCTCCAAAATCAACTCTCCTATCATCAGATCTTGCTTGATCTATATCTAGGAAACTAAGATCATAAGTAAATTGATTTCCATGTACCCCATCGATTTGTAAGAATAAGGCATATTCTTTATCTCCAGGCTCTTGATCCCTTAGATCTATGATAGTTTTTACTGCTTCATCACCAATATTAAATTTTAATTCTTCACTCATATCTATATAGTTTAACCTATTTGAGATATGTGAGAAATTAATAAATTAAAGTAGCTATATATAATTAATATATGAAAAATGTTCTGATTTCATTAAGTAGCAATTGCTCAACTACCTACGACCTAAATGAACTAACATTTGATGAAATAATTGGAGTTGATAATGGTACAGCTCATCTATTTGATAGGTCATTAATTCCTTCAAAAGTTCTAGGAGATCTAGATTCAATTACACCAGTTTTATTAGAAAAAGTAGAAAATTTAAATATAGATTTAATTCGCTATGAGCCGGATAAAGATAAAACAGACTTTGAACTTTCTTTAGACAGTATTAGTAAGCCAGAAGAAAAAAATATTTACATAATAGGAGGAGAAGAAGGTGAGATTGATCACTTGTTTTCTATTTTTTCATTGATAATTAATTATGAATTTTCCACAAATATAACTTGGCTTTACATGGATAAAACTGTTGTTTTTAGAAATGATGTATCAATTTTTCTCAATGAAGGAGCAAAATTTAGTATCGTACCGTTAACAAATTTAAAGTCATTGACTGTCTCAGGAGCAAAGTGGAATGTAGATAAAGAAGATGTTGAAGCTGGTAGTTCTAAAACCCTAAGAAATGAATCGGTAGATAATCAAATAAGTATAAGTTGTTATGAGGGTTTATTTAGCGTAATTTATTAGGACCTTGGAATATCTTTCCAAGCTTTATCTTTGTCTAATTTTGGTTCACTCGGAAGTCCTAATACCCTTTCAGCAATAATATTTCTCATTATTTCAGATGTACCGCCTTCTATTGAATTAGCTCTAGACCTTAAGAACAAACTCTGAGTGTCTGTGAAGCCAAAAGTCTCATTTTCAAAATTTAATTCAGGTTGGGTCAACTCGTAACCTCTTGGGAATAGCAAAGCATCATTGCCAAGCATTTCCATACCAAACTCATATGATGCTTTATTGATTTCAGCTTCATATAATTTACTAGTAGAGCCTTCTGGACCAGGTGTGCCTTTTTCTCTATTTTCAAATGCTCTAACATTTGTTAATCTCACTGCTTCCTGTTCAATCCATAGTTTTATTAACTTATCTCTTGAAACTGGATCATCAAGTTCTTTATCGTTCCAAAGTTGAACTAAATGACCAGGTGCACCACTTCCTCTTTCACGAACATTACCACCAATTGCAACTCTTTCATTCATTAGAATCGCAAGAGAAACTCTCCAGCCATCTCCAAGGCTGCCTAATATGTTATCTTTAGGAATCTTTACATCCGTAAAATATACTTCATTAAACTCTGCTTCACCGGTTATTTGTCTAAGAGGTCTAACATCCACACCATCGGACTCCATATCAACAATAAAAAATGTTAATCCCCTATGCTTTGGAACATCTGGATCTGTTCTTGTGACTATTAAACCCCATTTAGCTAAGTGTCCAAGTGTTGTCCAGACTTTTTGACCGTTTACAATGAAGCCATCACCATCATCTACAGCTTTAGTTGATAAGCTTGCTAAATCTGATCCTGAACCTGGCTCTGAAAATAATTGGCACCATATTTCTTCAGTAGTGAACATAGGTCTTAAGTATGTTTGAATTTGTTCTGGTGTGCCATACTCAACAATAGTTGGTGCACCCATTCCTATACCAAGAATATTTGCAATTCTGTTTTGTTGGGAAATCCCTTCATTTCTCAGAGTTTCAGTAATGATAAGTTGATATTTTGGATTTAATCCTAATCCTCCAGCACCTTCTGGAAATTGAATCCAAGCAAGCCCCAGATCGAACTGTTTGCCCCAAAATTCTTTAATATTATCCGTTTGACTTCTGAATTGTATTAGTTCATCTAATTTGCTTCTAACCAGCTGTTCAGCATCAGAGTATTTAATATCAGTTTTTACCATAGAGAATTATACATCAAATTTATCTTATTGATTACCTTGTATGGCTTGTTGGATAATCATAAGCTCGTCCTCATTGCTTAGAGGATATGTGCCATTTTCAATATTTCTTATCTCTTCAATGTTTTCTGCAATGTCTTCAGCTGAAGCATTTGTATTTACATATCCTTTATGAGTAATGATTCCAATGCGAGCAAATCGTCCGGCAGCTACTCCAAAAATTTCATGACTTGTTTCACATGCCTCTGATGCTAGATAAGAAACCATAGGGGTAACTAACTCAGCACTAAACAATTTTCCTACGTCTTCTGGAAGAAGTGCTTCTGTCATTCTTGTGTAAGCTGTGGGAGCTATAACGTTTACTTTTATATTATATTTTGCACCTTCAATTGCTAACACATTAGTTAAGCCGACAATACCCATTTTTGCTGCACCATAATTAGATTGACCAAAATTACCAAATAATCCAGAAGGTGAAGCTACGTTTACAATCCTGCCATATGCGTTTTCTTTCATTACTTTAAAAGCAGGCTGTGATACAAAAAAGGTGCCTTTTAAGTGCACATCTATAATCAAAGATAACTCTTCTTCAGACATGTTTGCAAAACTTTTGTCTCTCAATATTCCCGCATTATTCACAACTGCATCAACAGTGCCAAAATTATCAATCGCAGTTTGCACAATTGACTCTCCGCCTTCTTTAGTTGCGACCGAGTCATAATTAGCAACAGCTTCCCCACCATTCGCAATAATTTCGTTTACAACTTCGTCGGCTGGAGTACTACCAGATCCAGATCCATCTACTGCACCACCAAGATCATTAACTACTACTTTTGCTCCACGAGAACCTAAGTCAAGAGCATAAGCTTTGCCCAATCCATTACCAGCTCCAGTTACTATAACTGTCCTGTTTTCAAAAGACACTTGTGACATTATTCTATTCCTTCGTACATTGATTCAATCTCATCATTATACATTTCTGCAATAACGCTTCTCTTTAATTTTAAAGTTGGTGTCAATTCACCACTAGAATCTGTCCATTCATTTTCAAGCAAAACAAACTTTTTTATTCCTTGTACGTTAGCAACCTGAGAATTTGCTTTATCCACTTGTTCCTGCACTGCTTGAATAACTTTTTCATCTTTAGCCATGTCTTTTATAGAATATTCCACTCCATTCTCTGAAGCCCATGTTTCAGCACCACCATCACCATCAAGAACAATTAATGCTGATAAGAATTTCTTCCCATCTCCAACAACACAAACTTGCCCAATCAAAGGATGTGGTTTTACCAAGTCCTCAATTTCTACTGGAGCAATATTTTTTCCAGCAGATGTAATTAAGATTTCTTTTTTTCTACCAATAATTTTTACATATCCTTCTGAATCAATTTCTGCTAAATCTCCTGTATGCAACCATCCGTCTTTATCAAAAGTTTCGGCAGTTTGTTCATCTGCTTTGTAATAACCTTGTGCTACGTGATTTCCTTTAATACACAACTCTCCATCATCCATTACTTTAACTTCTGTCCCCGGAATAGGAATTCCAACTTTTCCAATAGGGTTAAATACACTTGGTATTTCAATACCATCAACTTTTAGTTTCTTTGAGAAAGATTCTGCTGCATTTCCAGGAACACCAATTGTCGCCGGGCCAGTGTCTTCAGTCATACCGTAAATCTCAGTTATATCTATTCCAATAGCGTGAAACCATCTGTGAACATCCTTATTCATTGGTGCAGCGGCAGTTACGAAATACTCAGTATCCATTATGCCAAGACCCTCTTTGAATTTAGAAAAAACAAGTTTTGCAAATACTTTGTCTTTTATCTTAATTCCAAGAGGAACTGATTCTCCTCGTTGTTCGTAATCAACTTTTTCTAATCCATTTGCAATTGCCTTATCTATCAAGTCTTTTTTTGGATTTTCTTCAATTCTTGCTTGTAACCCAGCCTTGAACCTTTCCCATACCCTAGGTACCGCTATAAACACAGAAGGTTTAATGGTAGGAAGGGCATCCCTCATATCCTCTAGCACAGGAACTGGAAAGATTTGTCCTACTCTATAAATTGACTGATAATGATCTCCTGCTCGCGCTGCTATATGTGCCATGGGCAAATAAGATACAATTCTTGGATATTTACTTGCTGGTATAATTTGTCCAAACAAGCTTTCAATTGTCCAAAGTACATTTTTGTGAGAAATCATTACGCCTTTTGGCTTTCCAGTTGTACCTGAAGTAAATATTAAACATGCCAACGAATCTGGAGTTACAGTAGAGGTAGCTTTGTCTAATTTAGAACTATCTACTTTGTTAATCTCTTTACCCTTTTCAATTAATTCTTGATAGCTATGAACATAATCTAAATCTTTTTTATCTTCGTATCCATCTACCAACACTATCGCCTCTAATTTAGGGCATTGTTCTTTTGCTGCATTTACCTCTTCAAACAATTCTAAATCTCCAACAATAGCAACCTTTGCTTCCATTAAGTTTGCGACGTATTCTATTTGGGAAGTCTTCAATTGCTTGTATAAAGTAGATGGTGTTGCGCCGCAGTAAACTATTCCTAAGTCAGAAATATTGTGTTCTTTAGTATTATTTGACATTATAAATGCAGTATCACCAGGTCCCAGACCTAAAGACATTAATCCAGCTGCTAAATTTTTCGATACTGCTCTATAGTCTGACCAAGATATTGAATCCCAAGCTGAGTATTCACTGTTAGCTGGAGTATTTAATGCTGGATAATCTGGATACTCTTCAGCGTTCCTATCAATAAAATCTAATAGAGTTTTACCTTCAACTGATGCTGTAATTAAATTTTCCTGTGATTTTAGATATTCATGTAATTTAGACAATATTTCCTCCTATAAAGTACTAATCAAGATTTTAATGATTTATGGCAAATTTCTCTAATTTTATATCAAAATTGTTGCTCAATGTTAACCCATTTACCATTTTGATCATAGGTATCTATTGCGCTCATCACTTCGAGAACATGAAATGGTAGGTATAGATCTTCTTTATTGACATTATTTTTAGAAATATCTTGTACCATTTGAATAACCCCCAGCCCTCTATAATATTCATTATTTTTATCAGGAGGAGAATACACGTTCTCCCACTGATATTTTTCTTTATTAAAAATAGAAATATCTCCATCATAATTATTTGGATCTGCAAATTTTATGGATGATACCGTTCCATAAAATTCTAATTTAGGGTCATAAGGTTTCCATATATCAAAACTAACTTGAAAATCGACAACAACTCCAGTTTGAAATTTTAAAAGTGCAATATAATGAGTATCAACATCAACTTCTATATTGCTATATTCAACATTTGGATTTTCAACTTTACGATTAGAAAATGTTTTTTGTGAATAAGAAATAACTTCAACGACCGGACCAAGAATTTTTATAAGTGCTGTTAAGTAATAAGGGCCCATGTCATACAAAGGTCCGCCTCCTTTTTTATAATAAAAATTAGGATTAGGATGCCACCCTTCAACACCATGTGTTGCGAAGCTTACGGACCCACCAATAATTTCGCCAATTTTTTCAGATAGCACAAACTCCTTTGCTTTAATAAATGCAGGTCCTAAAAAAGTATCGGGCGCGGAATACAGGTAAAGATTATTTGTGTTCATTTGATTCAATAATTCTTTTCCCTGATCTATGTTAAGAGCTACTGGTTTTTCAGAAAACACATGTTTTCCGCTTTTTAGACATTTATAGGAAATATCAAAATGCGAAGAGGGAGGTGTTAAGTTTACAACAATATCAATTTCGCTATTTATTAATAAATCTTCAACTGAAAGACTCTCGATTTTATATTCATTTGCAAATGATTTAGATTTTTCAATATCTTGATCAGCACAAGCAACAACATTTAAATCTTTTTCGCTTTTATTAAGTCCGATCATATACTGACTTGAAATTGAGCCACATCCAATTATCCCAATATTCATGATTACCTAGCAGCCCAAATAATGCCTTGAGAGATCAACTTTAAAACATTTAAATTTTCAAAATCTTTTAAATGGTGACCAATTGAGCAATAGAAAATTTTTCCATTTCCCCATTTTTTTGTATATGCAATTGGCATTTCAACTCCATCAATCCATTCGTGATATTTATTATCAAATTTTGTTGATGCAACTATTTCAACCGAAGGATCATAATGTAAAAAATACTGTTCTGAATGAACTTTAAAATTTTCTAATCCTCTAGTAATTTCATGTTTACTATCTTTGATTGCAACTGAATAGTCAACAAAATCTCCAGGATGACAGACAAATTGACTCCCAACAAGAAACTGATAGTTTGTATTATCTCTAAAAGCATCACCCATTCCACCATGCCAACCCGCTAGTCCAACTCCTGAATAAATTACTTCTTGCAAATTACCAATCTTTGAGTTTTTTAAATTCCAATTATTATCATCAATTCTTCCCATTGTCCATACTGGTAAAATGATGTCATATTTTTCTAATTTATTCTTCTCACCTAAAATATCTAGGTCATTAATAATGTCACTTTCAATATCATATCTTTCAATTACATTTGAAATAAATCTTGAAGTTTCTTGCGGTTCGTGACCTTCCCAGCCACCTGCCAAAAAAAGCGCTTTTTTTGTCATCCTTTGATTGACCCTGCAGTTAATCCCCCTGTGATCTGTTTTTGGAAGAATATGAATAATACAGCTATTGGTGTTGCAGCAATCACTGAAGCAGCGGCTATACTTCCCCATTCATTAGCAAAGTCATCCATAAATACAATATTGATTCCAAGTGCAACTGTATAAAGATTTGCATCTTTCAAAAATATTGCTGCAAGTATATAGTCTGAGTAAATACCTATAAATGTAATAACAAAAAGTACTACGATTATTGGTCTTGATAAAGGTGCTACGATTTTATAAAAAATTTGAAAATCAGTAGCTCCATCCACTTTTGCAGCCTCATCCAAAGATGTTGGAATAGTATCCATAAAGCCTTTAATTAACCAAGAGTTAAAACCGATAGAGCCACCTAAGTAAACCATTATTAAACCAATATGAGTACCTAAACCTATTAATGGAGCAACATCTCCAATCTGGAAAAATAGTAAATAAATAGCGACGAACGCGAGAAAGGAGGGAAACATTTGGACTAAAACCAAAGTAATTAAGCCAACTCTTCTGCCTTTAAATTTTAATCTAGCAAAAGCATAAGCAGCAAATGTCCCTAAAAGTACATTTAAAAATCCAGCTATACCAGCAATTTTATAAGTATTAAAAAGCCATTTAAAGTATGGAATTAGTGGATCACCAGTAAGGCTTTCGTAATGTTTAGTGGTAAATGTATCTGGAATAAGTTTAGAGTTTTGCAAGTTAGCAAAGTCTGCAAATGAATTAGTAATTACGTATAAAATTGGATACAAAGATATTGTTACAAATATCAAACCAACTAAATGTCTCCAGCCAAACTCTCTAAACCAATTTGTAAACTTATAAATTACCATAAACACGCTCCAATCTCTTAGAGTATCTAAACGAAATGGCTGAAATCAATAAAACAATAAGAAAAATTATAGTTGTAACACTTGCTGCAAGTCCAAATTGGTAACCCCTTCCACCAGCAATTGCCAGGTCATATGTAAAAGAAATTAAAATATCTGTATATCCAACTGCAACATCTGCCCCAACTATTGGCGGACCTCCGCCTGTTAGCAAAAATATTAATGTAAAGTTATTGAAGTTAAATGCAAAAGCACCAATAAGTAATGGTGAAATGGATACTAGTAATAATGGGAAAGTTATTTTCCAAAATGACTGCCTAGATGTAGCACCATCTACTTTTGCGGCCTCTAGTAGTTCTTTTGGAATTGACTGAAGTGCACCTGTAGTAATGAGAAACATATATGGAAAACCAAGCCATGTGTTAACAAGCAATACAGCAGCCCTTGAGCTTGCTTTAGTTCTAAACCAATTTATCGGCTCTATGTTAAATAATTCGTATACAGGTGCAAACCATTCATTAACTAATCCGAAGTCAGGATTTAGTAAACCCTTAAAAACTAAAATAGAGATAAAGCCCGGTATTGCATATGGAAGTATATAAATTGACCTATATATTTTTTGAAATTTAAGACTGTCTTTATTTAATGTAACACTTAATAGCAAGCCAACAAAAAAAGTTGCAAAAACTGCAAAAAATGCAAATTGGAAAGTCCAGAAAGTAACTATTCGTAAAGGTCCTCTAAATCTCTCATCGTCAACAATTCTTTGATAATTCTCTGTACCAACAGTAATTCTCCATCCAGGATCAATTATTTGACCATCGCAAACAAAATTTCCACGATTTCCCAACTTACATGCTAAATTATTAACGTTGTCGTACAAAATGTCAGTTTCAGAATTGTAAGAATATTTTTGTTGAGCAGATAATAATCGGCCGCTTGAAGCCCCAAATACTGAAATATTGTATAATTGCACTCGAGTATTTTTATCAATTAGTAGTGATAGCTCTTGGAGCTTAGATGAATTTGCAATTTGTTCTTTGCCAGATAACAAATAATATTTGTCAGGAATTGAAATATTTCCATTTAAATCTTTAAATGATGGTTCATGAGTAGCATAGTTAACTTGACTATATTCCTCTTCATCAATTGCTTTACCGAAAAGTAGATTATCAGGAGCAAGATCTGCAAGAAAATAAAAATCTAAATCTTGGTCTTGAAGGATATAAAGGTCAAACTCAACACCCTTTTGATCATCCTTGGTATAAGTCAAGTCTTCTAATCGTTCTATCGCCTGTTGCTTAGTTAAAATATGACCAGTTGACCAATTGGTAAAAGAAACATAAAAGCTATAAGCAGCTGGAAAAACAACAAATGATAAGAGAAATATCATTCCTGGGGTTATCCACTTTAACGGCTTTAGACGACTAGTTAAATAAGTAAGGTTGATTAATAAAGAAATAACAATAATTATTGTTAATAAAAACCAAGATTCAAAAGCAATAGTTACTGGAACTAAATAAATCACAAAACCATTGAATATTGCTAGAAAAAAATACCTTATAAAAGTCGAATATTTCATAATTTAATATATCACATAAAAAATCGGGGCTCTATGAGCCCCGATTATAAATTTGCTTTTGGTTAATTATCCACCAGCAATGGCATCTCTTACTTGCTGAGCAGCTAACTTCATAGCATCAGCAGCAGAATTTACAGTAACACCTGTATCTTCATTAGTGCCATAATTTTGATCTCTAATTATCAACATTGCATCACCAACAGGTCCCCATACATTACCCATTTCAGGTATGTTAGGCATAGGAATTCCGTTTGATGCGCTAGCAGCAAACTGTGCTGCAATTGGATCTTCAGCTTCTACGACAGCAAATAATGATTTTGTTGCCGGAAGTCTTGGATCTTCTGCATACATGGCTGCTTGAACATCAACAGTTGAGAAAAAGTCCAATATAAAGCTTTGTGCTAGAACTTTCTTTTCACTAAATGCTGATACAAACATTCCTCTAACACCAACAAATGGTGTAGCTGGATTGCCATTAAATGTAGGTATTAGACCTACACCGTAATTAACAGCTGAAGCATCATTTCTAGCCCATGGACCAGTCATCCAAAATAAGGAACGCCCTTCTTGAAATGCAGTCATAGACGCACCATAATCAGTTGAGGCAACTGTTCCATTTTTAACTAATGAATCAAGATATTCAGCAGAGGCTATTGCGCCTGCGTTATCAAGACCAACATCACTAGGATCAAATCCGCCATCAAACTTAAATATATATCCTCCGTCAGAAGCAAAGAATGGATGGTTGTGGTAAGCGTCACCGCCACCGCCACCGCCTGGTGCACCAACACAAAGCTCTGTGCCAGCTGCATCACATGCTGCTTTTACTTCTTCCCAAGTTGTTGGAACTCCATCTACTAAATCTGCGTTGTAATACATTGCAATAGCTTCAGTTGCATATGGGAAACCATAAACGTCTCCTCCATAACTAAATGCTGTAACACCAACATCGAAGATGTCAGATGCAATAGAACCTAAGTCGAGTGGAGCTACAACACCGTTGGCGACAATTTCACCAACCATATCATGAGGTCCAACAAACAAGTCAGGTCCTTCTCCGGCAGGTCCAGCAGTAAGAACATCGTTCTTTATTGCTCCAAAATCATAAATTACTACTTCAACATCAACACCAGCTGCAGATTCATATGCACCAACAAGAGGGTCTAAAGCAATAGCAATTTTTTCTTCAGCCCAAATTACCAACTTTTCCGGTGGCGGAGCAGTTGTAGCAGGGGCTGCAAGTGTTTCCTGTGGCGCTTCAGTTGTTTCAGGTGCTTCTGAGGTCTCTTCAGCAGCATCACCTCCACAAGCTACAGCAACCATAGAAAACATTAATAAAAATACGATAAATCGTAATTTATTAGTTTTCATATACTCCCTTTCGTATATACGTATATTCACTCTTAAAAGAATGTCTACAATAATATAATCTTGAATTTAAAAAATTTCTATTTAAATTGAAAAAATATTTAATTATTAAAGCGCCTACTGTTCGTGAATTATAATCCCTATATCACCCGAATTGTTTGTTACTTTAACCATTCCTTCATCAAGATGTGCTGTACAATTACCAAAAATTAAATTTACACTGTGAGCATTAGAAATAATATTGAAATCCGCTTGGGAATTTTCACGATTAACAATGCACAACATAGACTCATCTTTTAGAACCCTTCGAAATGCTACATATTCATCACTCTCGTCTAAAAGCTCAAATCGACCATATTTAAATATAGAACTTGTCCTTTTTATTTCCATAATGCTTTTCAGATAATTTAAAATTTCTAAATTCCAAGAATTTTTATCATCCCAAGGAAAGGGTTCTCTATTGAAAGGATCATCAGCACCACCTAACCCAATCTCATCTCCATAATAAATACCAGCAATTCCGGGAAATGTTGCTTGCATGAATATGGCTCCTAACATTCCGTTTTTGTCATTTCCACACCTGTTTAAAAATCTTTTAACATCGTGCGAGCTTAAAAGGTTTTGGCAAGAAGAAAGTGCTTCAAAGGAGTACATTGAATACAAATATGCAAGTGAGTCTGAAAATTCTTTATTATTTATTCTTTTTGTTGCAAAATAATCAGTCATAGACTCTCTAAAAGAGTAATTCATAGTTCCGTCAAACCTATCACCTTGTAGCCATTGTGATGTATCCCCAAATATTTCAGAAATTAAAAGTGTGTCTTTATTTGCATTATGAGCAATATCTCTGAAATCTTTCCAGAAGGAAAAGTCAAGTTCTTTTGCTACATCCATTCTCCAACCATCTATATCAAAATTTTCTATCCAATATTTTGTAACATCTAAGGCCCATTGTCTTGCTTCGTTATTTTCAAAATTAATTTTTGGCATGTCAGGAACGCCCCACCAAGCTTTAAATGATGGCTCCACTATTGGACCATCATCGTTTTTTATTTCAACCGGAACTTTTGTCTCATCAAATGTTTTGTCTAAGTACTGCTTGTACTCTTCTTGATTACCATCCCACCCAACCTTGTAAGTATTTGCATAAAGATGTGGTCTGTGAATAAACCTAACTGGGTAATCAAATACAGTAAACCAATCTTTATATTCTGAGTTTTCACCATTTTTAATTAAATCTTGAAAAGCGAAATGTCTTGGATGAACATGATTTAAAGAACAATCTAAAATCAACTTCATATTTCGTTTATGACATTCACTAATTAAGTCTCTTAATGCATCATCACCTCCAAGAGTGGGGTCAACTTTAAAATGATCCCAAGCATCATACTTATGTGTACTTGAAGATAGAAATATAGGATTTAAGTAAAGTATGTTGACCCCTAATGATTCAATATGATCTAAGTTATTTAAAACACCAATTAAATCTCCTCCTTGAAAATCAAGTCTTGTTGGTGTTGAGCCCCACTCAACAATATTTTCTGGACTAATCGAATTATCACCATTGGAGAATCTTTCCGGAAAAATCTGATACATGACTCCTCCGTATACCCAGTCTGGTATTGTGTGTCTCATAAATAACTTACTATCATAAATCCATTTTTCTGATGGAGAAATAAAGTTCGCAATACCACTTGTACCGAAATACAGATTTAAATTGTCGTCTGTAGATGCAGCAAAACTAAATTTTGCAACTGGTGACCTGAATTCTACTTGGGTACCCCAAAAAATAAACCTATCTGTCTCAGCAAATTTTTTAAGTTCAATTGGTCTAAATTCTTCATCTTCCAAAAGAATCCAAAGTTTTGAAATATTTTTTTGTGAATGTACTCTAAATCTACCTATTCCGTCTTTTGAAATTGAGAAGTGCTTTTTATCATCAAAATCAAATCTAAAATCATAATGACCTAAATGAACGTCACCCTCAAAAAAATCAATTTTTTGCTTTTCTCCAGCATCAATAAATTCAGGACTATGTTCTTCTACCATAAAAATTAAATTACTATCAAATAGTCATTATATACTATATATTTGAAGTGATATGGATATTGAAAAAAGTAGCGGATTAATATTACATCCAACATCTTTACCAAGTAAGTATGGGATTGGAGATCTTGGCAAAGAAAGCTATGAATTCGTAGATATACTTAATGATTCAAAAACAAAAATATGGCAAGTCTTGCCGTTAGGTATTACAGATAATATCGAGTACTCTCCTTATTCAAGTAAATCATCTATTTTGGGAAATCCATACATAATTTCATTAGATGAAATTGAAAATCAAATATTTTCAAAAAATGAATTAGAAAAAATTATAATACCTAATTCTAATGAGGTAGATTACAAAAAAGTTTATAACAACAAAGATCAAATTTTTAAACATATATCTAAAAGAGTAAACATTGATGAGAAAGATTATCAAACATACATTGAGAACAAAATTAAGAAGAAACATATAACATTTTTAACATTAAGTGAAATATTTGACACTTCGTGGAATGAATGGGACTATGATTATCAAAATTATTCAGAGGAATTGTTCGATTTGGTCTGTGATAAGTACAACGACACCTTTACAAAAAATTTATTTTTGCAATTTGAGTTCGATAAACAATGGCAAAAACTTAAATCATATGCAAATAAACAAAATGTAAGAATACTTGGTGACATACCAATATATGTGAACCATAACTCTGCCGACGTATGGCTCAACAAAGATCTTTTTGATCTAGACGATAATAATAAAATGAGTTATGTATCAGGTGCTGTTCCGGATGACTTTACTGTAGAAGGGCAAGTTTGGAATACTGCACTTTATAAATGGGATAATCATAAAGAAGAAGGATATAAATACTGGATTGAAAAATTAGATTATAATTTAAACAATTATGATTACTTAAGAATTGATCATTTTGTTGGTTTTTTTCAATTTTGGGCTATTCCTGAAAATGAACCTGCATTAAATGGTCACTGGAGGACAGGTCCGTGGAAAACATTTTTTGATGTTGTTTCTAAATCAATTGACTTTAATAAATTACTAGCTGAAGATCTTGGTGTTGTCTTACAAGAAACCGCTGACGTTCTAAGTAATTTTAATATCCCAGGAATGAAAGTACTTCAACAAAGAGTACCTAACGATAATAAACACAATGAAATCCACCCAAAAGAGTGGAATTTTAATATTGTTGCCTATACAGGTACTCATGACAGCCCAACAATTAAACAATGGCTTAATGAAGTTGATGATATTCAAATTGAATTTTTTAATAAATACAAAGAAAGCAGTTCTTCTTTATACGAATCTGATGTTTGGAACTTTATATCTCTTGTGTGGGAATCACCTTGTCAGTTAGCAGTTACAACTATCCAAGACTTACTAGAACTTGGAAAAGAAGCCAGATTTAATATTCCAGGAACAAAAGAAAAAAATTGGGTTTGGAGATTAGAAGATTTAGATATCCTTAAAAATATAAAAAAAGATTTAAAAAAGCTTAACAAATATACAGACAGAGCCTAGTTACTTTCCCTGACATAATCTATCACTAGCTGTGCTTGTTCTTCTGTAATTCTTACTGCTGGCATAGATCCTTTTCCATTCAAAATAGTTTGAAGCCAATATGAATCAGGCATATCTAATACTCTAGCCGTTTTTAGACTCGGACCAGCTCTACCTGAAAAATCAGCTTGGTGACATGCTGCACACCTTGCTGTATAAATTTCTTCACCAGTGGTAAGTTCAGCGGTCTCTTGAGCTCCACATGCAATAAATAAAAAAAGAAACAATAATGAAACTTTTTTCATTCTTATTCTTCTTCAAGTGCAGATTTGAATTCTTTTGTAGATTTTCCTAATGATTTTGCTAAGCCTGGAAGCCTTTTTGCTCCAAAAAGTAAAAGCAAAATTGTTAAAATTATTAAAAGTTCCGGTAAACCTAATCTCATAACATCATTTTAATAGCCTAAATTTCTTTATTTAAACCTATAAATTTCTTTTCTAATACCCACATACAAACGAATCCAATTACTCCAAAAGTAAAAAAGAAAACCAGGTCATTGCTTTGGGATGCCGTCGGTAAAATTGGAGATGTATATATAGGTTCATTGGAGGAGTTATACTCTAAAACTTCGTAAAAAGGCCAAATTTTAAACAATGACCCACCAAGAAATCCAATTAGAACACTAATTACAATATCATTATATTTTTTAAAAAGGTACGAGAAAACTCTGCTAAATGTGACTAAACCCACAACGCATCCAGCTAAAAAAATAGAGATGACAGCGGTATCAAAACTATTCAAAGCGTTCAATATAAACTCGTACTTTGATAAAAACAC
>CACGVI010000011.1 GCA_902576605.1 uncultured Candidatus Actinomarina sp. | reverse complement strand
AGCTACTAAATTATTTTTCAATGCCTGATTGATAATCCCCGTATTTTTCCATTCTTCAATTAGATTTGGAAATAATGTTATTACATTGTATGAATTCATCTTTTTTCTAAAGTATTTTTTGTTTCAGTGAATTCTGTGTATAAAGTATTTCTCAAAATTGGGTTTTTATTTTCATTCTCAATTATTTGAATAAATTGATCTTCAGTTGTTTCTTGCCCATGATTTGCTCCTGAAGCTCTGCTAATATTTTCATTGATCAAAGTACCACCTAAATCATTAACTCCAGCGTGAAGTAGCTTTCCTGCCCCATCATGACCTAGTTTCACCCAGCTTGCTTGAATATTGTCTATTGAATTTACAAAGTAGATTCGTGCTAATGAATGAATAAGAACCACCTCATCCCAAGTAGGTCCTGACATACTTTTACCTTGTAAGTAAATAGGAGAACCCATATGCACAAAAGGAAGAGGTACAACCTCAGTAAATCCATTTGTTTTGCTTTGAACATTTTTAATTAATGAAAAATGATTAACCCAAGAATCTATGTCATCAATATGGCCAAACATAATTGTTGCAGTAGATTTTATCCCTAAGTTATGTGCTACTTCCATTACATATGACCATTGTGATGAAGTTATTTTATCAGGGCAAAGATATTTTCTAACTCTATCGTCTAATATTTCAGCGGCAGTACCAGGGAGTGTGTCTAGTCCAGCTTTTTTTAGCAGACTTAAGTATTCTTCAACACTCAAACCAATAGTCTCTGCACCCTGCCAAATTTCTAAAGGAGTGAAACCATGAATATGAATTTCCGGAACAGAAGCTTTTATATCTTCAACCATTTTCAAATAAAACTCTCCCGTATAGTCAGGATGAATACCGCCTTGTAAACACACTTCTGATGCACCTATATCATATGCTTCGATTGTTCTCTCAACTACTTCTTGTATATCAATGGTGTACGGTTTTTCTTTTAAATTTAAACTATTAGGTCCTTTGGAAAAACCACAGAAACCACATTTGTAATAGCATTGATTCGTATAATTAATATTCCTATTCTTTACGTAAGAAACTTTATTTCCGTTTTTTAAGAAATTTATCTCGTTAGCAACATTTGCAATATCATTTATTTTTTCTCCAGCGGTATAAAACAATACTCTCAGATCATCATTATTAATTTGATATCCATCTAATACCCTTTTCAATATTGAGTCAATTTCAGAATGGCTAATTTGACTTTTATTGTTAAAGACAAAATTATTTAAATTTGGAATATTTTTCCCACTACCAGGAGACCAACTTGTCTCCTCTCTTCTAAAACCTCTGACATTTCTTGTTTTTAAGAATCTAAAAAATCCTTCTTTATCAAATTCTTCTCTTGCCTCATCAATAGAAAATACAGGAGAAAGTAAAGTTCGTTCATAGAAATTTAAACCTTCTAGATTTTGAAGTTCTAATATCTGTTCAGAACTCCAGTCTCTGAGGAGTAAATCTGAAACTCCTGCATTAGCAAATTCAATTGCTTCCTCAATCGTTTCAACATATGTCGATGTTATAAAACTTGTTTTTGTGTTGATAGATTTAAGAAATTCTATTTCTGAAATAGTAGAAATTAAAATAGTGTGTGGCTTTAGTCTATCGATAACCTCTAATGCGGTCTCAATATTATTTTTTAAAATGTAAATCAATCTTTTCGGATGAATAGATTTAAATTCCTTCCAATTTTCATCGGTAACCATCCATACGTCTGAATTTATGGTGATATCTTTTGACACTGTTTGAAATTCCTTATTATGTAAATTTTCTGTATTTACTGGTACATCATTTTTAATTAAGAATGTAGAAGTTCCCTCTTTTTTTCTTGAGTTTAAATATATTTCATTATCGTTATCACATGGTCTGATTCGAAGAAAAGAAATGTTATTGTTCATTGAGTTCTTTTGGATATCCATCTGTATCAATAATATTATTAACTTTTTCAAGAATTTTTCTATTTAACCATTCTTTTTTTATAAATTCGGGATAAACGGGTAACCTCTTTTTTAGGACTTGGCCTGTGTTTGAAATATCTAATTTTAATTCATTTATGTTTGGCCATAAATGATCTGGATTTACCCAATCAATAGTTAATGGAGAAATTCCACCTAAATCATTTATGCCGCTTTTTAAAAATATTGTTATATCTGGGGAAAGATTTGGTGGAACTTGAAGAGATATATGTGAAGGGGCATAAATTCTAGTTGTTGCAATGATTCTTAAAAATAAATCATTTGTTATTTCAGAACTATTCTTCATTAATGTATTTTTCTTTGCTCTAAAATTTTGTAATATTACTTCCTGAATTGCAGAGTTCTTTTTTATATAGTTAATTAAATTAGATATATCATTCACAATTTCTTCTTTCGTTGAGGTTAAACCAAGAAGTAATCCAGTCGTGACTGGATATCTTGCTTCTAAAGCATTATTGAGGGTATCCAGCCTTAAATCAATATATTTAGTATCTGTTTTGTAATGAGCTTTGCCTTTATCATATATATTTTTTGAAAATGACTCAATCATAATACCACCAGAAGGTGAGTGATTTTTTAACTCCTTTATCTCTTGTTTGCTCATTAAACCAGGATTGGCGTGAGGAAAAAGATTAAATTTCTCATTTACAACCTTCATCGAACTAATTAAATAATCATGAGTTGAGGAATGGCCTAACTCTTTAAGTTGGCTTAAAGCAAAATCCCATTTGAGCTCTGGCTTATCCCCTAAAGTAAATAAAGCTTCATAGCAACCAGCATCATCACCAGCTTCTGCTATTGAAAGGACTTCTTCTTGGTTTAGATAAGTTCCACCCTCTTTGGGAGATTTTACAAATGTACAATATCCGCAATTATCTCTACATAGTGTTGTAAGTGGAATAAAAACTTTAGGACTATATGTTATGTTGTTGCCAAAATAATCTATTTTCTTTTCAAATGCATTAGCCAACAGCTCATCTGTTGATATTGACCCAAAGATGGAATCATTAATATTTCTAGTTAATTCAGTCATAAATAATGGTTTTAAGGTATATTATTAGTTGATTGTAACAACAATTAATCAATAATCTTGTGAGGGTTAATGACAAATGTATCTTTAGTTGGATTTGGAAGAATAGGTAGAGATCTATTTAGACAAACATTGGTCGATAGTGACATAAATATTGTATCTATCTCTGACACTGCTGATAAAACTAACTTAGTTTATTTATTAAAGTACGACTCAATCTATGGAAAGATAGATGCAGAAATTGAAGATTCCGAAACAGGTATTCTTGTAAATGGTAAAGAAATCTTATTTAATTCATGGAAAAATGGTGACGAAGCGAATTGGGATGAAATAAATAGTGACATTGTAGTTCTCGCAACTGGTAAACCTAAAACTAAAGAAGAAGTTGAAAAACATTTATCAAAAGGTTGTAAAAAAGTAATCGTTGCCTCAACTCCCGAAAACTTTGAAGACATACAAATATATGTTCCTGGTGCAAATGATGAAGATATAGACTTAAACTCTAGTTCATTTTCCCTAGGTTCCAATACAGCAAATGCAGTTGCACCAATTCTCAAAGCCTTAGATAATCAAGTTGGGGTTGAAAGAGCATTTCTCACAACTGTTCATGGGTATTCAAATTCTAATCGTTTAGCAGATGTTGCAGGTGAAGGATTCAGGCTTAACAGAGCAGCTGGTGAGAACATAATCCCAAGTATTACTAAGTCTTCTGAGGTTATATCAAATGTTCTTCCATTTATTGAAGGAAAAATAGCTTCTTCTTCTATGACAGTCCCAATACCTGACGGAAGTACTGTAGATTTGACAATTGACATCAAAACTGAAACAAGCATTGAAGACATTAATAAAATAATTGAGAATGCTTCAGAATCGGATTTAAAAAACATAATCGGGATAACATATGATCCAATTGTTTCTTCTGATGTTGTAAGAAGTAGACTCTCTGGTTTAGTAGACGGGTTAGCAACAATGGGTATTAATAATAAAAAAATTAAACTCATTATATGGTTTGATAATGGTTGGGGTTATGCAGCGAGAATTGTTGACACTGTAAAAAAGCTTGGTCAGGTGTTGTAAATGGGTAATGTAGCGATAAACGGTTTTGGAAGAATTGGACGATCTATATTAAGAATTATTGTTGAAAATAATTCTGATTTAAACGTTGTTGCAATTAATGACCTCGGTAATTATGAAAATCTTGCGTATCTTCTGAAACATGATTCTGTAATGGGCATTTTGGATAGTGATGTACGAGTTGATGGAGACACTCTTTTAGTTGGAGATAGAGTTATTAAACTTACCTCAATAAAAGATCCTGCTGAGCTTCCATGGAATGAATTGGATGTGGATGTTGTAATTGAATCAACTGGAATTTTTAGAGATAATGAATCACTTAATAAACACATATCTGCTGGTGCTAAAAAAGTATTGCTGACTGTACCACCAAAAGATGAAATTGACGCAACAATAGTTTTAGGCGTAAATGACGAGGACTTGATGCCAAATGATAAAATTGTCTCTAATGCATCATGTACAACAAACTGTTTAGCACCGATAGCTAAAGTACTGGATGATAATTTTGGAATCAAATCTGGTCTTATGACTACTGTTCATGCGTACACTAATGACCAAGCACTAGCCGAAACAACACATAGCGACTTCAGAAGAGGCAGAAGTGCTACCCAAAATATAATCCCTACTTCAACAGGTGCAGCTAAAGCAGTTGGTATGGTTTTACCTAAATTAAATGGTAAATTAGACGGCATGGCGATGAGAGTTCCTGTTCCAAATGGAAGTGTAGTTGATTTAGTAGTGGAGTTAGAAAAATCTGTTTCTATAGATGATGTAAATAAAGCTGTGAAACAAGCTGCAAATAACGAGCTGCAAGGTATTTTAGAGTACTCTGAAGTTCCTCTTGTATCTACAGATATTTTAAATAATCCACATTCAAGTATTTATGATGCATCATCCACTCAATTATTAGAAGGGAATCATGTAAAAGTTGTATGTTGGTACGACAACGAGTGGGGCTATTCAAATAGAGTTGTAGATCTAATCGGAAATATATTAAATAATGGATAACAACCTTCCTATCGCACCGGAAGCAATTGGAAATTATGTAACTTATAAAAAAGTTGGAAACTATGTCTACACATCTGGACATGTACCTATTACAGAACAAAAAAAATATGTAGGAAAAGTACCAAATGAAATTTCAATAGATGAAGCATATAAAGCAGCGGAATTGTGCGCTGAGCTAACTATTGCAACAATTAAAGAACATGGGTCTATTGAAAACTTGCAGCCTGTGAATGTTATTGGTTTTGTCAATGCTAATGAAGGCTTTGGGGACCACGCAAAAGTCCTTAATGGGTTTACAGATAAACTTTCCGAATACTTTAGTGAAAAATCGACACGTTCAGCTGTAGGTGTTGCTAGTTTACCATTAAATGTATGTGTAGAAGTACAGTGTGTTTTTATCGATGGGTAAATTAATAGGAATATCCACTGGTCTTAAAAATGTAGACATGGCGCCTGGAAATATTCCATGTGTTGTTATTAATAGTGACTTTGTTAAAGCATGTAACAACTATGGAAATAATGCTGTTATCTTTGGGCCACAAGAAAATTCAGAATCAATAGACGTATCAAAATTTGATGCAATAATTATTTCTGGTGGTGGTGATATTAATCCAAATATCTATGGAGAAGAAAAAATTGAAAAAACAATAAGAATTTCAGACCATAGGGATAGCACTGAATTAGCAATGCTTAAATCTGCTGAAGAACATAATATTAAAACTCTTGCTATATGTAGAGGACATCAATTATTAAATGTTTATAAAGGTGGAACACTTTATCAAGATCTTAAAGATAGTGGATTTAATCAAATCGATCATGATAAACCATTTGATGATGCACGTTCGCATGTTCATGATGTAAATATAGAGAGTAACTCAAAATTATATAAAATAATTCAAGAAAATGAGGTACAAGTCAATTCAATTCATCATCAGGCGATAAACAAAATTGGTAAAGACTTACAAATAACTGCTAAATCATCTGATGGTATTATTGAGGGTATAGAGGTCACAAATGGTTGGAATGCAATCGGAGTACAATGGCATCCTGAAAACATGCTTGAAGATAATGTAAGCATTAAATTGTTTGAATGGTTAAATAGTTAAACTACTCTCCAATAAGATTATGTTATCGTTTTCATAGATAAAAAAATTACTGTTGTAAGGGACACTCATTTCTATACCACTAATTTTGCAAAAATATATATTATTTAACACCTCATAACTTAACAACTTATAATTATTACCTTTTAATTCTTTCCCTATAAAGAAACCGGGCCAAGGTAATTTATCTTCATTAAGAAATGCATTGAGTAAGTCTTTATTAATTTTTACATTCATATTTCTTAATTTACTAATTGATTCAATTGTGTCATAAGATTTGAATTTTATTAAATTTCTATTTTTTAAATGTTTTTTAAATTCCTCAACAATAAAATTTACACCATCAATTTGAAATGTAATTTCTTTTAAATCAAAATTGCGAAAAAAGTGTTCAATATTTATATATTGAAAACCTTTTAAGGAATGTGGTTTACCTAACTTACCTACAATAAAATAGTGTTGATTAGTCAATAAATTCTACAGAAGACTGTAAGCCTTCTTCATCAGCTGCAGCTTGTGCAACAGTTCTGATTGCTCTTGCAACTCTTCCTCTTTTACCAATGACTCTTCCCATATCATCAGGTGAAGTTCTAACCTCTATAGTTACATTTTCATCATCAGCGTCTGCAACTTCGACCTTTACAGATTTAGTATCTTCTACAATCTGAGTAACGATGTACTCAACAACGTTTTTAACAATTGTGCCTGAAGCCATTATTCTTCTTCCCTATCAGAGAATTCTTCAGAAGATTCGTTATTACTCTCTTCATCTAAATTTTCTTCTTGTTGTTTTTTATTAGCTTTCGAACTACTTTTAATTTTTTCTTCAGGAGGTTGAGGTATGGAAACAACCTCTCCCTTAGTTGAACGCCATTGTGCCCATGCACCTGAAATTTCTAATATTTTTTGAGCCCTTTCTGAAGGTTGTGCCCCTTTATCTAACCAAGCAACAGCTTTGTCAACATCAATTTCAACCATAGAAGGATTGTGTTGTGGATCGTAGTAACCTAAATCTTCAATAAATTTGCCATCCCTTGGAGAACGAGAATCAGCAACAATAACACGGAATGTTCTATTTTTTTTCTTACCTCTTTGAGCAAGTCTTATTCTTACTGGCATTAATTTCCTTTATTTAAATTGCAATACATTATCTTACATGAAGTTAGACATAAAATGTACACTAAATAGATTAACTTCTTCATAAAAATAACTAGAAAAGATTTAATGTTTTGCTAACCTAATTTTGATGCAAGTAATTGAAATTTCACATCCTTTAAAAGATCACTATCTAACAATAATTCGAGACAAAGAAACAGATTTCGAAAATTTTAGAGAATACTCTTCTAAATTGTCATATTTACTTTTTATTGAAGGTACAAAGAATATATCAACAAAAATAAAACCCATAGAAACTCCTTTAACAAGTGTTGATGGTTTAGAAATTGAGAATGAAAATGTTGCAATTGCAGTTTTAAGAGCAGGTCTAGGTCTTGTTGACGGTGTTAAAAATCTTCTACCTAGTACATCATTTGGATACATTGGGGTTCAAAGGAATGAAGAGACAGCAACGCCTGAATATTATTATGAAAATTTACCTAACTTAGAAAACAAAAATGTTTTTATTCTAGAACCTATGCTAGCCACCGGTGGCTCTCTTTCTTTTGCAATTGATAAAGTCAAAGAACATAATCCAAAAAGCATAATTGCTTTAACAGTTATTTCTGCTCCGGAAGGTATTGAAAGATTGAAAAAGGAACACAGTGACATTACCTTAGTAACTGCAAAAATTGATGAAAAGCTTAATAAGAATTGGTACATAGTTCCTGGATTAGGTGATATGGGAGACAGGCTTTTCGGAACAATCTAATGAAAAGATGTTTTCTTGTTGTAATAGATTCTTTAGGTGTTGGTGAAGCACCTGATGCAAAAGAATATGGAGACGAAGGCGTCAATACACTCGGTAATGTTGCAAAACATATTAACGGTGTTGATTTACCCACTTTTGACAAATTGGGTTTCGGTAAGATTACCAGTGTTTTGGGTCTAGGAACAGAACACACTGCTACTGTTGGAAGACTTTCTGAGATTTCTATAGGAAATGACTCTACCACAGGGCATTGGGAAATAGCAGGTTTAGTAACAACACAGGAATTTCAAACATTCCCAGATGGATTTCCTACCGAACTTATTAACAAAATAGAGGATGAAATTAATTATAAATTTATTGGAAATATTCATGCTTCGGGAACTGAGATAATTAAAGACCTTGGTGAACAACACATGGAAACCAAAGAGCTAATTTTATATACGTCTGGTGATTCGGTTTTTCAAATAGCTGCACATACAGATATTTACAATCTTGAGGAGTTGTATAGAATTTGTGAGATTTCCAGAAAACATTGCAATGAATACAATATAGGTCGAGTAATTGCTAGACCTTTCAAAGGTCCAATTAACGCATTTGAACGAACTTATGATAGGAAAGATTTTGGAATGAATCCACCTGGAGAGACACTAATAAGTTATTTATCAAAAAATAATATTAAAACTTATGGAATAGGAAAAATATCTGATTTATTTGGTACTGAGTTTCTTAGTAGTTTTGTACACACTGAAGGAGATCAAAATGGAATTGACTACTTACTAAAAGAAGTTGAATCGGGTAATAATGAGCTTACATTCGTTAATTTAGTTGACTTAGATATGCTATATGGTCATCGGGAAGATCCTGACGGTTACTACAAAGGATTACAGATAATAGATAAAGGGATATCAAGTGTTGTTGAAAAATTGAAAGATAACGATTTGCTAATATTAACTGGTGATCATGGTACAGATCCTACGGATGGAAAAACTGACCATTCAAGGGAATATGTTCCATTTGTTGCGTATAGAAATAACTGTGTAGCAAGTTACATTGGAGATATAGAAGGCTTTGCAAATATAGCTTCTACTGTTTCAGAATTTTTTAATCTAGAAAATATATTCCCTGGTAAAAGCTTTTTAAATCAAATATAAATTATTAATCTGTAAAGATATGATTGAAAAAATAAATGAAGCTAGAGACTTTATAACTAAAATTACTAATAGTCAAAATATAGATACCATGATTATATTGGGCTCGGGGATGGGTGGTTTTGAAGATAATTATGAACCATTGAATCAGCTTGACTATTCTGAAATTCCTAATTTTTTGACTCCTTCAATTGAAGGACATGCTGGTAAGTTATCTTTGGTATCAATTAACGATAAACTAACAGCAATTTTGTCAGGTAGAGCTCATTATTATGAGGGTTATCCGATTCAAGAATTAGTTATTCCTGTGAGAGCATTTTCATTACTTGGGGTTAAGAACCTTGTGCTGACTAATGCTGCTGGGGGCATAGCAGATAAATATGTTCCTGGAGATATAATTTCAATCACAGATCATATAAATTTAACAGGCGATAATCCTCTAATTGGAAAAAATCTTGATAAGTTTGGTCCAAGATTTCCAGATATGTCAGAGGTGTATAGTAAAAATTTCTTAAGACTGGCTGAAAAAGTTGCAAAAAATCATTTTGAATTTAAAACAGGTATATATGCTTGGTTTACAGGACCCTCTTACGAAACGCCTGCTGAGGTTCAATATGCAAAAAATATTGGAGCTGACCTTGTAGGGATGTCTACTGTGCCAGAAGCAATAATTGCAAAACATGCCGGTATGGAAATTAGTGCTTTTTCACTAGTTACAAATCTTGCTGCAGGAATAAGCAAAAATCCACTAAACCACGAAGAAGTAGTTGAGATTGCTGATCAATCAAAACAAAAATTGCAAGGATTTATGAAAGAATTTTTATTTGAATTAAATTCGGATAATTAAATACATAAATTAATATATAAATATGAAAATTGCAGTTTGTGCCAAGCAAATACCTGATCCAGCAGTTGAAATCACATACAGTGAAGGATCAATTGTAAGGCCAGAAGAACAAGTATTGGATGATACTGACAGGTATGGAATTGAAGTTGCTCTCCAGTTGAAAGAAAAATTTGATGCAGAAGTAACAATAATTTCAATGGGTCCTTCAGGAACACAAAAGGGTCTTCAACAAGCCCTTCAAATGGGTGCTGATAAAGCAATCTTTGTTGATGATGATTCATTAAAGGGCGCGAATTCATTAATGACTGCAAATGTACTAAGTGAAATGGCTAAATCTCTTTCTGCTGATATTGTAATATTTGGTACTGAATCAACAGATGGATACTCTGGTACAGTTCCACAACAAGTATCAAGATACCTTGATTTAGAATGTATTTCATATGTAAAAGCTATCGAAGTAGATAATGACGTAACTTTAACTAGACAAACTGTAGAAGGCTCTGAAAAATTAAATATGCCGGACAAGTGTGTAATATCTGTTACTGCAGGTGGTGTTGAACCAAGATATCCAAATTTTAAAGATATTATGGCAGCTAAATCAAAGCCTATAGAACAGGTTTCCTTAGGTGATTTAAATATGAGCTCAAATCAAAACCTTGAATTCATTGATATTGAAAATGTAGAAAACTCCAAATCTGGAGAAAAAATTATTGATGAAGGCGAAGCATACCAAGAAATAGTAAATAAATTGAAAGAGTTAAAAGTTATATGAAAACCTTAATAATCGGTGAATTAATAAATAATAATTTAAGTTCAGGTACTTTAGAAATTTTAAGTAAAGCTACATCCTTAAATTTAGATGCACAAGTAATAACTGTCGGTATTGATGAAAACCCGTCAATCGGTCTTGATAACTGCAAACAAACTTATCTCAAAAGAAAAAGTGATTCATTAAATTTATCAAAAGCTGTGTCTAAAATATCTGAAATAATTGAAAATGAGGATATAAGCTTAATTTTGGGATCTTCAACTTATATGTGTAGAGATATAATTGCAGGTTTATCAGTAGATTTGAACAGTAGCCCGGTATCAAATGTTATAGATTTTATTATAGAATCTGGCAATGTTTCAACTGTAAATTCTATTAATGGGGGTGAAAGCCTGTACAAGACAAAAATTAATTCTGATCAAGCATTGCTTCTAATAAGGCCAAAAGCATTTGATCCTATTGAAGTAAATTTTAATGACAATTATGAGACTATTGACTTAGATTCAAGTGATTTAGAAGTATTTGATATATTCATTGAAGAAAAGTCTGGTCCACAGCTTGAAGATTCGAAAGTTGTTATCTCTGCAGGTAGAGGTATGGTTGAAAAAGAAAATTTAGAATTAATTGAAACACTTGCCTTGAAATTAAATGCTGCAATTGGCGGTACTAGAGCTATTGTTGATGCTGGCTGGATGCCTTATTCGCAACAAGTTGGACAAACAGGAAAAACTGTAAAGCCAGATGTTTATATTGCGTGTGGTATTTCTGGTGCAACACAGCATCAAGTTGGTATGAAAGACTCAAAATTTGTTATTGCAATAAATAAAGATGAAGAAGCTCCTATTTTTCAATTAGCTGATTTAGGCATAGTTGGTGATACTTTAAGTGTTATACCTAAATTGAATGAAAATATCTAATCTTTAAATTTAATTTTATTATTGTACGGAAGCACATCGTCGAATTTATATTTTTCAAAACTATCCTTATGTACAACTATTACATCCTCAACACCAAACTCTGACATTCGCTGTCTAGAAACTCCACAAGGAAATATTGCTTCTTCATCTGCATCAATACATGCAACAGCTAAAATATCAATTTTTGTTTCACCCTCTGAAATAGCTTTGAGTACAGCTACATCTTCCCCACAAACTGTAGCTGGATAAGACACATTTTCTATATTGCAACCTGTATATACATTTCCTGACTCTGTAATAAGTGCTGCTCCAACTCTAAAGTTTGAATATGGTGCATAAGCTTTTTTCGCTGCATCTCTGGCTAATTGTGCTAATTCTTGATCATTCATGATTTGTTTACCAACTCTTCAAAATCTGCTTTAGTTTTTGTAAATACTCTTGAACCAGAACCTGGCTCCATAGTAACTCCGTATAAAACATCTCCAGCATGCATAGTCTGCTGTTGGTGTGTAACAATAATATATTGAGCATCTCCCTTTACATGCTTTAACAAGTTAATCATTCTATGTAAATTTGCATCATCCAGTGCTGCCTCAACTTCATCAAGTATATAAAATGGGCTTGGGAATGACTTAAATATAGAGAATAGGAATGCTATTGCAGCTAGAGATCTTTCTCCTCCAGATAATAAACTTAATTTTTTAACCTTCTTTCCTTTAGGTTGTACCGAAATATCAATTCCAGTTTCTAAAATATTTTCTTTATCTGTGAATGACAAAGAGCCTTTTCCTCCAGGGAACAAAGTTTCAAATATTTCGGAAAAATGCACTGAAATTGAATTAAATGAAGACTCAATTCTAAATGATATTTCATTTTCAATTTCTTTAATGTGTGAATTCAATTCTTTTTTGGCTAAATTTAAGTCTTCAATATTTCCTGTTATTTCTTCATGTCTTGAATTTAAGGTTTCAAAATCTTCTTTTGCTAAATAATTTACTGTACCTATATTTTCTAATTGTATCTCATAATTTTTTATCTCTTTTTCTAAAGTATGTTGAATCAATCCATCAGTTTGAATATGAAGAAGACTTTCATCATTCAAGCCATAAATATTTTTTAATGTAGAAAAATGAGATAAAGTAGCAACTTGGTTTTCAGATAATTTAATTACTACAGCGGTTTTTTCCTCTTTTGTATCAAAATAATTTTTATTCAACTGTTCAATTTCTGAATCAATTTTCTGAATTTTTTTATTAGTATTTCCGTACTTATCGTCAAACTCTTCAGATTTTTGAGCTAATAAATTACTAGTTTTATTTGTAAATGCAATAAAGTCTTTTATTTCGGAAACAAGATTTTCTAAATCTGATTTTGAAGTGACATTTTTATTAGATGATATTTTTTCTTTTTCATTAAGAAAATCATTATTTTGCTCTGTAAGATTTTTGATTCTTTCTTTAGAAGTGACTAATTGGTTAGAAATGGAAGTAATTTGATTTTCTAAATTTTTAATCTGTTTTTCTAGATCAATCTTTTGATTATTTATATCAATTTTGAACTCTTCATTTTGATTAATACCAGAGAGCAATACTTCTTTTTGACTTAATTCTTTTTCCATGGAATTATTCTTAAAAGTTATTTTATCTATTTTTTCTTTTGATGAATTAAATTCCCTACTCATGATATTTTGATGAAAAGAAACATATTCATCTTTTGATGAAGAATTAAATTTTGTGCTTTCTATATCATTATTAAATTTCTCTAAAAGGTCTTTTGAATTTTTAACATCACTCTCCCACTTACTAAGTTCATGATTTAGTACTCCTAAATCTTTCAATGTTTCAGTTATATTCTTTTGTAATAACTTTATTTCATTTTCTAATAAAGCTTCGTTTACTTCTTTTGACGCAGAAGACTTCTTGATAACAGACTCAAGTTGCATTTTAAGTTCATCGTAAGTTGATTGAAGGTTTTTTAAAGTAAATTGTTTAGAAACTAACTCATTAGAAAGCATATTTATCTGATCTGAATTTTGATCTATTTTTTTTGAAATTTTATTAATTTGCTCTATATTTCTAAAATCTTCACGTTCTAG
Source organism: uncultured Candidatus Actinomarina sp. (assembly GCA_902576605.1). Taxonomy (GTDB): domain Bacteria; phylum Actinomycetota; class Acidimicrobiia; order Actinomarinales; family Actinomarinaceae; genus Actinomarina. The sequence continues at coordinate 13,923 of CACGVI010000011.1, read as the reverse complement.
ATTATCTTTTCTTTCATTTGCCACTTGAGCTATTGATCTTAATTGTTCAGTAACGTTGTTTATTTTTGAAGAATAATCTTTAAATGTAGAGCCAATGGAAACTCCATCGCCAAGTTCATTATTTATTCTTAGTTTTTCTTTTTTTAAATTTTCAATTTTTGATTCAATAGAATCAATTGAATCTGAAAGTTCATTTTCTTTAATTTTTAAATCATAATATTCATTTTGAAATTTTCTATAAAGCAAAGTGTGTAGTTTTATATTTCTATCTTTTAATTGATTTGTTACGTCTTCATGAAGCCTTGCCTGCTCAGCTTGTTCCTGCAAAGGCTTTAGTTGTTTTCTAATCTCACGTAAAACATCTTTAGCTCTTTTGATTTCTTTATCACCAGATTCAATTCTCTTTAGCGCTTTTTCTTTTTTCGATCTTAAAGGTAAAATTCCTGAAGCTTCTTCAATTGTTAATCTGTGATCTTCAGGCTTCGAATTCAATATTTCAGCTATTTGACCTTGTGAAATAATAATATGTTGCTGTTTACCAATACCAACGTCACTTAAAAACTCTTGAATATCTAACAATCTGCAATTTAAGCCATTCATAAAATATTCAGAAGTACCATCTCTAAACAGTTTTCTTCCTATAGAAATTTCACTATTTCCGTTAAATTTTTGATCATCAACTTCGAAATTTAAATAGACTTCAGCAAATCCTTTTTCTGATAATTTTTCAGTACCTGCAAATATCACATCTTCCATCTTGTTAGTTCTAAGAGTGGCTGGGCTTTGGGTTCCCAATACCCAAGATATTGCATCTACTACATTTGACTTTCCGGAACCATTAGGTCCAACAATAACATTTACTTCGTCTGATAATTGAATAGTTGTCTTTTCTGCAAAAGACTTGAACCCATTAATATCTAATGATTTTAAATACATTTATTACCCTGTTGTTACTTATATATTAGTAATAATTAGAATAAATTTCTAATTTTTGAATTTTTTTTAAACTACTTCTATTTCTACAGCACGCGTATTTTGCTTGTTAGATGTGTATATATTATCAAGATATTCAAAAGGCTTTTTACTTATCCAGCCATTTGAATATAGAAAGTAAGATGCAGCCAAATCTACTCCTCTTTTGCTACCGTCTATACAGTTAAATATAAAGGATTCATTATTATCAGTAACAAATAATACTCCTTCTGCACCTGATTTTGCTAAAAGTTTTCGTTCCGAATTAATAATTATATTTGTATCCGTTCTATTTTCACCACCTATTATTTCCGGATGAGTTGTGTAAGCTTGAAAAACCTTATTCCAAGATTCAGCACTTCGACTTTTCTGCATAAATTTTATAGAGTTTAAAAAATTTGTTACATTTAAATTTATTGCTGGCAAACCACAACCATCAATACCAAATCCAATATCTTCATTTTCAAATATTTCGATAAAATACTGTTTAGTTATTTCTTGAGTTTTATGAGTTAAATCATAGTAATTACTGCTATCAACAGATAATAATTTAGAAAATATCAACATTGATAAATGCTTGCCAGAACAATTGTTGTGCAACTTAGTATATTTCTCACCTAAAATTAGCAAATTATCTGCAGTTTCATCATGAAAAGGTCGCTGAGGCCCACAAATTATGTTATCTAAATCAACTTTAAATTTTTTTGCTGTCTCTCTTAATAATTCTATATGCTCAACTTGACCAGAATGTGATGCTGCAAACAACGCTATCTCTTCAGAAGTAAATTCAATATTTTGATTTGATGACTCAAGCAATAAAGGGATTACTTGCATTGGTTTGACTGAAGACCTAGGAAAAAAATAATCGTCATATTGTTTATTGTTTGAGTAAAGATTTACTTCATGAGAAGACTCTATAGAACCATCCCTATATAAATTAACTGTTAATTTATTATCTTCTGACATTTTTTACACACATAGGTAGCTCTAGAATCTATAAATATTTTATCAATTTTATTTGAACATGAAAAACACTTATCTTTCGCATAAATATACAAATTATTTTGGTTGTTACCATATACACCTTGCGGTAAGACATAAGTCATATCACTTAAGGTTGTTCCATTATTGTTAATAGCCTTTTTTAAAACTTTCTTTGTATATGTAAATATATCATTCCAATTTGTGTCTTTTAATTTAAAAGATTTTGAATGTGGATGAATACCTGCAAGAAATAATATTTCATTAACATAAATATTTCCAAGTCCGCTTAAATTTTTCTGATTTAGCAAGAATTTTTTAATACTAGTCGAACTTTTGTTTGCTTTATTCATTACAAAGATTTTATCTAGTTTTGATAATGAAAATGAGTCTGGACCTAGGGTAGAAAATTGTTTGTCTGCTAGGTCATTTTTAAGAATCTTTATATATCCAAACTTTCGAATATCATCATAAAGCAAAACGTCTTCATCAAAAAAAAATATACCATGTGTATGTTTATTTTTTGTACCATTTAGATCTAATCTTCCACTCATTCCTAAATGAAAAAAAATTGAATTATTTTTAAAGTTAAATTGTAAAATCTTTCCTTTTCTATTTATCTCAAGTAAAACTCCTAATTTTCTAGGATTAACACTGTTAAATCTATTTATTCGTTGATCAAATATTTTATATTTTTGTAATTTCTGATTTATTAAAGAATTTTTTAAAACCCTTCGTATAGATTCAACTTCGGGTAATTCAGGCATCTAACTTAGCTAACGCATCTTTTGCAGCAGATTGTTGAGCACTTTTTTTAGATTTTCCATTTCCAGCGCCAATTACCTCATCATTTAATATAACTTCAGATGAAAAATTTTTATTATGGTCAGGGCCATGTGAACTATCTTGGTAAATTACTTTTAACCCCTTTTTAGCAAAGTATTCTTGCAATCTTGTTTTGTAATCTTTTTGTCCAGGATTTAAAGATAGATTCTTTATGCTTGGATAAATAAATTTTGAAACAAAATTATTTACAGCTTTTAGACCACCATCAAAATATAAAGCAGCAATTAAAGCTTCCAGGGCATCTTCAATAATAGAATCTTTATGTCTTCCTCCGGTTGAATCTTCTGCTGAGCCTAAATAAAGATACTTTCCAATATTAATTTTTTTTCCAAGTTCAACAAGATAGATCTGATTAACAGCGCTCGATCTAATTTTTGTAAGACTTCCTTCGTCCAATTCTGGATAATTTTTAAATAAATATTCAGTTAGATCAAAATCTAGTATTGCATCACCAAAAAATTCATACCTTTGATTTGATTGTAATTCCGGGTACTCATCTAAATATGATTTATGAGTTAAAGCAATCTTTAAAAAAGTTATATTTTTAAATTTGTAGTCAATATTCTTTTCTAAATCTTCTAAATTACTCATAACTCTTTAATGGCATCAGAAAACTTACCAATAAAATCCTTCCTGATGGAATCATTTGTATATTGAATACCATTCATAATTGCTTCCTGCTTAGATGAACCATGGCCAATTGTTACTAAACCATCGACGCCTAATAAGTAAGAAGCATTTGTTTTATCAGGGTTTAATTGATCCTTCACAGGTTTTAAAGCTTTCTTGACAGATGGTAAAAAAGGTTTAAATAGATTTTGTTTTAGAGAGGAAGATATTAAGTTTTGCTGAAGTTTTGCAGTTCCTTCTAAAGTTTTTAACACTACATTACCTGTAAATCCATCAGTAACAAATACATCAACCTTATTAGTTGCAAAATCTCTACCTTCTACATTTCCAACAAAATTTAAAGAACTGGAATTTAAAAGTTTAAAGGCAGATTTTTCAAGTTCTCTACCCTTAGACTCTTCTTCGCCGTTATTTAAAAGTCCTATTTTCGGAGATTCAATGTCAAAAAGAGCTTCAGCAAGCTTTGATCCCATGACTGCAAATTGATAAAGGACTTTAGGTTTAACATCTAAACTTGCACCTGAGTCAAGTAATATCACACTTCTTTCATTAGTTGGCAAGACTGAAGCAATTGCAGGTCTAATTACACCTCTTTGCTTTCCCAAAATTGTAATTGCACTTATTAGGGTTGCACCGGTAGATCCCGCAGAAAATACTGCCTCAACCTTTTTTTCTTTTAATAATTGCATACATCCATTTATAGATGCTTCTTTTTTGGACCGTACAGCTTTAAGTGGATCCTCGTCCATTGAAATTACCTGAGGAAAATGGTATACAGGTATTTCTGTTGATCCTAGATAAGGTTTGATTAAATTTTCGTCACCACACAATACGACATTGACGCCATTTTCTTTTGCTTTAATCGCACCTTTAACAATTTCTACAGGTGCTGAATCACCACCCATTGCATCTACGGCAATAGTATTCATAATTTTTTTAGCTTACTTCAGGTTCTTTGACTTGTCGACCGTTATAAGTTCCATCTGTAGGATTAACCCTGTGTGACTGTTTTGCAACACCAGTCTCTGGGTCAACTACAAAATGTGGTTTTGAAACTTTATGAGTAGCTTTTCTACGTCTAGTTCTGGATTTAGACATTTTTTTCTTTGGCACTGCCATGGTTATATTCCTTTCAAACTACAAATCTAGCTGACTTAGAGAAGAAAATGGACTTTCTTTTGAATTTTTTTCATTGTGATTACAGCTTAAATTATTTTTGTTTATACCACAAAATGAGCAAAGCCCCTTACATTTTTGTGAACATACAAAATTTATGTCCATTTTTTCGATAATTATTTCAGAAATAAAAGGTGCTAAGTCAAAATATTCATCATCATAATTTATTTCATAGTCGTTATCTTCTTTTATATTTAAAGTTGTTGAAAAGGAACTTCTATCTTCATTATGTGAAGCCGTTAAACATCTCCCGCAATTGCTTTGATATCTGAAATTAACATCAATTGAAAAAGAAAGCCTATCTTCAATTAATTCAATTTCTGATTGGAATTTAATTTGTTGATTATCATCAATAAAATTATTACCGAAATTTATTGGAAATGTGCCTTCATTGTCGAATTGTATTGTATCTTTTGAAGAGATTAGGTCAATTGACTTAATCTTGGTATTTAATTTCATTTTATGGTTTTTCTATATCGCGTGGTTGTCTAAGTTTCGTTCTCTCTTGATCTAAAAAATCTTTTAACTGATCAATTTTGCTTTGAATTTCTTCAATTTTACGGTCTACTGAATCTTCAATATTTGCTCTATAAGATTGAGCTTCAAATTCAGTTTGCTTAATTATTGCATTGGCTTCAATAACTGCTTCTTGTAAAACATATGATTCTTGAATAAGTTTTTCAGATTCACGCCTAGCTTCTTCAACAATCTCTTTTGAATCATCTTTTGCCTTGTTAATAAACGATTCCTGTTCTCTTACGATCCATCTTGCAGTTCGAAGTTCTACTGGAATTGTGTCAATTATTTCATCTATTTTGTTTATAATTTCTTTTTTATTGACTCTTCCAGTAAGAGAATTCGATTCGAGACTTTCCCTTAAGTTTTCTAATTTATCAACTATGTCAATTCTGACATTTCCTTTTGCGATATCTTCAAAATTAATTTCTGCTTCAGGCATTGTTCATTCTCTCTAAAACATAATCAGGAACCAAAGATTTAATGTCTCCACCGTATGAATGAATTTCTTTCACCATGGAGCTTGATAGGTATCCATATTCAGGAGAAGAGGGTATGAATATTGTTTCAAATCCTTTTAAAGTCGAATTAGCTTGTGCCATTTGAAATTCATAGTCAAAATCTGTCATAGCTCTTAATCCTTTGACGATAGCATCAACTGACTCTGATGAGGCAAAATCAACTAATAAACCTTCAAAACTTTTTACTTTGACATTCGCTTTTTCATTACAAATTTTTTCAAGCATTTCTGTTCTTTCCTCAGGTGTAAATAAAGATTCCTTTGAGGGGTTAACAACGACTCCAACAATAATCTCACTAAATATTTCAGAACATCTATTTATAACATCAATATGTCCATTAGTAGGTGGGTCAAATGAACCAGGAATTAAAATTTTCATATTCTCCTCAATATAAGAATTTTACTTTGCCCATAGTTTTTTTCCCTGTGTAATTCATAATTTTTTGAAAACTTTACACCCTCAGAAGCTTTATGTCTATGAATAATTAAAAGCCCGCTATTATTTAAAATATTTTCTATGATTAAAACTTCTTCATTTATTTGATTTGCATCAAGTTCAAATGGAGGATCATAAAAAATTAGATCATATTTATTAATAGAATTTTGAATAAATGATTTAACGGGCGAATTTACAATACTTAGATTACTTGACATATTTTTTACGTTTTTCTTGAGTATTGAAATGCATTCTTTAGAGAGTTCAACAAATGTAACATAATTTGCGCCCCTACTTAATGCTTCAATACCCAAACTTCCAGAACCAGAATATAAATCAAGAACATCTTTGTCTTCAACCATGAACTGAATTGAGTTAAAAATTGCTTCCCTAACTTTACTCATCATTGGTCTTGTATCTGCGTTATTAATTGTTTCAATCTTTTTAGACTTGTAAATTCCTGCCAAAATTCTCATGTAGTACCATCTGCTTGAAAATAATTCGGAAATAATAATTTTGCTTCTTCAAATACTTTATTCGTAGAATTTAAACTATTGATGTCATCATAAATTTCTTTTGATTGAATAAGTAAACCATAATCAAAACGTAAATCAGCAATTTTTAAATCAGACCTGCCTGATTGGTTTTTACCAGTTACCTTTCCTTCACCGCGAATTTCTAAATCTATCTCTGATAATTTGAATCCATCACTCAATGTTGATATAGCCTCTAATCTTTTAACACCTTCTTCGCTGATAGTGTTGAGAGATTTTTTATTCGTAATGTGAAAAATACACTCTGATTGTTTTTCACCTCTACCTACTCTTCCTCTGAGCTGGTGCAATTGATTAAGACCAAATCTTTCTGCGCTTTCAATAATCATAAGAGAGGCATTTGGAATGTCTATACCCACCTCTATTACTACAGTAGAGACAAGTATGTCTATAGAGCCATCCTGCATTGATCGCATTATATTTTCTTTTTCTTCATAAGACATCTTTCCATGTAAAAGAACAACCTTATAATCCGTAAATTTTTTAGAATATTCCAAGAAAACTTTTTCTGCTGCCTGTATATCAGACGACTCACTCTCTTCTATATAGGGACAGACTACAAATATTTGCGAATCAGCATCTAAATGTTTAGAACACTTTTCAAAAACTTTCTCATTGTCTTTTTTTAAACCACTATATAAATGTGAAACAATTGGCTTTCTGCCTGGAGGTAATTCATTAATTGAGGATATCTCTAAGTCACCATAAATAGATAGAGCGGTAGTTCTCGGTATTGGAGTTGCTGTCATAACAAGTTGGTCGGGAGTTATTTCTGAATCTGAAACTAATTTTTTTCTTTGATCAACACCAAATCTCTGTTGCTCGTCAATAATTACGAGACCTAAATTACTAAAGAATACTTTGTCTTGAATTAAGGCATGAGTACCTATATATAAGCCAGGTTTACCATCAGATATATTATTCATTACTTCGCTTCTATCTTTTACAGAGGAAGTAAGAAAATTAATTTCTACATCTGAATTTTTCAAAAATGCATTTAATGAATTTAAATGTTGTTCAGCCAATACTTCCGTTGGAGCCATTAATGCAACTTGGTAACCGGAATTTATTACAGCATATATAGAAATTGCAGCTACAACTGTCTTTCCTGAGCCAACATCGCCTTGAAGAAGTCTTTTCATGGGATAATCATTTTTCAAATCTTCTAGAATCTCTATATAGGCTTTTGTTTGAGATTCTGTGAGTTTAAATGGTAAGTCTGCAACAAAAGTTTCTATTAATGAATTTTCAAAAATATATTTTGGCCCTTTGTTTTTATTTTTAAATTCAGATTTTAAATTTTCAAATATAGAACGTAAGTAAATAAATTCATCAAGAGCAAGCCTTTCTCTTGCTTTTTGGAATTCTTCAATGGTTTTAGGAAAATGAATTGATTTAAAACTTTCAGTTCTAGAAAAAATTGAATTTTTATCTAAAACCTCACTAGTAAGCATGTCTTCAATTCCAGGTTCAAACTCTTCTTTAGGTGTATCAATGATTGACAATGCGTCTTTTATTGCTTTTCTTATTACACCACTAGATACACCATCAACTTTTGGATATATGGGAATTAAAGATCCCGTCTCACTTAGTTCATCTATATCAGCAAATTTTTCAATTGTGGGATTTTTAAATTCTATTGATCCAGTTTTTTTAATTTCGGGCTTACCAGAAAGAGCAACATCTTCACCCTCTTTAAATCTGGATTCTATATATTGAGGTCCAAACCATTTCGCTTTTACTAGGCCTGTGCTGTCATTTATTGAAAGGGTGGTTATTCTTAATCTTGATTTAGTTGTAAAGACTGAAACATTACTGATCGTACCAATCATCGTAACTTCTTTCTCAATATCTGATTGATCAATTTGATTTATTGTTTTTATTTTTGATCTATCAATGTGCTTTCTTGGATAAAATCTAATTAAATCGGTAATGGAAGATAAATTACTCTTTTTAAGATTTGAATATCTTTTCTCACCAAATCCTTTTAAAGAATCTAACTTTATATTATCTAAGTAACTTAAACTTCTTTCAACCACAATCAAACATTACCTAAAAAGTTTTAAAATGAAAGTACCTACAAATTAATAAATTAGTTATAGTTATAAATGTAATTTAGAGGAAATTATTATGTCAAATAGATGTCAGGTAACTGGAAAAGAGCCAAGATCAGGTAAACATGTATCTTTTTCTCATAAAAGAAACAATCGATGGTTTAAACCAAATATTCAAACTAAAAAATACTGGCTTGAAAGTGAAAACCGGTGGATAAAACTTAAAGTTAGTACAAAAGGCAATAAAGTAATAGACAAGCGCGGAATTGAGTCTGTTGTTAAAGAAATAAGAAGTAGAGGCGAAAAAGTCTAATGGCTCAGGGTGTTGTAAAATCCTATGATCCAAATACAGGTAATGGAATTATCTTACTAGACACAGACAAATCAGAAGTCTTTCTTGCACCCGGATCCTTAAAGGGATCTATTTTTAGAACCCTAAGACAGGGACAAAGAGTAAATTTCGATATAGAAAATAGAGAAGAAGTTTTAACTGTTGTAAATATAAGAATCGGACAAGATAAATACTAATTGCATTTAATGTCTTTAATAGATCTACAACTTGATAATAAAGAAATAATACAAAAACATTTTAGTGGACTTTGTTGTGATGATTTCACTTATCCATTTTTGTCTGGTGGGCAGTCAAATGCAGATAATGCATTAAATCAATTAAACATTGATAAATATGCTACAAAAAGAAACAATGTTTACCCAAAAGATTCAAGAGGTTCGTCTTATTTATCCCCCTATATACGACATGGTTTACTTAGTCTTTCTGATGTATGGAAAGCAGTTGAAAAATTTGAATACAAAGATAGGACTAAATTCCAAGATGAGTTGCTTTGGCAAGAGTTTTCAAGACATTTATATGCAATAGTTGGTAAAAAATCAAGAAAATATCTAAATTACAAAATAGAAAAACCTCAATCGAATGCAAATATTTATAAAAATATGAATTGTGTATCTACTATCGAAGAAGAACTGGAAAAAACAGGTTATATGGTTAACCAAACAAGAATGTGGTATGCATCTCATAATTCTTTAAGGGTGGGTAAGGACTGGAATCAATATGAAGACTATATGTTTCGACATTTATTAGATGGGTCTCGTTTTGCAAACAGATTGGGATGGCATTGGGTCATGGGGTCTCAAACAGGAAAGCCATATGGATTTTCCAAATTCCAAGTTGATAAAAGGGCACCACAGTTATGTAATAATTGTGAATTAAAGTATGACTGCCCTATTCAAGAATGGCCACAAACAAATATTTCTGAAAAATTAAATAATGATTTTAAAGTAGATGAAGAAAAAGTTTTTGGTCCAAAAAATATAAGAGAAAATAACAGTACTAAACCATCCTTTGTATGGATTACAGGTGAATCTATTGGTGACAATGATCCAGCAATGAGTCATTATCATGAACTACCAGTAATTTTTATATTTGATATAGAGCTGTTGAGTAAATTGCAATTATCAACAAAGAGAATTAATTTTTTACTTGATTGCCTTAAAGAAATAAATAACAAAAGGGAGCTGCAAGTACATTTAACCAATCCAGATGATTATTTACGAAATAAAAATTTTGCATCAACATTTGCACCTGTGCCAAAATACAAAAAAATTACAGAAAGAAATATTCCATCTATAGAATTCCCAGCACTACGACTTGCAGAACCCATTAATTTTTACCCCACAAGTTTCAGTTCATGGAGAAAAAAGATAAAGTTAAATATATGAGAAGATATTTAATTTTTACATTCTTATTTTTTCACAATTATATTTATATCTATTCAAATGGAAGAATAGGAAAATTTTTACAAGGAAGGCCGTGTTTAATTCTTTTCTCAACTGGTGCCAAAACTAATTTGTTAAGAAAAAATGTTCTTGTGTTCATGAAAGAAGGTAATGAGATTTGTCTAGTAGCATCTAAAGGTGGAAGTCCTACTAACCCAGGCTGGTATCATAATTTAAAAGCTAACCCTAAATGTGAAATTCAAATTGGAAGAAAAAAATACACTGCAGTTGCAAAAGAAGTATTTGATGAAGAGCGTGAAGACTGGTGGTCAAAAATGGATTACATGAATAAAGGTGGATATTCCAATTACCAACAGAGAACAAAACGTAAAATACCTGTATTAATTTTAAATTTGTCTTAGTCTATTTTTGCGCCTAAGTCAGTTTTGTAATCTATTTTGAATTTCACTAATGTTTAAAGGCTATTAAAAACTGTTTCTATGATATCTATAGATAAATTATCAACGATTAAGTCAGCTTTATTTAATTCGTCTTTTGAAAATATACCTCTATCAATTGCAACTACAAAAGAACTCGATGCCTTTCCAGATGAAATGCCAGGAGGACTGTCTTCAATAACTAAATTCTTAGTAGTTTGAAGTTCACTGATCGCTTTATTATATATATCCGGATATGGTTTATTTCTTTCAACTTGATCACCACCAATAACATATGAGAAATAATCAAAAATATTTGCTTTTATTAATTTATTTTTTAGTAACTCATAAGGGCTTGCTGAGACACATGCTGACGTCCATCCCCTTTTGTTTGTCTCCTCGAGCAATATTTTTGCATCTTGAAACAGTAATTTTTCGTTCAACGTCCCTTCTATTATTTTTCCAAGAGATGCCATAGTTTTCTCAAAATTTTCTAAATCAACATTTTTTGCATAAAAGCTGTGAACCAATCTATCGTCAATACCCACCCATTGTCTAGTTTCCTCTTCAGATATCTCAAGTCCAAAATCGCTTAGATGTTGCTTCCATGCTAAACCATATGATCTTTCGGTATCCATTAAAGTACCATCACAGTCCCAATAAATACCGTTCATAAATTTTTAACCTAATTTGCTTTGTATGTCTTTAGCGCTTTTTAAAGCTATTCCGTCTGATCCCTCTGTGCTCCAATGGATAACACTATTTTTTGCTTCTTCTATCATGTCATTTAAAAGTTCGAACTTACTTTTTCCAATATTTTGCCAAAGATATAATGCATGGCTTCCAGGAATCGTATTAACTTCATTTAAATATAAATTTTCATTGTGAAGTAAAAAATCTACTCTTGATATTCCTCTTATTTCAATTTGTTCAACGAATAAAGTAAGTATTTTTTTAATTTGAGATTCAATTTCTGTACTAATAGTTGCAGGTAATTCTCTTTTTGATCCTTCTAATCCTCCATTATCAAGATATTTATCATTGTATGAAAACAATTCAAAACTACTTGTCCTAATTGGTTTTTCAATTTCTGAGAAATCTAAGTTTGGGTATGTCCTGATTCCAATAAGAAGATCCTTTGAGTTTTCAAGGAATTTTTCTACTGTTGATCCTTGACTGTAAATTTTTGAATTACTAGAAAGTTTTAAAGCTGTTTCGTAGTCTTCAACAACCTCTACTCCGATAGAGGATCCTCCAAATCTAGGTTTTAAAATATAAGGTCCAGAAAAATTAGGTTTAGTATTTTTGCTAACTAAGTGTTTATCTAAAACAGGTATTTCAATTTCTTTCATTAATGTAAAGAAAACGTACTTATCCATACCTATCTGTGAAGTAGTCAATGAGGGTCCTGTATAGTTAATATTTAGTAAACTTAATAAACTTTGAAGTGTTCCATCTTCCCCTGGCCCTCCATGACAAGCATTAACTGCCACTTCAAATGAAATTTTTTTCTTTTTTAAATAAAATCCTGGCTCAGAATCATATTTTATCGTTAATTCTTTCTTGAAAATATCGTCATTATCGACAAAATCTATTGATTCTAAGGCATTATTTACCAAATACCATTTATTGTCTTTTGACCAATAAATATTTTTAACATCATATTTATTAGATAAAATCCTGGAAGATTGTAGCCCGGTCAATATAGATATATCATGCTCGTCAGATGGGCCACCAAATATTACGGCGATTGATCCTGTCATATTTTAAGGATGATGATCTGGTAAATCGTTTTCAAATAATACAATATCATTTTCATTCACAACAGAGTTTAGATAAGAAACAGCTAAATCTCTATTTTTAAAATATTTTACTGGAATATTATTTTCTTCAAATGCAAGCATTAAAGGTCCTTTATTAGTAAAACCTACAATAAGAGCTTCGTCAATAATTTCACTTGCAAAATGTGCAAATTCATAATTGTAACTAAACTGTTCAGAACCTAGTTCGACCATTCCAGGAGTTATCAGATACTTTTTACCAGCAGCATTAAAATCTTCTAATGTTTCAAGCGAAGAAATAAATGAAATAGGATTCGAATTAAATGAATTATCTATAATTGTTTGACCCATACTTCCCTGAAGAATAGTTTGACGATGATCAGTTTTTTCTAACTCACCAAGACTTTCAAGATAAGATTTAACATTAAGTTCTAGTGCAACCATAACTCCAACTGATAAGGATATAGATAATTGTAAGATTTTGGGGCCTTCAACATTACCTATAAATTCTCCTCCAATGTAAACACTATGTAATTTATTTTTGAAGTCTACAAAAACTGCAGCTCTTTCTGAAGTCGTAGAGCAATCTATAACCATCTTCTGGGCAGTCCAAAGTCTTGCTTGATTCAACAAAAGTGGATCATCACCATTGATAACTACAGAACCAGTTAAGTCGACTATTTCAGACTTTGCATCAAGTATATTTTCCAAAGTTTTCATTCTTTCAAGGTGAACTGGTGCTATTCCTGTTATTACTGATATGTGAGGTCTGACCCATGAACACATTTCTCTGATTTCTCCAAAACCATAAGTGCCCATTTCAATAATTGATATTTCATCATCATTTTTTAGATTTTCATTGATTGCTTTTGCTATACCTAAACGATTATTAAAACTTTCTGGTGTTACAAAAGTTTTATTTTTTTGAGAAAGAATCTGAGACAATATATTTTTAGTTGTAGTTTTTGAGTATGAACCAGTGATTGCAATTATTGGGCCATCAAACATTTTTAATTCATTTTCTGCATCAATAATAAATTTTTCGGATTTATTTTTTTCATAACCCTTTGTAAACCTTAGAGCTTGGTCATAGACATAAAAAGAAAATAAATTAGCAACTAATGCAATAAAGTAACCTAAATCCATTGTTAAAGATACAATAGAAATCAAAACTATAAGAATGCAATATATTATATTTAGTCTTTTAAGCCTTTCAGTTAGGTTCACTTTGGTTGTTCTGTATTTAAAATCTAATCCAAGCGGTGTTACTAGATTTAAGACTGATA
>CACGVI010000010.1 GCA_902576605.1 uncultured Candidatus Actinomarina sp. | reverse complement strand
TCAGATAAAAGAAGCTGAGGAAACAAAAGCCGAAGCTGAGAAATCTAAAGCTGAGTACGACAAGCTTGTGTCAAATGCTGATTCAGAAGTTCAAACAATCATTGATGAAGGTAAAGCTGCCGCTGAGAAAATTAAAGAAGATATGCTTGCAGAAGCCAAAAAAGAAGCAGAAGCAATTGTAGAAAAAGCTAAATCAGATTCAGAGGCTGAAAAAGAAAGAGTTTCTTCAGAATTAAAAGGTGAAGTAGCCGATCTCTCTTTGGAGATATCACAAAAAGTTGCATCATCTATGTCAAAAGATGACCAAAAGAAACTTATTGATAAATTTATAAAGGATATGGGGTAACAGAAACAATGTCAGTTGAGACTTTTTCAAAAGGTTTAGTTGAAATAATTGCATCTTCTGATGATTCAGAAAGAGTTGAAAATGAAATCCTCCAAGTTTTCAAGTCTTTATCAGATTCATCAGAGGCTCTTGATGTATTTAGAAACTTTGGAATACCTGTAGAGAAAAAGATTGAAGCTGTACAAAACTTGTTGAGTACACGAGTTTTACCTTTAACGGTAGACTTAGTAACCCTTACTATATCCCAAGGTTATGCAGATAACCTAAATGATATTGAATCAAGTGTTGCAAATTTTATAGCAAACAAAAGAGGAGCTTCAGTAGCAAAAGTTGTAACAGCTGTTGAACTCGACGATAAAACACAAAAAGCACTACAAAAGGCAATAAAAAGCAAAGTTGGAACTGACGTAGAGCTAAGTATTGATGTTGATCCATCTGTAATTGGTGGAATAAGTGTAAGTGTAGGAGAGAGAACTTTTGACGGTCTTCTCTCATCAAAGTTTTCAGAAATTAAAACTGTATTAGAAGGTAGGTAGAATGAGCGATCTAAATATTGACGCAAAAGCGATATCAGATTCTTTAAAGTCTACTCTTGGTGACTGGAAAGATTCTGTAAAAGATGACGTAGTTGGTTATGTATCAGCGATTGCAGACGGTGTAGCAAGAGTTAAGGGCTTAGAAAATGTTATGGCTTCTGAGCTACTCGAGTTTCCAGGTGGACTAGTCGGTGTTGCTCTTAACTTAGAAGAAGATTCAATCGGTGTCGTTTTAATGGGTGACTCCAATCATATTGAAGAAGGTAATCCTGTTAAGCAGACTGGTGAAGTTCTCTCTATAGGTGTTGGAGATGGATTTTTAGGTCGTGTTATTGATCCATTAGGAAACCCAATTGATGGAAAAGGTCCTATAGAATTTACCGAAAGAAGACGTCTTGAGCTTCAAGCACCTTCCGTTGTTGAAAGACAACCTGTTGGAGAACCACTTCAAACTGGTATCAAAGCTATTGACTCCATGATTCCAATTGGAAGGGGCCAAAGAGAGCTTATCATTGGTGATAGGCAGATTGGAAAAACCGCTGTTGCAGTAGATACAATAATTAATCAAAAAGATACTGATGTAAAGTGTATTTACGTTGCTATTGGTCAGAAATCATCAACTGTAGCTGAAGTTGTAGAGAGATTTGAAGAAGAGGGAGTGCTTGATAAAGTTGTAATAGTTAACGCGCCAGCTTCAGCAGCTGCAGCATTGCAGATGTATGCTCCTTATGCTGGTTCAGCTATTGGTCAGCATTGGATGTACAACGGTGAACATGGATTAATTGTTTTTGACGACTTATCAAAACAAGCCATTGCTTATCGTCAGATTTCATTACTTCTAAGACGACCTCCTGGAAGAGAGGCATATCCTGGTGATGTTTTCTATCTTCACTCAAGGTTATTAGAGCGTTGTGCAAAAGTAAGTGAAGAGCTAGGCGGGGGATCACTCACTGGCCTCCCAATTATTGAGACAAAAGCTGGTGACGTTTCAGCATTCATTCCAACTAACGTGATTTCAATTACAGATGGACAGATTTATTTGGAATCGGAACTTTTTTATTCTGGCGTGAGACCTGCTGTAAACCCTGGTACATCAGTATCAAGAGTTGGTGGTGCAGCACAGACTAAGGCTATGAAAAAAGTCTCTGGTCCTTTAAGAATTAACCTTGCTCAGTTTAGAGAATTAGAGGCATTTGCTGAGTTTGGATCTGACTTAGATGCAGCATCTCAAGCACAGCTAGATAGAGGTAGAAGAGTTGTTGAGTTGCTTAAACAACCACAATATCAACCAGTACCTATGGAAGAGCAAGTGGTTTCACTATATGCAGTAACAGAGGGATTTCTTGATGTAGTGGATCCAGCTGATATTCCACAAGCAGAGCAAGACTTGATTGACTTTGTAAAAACAAGACACTCTGATGTTATTAATTCAATTAAAACAACTGGTGAGTTGCCTGAAGAAGAATTAAAAGCTGCTGTTGAGGCTTTTGTAAGTACATTGGAGAAAAAAGAAGAGTAAATTATGGCAAGTGCTGAATTACGAATCATAAATCGAAGAATTAAGAGTGTTAAATCCACTAAGAAAATAACACGTGCAATGGAACTTATTGCTTCTTCAAGAATTGTAAAAGCACAACAAAGACTTACCTCTTCCAACAATTACACAAATTTACTCGCTCAGATTGTTGAAGAACTTACAGGTAGTGGTGAAATGCCAACTTCTCCTACGATTGAAGGAACGAAAAAGATAACGCTTGTTGTTATTACATCAGATCGTGGTTTAGCAGGAGCTTATAACACCAACATTTTAAAACTTGCTGAGATAAGGAAAGCTGAGTATGAAAATTTAGGGAACCAAGTAGAGATTGTCACTGTTGGAAAAAAAGCAAATGGATATTTCAAGTATAGAAATGTTGAACCTAAGAAGAACTATGAAGGCATAACTGATGAACCTAATTTCGAAAATGCTTTACAAATAATGACTCCATTAGTTGAAGAGTTCTATGAGGGAAAAACAAACCAAATTGAACTTGTGTATACAGAATATCAGTCTGCGATGACACAAACAGCACTTTATAAAACTGTACTCCCATTTGAGGTAGAGCAAATTGCTAAAGAGGTCGAGTCAGTTGGAGCGTATACTTTTGAACCTTCTGCTAGCCAGGTTTTAAGTAATATTATTCCAAAATACACAAATGCAACAATATTTTCTGCATTACTCAATGCTTCAACATCAGAGCATGCAGCAAGAATGAGAGCTATGAAAGCAGCAACTGAGAATGCAGAGGAGTTAATTAAGATTTTATCACGTCAAAGTAATCAAGCTAGACAGGCTGAAATTACTACTGAGATTTCAGAAATTGTAGGTGGAGCGGAAGCTCTAGCAGGATAAGGAGAAAATAAATGAGCGATAGTTTAGGAAGAGTTGTAAAAATTGCAGGTCCAGTAGTTGACGTTGCATTTGCACAGGATTCTTTGCCAGAAATTACAAACGCACTTGAAGTAGATGTAGAAATTGATGGTTCTAAAAGCACAATCGTTTTAGAGGTTGCACAGCACCTTGGAGAAGGAAGAGTACGTGCAATTTCTATGCAAGGTACAGATGGTTTACGAAGAGGCGCAGAAGTCTCTGATACAGGAGCTCCTATCTCAGTCCCTGTTGGACAAGAAACTTTAGGTCACATATTCAATGTTTGGGGTGAAACATTAGATGTGGAGACAAGCTCAATTGGTGTAAAACAAAAATGGCCAATTCACAGACAACCACCTCCATATGAAGAAGTAACTGCTCAAAATGAAATGTTCGAGACAGGAATTAAAGTTATTGATCTTTTGATGCCATATGTGCAAGGTGGAAAGATTGGTCTATTCGGTGGTGCTGGTGTTGGTAAGACAGTTCTTATTCAAGAAATGATTAACAGAGTAGCAACACAACACGGTGGTGTATCAGTTTTCGCTGGTGTTGGAGAAAGAACACGTGAAGGTAATGACTTGTTTAGAGAAATGCAAGAATCTGGAGTTATTGATAAAACTGCACTTGTATTCGGTCAAATGGATGAACCACCTGGAGTGAGATTAAGAGTTGCATTGTCAGCACTTACTATGGCTGAATATTTCAGAGATGAAGAAAAGCAAGACGTTCTATTGTTTATTGATAACATTTTCAGATTCTCTCAGGCAGGTTCTGAGGTTTCTACATTATTAGGACGTATGCCATCTGCTGTGGGTTATCAACCAACACTTGCAGACGAGATGGGTTTCTTGCAAGAGAGAATTACCTCTCTTAAAGGTAGATCTATTACATCACTACAAGCAGTGTATGTGCCTGCAGACGATATTACTGACCCTGCACCACACACAGCTTTTGCTCACTTAGATGCAAGAACAGTATTGTCTAGAACTATTGCTGACCTTGGTATTTATCCAGCTGTTGATCCTCTTGACTCTTCATCAAGAATCTTAGACCCAGGTGTTGTTGGTGATGACCATTACAACACAGCTAGAGAGGTTCAGAGAGTACTTCAGAGATACAATGACTTGCAAGATATTATTGCAATTCTTGGTATTGATGAATTATCAGAGGAAGATAAGCAAATAGTTGGTCGTGCGAGAAGAATTCAGAGATTCTTATCACAACCTATGTTTGTTGCTGAACAGTTCACAGGTATTGAAGGTAAATTCGTATCTATTAAAGACACAGTTGAAGCGTTTAAGACAATTTTAAGTGGAGAGCTAGACTCAGTCCCTGAGCAGGCTTTTTATATGACTGGTGGACTTGATGAAGTCATGTCCAAAGCTAAAGAACTAGAAGAAAGCGTTTAATGTTTGTCGAGGTTGTCTCACCAGAGGAGAATTGTTTTTCAGGAGATGCAACTATGGTTATTTCAAGAACTCCAAATGGAGAAATAGGAATTCTTGAAGGTCATGAACAAACAGTTGCAACTTTAGTTCCAGGTGGGCTAACCATCGAACATGACAACACAAGAACAAGCTTTGCAATCTCCGGTGGAATACTACAAATAACTGGAGAGAAAGTGATTGTTCTTGGTGAACTTGTTGAAAAGATTGATGGAGATCACGAAAAAGCTGTAGAAGTTGGTCAAGAATTAGCTAAAAAAGCCTTTCCAGAGGAATAATGTCGTCACTTCTAGCATTTCACGCTCACCCTGATGATGAGAGCGTCTCGACTGGAGTTACGCTAGCAAAATATGCAGACGAAGGTCACAGAGTTGTAGTAGCTACTGCAACCGATGGTTCTGCTGGTGAAATTCATAACTACGATAATCCAGAAGAGCTTTTCCCTAAACTCGCTGAAATGAGAAGAAAGGAGTTAGAGGCAAGCCTTGAAGCTCTTGGTGTAAAAGAGTATGAGTGGATGGGTTTTAAAGATTCTGGAATGATGGGTACTAGTGAAAATGATGATCCAGATTGTTTCTGGAGACAGAACTATTTTGATCCTGTAGGAAAATTAGTCGACATAATTAGAAAATATAAACCTGATGCTTTAATCACATATGACCCTTTTGGAGGTTATGGTCATCCAGATCATATTCAGACACATAGAATCGGAACCGCAGCCTTCTTTGCAGCTAGTGATTTAGATAAATTTCCTCTAAAAGACAGTCAAGAAGTATGGATTCCAGAGCGTTTGTATTACAGTGCCTGGTCTAAAAAAAGAATGCAATCTAGAAGACAACAGATGTTTGATGCTGGAATTATTTCAGAAGAAGAATTTAACAGATTTAACCCAATTGGTAGTGAACATGATGATATAGATGTTGAAGTTGATGGAACAAAGTATGTTGAACATAAAATTAAATCGATGAAAGCTCATCGAAGTCAGTTTAAAGATGACTGGTGGGGTTTTAATATTCCAGATGAATTTAAAGAGGATTTTTTAGGATATGAAAACTACATACTAGCTTTCAATAGAGGGTCTTGGTCTTCAGAAACAGATTTAATCTAAAAAAAGTCATTAACTTAACGTATATTTTTTGTTTACTTTGTGTTTACCTGTCATGAATATCTTGGAACCAGTTAATTTAATTAAATTAAAGAAAGGAAATCCATGATTAGATCAAAATCTAAATTCTGGTCTTTGCTTCTTGTGATGGTACTTGTCCTTGCTGCCTGTGGTGGTGGTAGCGACGATGCTGCTGAAGAAACTGAAGAATCAGGCGGAGAAGAGTCAGTTACTAAAACAACTGCTGCATCTTCTTCCGGTGGATCATCAAGTTCAGACTCAGGTCTGACTGGTGAAATCTTAATCGATGGATCTTCAACCGTGTTCCCTATAACACAAGCTGTAGCTGAAGAATTTACAGCTGTTAACCCAGGTGTTCAAATATCTGTTGGTGTTTCAGGAACTGGTGGAGGATTCAAGAAATTTTGTCCTGGAGAAACAGATATATCTGATGCTTCAAGACCTATTAAAGCCAAAGAGAGAGATCTCTGTGCAGAAAATGGTACTACATACACTGAACTTCAAGTTGGTGTAGACGCACTTTCAGTTGTTGTTCCAACATCAAATGATTTTGCAACATGTCTAACAACTGAAGAGTTAGGTGCTATATGGGGTGCAGACAGCACAGTTTCAAATTGGAATCAAGTTAGAAGCTCTTTCCCAGACGTAGCACTTGACCTTTATGGTCCTGGTACTGACTCTGGAACTTTTGACTTCTTCAATGAAGAGTTAACAGAAGATAATGGCGGTAGCCGTTCCGACTACACAGCATCCGAAGATGACAACGTTCTTGTGAACGGTGTATCTGGATCAGCTGGTGGTTTAGGATATTTTGGACTCGCATATTATGAAGAGAACAAAGACAAGCTTACTGCTGTTCAAGTAGATGCTGGAGATGGGTGTCAACCACCTGAAGCAGCATTTGAAGGAAATTATTTCTTAGCAAGACCACTTTTCATCTATATAGCTGAGTCTGCAAAAGGAATGTCTGCAGTTAGAGAATTCGTCGATTTCTACTTTGTAGCTATGGACGCGATTGTACCTGCAGTAGGTTATGTACCTATGTTAGCTGAACAAAAAATGGCATCATTAATGTCATGGTCAGCATTTAGTAGGGGATAGTCACTTTAATTAAAAAATAGTAATTTGTGAGGGCAGAATTGCCCTCACAAACTACAATAAAAATATCAAATTATGGAAAATGTAAACAACCTTCGTAGCCAACTTACGAAAACGATTACACGTCCTATTGAAAAAATTGTAAAATTATTTATTACAGCCTCTGCATTTGCCGCAATACTTATATCCATATCAATTATTTTCACATTATTAACTGAAGCTATTAATTTTTTTCAAGATCCAGCAGTAACTTTTAAAGGGTATTTCACTGCAACTAGGTGGACTCCTACTTTCCAAAATCCCGAATACGGTGTTATTGTTTTGATTTCCTCAACTCTCTACATAGCTGTTATTGCTTGTCTCATTTCTTTTCCTTTAGGGTTATTTTCAGCTATATATTTATCTGAATTTGCAACAAGAAGAACTAGAAAAGTAATCAAACCAGTCTTAGAAGTATTAGCAGGTGTTCCTACAGTAGTATTTGGTTACTTCGCACTTAACTGGATTACTCCGAATATAATCCAGAGATTTATTCCTGGTACGGGAGTATTTAATGCTTTGTCGGCAGGTATCGCTGTTGGTATCATGATAATTCCTACAGTCGCCTCTATCTCTGATGACGCTCTCAATGCGGTTCCAAATTCTTTGAGAAATGGGTCATTAGCACTTGGTGCTACTAGAAGAATTACATCACTTAAAATTATGTTTCCTGCAGCTCTGTCAGGCATTATTGCTTCGTTTATATTAGGTTTTTCAAGGGCTATAGGCGAGACAATGATTGTGACCATTGCAGGAGGGCAGTATCCTGAATTAAATTTAGATCCTAGAAGTGCAATGTACACGATAACTTCTTCAATAGTAAATGTATCCCTTGGTGACACACCTCATGGCACTACTGCTTATAATGCTTTATTCGCACTTGGTATAACTTTATTTATTATGACTTTTATTTTGAATATAGGTTCTGATTATGTTGCCAGAAAGTATAGAAAAGAATATGAGTAACGAAACACTTATAACCGGCAAGAAAGCTGAAAATGCTATCAAAGAAAGTTTATTCCTCTTTACATTATATATATGTGTAACGATTGCTATTTTAACTTTGATGACCTTAATCTATGATGTTCTTTCAACTGGAATTACAAGATTGACATCAGACTACGAAGTTGGCCTCATTACAAAAATACAAATTGATAATCCTGTAGACTTTTTAACAACATTAGACTCACGATATCCAGATAGAGCTGGTATCGGCCCAGCTTTTGCTGGGACAGTATGGCTTATGATAATAGTTGTTTTTGTAACATTTCCTTTTGGTACAGGAGCGGCAATATATCTTCAAGAATTTGCCCCAAAAAATAGATTAACAAGGTTTATTGAATTAAATTTAACTAACTTAGCAGGAGTCCCTTCTGTTATTTATGGTCTACTAGGGCTCGCGGTGTTTGTACGTTTAGCTGGATTTGGAAGATCTGTTCTTTCAGGTGGGTTAACATTAACGTTACTAATTCTTCCAGTTGTCATTGTGGCATCTAGAGAGGCTCTTAAGGCTGTTCCAGACACAATACGCCAGGGTGCTTTAGCACTTGGAGCTACCAAATTTCAGGCAGTTTTTAGACAGGTTGTACCTTCTGCAATTCCAGGAATGGTAACTGGGATGGTCCTCGGACTCTCCCGAGCAATTGGAGAGACTGCTCCATTAATTTTTATGGGTGCTTTGACTTATGTTAATTATTTTCCTGATACCCCTTTAAGTGGTTTTACTGCTATTCCAATCCAAGTCTATAACTGGATTGGATATCCTCAGGCTGAATGGAGGGAAACAGCTTCAGCTGGAATCATCTTACTTTTGGGTTTATTATTAATCATGAACTCATTAGCAATATTTATTAGAAACAGATACGAGAAGGATTTATAGTGATATTTATAAAGGAGCAAAATAGTGGAAACTAAAGAAACAGTTCAGGTCAATAACGAAAGCGTATTTAATGTATCAGACCTATCTGTAAGTTACGGAGACTTTGTCGCAATCAAAAATGTAAATATGGATATTACTAAAAACAAAATCACTGCTTTTATTGGGCCCTCAGGTTGTGGAAAAAGCACATTAATAAGGACATTTAACAGGATGAATGATCTTATATTAGGTGCAAAAGTTAATGGAACAATAACATATCAGGGAGTTGATTTATACGACAAAATGGTTGACCCAGTTCAGGTCAGAAGAAGAATTGGAATGGTTTTTCAAAAACCTAATCCATTCCCAAAAACTATAAAAGAGAATATTACTTTTGGACTTAAAGTTAACAACATGACTGATAACATGGATGATCGAGTTGAGAAAGCATTAACTCAAGCAGCATTATGGGATGAAGTTAAGGATGATTTAGACAAAAATGCATTAGAACTATCTGGTGGCCAACAACAAAGATTATGCATTGCCAGGACAATTGCAGTTGAGCCAGATACAATTTTAATGGATGAGCCTTGCTCTGCATTAGACCCTGTAGCAACAAAAAAAATAGAAGACCTCATGCAAGAGCTTGTAAAAGAATTCTCAATACTTATTGTCACACACAACATGCAGCAAGCCTCTAGATCTTCTGATTACTGCGCATTTTTTACAACGAAAACCTCTGATGATGGAAAAAGAAGAACTGGAGAATTAGTTGAGTTCAATGAAACAAGTGTTATGTTTACTACTCCTGATAAGGAGTTAACAGAACAATATATATCAGGCAGGTTCGGATGAGTTTACAGGAAAAGATTGAAAACCTTGAAACAGATCTACATTTAATGGGCAGGCTTGTTTTAGATGCTCTAGTAGATGGCGTTAGGGCTTTAGAGGATAAAGACGTTAATAGAGCAATAGCAACAATAGAAAAAGATGATGAAATCGATGCGGCTTACCTTAAAATTGACCAAGACTGGGTTGAGCTTATGGCCACAGAGCAACTTGTAGCAACAGACTTAAGACTTTCTACATCTATTTTGCAAGCAAGTTTACACTTAGAGCGCCTTGGTGATTTGGCTGTTTATCTTGGAAATACAACAAAAGAAATTTTTGATTCACCAGTACCAGAGACAATACATGCAACTGTAGTAGAAATGGGGGATTTAGTAATTGATATGGCTTCCTCCGCAATGGAAAGTTTAAAAAATAGGGATAAAGACCTAGCTTTAGCAACAGCCGAAAAAGATAATCAGGTAAATAGACTATATAATTCAATGCTAGAAGAAGCACCAAAAATAGCTGGGAATGAAGATTTATTCAATGGATTATTCAGGCTTGTTACTTGTATAAGGACATTAGAGAGAGGTGGCGATCACGCAGTTGATATTTGTGAGTTAACACACTTTTTAGTAACCGGAGAATTTAAAGAATTTTAATGTCAGGCAAAATTTTATTAGTCGAAGATGAACACAGTATTGCCGATCCCGTAATTTACAATTTAAAACAAGAAGGTTTTTCTGTAACACATGTTGATGAAGGACCTATTGCTCTTGAAATATTCAGTGAAGAATCATTTGATTTAATTATTTTAGATTTAATGCTTCCAGAAATTTCAGGATTAGATATATGTAGGTCTATTAGAAAAGAATCTGATGTGCCAATAATAATGGTTACCGCAAAAGACAGTGAAGCAGACAGAGTTTCAGGTCTAGAGCTAGGGGCTGATGATTATGTTACTAAGCCTTTTTCTGTAAGAGAATTGATGAGCAGAGTTAGAGCTGTATTACGAAGAACAACAACAAAAACAAATAAGAATGATAAATCTATTAAATCTGGAAATATTGAAATTAATTTATCAAAGTATGAGGCTAAAGTAGATGATAAAAATATTGATTTAACACCAAGAGAATTTGAGCTCCTATATGCTTTTTGTGAAAATGAAGGTAATTTAATGTCTAGAGAGCAAATTTTCGATGAGATATGGGGCTATTCTTTTATTGGTAATACAAAAACACTTGATGTTCATATTCAAAGAATTAGAGAAAAAATTGAAAAAGATCCTAGAGAACCTAAAAGACTTATAACTGTTAGGGGCGTCGGATATAAATTAGTTACAGATGGATAACAATTCTCATAATATTGATAAATTAAAACAAGAATTTATTGCTAATGCATCTCATGAACTTAAAACTCCTGTTACTTCAATCCAACTGGCTGTTGAAACAGCTATAACTGCTTTAGAAAATTCAGAACTCGAAGATACAAGAAAATTTTTAAATCAAATTCTTAAAGATAGTCAAAGAATGACTTTGTTGCTTTCTGATTTACTAGACCTTTCTCAGCTTGAGGTCAACGATCCTGTAAAAGAAACAGTCAATTTGAAAAAGATAATTGAAGCTGAGATAGGATTTCTTTCTGAAGAAAATAAAAAAAGAGTGAATTTTGAATCTGCAGATATCGATTTTTTAATAGATCCAGATGATTTTTCAATGATTGTAAGGAATCTGTTGAGAAATGCCTGTAATTATTCTGAGCAAAACGAAAAAATTATTATAAATTTACTTCTTGATAATTCTGAAGTAATTCTATCTGTTTTAGATAAAGGAAGAGGCATTGCAATATCTGATCAAGAAAGGATATTTGAGAGATTTTATAGAGTTGATAAAGGAAGGTCTAGAGCTTTAGGCGGAACAGGAATTGGCTTATCTTTAGTTAAACATGCTGTAGAAAGAAATAATGGTGATATCCAGCTAGAAAGTAAACTTGGAGAAGGTTCTGAGTTTGTAGTTAAATTTTTTAAAACTTAGTTCTTTAACAAAAATTTACTTTCCTATAGCTAAAGTTTACACTCTACAAACTATGGATTGTTATATTTTGAATGTGGAAAACTTTATATCCCCTTTTGTTGATGAGGTAAAAAATTATGCTCTTGATGGATACTATAAAGACTTCAGCATCAGGACTAAGTCAGATGGATCTGTTGTTACAGATATTGATGTTTTGGTAGAAAAGAAAATAATTAAAATATTAAACAAAGAATTTCCAAATGATTCAATTCTAGGTGAAGAAACAGGATTTACAAAAGGTACCAATGATATCACTTGGATTATTGACCCTATAGATGGAACTCGAGCATTTTCGCAACATAAACCCGAATGGGGAGTGTTGGTTTCTAGAATAGTAAAAAATGAAATTTCAACAGGTATAGTCATTTGCCCTGTTCAAGATATTTACACTGCAGTTCATAATAATAAATTAATTACTTCTTCCTTTGATTATGAGCAAATCGAAGTTTCTGATAAAGAAAATTATTTGATTTCTTGCGAGGATAATCTTGATTTGTTGGATGTTTTGAGTAATGAAAAGGTTCTATTTCGTAATAAGAATCAATTTTGTAAAGACATAATCTCTTTAGGATTTTCAGCATTTGATGGTGTTATAACTTCTGCCCCTTTTGCTCACGATAGGCTTGCATATGAGCCGATTGCAAAATATATTGGTGGTACTGTTAGCACTTTAGATGGCTCTCAGATTGGAATGTTTGATGAAAATGTAGTTACATTGATATGCAAATCTGAAAAAGTTAAGAAAAATATAGTCAATGTGCTAGTCAAATTTGATTCAAAAATTAAAATTGCTTAATATATTTAAAAAAAAATTAACTTACGTCCCAAGTTCCTAAAGAACGTATAAGCTTATCTAATTCACCTTCACCTTTTTGTTCTTTGGCGTTGTTGATTTGATCATGAACCTCTTCGGTAAAGGTATCTCTCTGGACTTTTCTAAATACACCAAGTGGTGTTGGACCATATGGACCATGAGAAAGTCTAGATAAAGAGAAAGCAATTGATGGGTTCTCTTCATGAATGTTATGAACATAGATTTCAGATTCATCGACATCTTTTGTGTCTACAATTTGTGCGATACCATTTCTGATAACTACAGCTTTGTGTCCATCTTCTCCAAAAACTGTTTTCTCACCATGCACTAAATTAATTCTATTTGCTACTTTTGTCTCTTTATTGGTCAACTGTTCGAAGGCTTTATCATTGAAGACATTACAGTTTTGATAAATCTCTACAAAAGCAGAACCTTTGTGATTTTTAGCTTCTTCTAAAATCCCTGCAGTAAGATCTCTATCCATATCAATGGACCTTGCAACAAAGGATGCTTCAGCACCTAATGCAAGACTCATTGGATTGAGGGGCATCTCTACTGATCCAAAAGGTGAAGACTTGGTCTTTTTACCTTCCTCACTAGTAGGAGAGTACTGACCTTTAGTGAGTCCATAAATCTGATTATTAAACATAAGAATTTTGATGTTTACGTTTTTACGAAGAGCGTGAATTAAGTGGTTACCTCCAATAGATAATGAGTCACCATCACCAGAGACAACCCAAACAGATAAATCTGGATTTGATACTGATACACCAGTAGCTACTGCTGGTGCTCTACCATGAATTGAGTGAACACCGTATGTGTTCATATAATATGGGAACCTTGCTGCACAACCAATTCCAGAGACGAAAACTATTTTTTCTTTTGAGATGCCCATCTCAGCCATGAAATTCTGAACGGATGCAAGGATAGTGTAGTCACCACAACCAGGACACCACT
The DNA here is from genome assembly GCA_902576605.1 of uncultured Candidatus Actinomarina sp. Lineage (GTDB taxonomy): Bacteria > Actinomycetota > Acidimicrobiia > Actinomarinales > Actinomarinaceae > Actinomarina. The sequence goes on along the minus strand of CACGVI010000010.1, from coordinate 14,495 downwards.
TGACCTCTTGGTCACTTTGCATGTCTGATCTTTTATAGGTGACAGGTATTTTACTCATTGATTTTTTCCTCAATTTTATCAGTAAGCTCCTGAGCTGTAAAAGTCTCACCAGAAACTTTATTAATTCCTCGTGCATCAACTAAAAATGCCTCTCTTACTAATTTAAGGAGTTGACCAGTATTTAATTCAGGAATGATGATTTTCTTAAATTTTGATATGACTTCAAGTGTGTTATCTGGGAAAGGATTAAGGTGAACAAAATGTGCACTTGCAACTTTGACACCCTTTTTATTGAGCCTATTAACTGCCTGTGTAATTCCTCCATAAGTTGATCCCCAACCAAGCACTAAAGTATCAGCTGATTCATCGCCATGAAGTTCTAACTTATCAATATCATTTGCGATGTTGGATACTTTCCATGCTCTCATATCTGTCATGTATTGGTGGTTTGCAGCATCATAAGAAACATTTCCTGTTCCTTCTTCTTTCTCAAGGCCACCAACTCTGTATTCAAGACCTGGAGTGCCTGGTAGTGCCCATGGCCTGGCAAACGTATCAACATTTCTTAGGAATGGTAAAAATCCATCTTCTGTATTAAGTTTTGTAACGATATTTGTTTCTAAATTATTTAGTTCTTCAGTATTTGGAAGGTTCCAAGGTTCTGAACCAGTCGCTACATAGTTGTCTGATAATAAAATTACCGGTGTCATATATTTTAAGGCAATTCTTGCAGCTTCATAAGCTGCATAAAATGCATGTGAAGGCGACTTGGCAGCTACAACAGGCAGAGGAGATTCCCCATGTCTTCCATATAATGCAAACATAAGATCTGATTGTTCAGGCTTAGTTGGGAGTCCAGTAGATGGACCACCTCTTTGTACATTTACTATCACTAATGGAAGCTCAGCAGATAATGCCAATGAAATAGTTTCACTTTTAAGTGCAAGTCCAGGACCACTTGTACCAGTAACAGCAAGTTTTCCGGTAAATGAAGCACCTACAGCTGCAGCTGCAGCTGCTATTTCATCTTCTGCTTGAAAAGTAATTACATTAAAGTTTTTATGTTTTGAGAGTTCATGCAAAATATCTGATGCTGGTGTAATTGGATAGCTACCATAAAATAAATCAAGATTCGCTTTCTTAGCAGCAGTAATTAGGCCCCAGCTTAAACCAATATTTCCATTGATATTTGTGTATTCACCTGGAGGTAGAGAGGCTTTATCAACAACATACGTATGATGAAATGCCTCAACAGTTATACCAAAGTTATAACCAGTTTTTAGTGCTTTAATGTTAGCTTTTGCAATCTCTGGAAGTTTACTAAATTTATCATTAATCCAATTTTCTGTATCTTCTAGGGGCCTGTTAAATGTCCATGATATCAAGCCAAGCGCAATCATATTTTTTGATCTTAAAACTGCTCTACCAGGTAAATCAAACTCTTCTAAAGCTTCCTTGGTTAGTTTTTCCATCGGGACCTGAAATACTCTGTATCCGTCTAACTCACCAGATTCTCTTGGATCTACTTTATATCCTGCTTTTGTGATATTTTTGTCTTCAAATGCATCTTCATTTAAAATTAACATTCCATTTGGAGCAAGGTCATGTAGGTGGGCTTTCAAAGCAGCAGGGTTCATAGCAACTAACACATCAGGATTATCACCGGGAGTTAAGATATCAAAATCTGCTATTTGAACTTGAAAAGAAGAAACTCCAGCAATTGTTCCTTGGGGAGCTCTTATTTCAGCAGGGAATGCAGGCAGAGTTGCTAAGTCGTTCCCAAACAAAGCAGAAGTGTCGGTAAATCTTGTACCCACTAACTGCATACCATCTCCAGAGTCACCAGCAAATCTTATTGTTACTGCTGGAATAGACTCAACTGTTTTGTTTTCAATTTCCATAAATATTCTCTATAAATTTATTGTAATCTTTGCGGGGATAATGTAATTTCATTTTGTTGAGTTCCTGAGCAAAATTCAGCACTCTCACCAGAACAACACTCTGCTTGATTTAAACCAAACATTGCACAGCTACTACTGATACATGCAGCGTGGCCATGAATATAAGCCATCTCATTTTTACACCAACTACAGTAAAGTGAATTACTCATATGCTTTAAACCTTTGATAAGGCCAGTATCTATATTTTATTTTGAGGCATTCTGTTGTAGAAACTGGACCTAATGTTCTTGAGTCACTTGAGGAAAGCCTTCTTTGGTCACCAAGAACAAATACTTCATCCTCGCCAAGTGTTTGTTGAATAAAATCGTCCGTGACAGTTTTAGCCCAGATGTCATCTATCTCAGAGTTATTTATCAGAACTTTGCCGTTTTCAGAACTCACGGTTTCTCCAGGTAAGCCAATAACCCTTTTTATGACATCAATATTTTTTTCATGATTTCTAAAAATAACAATATCGCCACGATTCAATTTATCTTTATTTTTAATTGCAACGACATAGTCCTCTGGGAGTAATGCAGGACTCATACTCTCTTCTTTGATTTCATAGGTTGTTATATTTTTCTTATCACTTTTAAGAAATACATACAAAGCGACAAAAAATAGTGTTCTAAAATTAATTAATCTTCCAGCTGTTTTAAACATAAGGCTCTTATCAAATTATAATATATAAAAAAGGAGATTTATGAATTTATTTAAACCGAAAAACGTAGCATATGCGCATTGTGATTTGCCTTGTGGAGTTTATGATCCAGCTCAAGCAAGAATTAATGCAGAATCAGTCGTTAATGCATCTAAAAAATATCAAGAATCTGATGATCCAGCTTTTAAACAAAGATGTATCACAATAAAAGAAGATATGGCAGAAGAAGTCAAAAAAGACCTATGGGTTCTTTGGACAGACTACTTTAAGCCAGAACATTTAGAAAAATTTCCAAATGTTCATGATCTTTTTTGGAATGCAACAAAAAAAGCTGGTGAGGCTAAAAAAACAGAAGATCCAGCTGTTGGTGAAGAACTTTTAGGTTTGATTAATGAAATAGATGAGGTATTTCAGGCTACAAAAAGCTAATCAAATTTTTTGAAAAGGTGTCCTATATTTTTTAAAGGGGCACCTTTTTTTATTTCATTTATTCCCCAACTATTTTGGTTTTCTTTTTCAATAGCGTCACTTACTATTTTTGAAGTTGTAGGCATAAAAGGGGTAAGCATAGTTGCACAAGCATCAATAGATGTAATTGCGCAGTGCAAAATTCCACTAGCTCTTTTTTTATCTTCTTTTATAACTTTCCACGGTTCTGTTTCATTTAAATAAGCATTGATGGAATTCACATATGCCATGACATTTTGAAGTGAAGATTTAAGTTCTACTTTTTCAATCATTTCTCCTGTTGTTATAAAACAGTTTTTTGCACCTTCCAAAAGATTTACATCTATTTTTTCATACTCAAAAGTTGTGTCTAGATCATCAAAATTATTTATGTACTGTGAAAAGACTCTTTGAACAAGATTCCCCCATGCTGCTACAAGTTCTTCGTTATTTCTTCTTATCATTTCGTCTTCAGAAATCTCTGAATCATTTTGTTCTGGGAGAATACTTGCAAGAGAATATCTTAGCGAATCAGGATTCCATTCATCAAGATAATCATTGAGAGTTTTCCCTACACCTCTGCTAGCAGATGCCTTTTCTCCTTTTATTAAAATGTATTGATTTGCTGGAACATTAGTAGGTAAGTTTAAATCCCCATAAGCCAAAAGCATTGCAGGCCAGATTATCGCATGAAAAGGTACATTATCTTTGCCAACAAAATAATAAGACTCTGCATTTTTATCTAGCCAGAAATCTTTCCAAGCCTCTGGAGTGCCATTGTTAATTGCCCACTCTTTCGAAGCAGATAAGTAACCTATTACAGCCTCAAACCATACATAAATCTTTTTTCCATCTCCAAGTTCATTATCTGGTATCTCTATACCCCAATCTAGATCTCTAGTAATTGCTCTATCCTGCAAACCTTCATCCACAAAAGATTTTGAAAAGTTAATAACATGTGGCCTCCAACCTTTTTTGGTATTTAGCCAATCTGTGAGTTTGTCGTTCAAAGCACTCAGTTTTAAAAAATAATGTTCTGTTTCTTTAAACTCTGCAGGATTTCCATTTATTTTGCTTTTTGGATTAATTAATTCCTCTGGATCTAAAGTTATTCCACAACTGTCACATTGGTCACCTCTAGCCTCAAGGTAATTACATTTTGGACACTCACCTTCAACATACCTATCTGGTAGGAACTTGTTTTCTTTTGGATCAAATGCTTGAATACTTTTATTTTTTTCAATATATCCGTTTTCCTTTATTTTTAAAAACATTTCCTGAGTGACCTCTTTGTGATTATCGGTCATAGTGGTTGTATAGTTATCCCATTGAATATTTAGTTTTTCCCAATAGCTAAGAAATTCGGCATGGTATCTATTTACTATTTCAATAGGTTCTACACCTTCATCATCTGCTCTTACTGTTATTGGCGTTCCATGGACATCACTTCCAGAGACCATGATTACATTATTTCCAATCATTCTGTTGTATCTTGCAAAAATATCTGCAGGCAAATATGCTCCACCAATATGTCCTAGATGTCTTGAACCGCTAGCATATGGCCAAGCTACGGAAACTAAAATATTTTTTGGCATGCATTAAGAATAGCGATTTTTGGCTTGATAAATTTAAAAAAAGGTTCAATTTAGGAAACATATAAGAAACATTTCAGTAATAATCATTTAACTTTTCCTTTAACTCTTAACTAATTGGGAATATTAAATTAAGGAACTGATAGAAGGAGAAATATGGAATCAATGATAATTAATTCGGTAGACAGTTTATGGGTTCTCATAGCTGGAATATTGGTTATGTTTATGCAACCAGGCTTTATGTTGGTTGAAACAGGATTTACAAGATCAAAGAACTCAGTAAACATCGTGATGAAAAACTTTATGGACTTTTCTGTTGGTGCAGTAACATACTGGGCATTCGGATTTGCTTTAGCGTATGGTGGATCGACTTTAGGTGGCTTTCTCGCATATGGCGACTTTTTCTTAGAAGGTCAAGCTAGTACATATTTCTTTCAAGTTGTTTTTGCTGCTACAGCCGCAACTATTGTCTCAGGTGCTGTAGCTGAGAGAACTAAATTTAGTGCGTATCTTTTATTTCAACCTTTTATATGTGGAATAATTTATCCAATCGTAACTCACTGGGTTTGGAGCGGTCAAGGATGGTTAGGTGATTTAGGATTCATTGACTTTGCTGGCTCAGGAGTGGTTCATATGGTTGGTGGTTTTGCAGCGCTTGCTGGAGTCATGATTGTAGGCCCAAGAATTGGTAAATACGATGACAGTGGTTCTCCTCTTCCACTTCCTGGAAGTTCTATGGTTGCAGGAGCATTAGGTGTGTTTATATTGTGGTTTGGATGGTATGGATTCAATGTGGGTTCAGCCCTTGCTGCTGTAGATGTTAACTTAGCTGCAATTGCTGTTACAACAACTTTGTCTGCTGGTGCCGCTTCTATTGCCGCGATGTATACTTCAATGATTTCTGGAAAACCAGACGTTAGTATGACACTAAACGGCGCTCTGGCTGGATTAGTTGGTATAACTGCTGGATGTGCAAATGTAAATAATCTAGGTGCAGTATTAATAGGATTAGTCTCCGGAGTTTTAGTTGTTTATTCAATTAATTTCTTGGAGAAAAAAGGTATTGACGATGCTGTTGGTGCTATTTCTGTACATGGAATTTGTGGTGCATGGGGTGTACTTGCAGTAGCAATTTTTGATACAACAGATGGATTATTTTTTGGGGGATCATCACTTTTTGTTCCTCAGCTTATTGGGATTGCAGCTATAGGTGCTTGGGCATTTATAACTTCTTATGGAGTTTTAAAAACTATTGATAGCATCGTAGGATTACGAGTAACACCGGAAGAAGAGATTGCAGGATTAGACGCTTCTGAGCATGGTACCTCTGCGTACGGAGATTTTATTACAAAAAAATAATAAAAGCTGAAAATCAGCCTTAACTCTATCACTTAGGTTTCCCCCTTTTTGACTGATTTGGCTGATTTTCACCTTTGAAAAAGCCTTTTTTTCAAGTATTATTGAGGAACTATGTTCGAATTCTCAGAAAAAGACTCATGTGGAGTTGGCTTTATTGCCTCAAGAAATATTCCGCCAACACATGGAATGACTTTAAAGGTTTTAGAGTGTCTAGCTAATTTAGACCATAGAGGGGCGAAATTTGCTGATGGAACTGGAGATGGAGCAGGTGTTCTTACTGAAATACCATTTGAACTTATTAGAGCAGAGTTGGCTGAATTAAGTATAAAACATGATACAAACAAAAAAATTGGTATTATTTCATGTTTTTTTGATCCAAAAAATGTTGATGAATCAATCGAGTTAATAAATAATGAACTAAAAGAATTCAATATTAAGCATTTGTATTGGCGAAAAGTTCCAACAGATAAGCAAATTCTTGGTACCCTTGCAAGAGAATCCAAGCCTTCAATTTATCAAGGAATTGTAAGTGCAGAAAATGAATCTCCTAAAGATTTTGAAAAGAAGTTATATTTATTTAGAAAAACTCTAGAACGAAAAATTGCTGAAATAGATTTTCTAAACATACATATAAATTCCTGTTCTTCAAAGACAGTGGTCTATAAAGGACTTTTTACTGCAAAACAAACAGCAGATTTTTACTGGGATTTAAGAAATCCACTTTACAAAACAAGATTTGGTATTTTTCATCAAAGATTTTCTACAAATACCTCTTCTACTTGGGACAAAGCACAACCCTTCAGAATGCTTGCCCATAATGGTGAAATTAATACAATACAATCTAATTATTCTTGGATGAAAGCTAGAGAAGTTGATGCAACATCTTCGTACTGGAAAGATGACATTCAGAATATTAAGCCTTTCATTGATGAATCTATTTCTGATTCAGGACAGCTTGATAATGCAATTGAGTTATTAGTTAGGTCTGGTCGAACTCTTGCCCACTCTCAAGAAATGCTTATACCTTCAGCATGGGAAAATAATCCACGATTTACGAAGAAACAAAAGGCATTCTATCAATACCACTCATTTTTAACTGAACCTTGGGATGGGCCGGCGGCAGTTGTTGCTTCAGATGGAAGAGATATTATTGCTGGTCTAGATAGAAGTGGATTAAGACCTATGCGTTGGATGGTCTCAGATAGATATGTATTAGCCGCATCAGAAGTAGGCATTTGTCCATCAGTTGAAGCAGGTGCATATAAAACAGCTCAATTAGAACCTGGACAGACAATTAGGTACAGGATTGAAAATGATGAGCTTCTTGATGAAAGTCAGGTTATTACAAAACTTAGTGAGAAAAATCCATATATAGAATGGGTAAATTCAAAACCACTTGAAGTTGATCAATCGTTTAATGAAGAAAAAGATTCTGCAGTAGACGTTGAGGGACTCTCAGATTTCTACGAATATACACCTGAGGAAGAAAGATTAATTCTAATGCCTATGTTAAAAGGAGAGATACCTACTGGTTCAATGGGAAATGATACCTCCTTGGCAGTTATGAGTAAGAATAATCCAAGATTATCAAGGTATTTTCATCAATTATTTGCACAGGTTACAAATCCTCCAATTGATCCGATTCGTGAAAGATTCGTTATGTCCACCAAGACCTACCTAGGAAAGAGAGGGTCAATTTTAAAAGAAACAGCTCAGCAAGCTAACCTTATATCTTTGGATTCTCCAATTTTAAGTGGAGCATCGTTTGATGCCCTAACACAAAATAAAAGCTTAAAAAATAAAACAATTGTTATTTCTACGACTTTTACTAAAGATAATCAAACGCTAGAAGAAGCACTAGATGTCATTTGCGAACAAGTTAAATCAGAAATTGTAGAAAACAATAAATCGGTAATTATATTTTCAGATAGAGAAATTAAATCAGGTGAGTCTGTTGTTCCTTCTTTGATGGTTGTAGGTAAAGTTCACCATTATTTAATTGATGCTGGAATAAGACTTAAAGCATCATTAATTTCAGTTTCTGGAGAGATTAGAGACTCGCACGATGTTGCATGCCATATTTCTTATGGAGCTTCCGCTGTATGGCCGTATCTAGCTTTGGAAAAAGTTAGAGAATTATCTATTCAAAATGAATCTTTAAATATTTCTGTAGAACAAGCACAGGAAAACTACCGAAAGTCTTTGAACAAAGGACTTTTAAAAATTATGTCAAAAATGGGCATATGTACAATATCTTCTTACAGAGGTTCTGAGCTATTTGAAATTATTGGACTTAACCACGAGCTTGTTAATAATGTTTTTAAATTTTCAAAAACAAGAACTGAAGGTTACGGGTTTGAACACTTCAATGATAATTTAAGAATATACAAGCTAGAAGAACGTTCAGACATCATGAGTGGTATTGGCGGCTTCTACAAGCATAAGAAAGGTGCAGAAACACATGTTACTTCACCAAAAACTGTTTTAAAGCTACAAAAAGCGGTTAGGTCTGGTGAGTTGTCAGACTGGCATAGCTATCTTGAAACACTTGAAGACAGAGATGATGTACAGCTAAGAGATTTGTTTTCACTTCCAGAAACTACTAACAATAATGTTGTTGTAGAAGAAGATTCATTAAAAGAATTGTTCAAGAAATTTACTGTTAGCTCAATGTCTCTTGGTGCACTTTCTGAAGAAGCACATCAGGCTTTAGCAATTGCAATTAATCAAATTGGAGGAAAATCAGGCTCTGGTGAGGGTGGAGAAGATCCAGCGAGATTTAATAATGAAAAGAATTCAAAAATAAAGCAAATTGCTTCTGGAAGATTTGGTGTCACACCTGATTACCTTGCTTCAGCAGAAGAGTTTCAAATTAAAATGGCTCAAGGTTCTAAGCCTGGTGAAGGTGGACAGTTACCAGGTTTTAAAGTTGATAAACACATTGCAAAGTTAAGGCATACTGTTGAAGGAGTCACCCTTATTTCCCCTCCTCCTCATCATGATATATATTCAATTGAGGATTTAGCTCAATTAATTTATGACTTAAAAACATTTAACCCAAATAATCCTGTTTCAGTAAAGCTTGTATCTGAACCGGGAGTTGGAACAATCGCAGTTGGAGTTGCAAAAGCTGGTGCAGATATTATAACTATTGCTGGTAGTGATGGCGGTACAGGGGCAAGTCCTTGGATAAGTATTAAGCATGCCGGATCACCATGGGAACTCGGATTAAGTGAAACACATCAAGCTTTGATAAAAAACAACATGAGACACAAAGTCTTAATTGAAGTTGACGGTGGTCTAAGATCTGCAAAAGACGTAATAATTGGAACAATATTGGGTGCAGATCGATTTGGATTCGGAACCCTTCCTCTGTTAGCTCTTGGGTGTAAGATGGTCAGACAATGTCATGAAAATACCTGCCCGGTAGGAATCGCAACTCAAGATGAAACTCTTAGGGCAAAATTTCCAGGCGCTCCTGAACAAGTTGTTCAATTGTTTAAATTCATCGCCAACGATGTTATATCGTATCTAGATAAATTTGGTGTAGATGATATCGAAGATTTACTAGGAAGAGCGGATCTTTTAGGCTTAAAGATTTCAAATAGTGACTTATCTAAAAGTCTTCATAAAATACTAATGAACTTTTCAATAGAGGAAAAACACCCTGGATTTATCAGGCATAGTGAAGGGCGTTTATCAAGAAGAATCACTTCTGAAGTTATCAAATTTGTAGAAAGAGGAGAAAAGTCTTTTCTTCAATATCCCATTTCAAATGAAGACAGAAGTATTGGTGCTAGATTGTCTGGAGAAATTACATTAAGGAAGCTTTCTACAAAACTTGCAGAACACCCAACAACAATTAGTTTATCTGGGGCAGCTGGACAAAGCTTTGGAGCTTTCATTAGAGATGGTATTAATTTGAAATTAACTGGTAATGCAAATGATTATGTTGCAAAAGGCATGGGTGGTGGAAGTGTTACGATTATTCCACAAGGAAGAAAGATGCAAGGTGCATACCATGCTGCTGGAAATACAATTTTATACGGTGCAACCGGGGGACAACTTTTTATTGCTGGTACAGTAGGTCAAAGATTTGGAGTACGAAATAGTGGTGCAATTGGCGTTGTTGAAGGCTGCAGTGCTCATGGTGCAGAATATATGACTGGTGGAACTTTAGTTATTCTTGGCAATATTGGATTTAATTTTGCTGCTGGAATGACTGGAGGAAAAGCAATCGTTCTCAAAACTCAAAAAAACTTTGATCAGTACATCTCAGAAACAGCTCCTGAATATAAGAAAATGTCAGATATAGATAAATTAGAGCTAAAAACATTATTGGAAGTCCATATTGAAAAAACAAACTCTGAAACAGCCAAGAAAATCCTTGATAAATTTGATAAATGGGAGAGTATGTTTGCTGTATTTGGAGGTATAGCAGAGGTAGAAAAAGACTCTATTCAACTTCAGCCAGAAGATGTCAAGGCGTTAGATTAATTAGTACTACTAAAAAAAATATAATCATTTAGCATAAAATTATGAAAAATATTAAAACCCATGGTACATCAATAGAGTGGTCAAATGTTCTAGAAATGGTACATGAATCACGTATTGATTCAGTTGGGTTAAATGAAAGAGTTAATTCACTTGCAACAAGAAGTATAAAAAAAGATTCAAAATTAGAAGCTCTAAATATGATTGTTTCAATGTGTGACTTAACCACTCTTGAGGGTGAAGACACTGAAGGCAAGATATCTCAAATGGTTGCTAAGGCTATTAAGCCTAATCCTTTAGACAATTCTGTACCAAGTGTTGCAGCAGTTTGTGTCTATCCTTCATTAGTTCATATTGCTAAAGAGAAAGTGCAACATTCAAATGTTAAAGTAGCTGCAGTATCTTCCTATTTTCCCAGTGGACAAGTACCAATGGAGTCAAAATTATTAGACACAAAATATGCTATTGATTCAGGCGCAGATGAAATAGACATTGTAATTAATAGAAAGGCTTTTTTAGAAGGTGACTATAGAAAAGTTTATGACGAAATTGTTGCTTTGAAAGAAGTGTGTCAAGATGTCCATTTAAAGACAATACTTGAAGTAGGTGATTTAAAAACTTATGAAAATATAAGAAAAGCTAGCCTTATTTCATTAGCTGCTGGCTCTGATTTTATAAAAACATCAACCGGTAAATTATCTGTTGGATCCTCAAGACATGCTTGTTATGTAATGCTTAAATCTGTACTTGATTTTGAGTCTAAAATAGGAATTAAGGCTGGTATCAAAGTAGCTGGAGGCATTAGAGATGCAAAAGATGCTATTCGATATTTAGTAATGATAAATGAAGAAATGGGATCTGATTGGTTGAGCCCAGAATTATTTAGATTTGGGGCATCAAGCCTTCTAGATGATGTGTTAAAACAAATAAAAAAATTAAAAACAGGGGCCTATCAAGCTGGCTACTATTTTCCTAGGGGATGATTTAATATGATTGATTGGCAATACTCAGAATCTATAGAATCACCAGACATAGTGTCTATCAAAAAAAAGTATACAAATTATATTGGTGGTAAATTTGTAGAGCCAAAGAGTAAAAAGTATATAAATACCATTTCCCCTTCAACAGAAGAATTATTATCAAAAGTCCCACTATCAAATGAAAAAGACATAAACAGTGCTGTAAAGTCTGCAAAAGAAGGGTTAGAAGTATGGTCTAAACTCACGCCAAATCAACGTTCACGATATTTATTTAAAATAGCTAGGTTAATACAAGAAAGATCAAGAGAATTTGCAGTGTTGGAATCTCTTGATGGTGGAAAGCCTATTAAAGAGTCTAGAGATTTTGATTTACCACAGGTTGCAGCTAATTTTTTCTATTTTGCTGGATGGGCAGACAAATTAGATCTTTCTTGGGCAACAAAAAGCCTGAAACCATATGGGGTAGTAGGTCAAATAATACCTTGGAACTTTCCACTATTAATGCTTGCATGGAAAATTGCACCTGCTTTAGCTACTGGAAATACTGTTGTGTTAAAGCCTGCAGAAACCACACCACTGACAGCTTTACTATTCGCTGAAATCTGTGAACAAGCAGGCCTTCCTCCTGGAGTTGTCAACATAGTTACAGGAGATGGGTCAACAGGTTCACTTATAGTTAATCACAAAGATATAAATAAAATTGCTTTCACAGGATCTACTCAAGTTGGAAAACTTATACAAAAATCACTAGCTGGTAGAGATGTCGGGCTTACTCTTGAATTAGGAGGCAAAGCTGCAAATATTGTTTACGAAGACGCTGCAATCGATCAAGCTGTCGAAGGAGTAGTAAATGGTATATTTTTCAATCAAGGTCATGTATGCTGTGCTGGTAGCAGGCTACTTCTTCAAGAGTCAATACATGATGAATTTGTTAAAAAGTTAGAGAAAAGAATGCAGTCGCTTAGAGTTGGAAACCCATTAGATAAAAACACTGACATTGGCGCTATAAACTCAAAAGAACAGTTAGATAAAATTACTGGTTTAGTTAATGAAGGTGTTGAAGATGGTGGCGAATTGTTTCAGACTGAATGTGAATTACCAGGTAATGGATTTTGGTTTAGACCAACTTTGTTTACTAATGTTCAACCCTCTTACTCAATTGCTAGAGAAGAGATTTTTGGCCCTGTTTTGACAACTTTAACTTTCAGGACACCAGAAGAAGCAGTTGAAATAGCAAATAATACTGAATATGGTTTATCAGCTGGAGTTTGGACTGAAAAGGGATCTAAAATTTTGTGGACTGCAGATAGGCTTGAGGCTGGCGTTGTTTGGGCAAATACATTTAATAAGTTTGACCCATCATCACCATTTGGGGGATATAAAGAATCAGGATTCGGAAGAGAAGGCGGAAGGCATGGTCTACTTTCATATTTAAAGGCATCATCATGATAGACATTAAGAAAACTTACAAAAATTATGTTGATGGTAAATATGTTCGTTCAGAGTCTGGAAAAACGTATACTAAGGAATTAAAAAATGAATTTTATGAATTACCGTTAACTTCAAAAAAAGATATTAGAGATGCCGTTACATCATCTAAAAATGGATATAAGAAATGGTCTTCAGCAACTCCTTATTTGAGAATGCAAATTCTTTATCGTTTATCAGAGATGATTGAAGGAAATAAAGAAAGTTATGTTGAGCTGCTAATGGATCACGGACTAACAAAACAAAAAGCAACTAAAGATATAGATGAGTCGATACAAAATATAGTGTGGTTTGCTGGATTAGCTGATAAATGGGAACAATTAGCGGGTAATCTGAATCCTGTCTCTGAGGAATATTTTAATATTTCACATCAAAACCCTATAGGTGTTGTGTTTTCATTGAGTAGTTCAAATGTATCTTTAAATGAGTTATTAATGAGTATCCTCCCATCATTAACAGTTGGTTGTTCAGTAATATCTTACTCTGAGGAAAATAGTGTTCTGGCATTAAAATTTGCTGAGGATATTAATAATTCTGATTTTCCATCTGGATCTTTGAATATACTTTCTGGAAAATTTGAAAATATTCTTAATGATGTTAGTAAACATGTTGAAATAAATTTAGTGGCACTCCATAAAGAACTGGATAAAGAAGGTCTAAAAACTATAGAACAGAATGCTTCGGAATCTGTTAAAAGAGTATTTTCACAACCATCTATAGAAGGTTTATCTTCTATTCTTCCTTACCTTGAAACAAAAACAGTCTGGCATCCAAAAGGCACATAAACTGTCCTACTCTCAAAGTAATATTTCATTATTACTAAATTAACCCTGTTTAAGCTGTCTTGATTGCCAAGACAGCTTATTCATATAAGTTGGTATTATTACATGGTGGATGAAGATAATCTTGAAAATATGTTGGCAAACAATGGAGTACCTGTTCCAAATGTATGGGTGGAGCTTGAAGGTGAGTTTTTAGAATTTGATAAAGAAAATGAAACATTAAAGTGCAAGTTTCCTGTTCGTGAAAAGTATTTTAATCCTCTCCCAACAACACTTGGAGGAATTATTGATTCATGGATAGATATTACCATGGGCCCCTTAACTGTTTTACTAGGTCAAAAAGCAGTAAGTAAGAATTTTTCAATAAAATATCTAAAACCTGTTGGGCCATCTATTGAATATGTTACAGCTGTTGCGTGGAGAGAAAGCATCGATGGTCGAAATAGTTTGTATAAAGGAGAACTATATTTAGACAATGGCACATTAGCTGCTGTTGCTGAATCAGAACTTGTAGAAATAAGAAAATCTTAAGTTCTCGAATATAGAAAAGCAGAAGATAATATTACGCCGATTCCTATAAACTGAATTGAATTAGTTATCTCATTTAAAAATTGATAGCCAAAGAAAATAGAAAAAATAGGAATCATATATACAACAAATGAACTAGATATTCTGCCAACACTCTCTAATAATTTATAATAAGTTAGAAACGCTATTCCAGTTCCACCGATACCCAATATAAGCATTGGAAT
>CACGVI010000009.1 GCA_902576605.1 uncultured Candidatus Actinomarina sp. | reverse complement strand
CTTGCATCGCTCCTAGATGGTTCAGAATTAATTTTTACAGATTTCTTTTTATTATCTACATCTAACCAGCTAGGTATTACATTGTCCTGTCCAGTATCAATAGTATGTTGGATAATTATTAAATCTTTGCTTGAATCTTTGATTTCAATCATATCGCCTGGTTTTACCTTATGTGATGGAACATCCACAAATTTACCATTTAACTTAAAATGTCTATGAGATACTAACTGCCTTGCTTGAGGTCTTGTAGAAGCAAACCCAGCTCTATATATAACATTATCTAATCTCGATTCAAGAAGAATAAGGAGGTTCTCTCCGGTAATACCAGGCATTCTTGAAGCCTCTTTATAGTAATTTCTAAACTGTTTCTCAAGAACTCCATACATGTATCGTACTTTTTGTTTTTCTTTCAACTGAGTCCCATAATCTGTTTCTCGAACTCGTTTTCGACCATTCTCACCTGGTGGGTATGGCCTATCCTGTAGCGCTTTATCACCTTTTCTATTTTCAAAAACATTAAAGCCTATTCTTCTTGAAACTCTAATTCTAGGTCCTGTATACCTTGCCATTACCCTCTTCTTCTCTTCTTTGGTCTGCATCCATTATGAGGTGTTGGGGTTATGTCTTTGATAGTTCCAACATCCATACCCATGTTTTGTAAAGTTCTTACAGCGGTTTCTCTACCTGCACCTGTACCACTAATTATTATGTCTAGTTTTTGAACTCCATACTCAGTAGCTCTTCTAACAGCTTCCTCAGCTGCTACTTGTGCAGCATAAGGAGTAGACTTTCTAGAACCCTTAAAGCCAACTGAGCCACCAGATGTCCAAACTATAGTTTCACCAGACGGGTTTGATATATTTATAATTGTATTATTAAAACTTGCTTTTATATGTGCTACTCCAGCAGGTACATTTTTTTTGACTTTCTTTTTAGTTTTTTGTTCAGCCATTACTTCAATGCTTTCTTTTTACCAGCTATTGCAAATCGCGGACCTTTTCTTGTTCTTGCATTAGTATGAGTTCTTTGACCTCTTACAGGAAGTCCTTTCCTGTGTCTTAAACCTTGATAGGTGCCGATTTCAGTTTTTCTTCGAATATTTTGTGAAACGTCTCTTCTAAGGTCGCCCTCTACTCTGAAATTTGCCTCAATGTACTTTCTAATTTGTGCAACTTCATCATTTGTAAGATTGCTAACACGTGTACTTGGATCAATGTTGAGGTCTGTGCAAATTTCATCTGCTCTTTTTGCGCCGATACCATGTATATAACGTAGTGATGCAATAACCCTTTTTTCTCTAGGAATGTCTATACCTGAAATACGCGCCATTAAAACTTAACCTTGCCTCTGTTTGTGACGAGGATTTCTTTTGTTTATTACGTAAAGCTTGCCCTTTCTTCTAACGATTTGATCGTTAGGGCCTCTCTTTTTAACACTTGATTTAACTTTCATTTATGTCTCCAAATAATCCTACCTCTTGTGGGATCATATGGTGAAACTTCCATTTCAACAGTATCCCCAGGTAAAATCCTTATGTACCTCATTCTCATTTTCCCAGACACATGGGCTAAAATTTCCGCACCACTTTCAAGCTGAACCTTAAAAGAGGCATTTGGCAGAGTCTCCATAACTGTTCCTTGAACTTTAATTATGTTTTTTTCTTTTTCTACCAAAATTAGCCTTGATTATGTGACCGATTTACTAGATTAGTGCGATTTGAAACTATTACAAACACAAAATTAAAATAAGTTTTCTGTAAAAACACGTGTTCCTTCCTCAGTTAATCCTATTGTATGCTCCCAATGGGCTGAATTTTGGCCATCTATTGTCTTAACTGTCCAACCGTCGTCATCTACCATTGTTTCTTCAGAACCTAAGTTAAACATAGGTTCGATACAAATAGCCATTCCTGTTTTTAACTCAAAGCCTGTATTTTTTTTACCATAGTGAGGTACTTGCGGTTCCTCATGCATTTCTTGGCCAATGCCGTGTCCAACATAGTTTTTAACATTTCCAAGGTTTTTTCGTGTTGCTATTTTGTCAATTTTATATCCAATTGTTCCTAATTTTTGCCCGTTTTTAACTAGTTTTAATGCTTCGTTTAATGCATGCTTTGTCGTGTCAATTAAAAACTTGTCCTCACTTGAAATTTCTCCTACACCATAAGTAAAGGCAGCGTCAGCATGAAAACCTTCAAATGATACTCCAACATCTATTGAAATTAAGTCACCTTCCTGTATAGTTGTACCATTAGGAATCCCATGAACTATTGCATCATTTGGTGAGGCGCAAATGTAAGCAGGATAAGGTTCATGTCCAGGGGGTGCGTAACCAAAAAAACTTGATTTAACGTTTGACTTTTCTACAATATTTTTAGCAATATCATCTAGATCTTTAAGAGTCATACCGGGTTTAGTTAAATTGTATATTTCATAATGAATGTTTGAAACGACTTTGCCTGCTCTTGCCATCTTCTCAAAATCTTCTGAAGTTTTATATGTAAGCATTATTTATTCAAATTCTTTCAGTATTAACTTATAAATATTTTCAACTTCTCCAACCGCGTTTATCTTTGCAACTAAATTTTTTATTTCATAGTATTCAATTAGAGGGGCCGTATCCTTTTCATATACTTCTAGCCTGACACTTACAGACTCTTCTGTATCATCACTTCGACCACTAGTTTCACCTCTATTTAAAATTCTTTTAATTAACTCATCACGATCCGCTTCAAAAACGATTACTTTAGAAATTTTAAAATCGTCGCTAATTTTATCTAGACTTTCTGCTTGTGCAATCGTTCTTGGAAAGCCATCCAATATTGCCCCGTTAACACAATCCACAGAAAGTAGCCTTTCTTGCAGCATTTCAATGACTAAAGAATCTGGAACAAGTTTACCTTCGTCGAGAAGAGTTTTAGCAATTTTTCCAAGCTCTGTTTCATTGCTTACATGCTCACGAAGCATGTCACCTGTTGATATGTGAGCAAGATTTTTTTCTTTAGCTATTGTAACTGCTTGAGTTCCTTTTCCAGCACCAGGTGGCCCTAGAAAGATTATTAAATTGCTCAATCAATGAATCCTTCATAATTTCGCATACTTAATTGGCTCTCAATCTGCTTCATCGTTTCCAAAGCTACACCTACTGTAATAAGAATTGATATACCACTAAATCCTAGAGGTATGTCCCATATGACAGATGCTATTGAGGGAAGGACTGCAACTGAAGCTAAAAATACTGATCCTGGAAGAGTAATTCTGTTAATAATATGTGAAAGATAATTGGTAGTAGAAATTCCAGGCCTAACTCCAGGGACAAAGCCACCCTGTCTTCTAATCATGTCTGACTGACGAACGGGATCAAATTGAATAGTTGTATAAAAGTATGTAAAGAAAATAATCAAAATACCAAGAAAGAAAACATAAAACCAAGTTGTTCCTTGAGAGTTTGCTAAATTAATATCAATCCAATTTCTTATAGCAGCTGTAATATTATTGTCCTGAGGTAGGGAAGTAGCTACTAGCGCAGGGAAAAATAAAATACTAGTTGCAAATATAACTGGAATGACGCCAGCACTATTAACTTTCAATGGAATATATGTGCTCTGACCACCCATGACTTTTCTTCCTCTAACTCGTTTTGCAAACTGTATAGGAATTCTTCTTTGGCCTTGTTCTACATAAATTATTCCAACAATCATAAGAATGAACATAATCATTAGAAACACGAATTGACCAACTCTTCCTTGGCCGGCAGTTACTTGATAAGAGCTTCCAAACTGTGATGGTAACTGACTAACAATGCTGGCAAAAATTATTAAAGACATACCATTGCCAACACCTCTTTGAGAAATAAGCTCGCCAATCCACATAATAAATGCTGTACCAGCAGTCATTGTTAGGACTATTAGCCCAACTCTCGAAGGTGTGTAGTTTGGAATCAATGAAATTCCCCCGGTTAAGCTTCCTCTGGAAAATAAGTAAGTTAATGCTGTAGATTGCAAAAGGGCTAAAACAACAGTTATGTATCTTGTCCATTGGGTGATAACTTTTCTACCCGACTCACCCTCTTCTTGAAGTTTTTGCAACCTTGGGATTACAACAGTTAACAGCTGAAGAATAATACTAGCAGTTATGTAAGGCATTATTCCTAAAGCAAATACTGAAAAAGTCTCTAATGCGCCTCCTGAAAATAAATTAAGTAAACCGTAAATACCAGCCTGCGACCCAGAATCTGTAAGTCTCTGTACAGCATCAAGATCTACTCCTGGCACTGGTACAGCAGCTCCCAATCTATAAACAGCGAACATGAATAGAGTGAATAGTATTCTTTTTCTTAAATCTGGAATTTTGAATATATATCTAAAAATAGATAGTTGCATAATTACTCTTTAATAATTTCTACAGTACCGCCAGCACTTTCAATTTTGCCTTTAGCAACTTCACTTATAGCATGAATTTTCAAATCTATTTTTTTAGTAATTTCACCATCACCTAATATTTTTACCAAACCTTTTTTTCTTGTTAGTCCCATCTCTCTTAGGATATCAGGAGTAACTTCACCTTCTAAATTCTTTTCTTCTAGTTCACTGACATTGACAACAACATATGCCATCTTTGCAGCATTGCCAATGCCTCTCACTTTAGGAATACGTCTATATAGAGGTATTTGGCCTCCCTCAAAATATGCCGGAACTGTTTTTCTTGCGCCTGTACCCTTAGTTCCTCGACCTGCAGTTTTTCCTCTTTTACCTGACTCTCCTCTACCTTTTCTTAATCTTTGTTTTGTAGAACCAGGGGTTGGTTTTAAATGATGAAACCTTAGCTTTTTCATATTATTTAATCTCTTCTATTTCTACTAAATGTTCAATTTTGTGAAGCATACCTTCAACCATTGGGTTGAGCTCTCTTTCAGTTGAAGAGTTAATTTTCTTAAGTCCTAAACTCCTTACAGTCTCTCGAGCTTTTGGTTTTTGTCCAATTAAGCTTCTTTTTAAAGTAATTTTAACTTTCATCTGCTGCCTTTACTTTTTTTTCAGCTTTAGTTTTTTCATATGCCTCAACTAATCCAGCTGGTGCGACTTCGGATGGTTTTTTACCCCTGAGTCCAGCAACCATTTCTGGTGTTCTTTGGTTTAACAAACCATTAATTGTGGCTTTGGCAACATTGAGATGGGTGGGTGAACCTAAAGATTTTGCAAGTATATCTTTAACACCTGCGACTTCAAGTACCTGCCTAGCTGCACCTCCTGCAATAACTCCTGTACCAGGAGCAGCTGGTTTTAGAAGAACTCTGGAAGATCCATGCTTTCCAATTATGGAGTGAACAATTGTTGAACCCGCCATTGGAATATCTTGAATATCTTTTTTAGCATTTTCTATAGCTTTTTGAATAGCTAGTGGAACTTCAGAACCTTTTCCATAACCAATTCCAGCCCTTCCATTTCCGTCTCCAACTGCTACAAGGGCAGTAAATGCAAAGTTTCTTCCACCTTTTACAACTTTGGCGACTCTGTTAATATGAATTACACTTTCTTGAAGTTCTAGTTCAGCCATCAAAATTCAATTCCTTTATCTCTTATTCCATCAGCTAAAGATTTGACTCGACCGTGGTATATATAACCACCTCTATCAAAAACTGCTTTTGAAATTTTAAGATCATTTAACTTTTTACCCATAAGTTCTCCTACCTCTTTTGAGGCATCAACTGATAGATTTTTAGATTTAACTTCTTTTGAAAGAGTGCTTGCGGATGCTATTGTTACTTGATTTAAATCATCTATAGCCTGTACATATATGTTGTTATTACTTTTGAAAACAGCTAAACGAGGAACAGAGGATGTACCATTAATTTTTTTTCTAATTCTTATTTTTCTGTGTTGTCTTTTGTCTTTAACTTTCATAATATTTTTATGCTCCGGCTGTTACTGCTGCTTTACCTGCTTTTCTTCTGACATATTCGTCTTCATACCTAATGCCTTTACCTTTGTATGGCTCAGGTGGTTTAATAGCTCTAATATTTGCTGAAACTTGTCCAACTAGTGCTTTGTCTATTCCAGAGATAATTATTGTATTTTGATCTGGAACTTCAAAATTAATACCTTCAACTTTTTTGAATATTACAGGATGTGAAAATCCACACAGAATCTCGATATCATTACCCTTCAAAGTTGCTCTATGTCCAACACCTTGTAATAGTAAAGTTTTCTTGTAACCTTCCATGACACCTTGAATATTGTTTGCAATTAATGATCTATATAATCCATGAAGGCTTCTAACTTCAGCAACTTCAGAACTTCTGGAGAAATTTAAAATGTTTTCATTAATCTCATAATTTATTCTGTCATCAACAATCTCAACTGTTAGCTCACCTTTGGGACCTTTAACAGAAATCAAATTGCCATCGATTTTTAATTCTACTTTTTCAGGTATTTCAATTGGTTTGTTGCCAATCCTACTCATGACCAAACCTCACAAATCAATTCTCCACCAAGTTTTCTTTTTCGAGCTTCAGAATCAGGTAATAAGCCTCTTGAAGTCGAAACTACAACAGTTCCCAAACCACCATTGTTTCTTGGAAGTGAATCAGAACCTACATAAAGTCTTCTTCCTGGTTTACTGAGTCTGTTTAAGCCAGCTAAAACTGGTGAACCATTTTCAGAATATTTTAAATCTATTTCTATTTTTTTACCTGAACCATCTCCAGAAACTTTAACATCACTAATGTATCCTTCTTCCTTTAAAAGTTTTGAAAGTTCTAGTTTGAACTTTGAATGAGGAACTGAAACGGTTGGCTTACTAACCATTGAAGCATTTCTTATTCTTGTAAGAAAGTCTGAAATTGGGTCTGAATTCATTTTTACCAGGAAGCTTTCTTAATACCAGGCAACTCACCTTTTAATGCCAAATCTCTAAATGTATTTCTTGACATTCCAAATTTTCTGAGGGTGCCTCTAGGTCTACCTGTTACTTCGCATCGGTTTCGATGTCTTGTAGCAGAAGCATCTCTGGGCATTTTTGCAATCTTTTTTTGAGCCTCACGCTTTTCGTCATATGATGTATTAGGATCTTTAATAATCTTAAGCAACTCCTGGCGTCTTTCAGCGTAGACTGAGATTGCTCTCTTTCTTTGATTGTTTTTTACTATTTTGCTCGTTTTTGCCATAATTAATTCTCCCTAAATGGAAATCCTAGCGATTGTAATAATACATAACCTTTTTCGTTATCGTTAGCAGAAGTACAAATTGTAATATTCATTCCTCTGATGTCTCTTACCTTGTCATATTCAACTTCAGGAAAGACTAACTGTTCATTTAATCCGAGTGTGTAGTTTCCGTTTCCATCAAAGGATTTTTTATTAAAACCTCTAAAGTCACGAATTCGGGGTACTACAACCTGGACAAACCTATCATAAAATTCCCACATCCTGTCACCTCTTAAAGTAACAGATGTACCAATTGGCATTCCTTCTCTAATTTTGAATCCTGCAATTGATTTTTTTGCTCTTCTAATCACTGGTTTTTGTCCAGAAATGGCGGTTAATTCATTAACCATTGACTCAAGCGCTCTACCATCAGTAGCTGCTTTTCCATCACCAATATTGATGATTATTTTTTGAAGACTTGGTATTTCGTTTACATTATCCAATTGAAGATCAGACATGATCTTTTTCTTCAATTCAGTATTAAACTGTTCTTTTAGTCTAGGAATCATACTTCATCACCTGTTTGAACTAATATTCTAAATTTCTTGCCATTTTTATCAAACTTATAACCGACTCGTCCGGATTTCTTTTTCACAACTAATGCAACATTGGATACATTTATTGGCATACTTTTATCAATTACTCCACCTTGCATTGTTTGACCTTGTGGTTTTTGATGTTTTTTATTTACATTAACTCCCTCAACTAGAACAGTTCCTTTTTTTGGAAATGCTTGTAAAACTTTGCCTTCTTTTCCAGCATCTTTTCCTGATATTACTTTTACGGTGTCTCCTTTTTGTATTTTCATTACAAAACCTCCGGAGCTAAAGATACTATTCTCATAAACTTTTTTTCTCTTAATTCTCTACCGACTGGCCCAAAAATTCTTGTACCTCTTGGCTGCTCTTGTTCATTAATAATTACACATGCATTTTCGTCAAAACGAATATAAGTTCCATCTTTTCGTCTTGTTTCTTTCTTAGTTCTGACAACAACAGCTTGTACTATGTCACCTTTTTTAATTTGACCACCTGGAATAGCTTCTTTTACTGTAGCAACAAAAGTATCTCCTAGGCCAGCATATCTAATTCGTGAGCTTCCTTTAACTTTGATACATAGTACTTCTTTTGCACCAGAGTTATCAGCAACTTTAAGTCTAGATTCTTTTTGAATCATCTTGCCCTCTCCACTACTTCAGTGACACGCCATTTTTTTGTTTTAGAAAATGGTTTAGTTTCCATTATTTTGACTGTATCGCCTACCTTTGCTTCAAAACTTTCATCATGAGCATGTAATTTTCTTGTCTTTTTAACAATTTTTTTGTATTTTGGATGAGGAAATTGAAGTTCTATTGCAACTGTTACAGTTTTTTCACGAGCATCAGAAACCACAATTCCAGTCCTTACTTTTCTTGATGATCTCTCTATACTTTCCATTATTCAGTTACCTCATTATTTATTTCATTTAGTTTTTCAGTTAAAACTGTATTTGCTTGAGCAATCTCTTTTTTAATTTTTTTAAAAACGGAAGTGTCTTCAATCTGGCTTGTTGCAAGTGCGAATCTAGTATCCATGAGTTCTTTTTTCAAATCAACTATTTTATTTTCTAATTCTTGAGCAGAGAGTTCTCTTAAATCATTAACACTCATACGTTATCCCTCATAACAAATTTGGTTTTCATAGGTAACTTGTGGCCTGCTTTTCTCATTGCTTCACGAGCAACATCCTCTGGCACACCAGATATTTCAAAAAGTATACGACCCGGCTTAACAACTGCCACATAATACTCAACATTACCTTTACCAGATCCCATTCTTACTTCTGCAGGTTTTTTTGTAATTGGTTTGTGTGGAAATATATTAATCCATACTTTACCGCCACGCTTCATAGTTCGTGTAATTGTAATTCTTGCAGCTTCTATTTGTCTGGCAGTGACATATGAGGTTTCAACTGCTTGTATACCAAAGTCACCGAACGCAACAACGTTTCCGCCTTTTGAATTACCTTTTCTTCTTCCTCGAAAAGACTTTCTATATTTTGTTTTTTTTGGCATTAACATATTTTTTACTCTTCTTCTAAAATTGATTTTTCTTCTTCAAACTTTGCTTGAGCATCTTCTTTCGTAATTTTTTTGCCTCCACCAGCTTCAACTATCTTTGATGCTTGTTCCTCATTAGCTTTTTTACCACCGCCAGCTTCTAATATTTTTGATTCTTTCTTTTCTCCAACAGCAGCTTCCGCTCTTGATTTAACTGATTTAACTCTTCCAGCTGCTGGACCGCCACTGGCTAGGTTTGCTTCCGCAGATATTTTTTCTTGTCTAAGTTTGTTCGAACCAACAACATCACCTTTATAGACCCAAACTTTTACACCAATTGCTCCAACTGTAGTGTGTGCTGCTGCTCTTCCGAAATCTATGTCGGCACGTAATGTATGTAAAGGCACTCTTCCTTCTCTGTACCATTCCCTTCTTCCCATTTCTGCTCCACCAAGTCTTCCTGAACATTCAACTCTGACACCTTCAGCACCAGCTTTTAATGCAGCAGTAACAGCTCTTTTCATAGCTCTTCTAAAAGCTACTCTGTTTTCTAATTGGTCTGCTATACCTCTAGCCAAAAGTTGGGCGTCTAATTCTGCTTCTCTGATTTCTAATATATTTAGCTTTACTGGCTGCTTAGATAGCTTTTCAATTCCTTTTCTTAATCTGTCTGCTTCAACACCTTTACGGCCGATTACAACACCTGGTCTAGCTGTATGTATGTCTACAGTTAATGTTCCTCCTTTGTCTCTTCTTTCAATATCGATACGAGAGACAGCAGCCTTAGGAAGCTGTTGTGATAGAAAGTCTCTAATTTGATAATCTTGATTAACCAAGTCTTTGTAATCTTTGCTGTTAAACCAACGAGATTTCCAGTCGTTTACAATACCAATTCTAAATGCGTATGGATGTGTTTTTTGACCCATTATTCACCCACACTTTCTAGCTCAATTAGTAAATGGGTAGTTCTCTTATTAATTCTTCCAGCCCTACCTCTTGCACGTGGTCTAAATCTTTTTAGTGTTGGCCCTTCATTAGCAATTGCTTTTGAAATATATAAATCAGAAGAATTTAAATTATAGTTTGCTTCAGCATTTGCAATAGCACTTTCGAGGAGCTGTTTTATTTCAGTTGCCGCTTTTCTTTTTGTAAAAGTTAATACATTTAAAGCATCTTGTACATCAAGCCCTCTAATGAGATTCAAAACAAGTCTCATTTTGTAAGGAGATTGTCTTAAATATTTACTTTGTGCTTTTACAGTTGTTTTTTCCATTAGTTTTGTCCTGGGTGTCCTTTGAATGTTCTTGTTGGTGAAAACTCTCCTAGTTTGTGACCAACCATTGCTTCTGTTATAAATACTGGTAAATGTTGTCTACCGTTGTGTACAGCTATTGTTAAACCAACCATTTCAGGGACAACAGTTGAGCGACGGCTCCATGTCTTTATGACGCCCTTGTTGCCTGTATTTTGAGCTTCTTCTACTTTTTTTAGTAGATGTTCATCAACAAATGGTCCTTTTCTTAAACTTCTTGACATATTAGTTTCTTCCCTTTTGAGATCTACGTCTAACAATCGACTTATTGCTATATTTATTTTTGTTTCTAGTCTTTTTCTCTGGTTTCCCCCATGGGCTTACAGGAACACGACCTCCAGAAGATTTACCTTCTCCACCACCAAGTGGGTGATCAACAGGGTTCATAGCAACACCTCTGGTCTGTGGCCTGACACCTTTCCATCTATTTCGTCCAGCTTTTCCTAACTTTGTTAATTCTGCCTCAGCATTACCGACAGTTCCGACAGTTGCTCTACAGTCCATAGGAACATTTCTCATTTCACCAGATGGAAGTCTTAATAACGCATTGTCACCTTCTTTGCTCATTAACTGCACTGAAGAACCGGCAGATCGAGCCATTTTGGCTCCCCCACCAGGTCTTAACTCAACAGCATGAACAAATGTACCAGCAGGAATATTTCTTAGTGGAAGACAGTTTCCATCTTTTATATCTGCTTTAGAACCTGACTCGATAATTGAATCAACTTCAACTCCATCTGGAGCGATGATGTAAGCTTTTTCGCCATCAACATAATGAAGTAGTGCTATTCTTGCATTCCTGTTTGGATCATATTCTATGCCAGCTACTCTTGCTGGAATTCCATCTTTAATTCTCTTAAAATCTATAACTCTATACTTTTGTTTATGTCCGCCGCCTCTATGGCGAGATGTAATTCGACCCTTATTATTTCTTCCACCAGAAGATTTTTTAGACTGTAACAAAGACTTTTCAGGCTTCTTTTTTGTAATGTCTTTAAAATCTGTTGAAACCTGGCCTCTCATGCCTGGAGTTACTGGTCGAATTTTTTTTGAACCCATAATTAAACTCCAAAAGCCTCAATAGTTTCACCTTCAGAAAGTGTAACTATTGCTATTTTTCTAGTACTTTGCTGGCCAAATACATATCCAAATCTTTTCTTCTTACCTTTGCGGTACATTGTGTTAACTCTGAGTACATTTACATCAAACATCTGTTCAACGGCTTTTTTGATTTGAGGCTTGTCGGTTTTTGGGTGAACAAAAAATGTATAAGAATTTGAGTCAGAAATTCTGTCATACGATTTTTCAGAAATAACAGGGGCAATCAATACATCTTCAAGGTATTTCATTATTTACCCCCCAAATATTTTGAAATAGCGTTTGCAGAAAAAATTGTATCATCGGTTGATATGATATCAATTGCAGCAACTTTACTTACAGAAACTAATTTTGATTCTTCCAAATTTCTGAATGACTTGAATAAAACTTCGTCTTCATCAGAATAAACCAATGTAAAGCTTCTTTTAATATCAAATTCTTTTATGGCTAAAGCAGCTAATTTAGTAGATGGAGAGTCTATACCATTCCCATCAATGACAAACACTGATTCTTCTGAAATTCTTTGAGAAATCGCCATGGCTAATGCCTTGCTTTTCATTTTTTTTGGTGTCCTGTCTTTATACACCCTAGTTCCAGGACCGTGAGCAACACCACCACCAACAAATTGTGGAGATCTTAAAGAACCTTGACGAGCACGGCCTGTTCCTTTTTGAGCCCAAGGTTTTGCACCAGTACCAGAAACTTGAGCCCTAGTTTTAACTGAAGCATTGTTATTTCTAAAGTTTGTCCTACTTCCCTTCACAACTTGATGTAAAAGGCCAATATTTATATCATCAATGGGTTCAAATTTGTATTGTTTTTTTGAAACTTTGTTTTCTTTTGTATTTAAGGTATCTAATTTTACACTCATTGTTTTACCTTTACAGCCTTTTGAACTTTTACAATGTTTCCCTTGTTACCAGGTACTGAACCGTTTACAAATAAGTAATTTTTTTCTTCATTGAGACCGACTATGGTCACTGATTGTATTGTTGACTTTTCATTTCCCATTCTTCCAGCCATTTTTTGACCTTTAAATACGTGACCTGGATATGAAGCGTTACCAATAGAACCACCTGCTCTATGCACTTTATGAACACCGTGGCTAGCTTTTTGGCCTGAAAAATTATGCCTTTTCATTACTCCAGCAAAACCTTTTCCTTTTGAAATACCCGAAATGTCAACTTTTTGTCCTACCTCGAACACGTCTGAAACTTTTACTAAGGAGCCAGGATCTAATTCAAAACTTTCATCTATTTCAACTTCAAAAACAATTTCTCCAGGTTCAGAGTTATGTTTTTTGAAATGATTTTGGAGAGGTTTAGTAGAATTTTTTTTATTTCCTATCGTAAGCTGGGCTGCACTATATCCATCTACTTCGTTGTTTTTTATCTGTACTACTCTACAATCTGAAACATCTAGAATGGTAACTCCTAGAGCATTAGAATTTTCATCAAATATCTGAGTCATGCCTACTTTTCTCGCTATTAAAGTGTTCATAATTTAATCTCAACTTCAACACCAGCTGGCAGATCAAGTCTCATAAGGGAATCAACTGTCTTTGGGGTAGGTTCAACTATATCAATCAATCGTTTATGAATTCTCATTTCAAAATGTTCTCGTGACTTTTTATCTACGTGAGGTGACCTGATTACACAATATCTATGTATTTGAGTTGGCAAAGGCACAGGGCCTTTAACTTTGGCTTGCGTTTTTAAAACTGTTTCAGCAATTTTACGTGCAGATTCATCAACAACATAGTTGTCGTAAGCTTTTAGCTTTATTCTAATTTGTTGTCCTTTTGCCATTTTTCCCTCAAAAAAAACCGGGAGTGTAAATTCTACTCCCGGTTAGTTTTTATTACTCGATAACTTTTGTCACCTGACCAGCTCCAACAGTTCTACCGCCTTCTCTAATTGCGAACTTCACTCCCTCTTCCATTGCAATTGGAGAAATGAGTTCTACCGAGATAGAAACGTTGTCACCAGGCATAACCATTTCAGTACCTTCACTAAGAGTTACTTCTCCAGTAACGTCAGTTGTTCTGAAATAGAATTGCGGTCTATATCCTTTGAAAAATGGATTGTGTCTTCCACCTTCTTCTTTAGTGAGAACATAAACTTCTGCCTCAAACTTTGTATGAGGTGTTATTGAGCCAGGTTTTGCAATAACCTGTCCTCTTTCAACATCATCTTTATCAACTCCACGTAAGAGAAGACCAACGTTGTCACCTGCTCTACCTTCATCAAGAAGCTTTCTAAACATCTCAACACCAGTACAAACTGATTTAGAAGTTTCCCTAATTCCAACAATCTCAACTTCTTCGTTAACGTTAACAATACCTTGTTCAATTCTTCCTGTTACAACAGTACCTCTACCAGTAATTGAGAATACGTCTTCAACAGGCATCAAAAATGGTTTGTCGACAATTCTTGTTGGTTCTTCTATATATGAATCAACTTGGTCCATTAATTCCTTAACAGCATTGATACCCTCTTCTTTTCCTTCAAGAGCGGCAAGTGCTGAACCTTTTACTACAGGAACATCGTCACCTGGAAAGTCATACTCGTTTAATAATTCTCTAACTTCCATTTCTACAAGATCTAAAAGTTCATCATCATCAACTTGATCGACTTTGTTAAGAAATACTGCAATGGCCGGTACACCAACTTGTCTTGCTAGAAGTACGTGCTCTCTAGTTTGTGGCATAGGACCATCTGCTGCAGAAACTACCAAAATTGCTCCATCAACTTGAGCTGCACCTGTAATCATGTTTTTAACATAATCAGCGTGACCAGGCATGTCTACGTGAGCATAATGTCTGTTTTCAGTTTCATACTCAACGTGAGCAATCTGGATAGTGATTCCTCTTTCCCTCTCTTCAGGGGCTTTGTCAATATCTTCAAAAGCTGTAACGTCGCCTGAACCAGCATCAGCTAAAACTTTTGTAATAGCGGCCGTCAATGTAGTTTTACCGTGGTCAATGTGTCCCATTGTACCAACGTTCACATGAGGCTTGCTACGGTCAAATTTTTCCTTTGACATATTTTCTCCTTTTTTTTAAATCTAAACCTATTAAGGTTTAAACTTCTACCTCTACTCCACGAATACTCGCAGTTATTTCTTTAGTTATGCTGTCTGGTACGTCTTCATAACTATCAAACTGCATCGTAAATGTTGCACGGCCTTGTGTTCGAGAACGCAAATCAGTTGCGTACCCAAACATTTCTGATAATGGTACTTTTGCATTAACGACCTTTGCAGATCCTCTTTGCTCCATTTCAGCTATCTTTCCTCTTCTTGAGGAAAGATCTCCGACAACATCTCCCATGAAATCTTCCGGTGTTACCACCTCTACAGTCATAACTGGTTCGAGCAATTTAACACCAGCTTTTTTAGCACCGTCTTTAAGTGCCATTGAACCAGCAATTTTGAAGGCCATTTCAGAAGAATCAACATCGTGATAAGTTCCATCCTTAAGGGTTGCTCTTATATTTACTAATGGATATCCGGCTAAAACTCCTGTTTCCATTGCAGCTTCAACTCCTGCATTTACAGATGGTATATATTCTTTAGGTATTCTTCCGCTTTTGATTAAGTCTACAAATTCATACCCATCATCTATAGGTTCTAATTCCATAATCACGTGACCATATTGACCACGACCACCGCTTTGTCTTATATATTTTGCTTCAACATCTGTTTTCTTCTTTAAAGCCTCTCGGTAAGCAACTTGGGGTTTTCCAATATTTGCTTCGACTTTAAATTCCCTTTTTAATCTATCCACTAATATGTCTAGATGTAATTCTCCCATTCCAGATATTATTGTTTGTCCAGTTTCTTCATCAGATTGAACACGGAATGTTGGGTCTTCTTCAGCTAGTTTTTGTAAACCTTCTGATAATTTTTCTTCATCAGCTTTTGATTTTGGCTCAATTGCGACAGATATGACAGGTTCAGGAAAAGTCATTGACTCTAACTGTATTAATTGAGAAGAATCAGATAAAGTGTCTCCTGTTTTTGCATTCTTTAGACCAACTCCTGCAACAATATCTCCTGCACAAATAAAATCAATATCCTCCCTTGAATTAGAGTGCATCCTCAGGATTCTTCCTAATCTTTCTTCTTTTCCAGTTGTAGTATTGGTTACTTTGTCACCTTTATTAAGAGTTCCTGAGTAAACCCTAAAATATGTAAGCTTACCTACATGCGGATCACTTACTACTTTGAAAGCTAATGCAGAAAAAGGATCTTCGTCACTATGAGATCTTGAAAGTTCATTTTCTTCATCTCCAGGCTTAAAACCTGTTACATCTTCAATATCTAAGGGTGACGGTAAATAATCAACAACTGCATCAAGTAAGAGCTGGACTCCTTTATTTTTGAATGCGCTTCCAGCAAGAACAGGCACAAACATACCTTCTAAAGTGCCTTTTCTAATTGCTTTTTTAATATCTTCAACAGTGAGCTCTTCGTCAGCAAAATATTTTTCTAACACATCATCATCTGCTTCAGCAACAACATCTAAAAGTTGTTGCCTTTTGGAGTTGGCTTCGTCAAGCATGTCTTCGGGAATATCATTAATGTCCCATTCAGAACCATCATCTTTAGACCATGTGTGAGATTTCATTTCTACCAAATCAATAACACCAACGAAGTCTGCTTCTGAACCAATAGGGATATGTAAAACTGCTGGTTTTGCTTCTAGCCTGTCAATAATTGATTGGACATCGAAATCAAAATCTGCACCAGTTCTATCTAGTTTATTAACAAAACAAATCCTTGGAACATTATATTTATCAGCCTGCCTCCATACTGTTTCTGATTGTGGTTCAACTCCTGCAACTCCATCAAACACAGCAACTGCGCCATCAAGAACTCTTAAAGACCTCTCAACTTCAACAGTAAAGTCAACGTGGCCTGGTGTATCAATTATATTGATAGTGTGCTTGTTCCAACTGCATGTTGTAGCAGCTGAGGTAATAGTAATACCCCTTTCTTGCTCTTGCTCCATCCAATCCATTACAGCAGCACCATCATGGACTTCACCAATCTTGTAAGTTTTACCTGTATAATATAAGATTCTTTCGGTAAGAGTTGTCTTACCGGCATCAATATGAGCCATAATTCCGATGTTTCTTAAGTTGTTTAAATCTACTTCTCTAGTCATTAATTACCACCTGTAATGAGCAAAGGCCCTATTAGATTCTGCCATTTTATGAACATCTTCTCTTTTTTTGACTGAAGCACCGGTTTTATTACTAGCATCTAAAATTTCTCTCCCAAGTCTTTCGTACATGGTCTTTTCACCTCTTTTTCTGGAGGAATCTACCATCCAACGTATTGCTAAAGTAGTACTTCTTCTTTGAGGAACTTCCATAGGTACCTGGTAATTTGTTCCACCAACTCTTCTAGATTTTGTTTCTATTTGTGGCCTGACATTTTCAAAAGCATCTTTTAGTGTATTTATTGGGTCTGAACCAGTTTGCTTTTCAACAAGCTCTAATGCTGAATAAACAATATTACTAGCTAAATCTTTTTTACCATCTAATAAAACTTGGTTTATAAGTTGAGAGACCAACAAACTATTGTAGATTGGGTCAGGTTCTGGCTTTCTCTTTAGTGATGGTCCTCTTCTCATTTACTAACCTTTTTTACTTCCATACCTCGACCTAGCTTGTTTCCTGTCTGTAACGCCAGCTGTATCGAGGGCTCCTCTGATAACTTTATACCTCACACCAGGTAAGTCTTTTACTCTGCCACCTCTAACTAAAACTATTGAGTGTTCTTGAAGATTATGTCCCTCACCAGGTATATAAGCAGTTACTTCTGTACCTGTTGAAAGCCTAACTCTACAAACTTTACGCAAAGCAGAGTTTGGTTTTTTTGGAGTAACAGTGTACACGCGTGTACATACACCTCTACGCTGAGGCGATCCTTTTAGTCCAGGTGTCTTTTCTTTTGACACTTTAGACTTTCTACCTTTTCTTACCAACTGTTGCGTTGTAGGCATAGTTATTCCAATCTAAAAATTTACTTATTTGGCTTACCGAAAAAGAAGTATATGACGAATTTAAACTTACAACAACCTTATTTTTATAAGTTTTTTACTCATCCTCCACTTCATTTTCATCACCTAACATAGCTAGCCATTGTGCAGGATTTGGTAAAGCTTCGTCTTCTGAATCCTCAGAAGTTGGCTCCATAAATCCTAATTCAGAAACTACGGGAGCATCTGGAAGAGAAGGTTTCATACTTTGATAAGCATTGGAACCAGTTCCGGCAGGAATTAGTGTTCCAATAATAACATTCTCTTTTAAGCCTGAAAGAGAGTCATTACTTCTTTTCATTGCGGCTTCGGTGAGTACTCTTGTAGTTTCTTGGAAAGAGGCAGCTGACAACCATGAGTCTGTTGCAAGGCTAGCTTTTGTGATACCCATAAGCTCTGGTCTACCCTCAGCAGGTACTTTCCCGTTTTTGACTAATTCTTGATTAGTCTTTCTAAATAAAGTTGAATCAACAAGTTCATTTGGTAAAAAGTCTGAATTGTTTGATTTAACGATTCTTACTCTTCTTAACATTTGACGAACTATCATTTCAACATGCTTGTCATGAACTTCAACTCCTTGGTCTCTATAAGTTTTTTGGACTTCATCAACCAAATATTCTTGACAAGTTCTTACACCATTAATTTGTAAAACTTCTTTAGGATCTTTAGGACCAGTTGTAAGCGACTGCCCGGCTTCAACCTTGTCTCCTTGATTAGAAAGCAAAGTTTGTCTTCTTAAAACAAGTAATTCTACTTCTTCTTTTTCATTTCCAATAATTACATTTCTATTGCCTTCGGGTGTAACTTCAACTGATTTTACTTTTCCTTGAATAGGTGAGAGAACAGCTTTTCCTTTTGGAGTTCTTGCTTCAAATAATTCTACAATTCTTGGTAAACCAGATGTGATATCTAAACCTACCACACCACCTGTGTGAAAAGTTCTCATAGTTAACTGAGTTCCAGGCTCACCAATGGACTGTGCTGAAATTATTCCAACTGCTTCACCTACCTCAACTGGTTTTCCAGTTGCCAAACTAAACCCGTAACATAATGGATCCATTGATTCAGGGTTAAGGGAGTTAAATGGGGACAAAACTCTTACATCTTCTACACCAGATTTTGCAATTCCATCAAGGACTTCGGCATCTATATAAGTCCCTTTGGACAACTTGGTGCCATTTTCCATCTCAACTACTTTTTTGTCTACCTTTATATCTTCAGCTAAAACACGGCCGTACAATGTTGAGTGCAGGTATCGACTTAACTTTCCATCAATAACAACTTTTTTGTTAGTACCACGCCAATCAATATTCTCATCCCCTAAATCTTTAACCACGATACCTGCTGCAACATCTACTAACCTTCTTGTTAAATAACCAGAGTCTGCAGTCCTAAGAGCTGTATCGGCGAGACCTTTTCTAGCACCGTGAGTAGATATAAAATACTCAAGTACTGACATACCCTCTCTGAAGTTACTTTTAATTGGTCGTTCAATTATGTCACCTTTAGGATTCGCAACTAAGCCTCTCATTCCTGCTAATTGCCTTACTTGCATCATGTTTCCTCGAGCACCAGATTTAACCATCATGTCTACTGGATTGAACTGTTCAGCTTCAAGTTCAGCACTCATAGCATATTGAACTTGGTCTGTAGCTTCGTTCCATATCTCAATAATTTTTTGCTTACGCTCAGTTTCAGTAATAATGTCATCTAAAAATAATTTTTCAACCTTTTCGGCTTCTGCTTCATATTTTTCTAGTATTTGGTTTTTGCTTGGAGGTGTTTTCACATCGTTCATGGCAACAGTCAAGCCTGCTTTAGCACCAAATGTAAAGCCCACAGATTTCATTGAGTCTAAAAATATTCTGAGTTCAGCTTTATTGTAACGCTCAATAACTTCAGAAATAATTTTTTTCATTTCTGGTTTTCTGACAGAAGCCTGAATATATGGGAAATCAGTAGGCATAATTGAATTAAAATGTAATCTTCCAAGCGTTGTTTGCATTAACTGATTGCCGTCAATTGGTTGATCAGTTAACAGTTCTGAGAATCTTCCTTTTAATTCAGAGTGCATTTCTGGATTACCAGCCAAATCTCCAACTCTTACATTAATTGGTGTTTGCAACCCAATATGACCATTTTCATAAGCAACTTGTGCTTCATTGAAGTCAACAAAATTAAATTTTGCAGTTTCTAAATCTTCATGACATTCAGTAATGTAATAAAGCCCAATAACCATGTCTTGACTTGGTGAAACAATAGGGTTTCCTGAAGCTGGAGACAAAACATTATTTGTTGATAGCATAAGAACTCTTGCTTCAGCTTGTGCTTCTGCTGAAAGTGGAACATGGACTGCCATTTGGTCTCCATCAAAATCAGCATTAAACGCTTCACAAACCAAAGGATGGACTTGAATAGCCTTTCCTTCTACAAGGATTGGTTCAAATGCTTGAATACCAAGCCTGTGTAAAGTAGGTGCTCTGTTTAAAAGGACTGGGTGTTCTTCAATTACTTCAGCTAGTACATCCCAGACTTGAGCCCTTGATCTTTCAACCATTCTTTTCGCAGATTTTATATTTTGAGCAAGCCCAAGCTCGACAAGCCTCTTCATGACGAATGGCTTGAATAACTCTAGCGCCATCATTTTAGGAAGACCACATTGTTGAAGTTCTAAATGTGGACCAACTACAATTACAGACCTTGCTGAGTAATCAACTCTTTTACCAAGTAAGTTCTGACGAAATCTTCCCTGTTTTCCTTTAAGCATATCTGAAAGTGACTTGAGTCCACGTCCACCTGCACCCGCAACAGCACGTCCTCTTCTACCGTTATCAAACAGTGCGTCTACAGACTCTTGCAACATTCTTTTTTCATTGCTGATAATTATGTCTGGTGCTCCAAGCTCAATAAGTTTTTTCAGCCTATTGTTTCTGTTAATTAATCTTCTGTATAAGTCATTAAGATCTGAAGTAGCAAATCTACCACCATCTAACTGAACCATAGGGCGAAGCTCAGGAGGAATAACAGGAACTACTTCAAGTATCATTGCTTCAGGAGGGTTTTTTCCATCTGCAAAAGGCTTAATAACTTTCATACGTTGAATAGCTCTTTGGCGTCTTTGAGCTGACTTAGAATCTAAGTCTGTCTCTAATTTTTCCATTTCAGCTTTTAAGTCAACAAGTTGTACTAACTCTCTAACTGCTTCTGCTCCCATACCACCAGTAAAATACTCATCATATTTGTCAATCATTTCACGCCACAATGTGTCATTTTCTATGAGTGTTTTTGGCTTAAGTGTCTTCAAAGTAGAGAAGGCTTCTTCGATAACTTTAATTTCAGCATCAGACTTAGCTTTTTTTTGTTTTATTTCTTTTTCAACTTCTTTTTTTCTAATTTGGATTTCTGGCTCAGGAATTTTTGCATTCTCCATGGCTTTAATTTCAGTATCCATCTGTTTAATTCTTTTTTGTTCCCATTCTTCAAAATCTTCATTAACAATCTCTACTTCTGCAACAACTGCTTCTTCAAGCTCCGCTAAATCTTTTGTTCTCTTTTTAGAATCGATGGAAACTACCAAATATGCTGCGAAATAAATTACTTTTTCAAGCTCTTTTGGAGACATGTCTAAGAAATAACCTAATCTACTTGGAACTCCCTTAAAGTACCAAATGTGAGTAACTGGTGCAGCGAGTTCAATATGTCCCATTCTCTCTCTTCTAACTTCACGTCTGGTTACTTCAACACCACATCTTTCACAAACAATTCCTCTATATCTAATTCTTTTATATCTTCCACAAGAACATTCCCAATCTTTTGTAGGTCCAAAAATTCTTTCATCAAAAAGACCGTCTTTCTCAGGCTTTAAAGTTCTGTAATTAATTGTTTCTGGTTTTTTAACTTCACCAAAGGACCAACTCCTCATTTGATCTGAGGTTGCAAGACTGATACTTAACTCATCAAAAACTTTATCCATATTTATACCTCAGCCTCGTCTTGTTCTGGGCGTGTCATATCAATTCCTAAAGTTTCAGCTGTCTTGACATATTCATCGCTTATATCTTTCATTGAAATTTCCTCACCTGCTGAAAGAATTTCAACATTCAAACATAAGCTTTGCATTTCTTTTAATAGAACTTTAAAAGACTCTGGTATGCCTGGCTCAGGAATATTATCACCCTTAACTATTGATTCATATACCTTTACCCTACCGACAGTATCATCAGATTTAATAGTAAGAAGTTCTTGAAGTGCATAGCTAGCACCATAAGCTTCTAACGCCCAAACTTCCATTTCTCCGAATCTTTGGCCACCAAATTGAGCTTTACCACCCAATGGTTGCTGAGTAATCATGGAGTAAGGACCAGTTGATCTTGCATGAATTTTTTCATCAACTAAGTGAATAAGCTTTA
Source organism: uncultured Candidatus Actinomarina sp. (assembly GCA_902576605.1). Lineage (GTDB taxonomy): Bacteria > Actinomycetota > Acidimicrobiia > Actinomarinales > Actinomarinaceae > Actinomarina. The sequence goes on along the minus strand of CACGVI010000009.1, from coordinate 16,580 downwards.
ATATATATGTGTATCCAACAGTAATTTTTGAATCAAAAGATTCACCAGTTCGACCATCATATAGAGTTGCTTTACCATTTTCATCAACCATCAAATTTCCATCTCTGTTTGGATTTACATTTCTTAAAATTTCATGTATTTCATCTTCATCTGCCCCATCAAACACCGGCGTTGAGATAAGAGTTCCAGGCTTTGCACCACTAGATGCTTTTGTTTGGCCTTTGTATTCATTCCAACCCTGGTCGGCTGCCCAACCAAGATGTGTCTCTAAAATTTGTCCCAGATTCATTCGGCTAGGAACACCTAGAGGTGAGAGCATAATATCTAGAGGTGTACCATCCTCCATATAAGGCATGTCTTCAATTGGAAGAATTTTTGATATAACACCTTTGTTTCCGTGCCTACCTGATAGCTTGTCGCCAACTTGAATTTTTCTTTGTATTGCGACATATACTCTTACCTTTTGATTGACGCCAGGAGGTAAGTCCGCTCCATCATCACGCTTTAAAATTTGTACATCTATAACTTTTCCTCTTTCACCATGAGGAACTCTCAAAGAGGTATCTCTAACTTCTCTTGCTTTTTCACCAAAAATAGCTCTCAAAAGTCTTTCTTCAGGTGTTAACTCGGTTTCTCCCTTTGGAGTAACTTTTCCGACAAGATAATCTCCTGGTGATACTTCGGCACCGATTCTAACAATTCCCATTTCATCTAAATCCATTAAAACTTCTTCAGCTACATTAGGAATATCTCTTGTTATTTCCTCTTCACCAAGTTTTGTATCTCGTGCTTCTATTTCATGTTCAGCTATGTGTACAGAAGTTAAGACATCTTCTTTAACAAGTCTTTCAGATATTACAATTGAATCTTCAAAGTTATAGCCATCCCACGGCATATATCCAACAAGTAAATTCTTACCTAGAGCTAACTCTCCACCTTGTGTACTTGGACCGTCAGCTAATACGTCTCCTGGTTTAACTTTTGTACCAACCTTGACAAGTGGTTTTTGATTCCAACTTGTAGCCTGGTTGGATCTTTTGAATTTTAAAACTTCAAATCTATGTTTTTTATTAGTACCTTCTTCTTTTACTGTGATTTCATCACCAGATACTTCTTCAACAGTTCCAGAAATATTAGATATAAGAGCTTCTCCAGAATCTCTTGCAACATTTTCTTCCATTCCTGTACCTACATAAGGTGCTTCAGTTTTAACTAATGGAACTGCCTGTCTCTGCATGTTTGATCCCATCAATGCTCTGTTTGCATCATCATGCTCAAGAAATGGAATAAGAGCTGTAGTGACTGAACAGATTTGTTTAGGACTGACATCCATATAATCTATTTCTTTATCTGAAACGAATGCAACTTCTCCCCCATTTTGTCGAGAGAGAACTCTCTTATTTTGGAAAGTTCCATCTTCTTTTAAGGGAGCATTAGCCTGAGCAATTGTAAAATTATCCTCTTCAGCAGCAGTTAAGTACACTGCTTTATTTGTTTTGACAACCCCATTTTCAACTTTCCAATATGGTGTCTCAATAAATCCAAATTTGTTAACGCGACCATATGTAGCAAGGGTACCTATTAGACCAATATTTGGTCCTTCTGGTGTCTCAATAGGACACATTCTTCCATAGTGGGAAGGGTGAACGTCTCTAACTTCAAATCCTGCTCTTTCTCTTGACAAACCTCCAGGACCCAAAGCTGACAGTCTTCTTCTGTGGGTTAAACCTGCAATTGGATTTGGTTGATCCATGAACTGGCTTAATTGACTTGTACCAAAAAATTCTTTTAATGATGCTTGAATTGGACGAATGTTAATTAGTGACTGAGGTGTAATCGCTTCCGGTTCCTGGGTTGTCATTCTTTCTCTAACTACTCTTTCTAATCTACTAAGACCTACTCTTACTTGATTTTGAACTAATTCACCTACTGTTCTAATTCTTCTATTTCCAAAGTGATCAATGTCATCTAGACGAACAGGAATTTCTTTACCTTTATTGTTAATAAAGCTATCTTCACCTGCGTGTAGAGCGATGACATATTTAATTGAATCAATCATATCTTCAATTCTTAACATTCCGTCATCTTCAGTTGTATAAGACTCAGCATCTTTTTCGCCGTATTGTCTTCCTAACTTTTGTTCAACTTTGTATCGGCCAACTTTTGTTAAGTCATATCTTTTAGGAGTGTAAAACATTTGTTTAACCAAGTTTCTAGCAGATTCAACTGTTGCAGGTTCTCCTGGTCTTAACTTTCTGTATAAATCAATAAGTGCTGCTTCTCTTGTTGTGTCAGGATCTCGTTCAATAGTGTTTCTTACGGATGGGTAATCTCCTAATAACTCTATTGCATCTTCTTTATTTTCAATTACATCAAGGGCCATCAAGAAACCAGTGATGTGTTGTCTTCTTTTTCTATCTACTCTTACACCAAGAGTGTCTCGTTTGTCTGTGTCGAATTCAAGCCATGCACCTCTTCCAGGAATCATTTTTCCAATGAAGACTTCCTTGTCAGATGTTTTATCTATTTCTTGAGAAAAATATACTCCAGGTGATCTGACTAACTGACTAACAATAACTCTTTCTGTTCCATTAATAATGAAAGTTCCAGTATCTGACATGATTGGAAAATCACCAAGGAAAACTGTTTGTTGTTTTATTTGACCGGTTTCACGATCTAAAAATTGAGCAGTTACATATAAAGGTTGTGAATAAGTTGAGTCTGTTATCTTACAATCTTCAAGAGTTTTTAATGGCTCTTCGAAATAATGATTTAAGAATTCTAAAGAAAATCTACCAGAGAAATCTTCAATAGGAGAAATTTCATCTAAAATCTCTTTTAAACCCTCTTCAATAAACCACTTGAAAGAATCTTTTTGTATAATTAACAAATCTGGAATATCTAGAACTTTAGGAATTTTTGCAAATGAAAGTCTAGAATTCTGAACAGCGGACAACAAGCCTCCTCAAAAATTAAATAACAGCTACCCGAAAGGTAGAGTATATTAGTACTTTTTATTTAAGTAAACAAATAATTAATAAATTATTTGAGTTCTACAGTTGCGCCAGCGCCTTCTAAAGCTTCTTTTGCTTTATCAGCATCTTCTTTAGAAACACCAGTCAAAATGTCTGATGGAGCACCGTCTACAAGCTCTTTTGCTTCTTTTAGTCCAAGACTAGTAAGGCCTCTTACTTCCTTAATTACTTGTATTTTTTGTGATCCTGCATCAGAAAGGACTACATCATATGAATCTTTTTCTGCTGCTCCTGCATCATCTCCTCCACCAGCTGGTGCAGCAGCTACAGCTACAGGGGCTGCGGCAGTAACATCAAATTTTTCTTCAAATGCATCTAAAAACTCTTTTAGTTCTAAGACAGTCATTTCCTCAAAGACACCAAGCAACTCATCAGTTGTCATTTTTGCCATTTGCTATTCCTCCTCTTTTTTAACTTCTTCAGAAGCTACTTCTTCTTTAACTGAATCAGCAGCTTCAGAAACTTCTTCTCCGCTTGCTTTTTTATCTACTAAAGCACTCAATGCATAGCCAGCCTTATTGATTACAGCTTTTGCACCAGCAGCAACCTTCACCAATGGTGCATTGAAGCCACCAGCAATTTTTGCTAGAAGTACATCTCTAGGTTCAATTTCAGCTAGAACATTAAGTTGGTCTACAGTTAATGGTTCAGAATCCATCAAACCACCTTTAACTACAAAGGCTTCATTTTCTTTTGAAAATTCTTTTAGGACTTTTGCAGCTTCGACTGGGTCAGATTCAATTACTGCCACTCCTGTAGGACCAGAAAAATAATCATTTAAAGAATCTAATCCAATATTTTCTGCGGCTCTTTTAGCTAAAGACATTTTGACTACATTGAATGAGGCACCAGCATTTTTTAATTCACGCCTTAGCTTTGTTTGCTGGGTAACAGTAAGCCCTCTATACTCTGCAAGCACTAAAGCATTTGCAGATTTGAATAAATCTTCTAAGTCTTTTACAACTTTTACCTTATCTTCTCGTACCATAAAAAAAGTCCTTCAATACCAAGGACCTGTAAGCTTTACCTGCGTTAGATTTACATTTGTTTACTAACGGTCTTTGGTTTTAATTGTCAGATTTAAATATAAACCATATCAAAAAATAAATGCAAATTATTTATATGTTTATATCGACACTAATTGATGGACCCATAGTTGAAGACATATGTACAGTTTTTATGAATTCGCCTTTAGATGATGAAGGTTTAGCTTTTGTTAAAACAGCAATAACCTCGTCTAAATTTTCAGCTAACTTAGCTTCATCAAAAGAGACTTTTCCAATAGACAAGTGTACATTGCCTAATTTGTCATTCTTAATTTCAACTTTTCCTTTTTTAAAGTCCTCAACTGCCTTTGCAACATTAGGAGTTACTGTACCAGTCTTTGGATTGGGCATTAACCCTTGTGGTCCTAAAATTTTACCTAACTGACCAACCTCAGCCATCATTTCAGGTGTAGAAATAACTATATCTGCATCTAGTTTTTGTTCGGATGCAACTTTAGTAGCAAGCTCTTTACCACCCACAATTTCTGCTCCAGCTGATTCAGCTTCTGTTAAGGCTTCTCCACCAGCAAATACGGCAATTCGAACATCCTTACCAGTTCCATTTGGTAATGAGACTGTTGTTCTTATGTTCTGTTCAGCATCTTTTGGATCTATGCCTAATGAGAATGCAACATCTACTGACTCATCAAAGTTTGCAGGAGCGTTGTTTTTACACAAGCTTATTGCTTCTGATTTTGACTGCTTTTCAGCTGGGATAGCTTCTTTAGCTGATTTGTACTTTTTGCCTATTTTTTTCATTTTTCCTCCTTTGGTTCAAACGACTTTTAGTCTCCCAAAAATAAGTATTCTAGTTTTCTACAGTTACTCCCATAGACCTTGCTGTTCCAGCAATGATAGAAATAGCTGCATCTATATCGTTTGCATTTAAGTCTTCCATTTTTGCTTCAGCAATATTTTTAAGCTGGTCTCTTGTGATTGAAGCTACTTTTTCTTTATGTGGCTCTGGAGATCCTGAGGTTATGCCGATAGCTTTTTTAATTAAATATGAGGCGGGAGCTGTTTTTGTAACAAATGTAAAAGAGTTATCTTCATATATTGTAATTTCAACAGGAACAGTTTCACCTTGCCTGCTAGCAGTATCATTGTTAAATGCCTGGACAAAGTCCATAATGTTAACTCCGTACTGACCCAAAGCAGAACCAACTGGAGGTGCTGGCGTAGCGCCGCCACCGGGAATTTGAAGTTTTAATAATGCTTTAACTGGTTTTGCCATATCTTTCCTTAATTTTTTACTATATCTGTAAAACCCAATTCAACAGGAGTTTCTCGTCCAAATATATTAACTAAAACTGTAACTTTTGATTGATCTAAATTAATTTCTTCAATGATTCCATTGAAGTCAGCAAAAGGCCCAGTAGTTACTCTTACAGTTTCACCAACTTCAAAATCTGGCTTAAATTTAGGTGATTCTTTCTTTACTTCTTCCACTTCGTTTGAACCTAATATTCTCTCAATTTCTCTTCTTGAAAGGGCTATTGGTCTTTTGCCAGATCCAACAAAACCAATTATTGAGGGTGTATTTCTAATTTCATACCAAGTTGTATCATCCAAGTCCATTCTTACCAAGACATATCCAGGAAAAGTTTTCTTTTCTAAGTTTACTTTTTTGCCATTCCTAATTTCCACAACTTCATCTGTAGGAATAACAACATCGTAAACTTTGTCTTCTAAATGAAGGTTTTTTATTCTAGTTAAAATATTTGTTTTTACTTTTTTTTCATGTCCGGATTGAGCATTAAGCACAAACCATTCACCAGGCATATCATATGGATGTGTTTGAACTGAAGTATCTTCAATTTCAACTTCTTCAGTAGACTGATTTTCTTCAGTTGTAGCTGTGTCTTCTAACATTTATTCTCCGAAAGATAATAGGTTAATCAATGTATTTTTAAAACTAAAGTCCATTCCAAAAATAAAAAAAGTAAAAAAGGCGATAGTAACAACAGTGACAATAGTAAATGATGATAATGTCGAGTAGCTTGGCCAATTTACTCTTTTGAGTTCAGTTCTTACTTCACCTAAATAATTTGAAATTCTTTTAAACCTTGAAACTTTTTCACCTGATTGATGCTTACCAATATTTCTATCAGCCTTTTTTGCCAAACGTTCTTCACGTTCAGACATTCTTCTCATTTCTCTGTTCATTTCATTCATAATTACCTCAGCAGGGGCGGTGAGACTCGAACTCACAACCTACGGTTTTGGAGACCGTCGCTCTGCCAATTAGAGCTACACCCCTAAGTTATTGCTCCTTCTCTAATTTGCTAGATGAGCGCTTGCGTCCAAATACTAAAAATACGATTGATAATATTCCGAGCAATGTCAATAATATTATTTTTGTGCTCTTACTTGTAGTTGTTTTTACTTTTTTATCTAATGATGACATTACCTTAGAGGCAAAGTCTGTCGGTACTTCTACTTCTTTTTTGAACTCATTATCTAATTCCTCTTTAAAAGCTTTATATCTTTTTCCAGATACTTGACATTTGATACATGAAGAGGCATGTGCATTGTTATCAAAACCAAAATATTGATTACTTAGGTAAGAAGACAACATTTTATTTCTAGTTCTTTTACAAAGTATGTTTGTCTTCAAGTTTGAAAAAATATCTTTCATCTTTCTACTTCCTCTAATATCTGTCTTAATTTTTGATGAGCTCTATGTAATCTTACTTTTGCAGCTGTAACACTAATTCCAAGAAAATCGGCAATCTCTTTGTGTGATCTACCTTCAATGTTTTTTAACTCAACAATTATTCTCTGATCTATTGGAATCTTATCTAAAGCACTAACTAAAACAGAAGATAAGTCAGAATTTATTGCAACTAACTCTGGATCTTTTTTTTCATCAATAACAATTGGCTCATAAGTGTCTTCTATATTAAGAGTATTATGTTTCTTTGCTTTTTTTCTTAGAGTCCATGCTGTATTAACAGTAATTCTATAAATCCAGGTACTGAATGTAGAGTCTCCACGAAACTTTTCAATTGCTTTCCATGCTCTAATGAATGACTCTTGAGCAACATCATTTGCCATTTCCCTGTTGCCAGTTAATTTGTAAGCCAATGAAAAGACTAAATCCTGATGCCTAACAACTAATTGTTCAAATGCAGATTTATCACCAAACTGTGATTTTTTTACCAACTCTGCATTAGAGATGTCATCGTTGTAGTTTTCTATATTAGAAACGTTTTTCATTACTTAATGTAAGAATAATTATGAAAAATTGATAAATCTACCTTTTTTCTCTATGAAGAGTGTGCTTTCTCAACCTAGGGCTATATTTCATTAGCTCTAGCCTATCAGGTGTGTTTGTTTTATTTTTAGTCGTCACATAATTGTGATCACCCGTTTCTGTACACACCAAAGTGATTGGTGGCCTTTTGTCAGACGCCATTTTTTTCCTTTCTTAGTTTTGTAGCGGCGGGCAGACTTGAACTGCCGACCTCACGATTATGAGTCGTGCGCTCTTACCAACTGAGCTACGCCGCCTTAAGACTTAGTTTAGCCTCTGAGCCCTCTTCCGGGATTGAACCGGAGACCTCTTCCTTACCATGGAAGTGCTCTACCAACTGAGCTAAGAGGGCTTTAGTGCCGAGAGTAGGATTCGAACCTACGAAGGCGTAGCCGGCAGATTTACAGTCTGCTCCCTTTGGCCGCTCGGGCATCTCGGCAAAACATTAAAGTCTCTATAAAGTTTAGATTATAAATAAAAATTAGTGAGATGAATTTTTAATAGATTAGGATTGTTTTATGGACAAAAAGGTAAGAGAATTTTTAAATAGATGGCTCGAAAATGGTCTAATTACTCAAGCTTCTTATGAAGAAATAGTAAAGTTTGAACAAGAATCAAATCCAAATCAAAAATCTAAAATTGCAAGAGCAATAACTTTAATTGGGGGTTTATTTCTTTTATCTGGTCTTCTTGGAACGATACCTCTATTGTGGATGAATCTTGCATATTGGGCACAACTAGGACTTTTAGTAGCAACTACTTACTTCTTATTTTATGCAGCCACTTATAGCGAAAACTTAGAAGACGAAAAACTATTCATTTTTAAATCAACAGAAAGAGTTAGCTCCTTTCTCTTCTTGATTTCAAATATTTCATTTGGGGCCTCGGTAACTTTTTCTATAAATATTCTCCAAGAAACAGAGATAGTAAATTTTAGTGAAGAGATATCCTTTGTTCTTGTTTCGTTTTTTGTTTTACTTTACGCAATTTATTTATTTTTAAGAACAAAATTAATTTTTCAACATGCAGCATTATTTTATTGTATATGTTTTCATCTGGGTGCTATTGGGAATTTATTATTTCCAAATATCGAACCTTGGGCTGTTGGGCTTTTTCTAATTGCTATTGGAAGCATTTGGGGTATAAATACTTACTCAACACTTCTTAAACCAAGCTGGTTGGGTTATTTTCTATCAGTATCTACCGTTTCTATAGGAACAATAATTTTGATAGAAGACCTCATTCAAATTGAAATAATTAGTATTTTAATTTTAATCTTGGGATCAATATTTTATGTTTGGGCAAGTATTCAGCTCTCTGAACAAGTAATATTTTTTATTGGTGGTTTGGGTCTAGTTATAAACCTTCCAAGGTTGATAACTGAAATATTGCCAGATAACATATGGCCACCTTTAATTCTTTTCTTAGTGGGAGGAGTACTTGTAGTAGTAGGTTTATATTTAAATTCAATAAGAGGAAATATTATATCTACTGATACAGAATAAAAAAAACATGAAGCAAAGAAATACTCCTTTATTCTTATCACTAGCAATACTTCTCATAACTACAATCATTGTTGCTATATTTGGAGTCGTGCCTTTGCCTGAATATGAAATCTTAAAGAATGAAGAAGGACTCAAAGGAAAATTAATTTACCATGTTCAGGTTCAAAGTCAAAATTTAATTCCTCCAGCGCCAGATATTATGGACCAATGTATTTTATCAATTGACTTTGAAGCTAATTCATTTAAAGAAGAAAAAATAATTTGTAGTAGCGACCTTTACGAAATGACATATGATATTTACTTTTACGATACTGAAATTTTTGAAGACGAAAATATCTTACTCAGATACTGGGATGAATCATCAGGTGACGAAATGGGGCTAGTAATAAATATAGAGACAAAAAAAATAGTTGATAAGATACAACAACCAAATTTTTACTCTGAAGACAGAAATAGGATCAATGTATATGGTGAAAAGTTAAATGATCCATGGGACACTTCTGATTATAGCTCAAGGGTAATTGGAGTTTACTATACAAATAGAATGGAGAACATAGAAGTCTTCAAATCGAAAGCACCTACTAACTATTACTTTAAGTCTCTACATTGGTCTCCAAACGGTGACTATATTGCAGCATTAGACTCGGAGGAAAATTTTATAATTTTTTCCAAAAATAAGAAATCCAAATCGGGAAAAATTGAATTTTCAGAAGTAAATTTGAAAGTTTTTGATAATGAAGAAAGAGAAATACAAAATTTAATAGGTTGGACTAATTAAACAAATTTATTTTTAGGTCTTACCCCAATTTCACTGATAACATGCGCAGCACTTTTATTAGCAATGTCTGCAGATTCATTTATCGTTAATCCTTTTTGGAGTCCGAAAAGATATCCAGCAGCAAAAAAATCACCTGCGCCAGTTTTATCTATTACGTTGGCTTCTGTTGAGTTAAAGTTATATTGTTTTCCTTCATCCAGAATCAGAACGCCATCTGCTCCAAGAGTGCAAATTAATTGCTGGGTATTAGGAAATTCTCTATCAAAATATTTAATTGCTTCAGTTGTAATTCCTGTCTGAAAAAGTGCATTTAATTCATCTTCATTACAAAATACAAAATTTATATCACTCTTAATAAAGTCTATAAAACTCTCTCTATGCATGTCTACACAAAAAACATCGGATAAACTTATAGCATTCAACCCTCCCGATTCTTTATTTAATTTTGCTGCATGAAGAAAAGCTTCTTTGCTTGAGGGCTTGTCCCACAAGTACCCTTCCATATATAAAATTTCTGCATCTCTAATTGAACTCTCATTTAAATCTTCAACTGAAAGATGCTCGCCAGCGCCTAAATATGTATTCATTGTTCGTTCGCCATCGGGTGTAATAAAGATTGCGCATAATCCAGTTTGATTATCGTCTGTCTCGTAAACAGTAAAATCCCTTAAACCTGAAACCTTGAGACTTGTTTGAAATTGTTTGCCTAAATCGTCATTTGATATTTTTCCTATAAACCCGACATCTCCGCCTAATTGAGAAATCCAATATGCAGTGTTTGCTGCAGAACCGCCAGCTTCATATATTGGATCCTTCATATTTTCCAGAAGAAAATTCGAACGATCTTTGTCAACAAGAGTCATCCGAGCTTTGTTTAATTTCAACTCATCAATTTTAGATTCTTCTATTTGAGTTAATGAATCAACAAGTGCATTTCCAATACAAATTATCACAAATAAATTTTAGATGATTTGTCCAGAATTACCCTCTAAATTATAAATTTCATCAGTAAAATTTTTAAGCTGCTTCATGCCGCCTGTTAAATTGTATGATTCAACATTCTTAGAAATCATAAAATTGGTCACCCTTTCAGATCTGGCTCCTGAACGACATACGAAAATATATTTTTTATTATTGTTAAAATTGTCAATCTTTTCTACAACCTCTCCCATTGGTAGGTGGCTTGCATGTTTGTGGTGGCCAGCGTCCCATTCATCCTGTTCTCTTACATCGATCAATTGATAGCCCTCTTGAAGTAAGTCTTCAAGATTTTCTGGTTCTATTGAAGGTGTATTGTTAATACCTAATACCACTTTGGCGCTGCCTCAATCTTCTTACTCTTTCAGCTGTAGGAGGATGGGTAGAAAATAATTTGCTAAAACTATTTCCGGAAAATGCCTTAAGTGGATCTGAGATAAATAATTGACTGATAGCTGGATTTACATCCATTGGAACTTTTGCATACCTTTCAATTTTTTCTAAAGCAGATGCTAATGCTAAAGGATTGCCAGAAATCTCTGCACCAGTTTTGTCTGCACCAAATTCCCTTGTTCTAGAAATTGCCATCCTAATAATTAATGAAGCTATTGGTGCAGCAATCATTGCGATAATTATTATTGCTGGATGTGTATTTCTGTTCCTGTTACCACCACCCCAAAATACCATTCTGGACATAAAGGAAATAGCAGCGGCCAACATTGCTGCAATACTTGAAACTAGAATGTCTCTGTTTTTAATATGTGATAATTCATGTGCAAGGACTCCTTCTAATTCATCTCTATTCAAAAGCTTTAAGATGCCAGTTGTTACTGCAACTTTTGCATTTTTTGGATTTCTGCCAGTTGCAAAAGCATTTGGTTGATCACTGTTAATTACATATAACTCCGGCATTGGCATTTTTTCTTTTTGTATAAGGTGGGATATTATTTGGGTAACTTCTTCGAATTCTCCATCTTTTATTAGTTGAGCTCTTGTTGATTTAATAGCTAAATTACCAGAAAAAAAGTATATAAAAAAATTAAAAATTACAGCAAAAAAGAGTGCAGAAATTACATCAAATCCTAATGCAGTCGCCGAAAATAAGACAACCAAAGTCATTAATGTCAGTAATAGTGTAGTTTTTACAAAGTTCATAATTTAATTATAAATTTGTAATAATTATATTTTTTTTGCTTCCAAACAATAAAAACCTCCAAGTCCGTTTGAGTCAATAAGAGCCTTAAGCCCGGACAGTTGACTATTAATTTTTAAATTTTCTATACCTTCAGATAATAAAAGTTTGTTTTGCAAATTATCAAAATACTCATCAAAACCATTAGTGATTAAAAAATCTCTCTGTAGTGACAATATTGATTCATAGCCCAGGGTTTTTAGTTTTCTCATTACTGCAGAAAAATTAATATCATAAGTAATATCTACATTTCCCGGTTCTAATATTGGATCAACAGAAAGGTGGTGGTCTTTATAAGTCCTAAGTAATGACCTGTACTTTCTTTTACTTCTATCCTTTTGTTCATAACCATAATCAAAAAAAAGAATATTTTTTGGATTTAATTTATTGATTATTTTTTCTAAAAATATATCAATATTTGTTTGAATTTCCACGTCTATATTTTCATCAGCCTTTATACGGTTCCATTCAATCCACTCAACAATCTTTGTTCTTGCGTCAACAAAATCATATAAAAAGATTCCATCATTAAAGCTAACTATTTTTTCCTGCCATTTACCATCTTTATATATTGCAATTGAACAAGGGATGTTGTCTAAAACTTCATTTCCAAAAACCAAATCACTATTTTTATAAGTAAGCTCATCAAGGCTTGAAACATTTTGGACATTTTTTTGACTTAACTCTGCTCTAGCTGTCGAAGATATTTCAACAGCAAATTTATTTTTAGTGTCAATTTGTTCAATAAGTGATCCTGTTCCAGAACCAAATTCAGTAATATTTAAATCTAAATTATTTTTTTGAATCCATTTATTAATAATTTTTCCAAAATATTCAGAAACTTCTGGAGAAGTTAGAAAATCTCCACTTTTCTTTGATCTAACTTTTTCATTATTAAAAAAACCATATTTTGAATAAAGAGCTTCCTCCATATACTCATCAAAAAATATTTTGTTGGTATTATATTTTTTTAGAAGATAGTTATTAAATTCTTTGAATTCCAAGTTTTAATTACCAAAAAAAATCGAAGAGACTTCACCAAGGTAACTGAATATCCCAGGAAAAATACCTGCAACAAATGTTATGAGAACTGTAAGAGCTCCTACAACTTTAAGAGGACTTTGAAATTCAAATGATTTTTCTTCTTCAGGATTTCTTAGTTCATCCATCCATATAACTTTTGATATTCTTGCGTAGTAAACAAGTGCAATAACTGCATTTATCGCACCTACTATAGCGAGAGAAATACCGATTATTTCCCCAGTACTCAAAAGACTTCTAAAGACCACAAACTTAGCAAACCAACCTCCAAGCGGAGGTATGCCTGCCAAAGAGAAAAAGAAAACAGTTGTTAAAACTGCCGCAAGAGGTGAGTGTTTCGCAATACCTCCCCATTCATAAAAATTATCTGATTTCGTAAAGTTCGTAAAAAGATGTACTGATAAAAAGGCCCCTATATTCATAAAGGCATAAATAATTAAATAAGTGACACTTGCAAAAATACCATCTTGATAATTACCAGTTATTCCAGATACAGCGAGTGGTGCGATAATAAATCCCGCCTGAGATATTGAAGAATATGCCAGTAACCTTACTGGGTTTGTTTGCTGCAATGCTACTAAATTTCCTAAAGTCATTGTTGCACCTGAAACAATTGCTAAAATTACGCCCCAACTTTGCCCAGAACTTTCAAACACCTTCGTCAAAAGTACAATCAGTGCAACAAAGCCTGTAGCTTTGGAGCTAACTGAAAGATATGCGGTTATTGGCAAAGGTGCCCCTTCATAAGTGTCTGGAGCCCATGAGTGAAAGGGAACGACAGATATTTTAAATCCAATTCCTGAAATAACTAAAATAGCACTCAATAAAAGTACAGGTGAAGAACCTAATGAGTTTGCAAGTATATAGGTAGATATATCTGCAAAAACTAATTGACCTGTTAATCCATAAATTAATGAGAATCCATACAATATTAGAGAAGCCGAGAGAACTCCTAGTAAGAAGAATTTAATCGCACCTTCATTAGATTTTCTGTCTCCCTTTTTCCAACCAGATAATAAAAACATTGGCGTTGATGCTAACTCAATTCCAATAAATATTGTGAGTAGGTCCCTGGAAGAACTTACTACTAAAGCGCCAAGTAGAGAGCTGAGGAGAAGGTAATAATACTCCCCTTGATAAAACTTATCACTTTCTATAAAGTTTATTGAAAGTAAAAATGTTAAGTAAGTGATGAGTATAAACAGACCTTTAAGAATGATTGAAAATTTATCTACTACAAAGCTGTTGCCAAAAGTATAAATTGGATCTGAGTAAGTAGCCCACTGAATTACTAAGGGTGCTAAAGATGCTAATGTCCCAAAAAGAGCAAAAGCTGCAACATAATATTTTGATTTTCTTGGAAGAATTAAATCTAATATTAAAGTTCCAACAATAGTGAATATAACTATTAACTCAGTTGAAATTGCAAAGTAGTTTATAGTAATTTTTATCCTCCAAATGCTTTAGAAAGAAGGCTTACAACAGCATCATTAGTTGCTCCAAATATTAGCTTTGGAAATACACCAATAAGAATTGTTAGAATTACCAGTGGAATCCATGCAGCTAATTCATAGCCATCTGCATCATGAAGCTCCATTTCATTCCATTCATCAGAAGGTTCACCAAGATTAACTCTTTGCAACATCCACAACAAATATCCTGCGGTTAATACAGTTCCAATAGCGCCAGCGACCATTGATCCTCGAAAAACCGTAACATTTAACCCATCAAGTGGATTAAATGCTCCAAGTAATGCCATAAACTCTCCCCAAAATCCAGCTAGTCCAGGCAGGCCTAAAGAAGCCATTGCAGTAAACCCTAGCAGTGCTCCAGTCTTTGGGAGTAGTTTCATATTTCCACCTAACCTTCCCATATCTCGAGTGTGATATGTGTGAGCCATAGAGCCTGATAGGAAAAATAATAAGCCAGTGATTACTCCGTGCGCGACCATACCAATCATTGCGGCATTTATACCAATTGGTGTTAATGAAGCTATACCCAACATTACAAAACCCATATGGCCAACGGAAGAAAATGCGATTAATCTCTTTAGATCAGTTTGAGCTAAACATGCAAGTGAACCATATATAATCCCTATTGCAGAAAGAATTGCAATCGCAGGAGCCCAGGCTTTTGCTTGTTCTGGAAGTATTGGTATTGCGATTCTAACAAAACCATAAGATCCTAATTTTAAGAGTATAGCTGCTAACAATACTGAACCAACTGTAGGAGCTGCCGTGTGTGCATCTGGAAGCCAGGTATGCAACGGCCACATTGGTACTTTAACCGCAAATCCAAGAAACAAAACTGCAAAAACTAGCATCGCAAATGTTCCTGTAAATGCACCATTAGTTCCGAGTTCAATTAATTCAGGTATGCTGAAAGTTCGATTACCTCTGTAATACAACCCTAAAAAGCCAAGTAACATAAATGCGGAACCAAATAGAGTAAAAACAAAAAACTTAATACTTGCATATAGTCTTGTTTCAATTTGATTTTTAAATCCTGCTACAGTTCTTACAGTTTTATCTCCCCAAATTCCGATCATGAAGTACATTGGAAGTAGAACTATTTCAAAAAATACGAAAAACAATATTAAATCAAGTGCGACAAATGTGCCATTCATACCAGTCTCTAAAACTAGAATTAATGCAAGAAATCCCTTAGGACTTTTTGGTTCTGGTAGATGTTCAATTGAATAAATAATTGCTAAAACTGTAATAAATGTAGACAAAATTAATAAAGGAAGAGATATTCCATCTATCCCAATTTCATAATTTGCGTTGATGCTTTTTATCCATGAAATTTTATTACCGAGTTGTAATTTGTCTGCATTAGAAAAATCAAACTGAGGTAGGAGTAAGGCACTTATAATAAATGTGACTATTGATGAAACTAATGCGAAGCCTTTAATTAAAAGCTCTTGGCTTTTTGGTATTGCGGTCAAAATTAATGCACTAATTAAAGGCAGAAAAACTACTACCGTCAATCCTGTACCGTTTGTTAATAATTCCACTTTTCCTCCTATATAATAAACAAAATTAATAAACTAATCGTCACAACGCCACCTAAAAACAACATTAAATATTGCTGTGTTCTACCTGTTTGTAGTAACTTAACTTTTCCACCAAAGCTATCAGTTCCTGTGGAAGACATATTCAAAACCTTATCAATTCCCTTTTGATCAATATTGTTATAAACTATTGCACCCATAAATGATGCAAGCTGACCGAAACCATTTATAAATCTATCTATTACATTTGTGTTAAATGCATCAACTGCTTTAGCCATATTTAATTTGATTGGATCAATAATAAATCTGAAATAGAAATCATCAATGTAGTATTTATTTTCTAATACTTTCCAAATTGGTTCGATTTTAATTTTATCGTCTCCAGTCTCAGCACTTCCTTGAAGTTGGTATAAATAGTAACCTAGACCTATTCCAAGCAATCCTGCAGTTAAACCAAGCCCTAGTGCAAATAAATCAAAGCTTTCTGGGTGATATTCAATAATAGGATTTTTACGAGTAGTTACCCATTTGGTAAAGCCTGTGTAAACCCCTGGAATATTAACCCATCCAGAAGCCGCTGCAAATACAGCAAGTACAACTAAAGGTGTTGTCATCATGGAATCTGACTCATGTGGATGCCCGTGACCTCTATACTCTCCTAAGAAAGTAAGGCAAACTGCTCTAGTCATATAAAAAGCAGTTATGAATGCACCTAATACAGCTATAAAGAAAAAGG
>CACGVI010000008.1 GCA_902576605.1 uncultured Candidatus Actinomarina sp. | reverse complement strand
TCATTTTTATTACAAAGATAATTATTTTGCAGATTCAGCAATACTTACTCTCTTAATTTTTATGACCATTATTTCTGAGCGAGGAGAGAAGGTAAGTATTATGATCGACAGATATAATTTTCCTCCATCATCTGGAGAAGTCAACTTTGTAGTTGGAGATGTAGAAAGCTCTCTGGAGAAAATTAAAAATGTTTTTACTGGTGATTTTGATGAACTCGATGGTCTTTCATATTTTGATGAAAACTTTTGGTTTAATGTTAGAGGATCAAATACTGAACCTAAATTAAGAGTAAATATAGAAGCTTCATCTCAAAAAATACTTGATGAAGTTTTAGAGAAAATTTCAACTACTATATAGATAATAATGATTGAACACGTACTTGATTTAGGTAATCAATTAAAAAAAGAACTTGAAACTTCAACGGACTTTTTAATTGATTCATATAATGATTTGTTAATTGTTGGTATGGGTGGTTCTGGAGTCGCGGGAGATGTTTTAAAGCTTGTTTTGAATGAAACTACGCAAATAAACGTCGAAGTTAGTAAAGCATATGGAATTCCAGAACTAGTTGCTGACAGGAGGCCAAAGTGTCTTTTTATATCTTACTCAGGAAATACTGAAGAGACTGTTGAGGCTGTAAATGATGCGATTAAAAATAATTTAGATTGGTCAGTAATTTCAAGTGGAGGACAATTACTAGAATTAGCAACAGAACATGAACGGCCGTTTGTTAAAGTTCCGCAAGGACTGCAACCAAGAGCAGCCTTTGGATTAATGACAAAAGCTGCAATGCATTATGTTTCTTCCGATAAAGATGGAAAATATCTAGAGATGTGTAATCAAGCGGGGGAGTATTTGAATGATGTATTGTCAAGCCAATCAAAAAATGAGTTGTTAAGACAAGCTTTAAATATCTCTAAAGAGATAAGTACAAAGACTTCTTTAATTTATGGAGGTACGCCATTAACATATTTAGCTGCTCAACGATGGAAAACACAAATCAACGAGAATGCAAAATCAAAAGCTTTTATTGGCTATATGCCTGAGGTTCATCATAATGAAATCCTTTCTTGGGAAGCAAATAAAGAAGATTCAAAAACTAATTATCAGTTATTATTTTTAAGGTCTTCTGATGAAAATTCTCAAATTAGTAAGAGATTTGAATTAACAAAAGAAATTATTGGTGACAAGGTTGATATCTCTGAAATTGAGAATATATCCTCAAAAAATATCATTAGTGAATTATTTCATTTAATATTAATAGGTGATTTGGTGAGTGTTTATATGGCCGAAAATTTGAATATTGACCCGTATGACATTACATCAATTGAAAAATTAAAAAAATTATTAAAAGGATAGGAAGAATATGTCAACAATCAAAGATTCTAAATTAGCATCAATTGGAAAAGAGGAGGTTAACTGGGCCCAAAGACAAATGCAAGTACTGGAAGATATAAAACTTGATTTTGAAAAAAGACAACCTTTAGATGGATTGAATATCGGTGCATGTATGCACGTCACTAAAGAAACCGCTAATTTGATGTTAACTCTACAGTCAGCAGGGGCAAATGTAGCATTGTGTGCTTCTAATCCTCTTTCTACCAAAGACTCGGTAGCAGCTTATCTTGCTGATAGTGGTGTAGAGGTTCACGCAATACATGGTGTTAGCAATGAAGATTTTTTCAAACATCTTAATTCTGTATTAGATACTAAACCAGACATAACCATGGATGATGGAGCCGATTTAGTTTCTTTACTTCATACTGATAGAGCTGATTTGCCTGTAATGGGTTCTATGGAAGAAACTACAACGGGAGTGATAAGGCTTAAATCTATGGAAAAAAATAATAAGTTAAGATTCCCAGTTGTTGCTGTGAACGATTCAGACACTAAGCACCTTTTTGATAACAGATTTGGTACTGGTCAAAGTGCTATGGATGGTGTTGTTAGGGCTACAGATTTACTTATTGCAGGACTAAATGTTGTAGTCATTGGATTTGGAGATTGTGGAAAAGGAGTTGCCGAAAGGGCTTATGGAATGGGCGCTAAAGTTACAGTTGTTGAACCAAATTCGGTTCGAGCTTTAGAAGCTCTAATGCATGGTTACGAGGTAAAATCTAGTGTTAATGCAGCAAAAATTGCTGATGTTATCGTGTCAGTAACCGGCAACATGCATGCTCTAGACAAACAGCATTTTGATGTCATGAAGGATGGAGTTGCATTGGCAAATGCAGGTCATTTTGATGTTGAGATAAATCTTAAAGCACTTAAGGATCACAGTTCAAGTGTTGACAGAGTAAGAGACCATGTAGAAAGCTATAAATATGACGATAAAGAAATTCTAGTTCTTGCTGAAGGAAGGCTAGTAAACTTAGCTGCTGCAACTGGACATCCTGCATCTGTAATGGATATGTCTTTTGCAAATCAGGCTCTTGCAGCAGAGTGGATAAAAGATAATTATAAAAATCTAGAATCAAAAGTATATACATTACCTAAAGAAGTGGATTTGAAGATTGCTGCAACTAAATTAGGACTCATGGGTGGTGAGTTAGAAATCCTTACTGAGGAGCAAATTAATTATCTTGACTCATGGGAGCATGGCACTAGCTAAATTTGAGTATATTTAAAAAAGTCTTATCTGTTGGAAGTGGAAAGCTTGCTTCAGAACTTAACGATGTTGTTCAAGCCATTAACGACAAAGAAAAAGAATTTGAATTATTTTCTGATGAAGAAATCAAAGTAAACTTTCAAGATTTATCAAAGAAACTAAATGGAGATCCTCAAAATATAGAAGTTGAAGCTTTTGCTTATATTAGAGAAGCTGCAAAAAGAACACTTGGTCAAAGACATTATGATGTACAAATTTTTGGAGGCTTAGTCTTACTGAGAAATAAAATTGCTGAAATGAAAACAGGAGAAGGAAAAACTTTAGTTTCAACATTACCAATTTCTTTAATGGCATTATTTAAAAAAGGAGTTCACGTTGTAACTGTTAATGAGTATCTAGCAAAAAGAGATGCAGAGTGGATGAGTCCAATTTATAATTTTCTCGGACTTGAGGTGGGATTAATCCACTCAAACCAAGACCCTGAAGAAAAAAATAAAGCTTACAAAAAAGATATTACTTACGGAACCAACAATGAATTCGGATTTGATTACTTAAGGGACAATATGGCTATTTCTAGTGAGCAACTTGTTCAAGGAGAGTTATTTTACAGTGTGATTGATGAAGTTGACTCAATTTTGGTTGATGAAGCCAGAACTCCTTTAATTATCTCAGGTAAAGTAAGCGATTCTACAAAGTGGTATTCAGAATTTACAAAAATCGTAAAGGGAATGAAAAGAGATATTCATTATGAAATTGACGAAGCTAAAAAGCAGGTACATACAACCGAAATAGGAGTGGAGTACGTAGAGTCAAAGCTGGGAATATCTAATCTTTATGAAAATACTAAAACAAATTTTATTCATTATTTAACCTCAACATTAAGAGCTAAAACAATTTTTGTAAAAGATGTTGACTACATCGTTGCAGATGGTCAGATAAAAATTGTTGATGAATTCACAGGCAGGGTACTTGAGGGAAGAAGATATTCTGATGGCCTTCATCAGGCATTAGAAGCTAAAGAAAATGTAAAGATACAAGATGAAAATCAAACCCTGGCTTCAATAACTTATCAAAACTATTTCAGAATGTATGAAAACCTTGCTGGAATGACCGGTACGGCAAAAACCGAAGAGGAGGAATTTGTTCAAATATACAATTTAGAGGTAGTTGAAATACCAACAAACCTTCCGATACAAAGGACTGATCAGCAAGACGCAGTTTACAAAACTAACAAAGCAAAATTAGATGCTGTAATTCAAGATATACAACTTAGAAATCAAAATGGACAACCCATACTACTTGGTACAGTATCAGTTGAAGCATCAGAAGAAATTTCAAAAATTTTAACCTCTAAAGGGATTGTTCATAATGTCTTGAATGCAAAAAATCATGAACAAGAAGCCAACATCATAGCTCAAGCAGGAAAGTTGGGTGCTGTAACAGTAGCAACAAACATGGCTGGAAGAGGAGTAGATATAAAGCTTGGAGGTAATCCCGAAGAGATGGCACTACAACTACAAATTAACGAAAACGAGTTAGATAATACAAATTATTTAAAATCAAAAATTTTAGAACTGGAAGAAAGTGTAGAAAAAGAAAAAGAAGAGGTTTTATCCCTCGGAGGTCTTTATGTTCTTGGGACGGAAAGACACGAATCAAGAAGAATTGATAATCAGCTGAGAGGTAGGTCTGGTAGACAAGGAGACCCTGGTGAATCTAGATTTTATATCTCTTTACAAGATGAGCTTATGCGTAGATTTCAAGGTGAAAGAATTGAATCAATAATGAATAAACTGAATTTACCCGATGAAGAAAGAATTGAGCAATCAATGGTTACTAAAAGTATTGAAAGAGCTCAAGCTCAAGTTGAGTCATTAAATTTTGAAATAAGAAAAAATGTATTGAAGTTCGATCAAGTCCTCAACCAACAAAGAGATGTTATTTATAAATGGCGAAGAGAACTACTACGCTCAGAAAACATTAATGACTTGATAGAAAGCTGGTTGACAGACGTGATAGAAGTAGTTGCAAACAACATTGATGCGTATAAAAAAAGCTACGAAAATCTGGAACATTTCAATGAACTTGTTGACAATGAGCTAAGTGAACTATTAAGTGATTCAGTTAAAAGTAAATTTCTTAAAAATATTCAAATAAATGATAATTTGGATATCTATAAAGATCTAAAAAATCTTTTTGATTACAACGAGCAACAGGATAGTGATAACTTTTGGAATCTTGCAAGAGGTTCTGCACTTTCATTTATCGATCAGTCATGGAAAGATCATTTATCTGAAATGGATTATCTTCGATCAGGCATAGGATTAAGAGCAATGGGGCAAAGAGATCCGCTAGTTGAGTATCAAAACGAGGGGTATGACCTTTTTGAAGAATTAATTAATAACGTAAAATTTTCAGTTATCAGGATTTTATTTAATTTTGATAAAACTTTGATTGTTCAAAAAGAAAAAAATATTGATGATAATGTAAAAGAAAAGGTTTTTACAAAAGATAAAATAGGTAGAAATGATCCATGTTATTGTGGTTCAGGAAAAAAATATAAAAAATGTGGATTAGTTAACAAATGTATAAAGAAATCCTAAAAAAAATATCTTTATTTAACCAACGACTTGCATCTGCCAAGGAGTATCTTTGACTTTGAAAATAAAGTAAAAAAGTTAAAAGATTTAAATATTGAAATCAATGATAGAGGCTTTTGGGATAACCCTCAACGAGCACAGACAGTCTCAATCGAAGCTTCATCTATTGAGAAATTGATTTCTTCACTGGAAAATTTGGAAAAAAATTTATCAGATATTAAAGAATTAGTAGAAATTACAGGTGAAGAAAATCTAAATGCAAATGATTTTTTAGAAGAGTTAAACAATTTTGAGGTAATGATTGAGGAGATTGAGAATGAAGCACTATATTTTGGAGAATATGATGATTTAAATGCTGTCATAACAATTAATGCTGGTGCTGGCGGCGTTGATGCACACGATTGGGCTGAAATATTGTTAAGAATGTATACAAGATTTTTATCTAGTCAAAATATGAAATATCAAATTGAGGAAATTTCACAAGGTGAAGAAGCAGGGATAAAATCAGCCTCAATTAGGGTAGATGCATACAGAGCATATGCAACTTTAGAAAGTGAGAGAGGGGTTCACAGGCTTGTCAGGATTAGCCCTTTTGATAGCAACAAAAGAAGGCATACAAGTTTTGCAGGAGTAGATGTTGTCCCGCTAATTGAACACAGTGAAGATGAAATAATAATTCAAGATGATGAAATTAGAATAGACGTATATAGATCTTCCGGTGCCGGTGGTCAACATGTAAATACTACTGATTCTGCAGTAAGAATAACTCACTTAGAATCTGGAATTGTTGTTGCTTGCCAAGCTGAAAGATCACAACTGCAAAATAAAAATAGAGCTCTTGAATTGTTGAAAACAAAACTAATTCTTAAGCAAAAAGAAGAAGAACTTCTTAAAATTAACAATATAAGAGGAGATCAACATGAGGCTGGTTGGGGGCGACAAATTAGATCCTATGTATTACAACCATATCAACAAGTGAAAGACTCAAGGGGCAATACTGAAGTTGGCAATGTTGCAAATGTTCTTGATGGTGATATTTCCATATTTATCAAAGAGTATCTAAAATGGCGAAGACAGGGAATAAATGATTAGCTTAAAAAATGTTTCTTTAGTTTTTCAAGGTGGCAGCGTAGCTATATCTAATATATCAACAGAAATCAAAGAAGGTGAATTTGTTTATTTAGTGGGACATTCTGGAAGTGGTAAATCTTCTTTTATGAAATTACTTTACAAAGAATATATCGCTACAAAAGGCGAAATTGAAGTTGCTAATATCGATGTTTCAAATTTACCTAGATGGAAGACCCCTTTACTAAGAAGAAAAATTGGGATAGTTACACAGGAACCACAATTATTGGAAAGCAGGAACACTTTTGAAAATATTTCATTTGCTTTAGAAATTATGGGAAACTTACCAGAAGAGATTGAAACAAAAACTAATACACTTCTTGATCTAGTTGAGTTAAACGATTGTGCTTTTAAGTACCCAGGGCAATTATCTGGAGGTGAGCAAACTAGAGCAATTATTGCACGAGCACTAGCAAATAATCCTGTAGTTCTTCTATGTGATGAGCCCACTGGGAATCTTGATCCAGATTTAAGTATTCAAATTATCTCTTTGTTAGAAAAAATTAATAGAGCTGGAACAACAGTTCTGATGGCAACACATGATTCTTCTATTGTTAATAGAAGAAAAAAAAGAATAATAGAACTAAAAGATGGAAAAGTAAAACGAGATGAATTAAATGGAAGTTATGTAGTCAGGTAGTTATGGGTAAATTTTCATATGTTTTAAAAAATACATTAGTCAACATGCGAAGAACTCCTCTTCTTGTATTTGCTACAATTATCGCTGTTTTAATTTCAAGCTTCCTTGTATTTACAACTTTGTCTGCAAGATCCATTGTTCAAAATAACACTCTTCGTTGGCAGAATGGCATTCACGTTGTAGTTTTTCTTGATGATAGAGTGACTACTACAGCACATAAACAATTACAAACGTCATTAGAAAGCTATCCTGAAGTGCGTACAGTTGATTATTTTTCTAAACCTGAGGCGGAAGAAGAATTTAAAAATTTGTTTAGAGATCAGCCAGAACTTTTGGCTGAAGTAGATTATGAAATTTTACCTGCTTCATTGAGAGTAAACTTAAATGACCCATCGAACTATGAACTAATTACTGAAAGATTAGAAGGAAACCCAGCTGTAAAAGAAATTCGTTCATCTGGTGAAGCTATCGAAAGACTTTTAAGTCTTACAGATACACTTGTTATTTCTGCTTCAGCTTTTGCATTGCTCATTGGTTTTGCTGCTTTCATATTAATTATCAATACATTAAGACTTGCAGCATACTCCAAGAAAAAAGAAATAAAAATAATGAGACTTATTGGAGCTTCATCAACGTACATTAGATTACCTTTCATTATTGAAGCTGTTATTGAGTCTCTTATTGGAACAAGTATCGCGGTTGGGTTTGGTTGGGCTTTGATAGAGTACTCAAAAAGCTCTGTAGTTGCTGACAGTATTTTTGACATTACTATATCAGATGATTATTTAATATTTTTGACAATTTCTTTATTAATGTCTTCAATAATTTTTGGATTATTTGCATCATTTGTCGGTATAAGAAAAGCTTTAAATGATTAAAAAAATTACGATACTAATTACTCCTATCTTTTTCTTTACATCGTTTTTGTTTCCAAATGACCTTAATGCAATCACCGCTGAAGACAGGCTCATTGAAGTAGAAAAGCAACTGCAAGCTATTGCTGAACAAATAAGCAAATATGAAGGTGAAAGAACAGACCTAGAAAAGGAAATCATTGCTAACGATAAAGACCTTGCACAAGTTAATAGCGAATTAGCCGAAGTACAAAGTAGGTTAGCTGTTGTTGAAAGAGAGCTGGAAGATGCATTAGAGAATTATGACTTTGCAATAAATGATTTAGTAGCTGTTCAGGAAAACATAATTAATGAACAAATTAAACTTGGAAAAATTAAAAATGAGATATCGAAAGTCTCAGATGAACTGTTCCAAACACAAAAAGAACTAATAATTGTGGACGAAGGGTTTCAGGAGCAAGCTGTAAGTCTTTATATAAATGGGGTTATGAGCCCCACAACCGCATTGTTTATTGAACTAAATGAGTTATCGAATTTTTTAGTTGCATTAGGCTATGTGTCGACTGTTGTTGATTCTGCTTATGAAATAGTTGAACAATTGAATGCGCTTCAAAAATTAGCATCTAATCAAACTGAGTTTTTGACTCAACGTGAGGAAGAAAGAGTCTCAATAGTTACAAACTTACAGAATGAAGAAGAGAGAAAAAATGAAATTTCTATTGAAGCCGAGGAGTTTGCTGAAGATATTGAAGAGAAAAAAGATGCGGTTGAACGTGAAAAAAAACTTGTAGAATCCAAAAAGGCTCAAGTTTTGAGAGCAAGGCAAAATGCTCAAAGCTTATTAAATAAAGCGAATAAAGAACTGGAAAAATTAGATAAAGAACATGCTGATTTAGAAAAACTAGAAGATGCTATTCAAGCAGATATTGACAGGCTAAGTAGTACGGGGGGTATTGCACCAAATAAATTATCATGGCCAGTTACTTCAGGGTATGTTTCTAGTGGATATAAATGGAGAAGACTTGGTGGTACTACTACCTTTCATGGAGCAATTGATATAGCTGCTTCTAGGGGCACCCCAATTAAAGCGGCTGCAGGGGGAGTAGTTATACTTGCAAGATACTATGGACTTGCAGGAAGAACTGTGTTTATTGATCATGGTGGTGGGATGACAACATTGTATTTTCATATGGACAAAATACTTGTAAATGTTGGCCAAACGATAGTAACTGGTGACCAGATTGGCACAATTGGAACTACAGGAAGATCAACCGGTCCCCACCTACACTTTGAAGTGCGGCTTAGAAATCCTAATAGTGTAAATTGCTCTTTGCCATACTTAGATCCAACTTCTAGGGGAAGAATCAATCCTTATTGTTTGTTAGATTCATGAAAGTATTTGCTGAAAATCGAAAAGCAAGGAATTCTTACGAGTTCTTAGATTTCTATGAAGCAGGAGTAGTGTTGACTGGACCGGAAACAAAAAGTATACGAAATGGTGGAGCCTCAATAGTTGATGCTTTTGCAACAATTGATAATGAGGAGGCTTATATCATGGAAATGAATATTGAGTCATATAAATATGCTGATAATACAGATTACAATCCAAAGTCACAAAGAAAACTTCTTTTACACAAAGTAGAGATTAAAAAACTTATCGGGCTTTTATCTCAAAAAGGGTATACATTAATTGCAACTAAAGTTTTTGAAAAAAATGGATTTATAAAAATAGAATTGGCTTTAGCTAAAGGTAAAAAAGATTATGATAAAAGAAGAAAAATTTTAAATAAGGAACATTCAAAAGAAATTAAGAACTATTAAAAGCTTTTTCAGTACCAACTCTTATATCAGGAACACCGGTAAATTTGCCATCTAAATTTTTGTAAATAGTTGAAATTGGACCATATCCACCAATGAGTTTGTTTTCAGTTGAAATTTTATGACCTTTATCCTCTAAAGAATTCATGTCGGATTTTTCGATAAATTCAAATTTTATACTTGAATGAGTGTTGGACCCAAAATGCTCTATTGCCCACCTAGGTTTTTTTATTATTTCCTCAAAACTACTTTTTCCAAGAATATAGGGAAGTATATTTTGTGCTAGTAATTGAGGTTGATAACGTCCACCTCTAGTTCCAGTTATAAAATCTAGAGAACCATCTTTCGACCAAATTGTAGGGGATAAGGTATGTAACGGTTTTTTGTTGGGGCCTAAGCTATTTGGATGTTTTTTAATTAGGTTAAATCCACACCCTCTGTTATGAAGAAAAAATCCAAAACTTCCAACACCAATTCTGCTTCCTATACCATAAAAGTTTGATTGAATTAATGAAATACCTAGGCCATTTTTATCAACTGCATTCATATATGCAGTCCCTCCTCCATGGGGATTTGGAATATCATATTTTCCTGCAATATTATTGTCAAAAAGACTTATTTTATCTTTGATATATTCCTCATCACTTCCAAAAAAATTTTTATCATTTCCTCGATAATCAAAAGTAATATTGTCTCTATCTGATGCGAAGATTCTATATGCCTCAATCAATGCATGAAGATAATCATCTTTTTTATCAATCATTTCAAAACCTTTTAAAGTACTTAATGTCAAGTACCCCTGTGTACTAGGAGGGCTAGTCCAGCCATCATAACCATATATTTTTTGATGCAGTGGTTCTCTCCAGGTAGCTTTATAGTTTGATAAGTCTTCTTCAGTTATAAATCCATTTACAGAATTAGATATCTCTTTGGCAACTTCACCATTATAGAAATAGTCAAGCCCATGATTTTTTAATAACGCAAGTGTATTTCCTAGTTGAGGACGTCTGATTAAAGTATTTGGACTATAGGCCTGACTATTTCTATAAAATGAATATCCAGATTTTTGTCCACTTAATTCTTCATGATGAATATTTAAAGAATTATATAATTCTTTGCTTACTTTAAATCCCTCATGACAGAGATTTATTCCAATATCTAAAATATCTTCAATAGAAATGTTTCCATACTTGTTACTCAGCTCTTTCCAACCAGCAACAGCACCCGGAATAGTTACTGATAGAGGATGATTTAATGGGATACTTTCATAATTTACTAGCAAGTCTGGATTGACATTGCTACCTGAATAACCAGAAGCATCAAGAAATTCTGGTTTATTTTTACCTGGAACCCAAATAAGTGCAAATAAATCTCCACCAATACCGCATGTCTCTGGCGCAACTATTCCTTGGATGAGATTTGTCAATATTGCTGCATCAACAGCATTACCTCCCTTATTAAATATTGTTGAACCAAGTTCTGTTGATAAGTAGTGTGGTGAAACAATTACATTGTTCATGTGTTTAATTATAAAGAAAGATTTTAATTTATTTATTACAGAAAGTTACTTGTATAAATCCAAAGGTTATAAAATAAATAAGCAATTAAGGAGATATATGAAAGATATAAATGCACAGGAATATAACGAGTTATTAAGTTCAGAAGCACCAGTTGTAATCGATTTCCATGCTACATGGTGTGGTCCTTGTAAAGTTTTAAGCCCGATACTAGAAGAACTCTCAAGTGAAGTTGACGGAGTAGAGTTTGTCAAACTTGATGTTGATCAACATCCAGAAATTGCTGGAGCAAATGGTGTTATGGGTGTTCCTACAGTTGTGATGCTCAAAGGTGGAGAAGTTATGGAGAGATTCGTAGGCGTACAACCAAAAGAAGTTATAAAAGAAAAAGTCTCTGCACTTATTTAATTTGCTTAAATTAATTCTCTTTTTTCAAATAGTTTTACTAACTTTATTTTTGGGTGCTGGGTATTTCTTATATTCAGAGCTACAAACTCTGTCTTTAGAAGTTGATAATGCTTTATTAGTTATTGCAGATATCCAAAATCTGTTACCCAAGTTAGAGGTCGCAGTTGATACAGTTATTTCACTTGAGAGTGCCTTCCAAAGCCTGGCAGGTATAAGTGACATACTAACTTTATTGCTGGATCCAATGCAAGGAAATTCATAAAGTGAAA
The DNA here is from genome assembly GCA_902576605.1 of uncultured Candidatus Actinomarina sp. Taxonomy (GTDB): domain Bacteria; phylum Actinomycetota; class Acidimicrobiia; order Actinomarinales; family Actinomarinaceae; genus Actinomarina. The sequence continues at coordinate 26,848 of CACGVI010000008.1, read as the reverse complement.
TTAGATTTTTATACTACTGACTGGTGTGGAGATTGTGTAAGGTCAAAAGCTCTTTTGAAAAAATTAAATGTTGAATTTAGTGAGATTAATGTTGATTTAAATCAAGAAGCGAACGAATATATAAAATCTTTACAAGTTAATCAAAGAAGAATACCTACTATTGTATTTGAAGATGGATCTTTTTTGGTTGAACCATCGGATGTTGAACTTGAAAACAAGCTAAAAGAGTTAGATTATATAAAATAGTCGTTGTTAAATCTTTGTTAATTGGTTCTAAGACATTTTAAGTAATATACAATAACCTTTAATAAAAAAGTGGTCTGCAATGATTGATAAAAATATTGAACTTGAGAAATTTATAAATGAAACACTTGATTTATCTGGTGAAATTGCATTAAAAAATTTTCGAAAAATAAGAGACTTAAGTCTTAAAGGAGATTTAAGTCCAGTTACAAAAGCAGATGAGGATATAGAACAATTCATTAGAGATAAAATTTTAGAAAAGTATCCATCTCATAGAATTATTGGAGAAGAGCTAGAAGATTTTGAAGGTTCTGAAAATACTACATGGTATATTGACCCGATTGATGGTACAAGAAGCTTTGTTGCAGGAAAGCATGATTTCGGAACTCTTATAGCCTTGGTAATTGATGGTGAATTAATTGGAGGCGTTATAGATTGTCCAGCTCTTGGAGAAAGGTGGACTTCATTTAGTACAAATGAAACTAAGGTAAATCAGAAAATTACTAAATGCAAATCAGTAGGCGATTTAAAAAATGCAGTAATGGCAACAACTTCTAGTCATGAATTTGGTATAAAAAAGTGGAGAGCCTATCAATCGCTTGAACAATCTGTGAAGGTAACAACAACAGGAAGTGATTGTTACAATTATGGTTTACTAGCAAGTGGGTATATCGACATTGTTGCTGAGAGATTAACCGCTCCCCATGATTATTTACCACTAATCAAAATAGTAGAAGGAGCTGGTGGTATCATGACAGACTGGGAGGGTAAAAAGCTGGATTTTAATCAAAGCAACGTCTATGTTTTAGCTTCTGCTTCGAAGAAAATTCATGAAATGGCTTTAAAGAAACTAGAAATCATATAATGAAAATAGTTATTTGTGATACATTAAGCAGCAAAGTCTTAGAAGAGCTACAATCAATCGGTAATTGTATCGATATATCTTCGTCTTTATCAAAAGAGAAAGCTTTAGATACAGAGATAGTTGAAGCCGAAATTTTGGTCATTAGAAGCTCTACTAAATTAACTAAGGAAATAATAAAAAAAGGAAATAACCTAAAAATAATTGCAAGGTGTGGTGTTGGAATTGACAATATCGATGTAGAGTACGCAAAGTCTAAGAATATTAAAATAACCAACTCACCATCAGCTAACTTACTTTCTGTTGTTGAGTTAACTGTTGCATTAATTATCAACGCGGCAAGAAAAATTAATCTTTCTGATAATCATCTAAAAGATGGCAAGTGGAATCGAAAAGAATTTATTGGAATGGAATTATCTGGAAAACAACTTGGAATTGTAGGGTATGGAAAAGTAGGACGTTTAGTTTCTGATAGAATGAAAAGCTTTGGAATGTCAATTGCTTTTTATGATCCTTATATTGATGACTGGGATGGACCTGAAAACAATCTGGAATTAGATGAACTATTAACAAGTTCAGATGTGATTTCAATACATGTAATTAAAACTGAAGAAACAGAGAATCTAATTTCAAGAGAAAAGCTTGCTTTACTTAAAAAGAGTGCAATATTAGTAAACACCTCACGAGGTGGAGTTGTGGATGAAGATTATCTAATCGAAATGCTGAGATCAAAACGACTATTTGGTGCTGGTCTTGATGTTTACTCTGAAGAGCCACCTAAAAATATAGATAATTTTGTAAACATTAATTTGATTACTACTCCTCATATAGGAGCTTCAACAAATGAGGCACAACTCAAAGCGGGTTTAGAAACCGTAGAAAATATAAAAAAAATTTTAGCTGGAGATAGCTCAGTTGAAATATAACTTTTTATAAAAATAGTTGTAATAAAAAAATATAAATATAATAATTAACTTAACAATTTGTTGTTTTTGGCTGGCACCAATTTTTTAAAAAAAACTCTTGTTTAACTAATTCATTTATTACATAATGTGTCATGGAAAAAAATACATATTTTGATGCGTTAAGTTTTAAATCAATAAACATTGTAATTGCAACAATTTCGGGCTTTGTAACTGTTGTTTTAGTCTTAGCTCCAAATACTATTGCAAGTATATTGAAACTTGAATATACAGTTCAATCAGTTGGATCTTGGTTTAATTCAAGTAGAGTATTATGGATAACTTCTCTATCACTTACTCTTTTAGCTCTATGGGCAAGATATATACAAGAAATCTATGCACAAAAAATATTATTAAAGTTTTATTCTTTTTTTATCGGTTCACTAGCAATTAGTAATTTTTTCGGAGGAATCGAAAGTTCAGTACCAAATCATCCAATGAGTTCCGGCCTTATTTTAGTCATGATTGTTTTTAGTTCAATTTGTTGGTATAAAAGTAGAGGTGTTTTCCCAAACACTAAAATGATAAATTCTGAAACCAAATTCTCCGTTCTTAATGCAGAAGATAGAGTTTCATAAACAAATAAAGTACTTAACTTAACAAGTTACATTTCTTTAAGGCGAACGATAAAGTAATTTTACTCTTTCGTAAATTGGCCATCCATTAGGAATGCAGCCTTCAGTTCCCTTAGATTGTTGCATCATTACTGGTGCTAATGCAGTTTCTGATGGACAGTCTGTGTGCCCCCATCCAAGATAATGCCCGACTTCATGATTAATTAGATAAATACGATAAGTACTTAAGTCATCATCAAAGTCTTTTGCTCCTGCAGTCCATCTGAACATATTTATTACGACATTTTGTTCATTTCTGCAAGAATATATACCATTTGTTTGAAGCGGGTAACATAGTTGATCAACTGTTTCAGGATTAGCAAAAATAATATTTAAATCTGAATATTCCTTATCAACAATTTTAAAGGCCTTATTTTCTACTGTAGACCAACCTCGTTTATCATTTAATATACCAATAATCATTTCAGAAAGACAATTAGGGCTTAAAGCTAGACCAGATTGAACTTGGATTGAAATGTTATAAAATCTTTTACTATAATCACTGGTTTCATTTGGGGAATGCCACAATTTTTCATCGTTTAATATATTTTCAACTAAACATCCTTGAGCCATATTTACATTAGGTACTGTTTTGCTATTTATGACTTCATCATCTGTTTGAAAAATTGAAAAAGCTGTAAAATTAAATTCTGCTCCATCACTTTCCGGCAAAATGCTAATATCAATTTTATTTGTTTCACTTGTTTCCCCAGACTCTTGATTTGTAATATCAGGCTCTGTGTCAATATTATTGAAATCTTCATTTACTTGTTCAGAAGACACTGGACCATCATTATAATCTTCTTGATTAATCGATGAAATATCATCTAACAAAATATCTAATGATTGATCTACCTCATAAGGAAATTTGAAATTAGATGATATAGAAAACCCTAAAATAAATGTAATTAAAAGTGAGCAGAACAAAGATATAGTCGGATTTATTTTCATTTATTAAAATACTAGGGAAGTCTACTTATTGTTCAAGATTTTTTTTATATCCCAATTTATTTATGAAGCTTTCTGGAGCTAGACCAAGCCCATCAGCAACCCTATTAATGTAATTAAAATATGAAACAATTTGAACAATTTCAGATATATCTTTATCTGAATACCCAAATTTTTTAATCTTACTTATATCATTCAGTTCGATTTTTCCCGGGTACAATGTTAATTTTTCAGCAAAATAACAGATAGCTTTCTGTTGTTCTGTAAGACTACTTTCTTTCCAGTCCTTAGCTACTTCATCTACTAAATTTTGGTCGTCTGTCTCCGACCGGAGATCGTACAAATGGGCTCTTATTCAGTATTCACACTCGTTAGAAATTGAAGTTACTACTGCAAGCAATTCACGATCAAACCGTTGTACATTTGAATTCCCAAACATAGTTGAATTGTATAAACGCATAGAGTCTCTGAGTATTTCTGGAGTTTGTGACTGTATTGTTAATACATTCCAGATTCTTCCAGCTCTTCTAATACCTTTCTCGTACTCTTTTTTGAGAAGGCCAGTAGAGTCTTGAAATTTGAACAACTTAATAAATGCCATATTAATAATTTTTACTTAAAATAAAGATGTATGCAACTTCCAAATGAACTTAAACAAGCAATCGATAACAATGCTTTTTGTGCATTAGCAACCAAAATGAATGAAAAAGAAATACAGAATCATCTAATGTGGATTGATTATAAAGAAAATAAAATCCTTATCAATACCGAACAGGGAAGAAAAAAAACAGAAAATATAAGACATGAACCAAATATTTCACTTGTTATATTTCATCCATCTGACATGTATACATGTTGGGAAGTAAGAGGTATTGTTGAAAAAATAGTTCAAGATACAACTGCAAATGAACATATAGATTATTTGTCAAATAGATATTCAGGTAAGCCTTATGGCAGAACAAAAGATGTTTCCTGGGATGAAGCAGGGTTTATATCACGAGAAATATGGGAAATTGAAGTTAGCAAAGTTATACCAATGGTTAGTAGAGCTCAAGAAAAATCTGTTTCAGAGTAAAACTTTAAATAAGGATTCAACTCAAAAGACTCTTGATCACTACCAAGATATTCCTTAATCAAATTTTCAGCATTTAAAGATATATCTCCACCTCTTGAATCTATGTGTCCAGATTTTCTAAATAGATCTTCTGGAATTTTTTTCATAAATCTTTTAAAGTTTTCTTCAGATATTCTTAAATATTTAGCCAAAGACAGCTCAACTTTGATTGATTGTGGGAGCACATTGCAACTAAATACATATAACGATGCAAACATTGCCCAGTCTAAGTTTGATGGTCTTCTTCCTTTTTCAAAAATAGCAAAGTCGTAATTTGGAAAGTAAGTATAAGGAGAGTATGCAAGACCTGCTTTATCTGACAAAATTTTATATATATATCTATCTAGCAGTTTGATATCGAGGCTGGAAATATATAACTCAATGCTAGTTTTGCTAATTTGAAATTCACTCTCGATTGGAGAGATTTCAATTTTATTTACAACGATTTTTCCAAAATAATTCTCTATTTCGATAATTAATTCAATATTATTTGGAATAAAAATCAACCCATCATTATCAGAAGAATCAATAATTACTGATAATTTCTCATTTAATTTAAAGCTATTGTTATTAATTTTCATATTTATAAAATTTTAATTCTAAAGTATAATTTTAGGACTAATAAAACTGTATGGGGGTGAACTGGCTTCGACTTTGAAGTGAGTCTCTCAGTAGCGAGTCGAGGGTCCTAGGGCCTCGTTAAAAACGTAGGAAAACAATATAACTGCCAAACCTAAGTTGGCTTTAGCAGCATAAGCTGCTCGTCACCTATCGGGGCTCCCACCTCGGATAGCAATGGCGTCGAAATGTGGGATGCTTAGTTAGGATACCGACTAACTACTAAGATTTAGGTAAACCTTTCAGGCCATAGGTTCCGATAACTAGTCTGATCGTATTTTATCGGATGCACTCGGAGAAGCTGTTTGGTAGCTTGGAAGGACCGGGGTTCGACTCCCCGCACCTCCACCAATGAAAAAAATATATGACGTCGCTATTATTGGTGCAGGTATAGTCGGTATTTCTACTGCTCTCAAGCTTCAAGAAAAAGGGAAAAACGTTCTTGTATTAGATAAAGAAAAATCTCCTGCAATCCATCAATCCGGAAGAAACTCAGGAGTAATTCACTCAGGAATTTATTACAAACCACAGTCTTTTAAATCAGATCTCTGCATAAGGGGACGAGAATTATTGATCGACTTTATGAATGCTGAAAATATTCCATACAGGATTGAAGGAAAAATAGTAGTGGATAATAATCTAGAAAAAATTAATGAATTAAATAAGAGAGCTGAAGAATTAAATATGACCGGTGTAAAAGCTCTTGAAAGAAATGAAATTTTAGAATTAGAGCCGAATTGTAAATTTGAGTCAGCTTTATATGTGCCACAAGCTGGGGTAGTAGATTATAAAGTAGTTACCGAAGCAATTGCAAAAAAGTTTGAATCTCTTGGAGGTACAGTTGAATATTTCCAGAAAATCACAAACATAAACACACAGAATAATTTGAAAGTCCTCACTAGTGATAAGGAGTCTTTTTCATCCGAATATCTAATTAATTGTGCTGGTCTTTTTTCTGACACAGTTGCAATCTTAGATAACGTTGAGCCTAACTTAAGAATTATTCCCTTCAGGGGAGAATATTTTGTTTTTAATGAACAAAAATCACATTTAGTAAACAATATGATTTATCCCATTAGCGATCCAAATCTTCCATTCTTGGGTATACACTTAACTAAAACTATTGATGGAAAAATTGAAGCTGGACCCAATGCTGTTTTAGCTTTTGCTAAAGAAGGGTACAGGTGGAGTAATATCAATATCTCTGAATTTAGTAAAACAATCTTTTATAAAGGAATGTGGAAATTAGGTAAGCAATACTTTCGTACAGGAATTTCAGAAATGTATAGATCCTTAAATAAAAAAGTTTTTTTAAAAGAAATATTAACTTACATTCCTGATGTTGAGCTTAGTGATTTACAGCCCAGAGTAGCCGGAGTTAGAGCTCAAGCAGTAAGTTCTAATGGTGACTTAATCGACGATTTTGTATTTGAAGAAACTAATAATTCATTACATGTTCTAAATGCACCAAGTCCTGCAGCAACTGCATCCTTGGCTATTGGTGAATTTATCGCAGAAAAAGTTAATTAATTTTCTCACCTGTTTGTACTGACCACAGTTTTGAGTAAACACCTTCAATATCCAAAAGGCTTTCATGGTTTCCAGCTTCAACAATCATTCCATCCTCTAGTACATAAATAATTTCTGCATTTCTAATAGTGGATAAACGATGAGCTATCGCAATGACAGTTCTACCTTTTTTTAGTGTATTTATTGATCTCTGAATAGCTGCTTCAGTTTCATTATCAACTGCTGATGTTGCTTCATCAAGAATAAGTATTTCGGGATTTTTTAAAATAGCTCTAGCAATTGATATCCTCTGTCTTTGTCCGCCAGAAAGTTTTTGACCTCTTTCTCCTACAATCGTATTCTCTTTATTTGGTAATAAATTGATAAACTTATCACATTCGGCCAACCTTGCTGCTTCCCATACTTGTTCATTAGTGGCATCAAGATTTCCATATGCAATATTTTCAAAAACTGTACCTTCGAATAAGAAAATATCTTGGCTTACTAAACCAATCTTATTTCTTAAACTTTCAATTTTTATATCTTTGATATTAGTTTCATCAAATCTTATTTCTCCTGAGGTAGGATCGTATAATCTAAGAATTAATTTTATTAATGTAGATTTTCCAGAACCAGTACTACCAACTATTGCAGAGGTTTCGCCTTTTTTTATATCTATAGAAATATTGTTCAATACTGGAAAATTTTTAACATACTCAAAATTAAGGTCATAAATTTCAATTTTTTCATTAAAATTATCAAGTTTCTTAACACCGCTGTTAATTGTTGGTTGAGTATTTTTTAAATTTACAATTCTTCTGAATGATGCCATTGCTTTTTGGTATGCGTCAAATATGACACCAAGTTCAGTTAACGGCCAAAGAAGTCTTTGTGTGATAAATAACATTACAGAATATGTAGCTACTTTAATTTCTCCATCTAAAGCAAGAAATCCACCTATTAAAAGCGTTGCAGTAAATCCGAATAATATTGCTATTCGTATAATTGGAATAAATGCTGCTGAAAGTTTTATTGCATGATAATTTGCACTTTTAACTTCCTGTGATGATACCGCTATCCTTTCACTTTCTTTTTTCTCTCTATTAAAACTTTTTACAGTAAGTATTCCTGTTAAGGAGTTTGAAAGATTTGCATTTAAGTTTTCAATATCATTTCTAATTTTGGTATAGCGCTCAGCGATTCTGCTTGTAAACCTGAGTGAACCAAAAATAATTATTGGTATAGGAACAAATGCAAAAATAGCGACTAATGGGGAAATGTACAGAAATGTACCACCAATGACTAAAACTGTAGTTGCAGTTTGTACAAGCCTATTTGCGCCATTATCCAGAAATGTTTCTAATTGATTAACGTCGTCATTTAAGATTGCCATTAGTCTTCCAGATGATTTATTTTCAAAAAAAGCTAAATCAAGATCAAGAACATTATTAAAAGTGTCTGTTCTTAAAGAGTGCTCAATGTCTTGTGAAATATTTCTCCATGTAACTGCTGCAATATAGTCAAACGCTGATTCAAGACCCCAAATAATTAGGGTGAGAATTGCGAGGATTATTAACTGTTGACGCCTATCTGTATATCCAAGATTACCAATAAAAGAATCAGAGCCTTCAACAACTATATCAATAGCAATGCCAATTAGAATTGGAGGAGCTAAATCAAAAATTTTATTAAGTATTGAATATATTATTCCCCTACGTACCTTGGTGCCTTGATCAAGTGCGTAATTAAATAAGTCCTTTAAATTATTTTCTTTCATAAATTTTTACTTATTTGTTTATTTTATTTATTCCATCTCGTATTTCTTTAAGTAGCTGAACTTCTTTTGATTCAGCGGCTACAACAGTTTCATCTTCGTCATCTGATACAACATCTTCAAAATGATTATATGCTTTAATTACTAAAAACATTACAAAGGCGATAATCATATAATTGATAACTTCACCTAAAAATGCACCAAATGAACCGGCACGAATTCCTGATGAAGGATCAATATCACCAAATAAACCAAGAGTTTCTAGGTTTGGTAGATTTATTATCAAACCGATAACTGGCTCAATTAATCTTTTTGTAAACACATCTACTAATGATTTAAAAGAAGCACCCATTACGAAGGCAACTCCTAGTTCTACGACATTTCCTCGGTTGATGAAATCTCTAAATTCTTTTATCAATATTCCTCCAATTGTTTTTATAAATAATAGAATACATGTAATCTAAAAACCTATGAGAAAATATTTATTAACTTTATTATCATTAATTTTGGTTTCGTGCTCTTCAGCCGAGCCTCTATCAGACGATGTTTCTGTTGAAACTCCAGAAGTAGTTGCAGAAGAGGTTTCAACTACTTCAACTAGCACAACAACTACTGTTCCAGTTGAAGAGCCTTATGCTTTAGACGAATTTGGACTTGAGTTAGTTGAACCTCCTACAGAAATCGAGGAACAAATTGGTGAATTAATGAGATTAGTTGAAAAGTACGTAGGACTTGAGTACTTAGAAATTCCAAAATATCATTTTTATACACTCAGTAATTATCAGGAATATAATGCTTTGTCATATCTAGACAACTTTGAAGAAGACTATGAAGATGGTGAGTGGGAGAGAGCAGTTCTTTCACAAAATATGTGGGGTTTAAATGATTTATCTCCTGAAGAATTGCTAGATTTACAGGTTGAATTTCAAAGATGTTTTTCAGCTGGTTCTTATAATTTACTCGACAAAATTTTAAGGGTTCCAATAAAAAAGAATCAAAAAAAACTTAATTTATATGAGCAGTCAGTTGTAGTACACGAACTAGTTCACTCTCTACAAGGACAACATTTTGCTACAGATGAGTGGTATGAAGAAATGGATAATTTAGACGACTTCACTTATTATTACGGCTTTGTTGCATTAATGGAGGCTCAAGCAGATTATGTTGAAGGAAAATATTTATTAGGATTTGATACTTACGATCGACAAGATTATATATCCCAAATACCAAATATACAATGTAGGGTCAGTCTGCCATCATATTTTTATATTCCAGCTGAGTTATATTATGAATTCGGACCAATCCTTGCTGATGAAATATTAAAAAATGGAAAAATGGAAGCATTGAACAATGCGTTATTTGGTTATATAAATAACGGACTTAATACTCTTCCTACTTCAGAGCAAATCTATGATCCAGCCCGATTCTTTATTGATGAACGATATGAAGAATTGACTTTAAAAACAATTGAGCTAGATAATTATATATTGATAGATGAGGGAAGTTTTGGAGCTTTAGATTTAGTTTATTTAATGCAAGACAAGATTGGCCAAACTAATGCTATTAACGCAGCAGTAGGAATTGGTGGGGGTAGTTGGAAAGATTATGAAGATAGCTCTGGAAATCTATTAATGACACTAAAACTTACAGGAGATGATAAAAATGAACTTCAAGAAATTTATGAAGCATTTACATTATGGGCAAATGCTCAATCAAGGTTTAGTAGTAGCGAACCATATTTAAATGGAATCCTTTTTAAAGGAAGCACTAATTTTTGGATTTATAGTGATCAAAGTTTTATAAGAATTGTTTTATCACAGGATTTAGAATTGCTAAATTCCATAAGTGATCAACTTAACGAATTTTAAAGTTTTGAGCAACCTTTATATATGTCCAACTCCAATTGGAAATCTTCAAGATATTTCTGCACGTGTGCTGGATACCTTAGAGACTGTTGATGTAATATATTGCGAAGATACCAGAAGAGCAAGAAAACTTATTGAAAACTTTTCAATTTCTACACCTCTAAAATCATATTTTGTTGGAAATGAAAAAATAAAAATAGCTGAAATTGAGAAGACTCTTTCTGAGGGAAAAAATGTAGCTTTAATATCTGATGCTGGAACGCCTCTTATTTCTGATCCTGGAAATGATTTAATTCAACACCTAATTATTAATAATTTTAATATTATATCTATCCCAGGACCTTCAAGCGTGCTCACAGCATTGACTCTTTCAGGTTTTGAATTAAATGAATTTCAATTTTTGGGTTTTGTTCCAAAAGTTAGTAAAGAGAAGAAAGTATTTATTGTAAAACTATTAAATTCACAAATGCCTTCTGTTTGTTTTACATCTCCGAAGAGACTTCTTAAAGATCTTCTTTATTTTGAAAAAGAGGGATTAGATTCTGAAATTGTTATCTGCCGTGAACTAACTAAAAAATTTGAAACTATTTATAGGGGGAACATAAATAGTATAAAGAATCAAATTTCAGAAAACTTGAAAGGTGAAATTACAATTGTTGTAGGTCCTTCAAAAAATCATAAAAAAATAGATTTGGATATTGATTCTGCAGTGAAGATATTATTGGATCAAAAAGTACCAAAAAGAGAAATAGCAAAATCTCTATCGTTTGTAACAGCGATGTCAGTTAATGAATTATATGAAAAGATTAAAGATTTTTGATGTTTTCAACACAATCATTACATATAAATTTTGTTCCAATTTGATGTTTTATTTTTTTTGAAACACACAAAGAACATGCTCTATATCCTTTTTTAATAATTAAGCTTTCGCCATCTACATACATAGATATTTCATCATTATGTTCAATGTTTAATGCTTTTCTAATAGATTTAGGAATTACGACACGTCCTAAATTGTCAATTTTACTTACGTTGCCTTTACTCATAAATTTTTTTAATCCTATCCTTATATAGTAGTGAATAAAATAGAAACTTTAGAGGATATAAAATGGGTTGATACCCATTGTCACTTACAGTTAATGGGTGATGAAATAGATGAACAAGATATATCAAATTTAGAGTACTTTATAATACCTGGAGTAGATGTACCCTCTTCATTAAAAGCCAAAAAGTTCTCACTAGAGTATCCAGAAATATCCTATTGGTCTGCAGGACTTCATCCTCATGAAGCTGACTCATTAGAAGATATAAAAAATGAGTTACAAGCATTAATGGAGGAAGCAGATCTAATTGGTGAGACGGGTCTCGATTACTATAGAAATTTATCATCAAAAGAAAATCAAATAAAAAATTTTGAATTTCATTTAGATGTATCGAAAGAATTAAATAAACCCTTGATTATTCACTGCAGGGATAGTTTTTCAGATGTTTTTGATACTTTAAACAGCAGAGATATTACTAACCCGATAATTTTACATTCATGGACTGGGGGGAATAAGTGGACTAAAAAATTTACTGAACTTGGTGTCTATTTTTCTATCTCAGGAATTGTAACTTACGATACTGCACATGATTTACAAGATGCAGTAAAAAAAATCCCAATAGATAAGTTACTTTTAGAAACAGACGTTCCTTATCTCGCCCCCGAACCTTTTAAGGGTAAAAGAAATAATCCAACATATATTAAATATACAGGAGCAAAACTTGCGAAATTACTTGGGCTTACTCCTCACGATCTTTCTAATGTAACAATTGCAAACACAAATAAAGTATTGAATCGAGAACAATAATGAGTGAGTATTTTTGGATAGAAAAATTAAAAAATAAACCAAAATATAAACTTGGACAAAATTTTTTAATTGATACCAACATTTCAAGAAAAATTACAAAATTAGTTCAGGGCCAATTAGCTGATCCAATTTTAGAAGTAGGTCCAGGAACTGGATCATTAACAAACGAGTTACTCAGAGATAATTACAGAATTAAAGCTGTAGAAGTAGATAAAACAGCATCAGATGTATTACATGAAAGATTTTCAGGTGTACCAAATATAGAAATTTACAACGAGGATGCATTGGAGTTTGATTATCAAACTTTAACTGGGCCTTGGTGGATATTTGTTTCTAATTTGCCTTATAACATTGGCACACGTTTATTGGTAAATCTTATAACTGAAGTCCCTGTAATCCACAGATATGTTGTAATGGTCCAAAAAGAAGTTGGCGACAGAATGGTAGCTAAAACTGGAACAAAAGACTATGGCTCGCTTTCTGTTTTATTTCATCTATTTACTGAAACAAAGATACAATTTGATGTTTCAAAGAACTGCTTTTATCCACAACCAAAAGTTACCTCAACTGTAGTTACTATTCAAAGGGAGAGTTTGTTTGATGAAGATATTAGGTTAAAAGCTTTTGAAATATCTAAAGTTGCATTTCAACAGAAACGAAAAAAGATTAGAAGTTCATTAAATTCAATTGTCAGTGAAGAACAACTTATCAAACTTAATTTAGACGCAAATTTACGTGCATCCGATTTAAGTCCCGAAGATTATTTATTAATTGCTAAGGAATCAAAATGAAATTGAGAACATCTGCAAAAATAAATTTAAATTTGGAAATTTTTCCTGAAAAACAAGACAATTTTCATAAACTATCTTCTCTGATGATACCTATTGATATATATGACGATATAGAAATTGAAGAATCAGTAAGTGAAAAAATCAAATTTAATGATGAGCACCTTAACACAACTGAAACTACGATTCACAAAGCTTTAAATTTATTAAGGAAAGTTAACCCATCTTTTGATAAAACCTTTGACGTTTACATCGATAAAAAAATTCCATATAAAAGTGGACTAGGTGGTGGAAGTTCTAATGCAGGAGCAGTGATTCGCTATCTTTGTGATAATTATGAATTAGATTTACCTTCAAATCTTGAAATAGTTCGTGAAGTAGGTAGCGATGTTCCATTTTTTGTTAAAGGAGTTTCTGCAGTAATTCAGGGAATTGGAGAAATTGTAGAACCATTAGATTTAAATACTGACTTAGATCTTTTGATTGCAATACCTAAAGTCGGGTTAAGCACTAAAGAAGTATTTAATTCATTTGATACCCTAGATTCTAAAAATAGGGATACAGATAGTTGGAATATAATTCAGATTTTCAATGATTTATGGCCTGCCGCTACTCAGGTAAACTCTGAACTTATACCTTTAAGAGAGACTCTTCAAGAAAAATTTCAGAACAAATTTTTTATGTCTGGAAGTGGAACATCTTTTTTTTCTATTATCGAAGCTAGAGAAGAATTAAAACCTGAATATGAGAATTTTAGTTTAATTAAATATTGTAAAAAAATTGATTGTAGTTTGTATCAGAATGATGATTAATATTAGTTTATAACAAATGGGGGATGGTGTAATTGGCAACACATTGGGTTTTGGTCCCAACGTTGAGGGTTCGAGTCCTTCTCCCCCAGCTAGTATTTTATAAATGAGTGTATCAGTCGTAGTATTAGCAGCAGGTAAAGGGACTAGGATGAAGTCCGACTTGCCTAAGGTTTTGCATAAAGTTCTTGGTAAACCAATACTTACTCATGCATTAGATGCACTTTCTTTTATTGAAAACAAATATGTGGTTGTAGGCCATGAATCAGATATGGTTATTAATTTATTACCAACTTCAACGAAACATATTTTACAAAAAAATCAATTAGGTACAGGACATGCAGTTTCAACTGTTGTCAGTGATAAGTTATTTGCTGAAAATAAGTCTGAGTTTACATTAGTTGTTCCAGGTGATGTTCCAGCCATTGATACTGAAGACATCCATCATCTCATAAGTGAAGTGAAAACTAAAACATCATCCGTTGGATTCCTTACTTCAAAAGTTAAAAATCCACATGGTTATGGAAGAATTGTTAGAAATAATGAAGAAGTAAGAATTGTTGAAGAAAAAGACTGCAGTGACGATGAAAGAAAAATAAATGAAATCAATTCAGGCATATATTGTTTTAACACAGATTTTTTAATTGAGAATATTGACTCTCTTGATACTAAGAATGCTCAAGGAGAATTTTACTTAACTGACTTAATAGGTATTGCAAATAATCAAAAACAAGATATCGTTATAGTACAAGTAGATGAAGATTCGATTAAAGGAATAAATTCTATGAGTCAACTAAACGAAGTTGAAGACATAATGCAGAAAAAATTAATTGAAGACTTCATGGAACAGGGCGTTTACTTTCAAGATCCTACCTCTACTTACATTGATTCTGACGTAGCTATATCATCTGGAACAAAAATATTAGCTAACACTCATTTAACTGGCAAAACCAGTATTGATGCGGACTGCGTAATTGGTCCAAATGCTCAAATCAATGATTCCAGTATTGGAAGAAACTCAACAGTAGTAAATTCTGTGATAGATCAATCAACAATCCAAGAAAATGGAAACATAGGACCATTCGCTCACATCAGACCAGGTTCTGAACTTGGGGAAGGAGTAAAAGTAGGTTCTTTTGCAGAAACCAAAAAATCAAAAATAGGAAAAGGAAGCAAAGTACCCCATCTTGCTTATGTTGGAGATGCTGAGCTAGGAGAGAATGTAAATTTTTCAGCTGGGTCAATTACTGTAAATTATGATGGAAAAGAAAAACACAAAACAGAGATTAAAGATGGTGCTTTTATTGGTTCAGATGTGATGTTAGTTGCCCCAGTTACAATTGGGGAGGAATCAATGATTGGAGCAGGTTCGGTTATTACTAAAGATGTTCCATCAAAAGCTTTAGGAATTGAGAGAAACAATCAAAAAAACGTTGAAGGTTATGTTGATAGGAAAAAGAAAAAATGATTGAACAACCTGGCAAAAAAAAGATGCTTCTTTTTTCTGGCTCATCAAACGAAGAGCTTGCAATTAAAGTTGCAGATAATCTTGGTACAGAAGTCTCGACTGTAGAATCCAAAGAATTTGCTAGTGGTGAAATTTATATCAGACTAAATGAAAGTGTGAGAGGTGCAGATTGTTTTGTTTTACAGAGTCACTCAGGTGATGTCAATAAAACGATTATGGAACAACTAGTTTTAGTTGATGCTTTGAAAAGAGCTTCGGCAAAAAGAATAACTGCAGTTCTGCCCTTTTATCCATATTCAAGACAAGATAAAAAAGCATTACCAAGAGAACCAATTACTGCAAGATTAATTGCAGATATGTATATAGCGGCTGGTGTCGATAGATTAGTTTCAATAGACTTACACACACAACAAATTCAAGGATTTGTTGATCAACCTTTTGATCACTTGACAGCTATGCCATTATTTGTAGATTATTTTAAAGAAAAATTCAATGGACCAATATCAGTAATTTCTCCAGATGCTGGTGGTGTTGGAAGAGCTACAACTTTCGCAAAACATTTGGAAGCTTATGTAGGTTTCGTACACAAAAAGAGGGATCCAAAAATCCATAATGAAGTAAAGTCATTTACAGTTATTGGAGAAGTTGAAGATAGGCATGTAATTATATTGGATGACATCATAGACACTGGCGGAACTATTGCTGCTGCTTCAAGAATCATAAAAGAAAAAGGAGTTAAGTCGGTAAACGTAGTTGCCACACACGGTATTTTCTCCGATGGGTCTGTTGAAGAGTTAAAGGATGCACCGATTGATAAAATAATTGTCACAGATACATTAACTCAAAATGGAAATTCAAAACAAATTGGTAAAGTAGAAGTCCTAAGCGTTTCAACAATAATCGCTAATGCACTAACATCTATATTTACTGATGATTCAGTCTCAGCTTTGTTTATGGGTGAAAACGTTTTATAGGAGAGTAAATGGCTAAAAATTTAACTGCAAAAATATACATGGTAGGTTCAACCGCAGGTGTTGAAGTTGAAATTAAAGATAAAGAAAAATTTTTGAATGAATTAAAAAAATTATCTTCAGAAAATGACTTTTACTTGCATTCTGATGAAGACGGCGAGATAGCAATCAATACATCTCTAATTCAGGCTATTGAATTTAGTGATGAATCGGACGGTAAAAGGGGAGCAGGGTTAGTTTCTAACGGTTAACTACTAAACCAGTTTTACGATAATGCCTTCTAATTGATTTACGTTCTTCCTCAGTGGTACCACCCCAGATTCCAGAATCTTGATTAGTTCTAATTGCGTAGTCTAGGCATTCATTTACAACAGGACACTCCATGCAAATGGCTTTAGCCTCATTGGCTTGTTTCATTGCTTTCATAGAAGATCCAACAGGGAAGAATAGTTCAGTGTCTGCATAAACACAGCCGCCCTCTAACATCCAATCTTCTTGTTCAAAATCTATATTTAACATTTACACATACGTCCTTACTTTGTGAAATATTTCACAAGCTAGATACTTAATAGTACTAAACTCGAATTTATATGGAGGCATTTTGAGAAAAATTTTTGGCCACAGAGGTTTACCTCGTAATTACAAAGAAAATACATTTTCAGGCATAAATAAAGCCTTTAGGTACTGTGATTATGTTGAAATTGATGTTCGTTTGACAAAAGATAATAAGCTAATCCTATTTCACGATCCAAACATTGGAGATAATTTAATTAAAGATTTAACTCTTGCAGAGTTACAAATCATGTTAAATGGTGAATCATTAGAAGATTGTGTACTGGTCTCTAGAGATCAACTTCAAGGAAAAATAAATTTTGAAATAAAAACAGACACACTTGAGGATTCAGAAATAGATATATTATTTCAAAAGATGCTTTCAATTTTAGAACCTGAAGATATTGTCTCTTCATTTAACTGGAAGGCAATACAGTCATTTAAAGATTTATTTAACAGTAGTTATGGAATTATTTTTGATAAAGAAGAAGAACTGTTTCAGGCGCAATCGTTGTCGAACCATGATGAAGACTTATTTTTTATGGCTCACCACACTTTGATAGACAGCAGAAATTTTGACTTACCAAAAAACAAAACTGTCCTCTGGACCGTCAATGACGAATTAGATTTTCAGCGATATATGGAAATGGAAATATACGGAATTGTGACAGATATACCTGATACAATGCAGTTATATAGAAAGTGAGATTATGGCTTTAATTGATGAATTAAGCGCTGCTTTAAAAGAAGCTATGAAGGCAAAAGACAAGCCTAAATTAGACGCAATTAGACAAGTCCAAACTGAGATAGCTAAAAAGAAATCTGAAAAAGGCGAGGAAGCCAATGATGAATTAGTTCTTGGTGTGATTTCTTCTTATGTAAAAAAAATGACAAAAGCTGTGGAAGAGTATAAGTCGCTCGGAGATAGAGGCATAGAGATGGCCGAAAAGATTCAATTTGAGATAGATTTTCTAAGTGGTTGGTTGCCTGAGCAATTAAGCGAGGAAGATGTAGCAAAACTTGTTGATGAGGTCCTAGCTGACCTAGGTGAAGTTGATATGTCTCAAATGGGAAGAATTATTGGGGCTGTTATGGCTAAGGGCGAGGGAATAGATGGCTCTATTGTTAGTAAATTAGTAAAAGAGAAGCTCTCCTAAAATTTTTGTTGTATCAAATTAAATAACATTTATCCTTACTAAATATGGAAAAAAACAGTTACTCAGTCGCAGTTTTGGGTGCAGGCAATATTGGTTCTGCAGTTATTTCACGTTTGCAGAATTTAGATAATGACATTCTTCAACTTGTCATAAAGAAAGTACTTGTATCGGACCTCTCCAAAGATAGAGAGATAGATAGAGAGATAATTACTGATAATTTTGATGAAATTTTAAATGATGATTCCATAGACTTAGTAATAGAAGTACTTGGAGGTATCGACCCAGGTAAAGAATATATTAAAGCTCTACTAAGCAGTGGAAAGTCTGTTATCACAGCTAACAAAGATATTGTTGCTGACTGCGGTGAAGAGTTAGTTTCCTTAGCTATAGATAACAATTCCTGCTTATACTTTGAAGCTGCAGTTGCTGCTGGAATTCCTATATTAAAACCTCTTATTGAAAGTCTTAGAGGAGAAGAACTCACAAGAGTATCTGGAATTATTAATGGAACAAGTAATTACATGTTAACTTCTATGGAGGAAGGCAGTAGCTATGAAGATGCCCTTTCAACAGCTCAGGAATTGGGATATGCAGAACCTGATCCAACAAATGACGTCGAGGGAATAGATGCAAAATACAAAGCAATGATTTTATCTTTGTTATGTTTTGGTGTATCTCCTGACATTGAGGAGGTTTTCACTGAAGGAATTTCAAAGATTACAAAAGATGATTTTGACTGGGCTTCAAGGCTTGATAAAACAATAAAACTTGTTGCTCAAATTGATAATAATCACGAGGGTTTCAATGCTAGGGTATATCCAGTTCTCATTGATCAAAAGCATCCACTTGCATCTATTAGGGGTGCATTAAATGCTGTAGTTGTTGAAGGTGAAAATATCGATCGGTTAGTATTTTCAGGACCAGGTGCTGGAGCTAACCCAACAGCTAGTGCAATTGTTGGTGATGTTCTAAGCGCATGTCATCAATTAGGTAGCAACCAATCAAACTGGTATCCACTCAGAGAAAACAAAGGTAATAATCGTAATTTTGAAAATGTACAGTCAAGCTGGTTTATTAGGCTTTCAGTAAACGACGAACCAGGAGTATTAGCTTCTATTGCTGGAGCATTCGGTGAAAACAATGTCAGTATTGAAAGCGTTATCCAAGAAGGAAGAGGAGATCAAGCAGAACTTGTACTCGTGACTCACGAAGCACCAGAGAAAAATTTGAATAATTCAATTGAGCAGATTACATCTTTAAGTGCAGTTACAACAGTAACTTCTGTCTTACGCGTTTATATATAAGTGGTAAATTATCACTCAACTAGGGGTCACAAAGATACTATATCTTTTGAAGATGTAATTTTATCGGGTGTAGCTCCTGACGGAGGATTATATCTGCCTGACTCGGTCACACTTGAAAACTTAACTTATCTAACACAAGAAGATTTAAGTTACGAAGATTTTGTAAAAACTATTTTTATTTCTCTTGATCAAGCATCTGCAAAATACGTCGAAGATTTAAATATTTATCCAGGATTCAAAAACTCACCTGAACCAGTCTTGAAAGACTTAGATGACTCAACAGTTGTTATGGAATTATTCCACGGTCCAACAAAATCATTTAAAGACTACGCACTCCAGCCTCTCGGTGCAATTGCTAATAGAAGGCTTGATGAGTTGGGTGAGAGAGGACTTGTTATCGTTGCTACCAGTGGCGATACAGGTAGCGCTGCTATCCAAGCAGTTAAGAGTTCAGAGAATATAGACATTGTTGTTTTACATCCTGCAAATAAAGTTAGTGAATATCAGAGAAAGCAAATGACAAGTGTTATTCAAGACAATGTATTAAACATTGCAGTAGAGGGATCATATGATGACTGTCAAAGAATCGCTAAAGATTTATTATCTGAGAATCCATTTGGAAGAAGAATCATTTCTCTTAACTCAATAAACTGGCTTCGAGTCATGGGACAGGTTTCATATTATGTTTGGCTTACAAAACAATTTACCTCACCAATAAATGTTGCAATTCCTTCTGGAAATTTTGGCAATGCTTACTCAGCATGGTTTGGAAGATCTAAAGGATTGCCTATAAATGAAATTTTATCTAGTACAAATGTTAATGATGTTTTAAGAAGGTTTATTGAGACAGGGGAGCTTGCCCCAGAAAAGACTTTACCGAGTGTTGCTCCAAGTATGGACATTCAGGTTCCATCAAGCTTAGAAAGACTAATTTTTGATTTTACAGACAGTGCATTTGATTTTTATGACACGCTCTCAAGGGAACATAAAGCGAAATTATCTGATGAAAAAATTATAGAATTAAATCACGTATTTTCATCAAGTACATTTTTAGATGATGATATTAAAAATGAAATTAAGTCTTTACATGAAGAGTTCGGTGCTATCTTTGACCCACATTCGGTCACATCAATTCGTATGGCATTAGATAATAAAGGCTCCATCCCTACTGTTGCGGTTGCAACAGCTTCTCCAGAGAAATTTAGTAATATCATTGCACCATTAATTTCCACTTCTTCTGAGATAATAAACGACGAAAAAGAAGAATATTTAACGCTTGAAAATGACAAATTTGCAATTAGTTCGACAATAGAGTCCTATTTTTCCTAAAAATCTATTTACTTAGAATAATTTCTAATTTATTATTAATGATGTAGTTGTGGTAGTTATAGTATGATTAAAAATTTCATTAACATAGCATATGTTGATCGTTTTAGAATTTTTTCTAGCTTTCGTACATATTTACATAAAGTCTTCAATACCTTTATGGCTTTCATGCTTATCTTCTCAATAGCTTTTGCAACAATTGAAACTATTGATCCAGAACCAGTATTAGCTAGTGGTGAGTTTACTTGTACAAACTCTGATGGTGCTCAATATGTTTTTCAAAGTACATGGAGTGGTAACACACTAACTATTAATAGAGGATCAAATGATTCCAACGGAACATTCTCAACTTCAACAATCGAGACTTTTAGTTCATGGTCACACAATAAAATTGATGAAGTGAACTCTTTAAGTGTGGATAAATTGGGTAACATGTATGCAATTTTAAAGAGAACAAATACTAGCCAGGTATATTTTTATAAATTAAATTACAACGCTAGTGGTTCTGGTACAACGACTCATATTTCATCTGTAACTAATGATCTTGGTACTGGTGATAATAATGCGGCTACATATTATGAAACTGAATCTGGTGGTACAACATATAAATATATTTTTACATCAAAAGGTTTCTTTAATGGAAATAATAAAGCAATAAGACTTAATTCAGATGGTTCCTATAAAGTAATTAGCGTAACAATCTCTTCAGGAAGTACATGGGCATCTAACAAAGCTAAAGATTATGCATGGCTAGAGGGAAGTTCCTCACACGATTTTATAGCGTTTAATGCAAACACAAATGACTTACTTGGTGCAACAGTTTCACATAGCAATATAGGTACAAATAGTGAATCTATCTCGGTAGCTTTAACTCAACGAGCAAGCAATGTTGGAAGCGGTATGGGTTCTAACTCCGGTGCAGCAATGTCTTTTGGCAATGGAATAGTTTATTTTCTAGAAAACAACACAGGTGACTTGTGGAAATATGATTTATCATTAGATACCTCAACTGGAAACAATTCAAACGAGTTTGTAGAAACAAATGACGATTTTTCTAGCTCTAGTAATACTGATGGTGCTGGTTGCGCTACTGCCGATCCAGATCCACCAACTGGAGATCTCGTAGTAAGCGATCCATATCAGGGAAGCTGTTCTAATGGTGAATCTGATGTAAGGGTTGATTTAACTGCTTATCAAAACACAATGTACTATGATTTATCAAGACGTGTAAATACCGGGTCTGGATGGAGTTCCTGGGTAGCAACTTTAGACGGTAGTTCGCTTAGTGCAGGAAGTACAGCTATTGCTGGACAAGGATATACTCAAAGCCATGGAACTCAAGTCCAATTTCGATATAGAGAAGGTACATCAAATCCAAGCAACTCAGATTCTTATGTAACGGTAAGTGATAGTTCAGATCCAAATAATGTCCAATCATCACGTGATCACACTGGAATTACTCTCTCATTAACAATTAATTGCCCAACTACGTCCTGGACTGCTGCAAGTTCCCTAGGGTCTTGTTCAAGCGGTACAGCTGTTCCATCAATAGCGATTGAAAATACAGGAAACACAACTAATTATTTTGACGTTCAGTACAAGATTGGCAGCGGTTCTTGGACCACAACACAAGATGGAAATGGAATTACTGCAGGTGATACGGAAACATACACTATATCTGCTCAAGCACATACCTCAGTTATTTCATGGCGTGTCAGGGCTGGCACATCTAACCCTTCTTCAGGTTCGTATGTTACAACCACAAGCTCAGCTGGTAGTGGCAGTACACTTACTAATACAGTTGATTGTGTAACAGGATACGTAACTGCCACTGTAGATGCTGGAACATGTTCAGGTACAAGTTCAACACCTCAAGTAACTATCACTAATGGAACAAATGAAACTAAAGTTGTTGATGTTCAGTACAAAATAGGTAGCGGGGGCACATGGACAGATCTTGCAGATGGAAGCACAATAAATGCATCTGCTTTTACTGTATTCCTTCTAGGTTCAGCCCAGGCAAACAATACACAAGTTTATTTTCAATTCAGATTTGATACATCCAATCCTTCTTCAGGCTCATACATTACAACCCAAAACACAGATGGTGCAGGAGCAGGAAGCACTCTTCTCGCAACTGTAAATTGTCAAACTCCAGATCCAAGTGCTGCTCAAGCATTTACCTCTACCTGTTCTGCTGGTGCAAGAACAAATACATTAACATTATCCAATAGTGCTTCTGCAAATGTACCTGTTTACTTTTACGTTGATTACTCAACTGATGGTGGAAGTAGTTGGACTAATAAGGCAACAAACCAATCAGTTGCAGTAGATAGTTCTGAAACCCTGACACATTCTGTACCACACGGCCAAGCTATAACATGGAGATATAAAACCTCTGCCACAAGTGGTTCTTTTACAAATTCCTATACGACAATGTCAGCAAGCGCAACTGTAGATTGTGATCCAAACATAACTGTTTCTTCTTCTTTTGGAAATTGCTCTAGTGGTGCAAAGCTTTCAACGTTAAGACTTGTAAATAACGAAAGTTCTACAGTTTATGTAAAAGTTGAATACTCAATTGATGGTGGTACATATCAAACTAAAACAGCAAACCTATCTATAAATGGTAGTGCTACAGATACATCTCAAACACAATCTGTTGCAGACGGCCAAACAATAGCTTGGAGAATTACCGATGCTTTTGATAGTGATGGCAATTTCACTAATATGGTTGCTGAAACTCAGTCCACATCCTCTCCAGTAGACTGTGATCCAGAAACCAATCTCTCATCATCATTTAGCACATGTGCAAGTGGTGCTAAGACTTCGACCTTAAGTATTCAAAATACTGAAAGCGCAACGGCCTACTATAAAGTAGAGTATCAAATTGATAGTGGCACTTTTACTACTACTAGTGCAAATTTAGCTATTAATGCTTCAACAACAAACACTTCTCAAACAGCTTCAGTTCCTGATGGTTCTACAATAACTTGGAGAATTACCGATTCTTTTGATAGTGATGGCAATTTCACAAATATGGTTACTGAATCAATGGATGCTAGTGATGCCGTTGACTGTGATCCAAATATTACGGTTACGAATCCGCCAGATATTGCTTGTTCTGGAACACAAGGTTCGTCAACGATTGAAATTACAAACAATGAGAATTCTACTGTTTATGTAAAAGTAGAGTACAAAATAGACAATGGATCTTATCAAACCGCTTCTGCTAACTTATCAATTTCTGCATCAGCCACTGATACGTCTGTTTCTCAAAATATTCCTGACGGGTCAACAATTACATGGCGAGTAACTGACTCTTTTACTTCTGGGGATTTTACAAATATGAGCGCAGAGACACAGACACAAAGCTCTACAGTTGACTGCGCTGTTGATACAATATTCAATTTTTACTTTGGTGCATGTACAAATGGTGCAAAAACTAGCACAGCGAGTATATTAAATAATGATAACGGTGCAACAGCCTACTACGAGGTTGAATATAAAATTGATAGCGGCTCCTACCAGTCTGCAGCTACAAATCTGTCAGTCGCAAACAATGTTACAGATACATCTTTAACAGCCTCAGTACCCCATGGATCAACAATTACTTGGAGGTTCAAAGATAGTCTTACAAGTGGAGATTTTTCTGGTGCAAATTGGGAAAATGAATCAGATGTCTCAGAAGCAGTAGATTGTGATCCTAACTCAGTATTTTCTAATTCATTTGGTTCTTGTGCAAGTGGATCTGCAACTGCAACTTTGAGTATTACAAATAATGAATTCTCTACTGGAGACCTTGATTTAACAGATTCTTCAGTTCTAATTACAGGTACTAATGAAATAGTTATTTCGGCTTCAGAATATTCCAAAGTTGAAACAGGTGATGCTGTAACTTATACACAAGGTAGCTCTGGCGCACAAGGAAACTTAACCGATGGAACAACTTATTACATAATCAAATCTGGAACAGCTAATAGAGTGAAGCTTGCAACCTCAAACTTAAATGCTCTCTCTCTAACAGCCATTAATTTAACTGCTGTTGCCTCTGGTGGAACTGCGCATACTTTGACTGGTCAGACTGCTTACTACAAAGTTGAGTACAAAATTGATAGTGGTTCGTATCAAACAGCTAATGGAAATCTCTCGGTAGCAATTGGTGCAACAGATACTTCTGTTACTGCATCAGTAGCTCATGGATCAACAATTACATGGAAAATTACAGATAGCTTTACTTCCAATAACTTTACAAACATGACTGAAGAAACACAGTCTGAGTCTACTGCTGCAGATTGCGATCCAGACTCGACATTTTCATCATCCTTTGGCAATTGTGCTAGTGGTGCTAAAACATCTACATTAACTATAGAAAATACAGAATCTTCAGATACTGTTTATTACAAAATTGAATACAAAATCGATAATGGATCATACACTACTCATACATCTAATCTCTCAGTTGCAGCAAGTGGTACCAACACAGCTACTCAATATATTGTTGTAGACGGTTCAACAATTACTTGGAGAATAACTGATAGCTTTACTTCTAATGACTTCACTGGAATGAGTGCTGAGACTCAAAGTACTTCAAGCGCTGTTGACTGTGATCCAGCTACAACTATTTCATCCTCATTTAGTAATTCCTGTGTTGGTAATGCTAAAACATCAACTTTATCAATAGCAAGCCTTGAAGGTGCAGCAATTTACGTAAAAGTAGAATATAAAATTAACAGTGGCGCATACACGACATTAAATGCAAATTTAACAGTTGCCTCATTTGCAACAGATACATCATTAAGTGTCTCTGTATCTGAAGGTCAAACAATCACCTGGCAAATTACAGATACATTTACAGATGGCGTTTATACCAACATGGTTGCCGAAACACAGTCAACTAGTTCTGCAGTTTCTTGTATTGTCATAGAGCAATCAACAACTACTTCAACAATTTCATTAACGACGACAACAACAACTACTACAACTACTACTACAACTACTATCCAAGAAGAACCACCTAATATATTTCTTCCGGTAATTTTTAATCAAAGAGATTGTCAAGAGGGTGGTGGCGCTAATTACGGTATGTCTATGAACAATAGGAAATCTAATGTCTCAGCTGTATTTAAAGTAAAAGTGTTTGTAAATAATAGAAAAGTTACAGAAAATACATATACCATTCCTGCAGGCTCTTCTGTATCTATCACCACAATTTCTGGCGTTCCAGAAGGTGCTAGATACAAGACAAGAATAACCACTACTGATGCATTAGGTTCAAACAAGAGTGTTGGAAAATTTAAAAAGAAAACAAACTGTTTGAAAGAGGCAACAACTACTACCACAACAATTCCAGTGTTAAGAGCAGATTCTATTTCAGAAAATTTAAGAGGCCCTGTATTAAGTGATGAACTATCTGTGTCGACAACCACGACTACAGTATTAAGGGAAATATCCCTCACTGATGATATTTCATCACTAGTTGTTGGTGGACAAGATTCAAGTCCACCAACAACATTAGGGCCAATCCAAGAGGCCTTAACACAAAAATCAAGTGTTCTTGTAAACAATGTCATTGATTCAAGCACACAGGTAGAAGTTGAAGACATTTCTGAAGTCCAAATATCGAATGATGAAGTGTCGCTTTCAATTGGATTAACATGTACGATCGGTTGCGATGAGGAAGAGGTAGAATCTAACGAAGTTGTAACCTTAACAAACGGAACTTTCTTGCCAGAGCAAGTCATTGAACAAATTGTTAATAAGCCGGATGCAGTTATTAAGGGCGAACTTGATGGAGTAATTTCTATTGAAGCAACAGGATTTGAGGCAAATTCTTTCGTTGAAATATATATGTTTTCTGAGCCAACATTTGTAGGAATATTACAAACTGACAGTGGTGGAAATCTTGTTGGTAATTTACCAACACCTGATTTAGATCCTGGAATACACACTCTTCAAGCACTTGGTACATCTCAAAGTGGAAATGCGGTTGTTTCAAATGTAAAAGTCGAATTAATTGATACAGACAATGTTGCTTTTACAAATGATGAAGGCAATGACTATGTTGCATGGGATTTTGATACAGATACTAATTATGTTGATGATAAAGACTAC
>CACGVI010000007.1 GCA_902576605.1 uncultured Candidatus Actinomarina sp. | reverse complement strand
ATAAACCAGTAACTGGGGAAAGTTTAGCTCAAGCAGTTGATGCTTATCTAAATTCTAATGAAACTATATCTCCACAATATCCAAGCATGGGATGTAATATCAAGTGGAAAATAGATGAGGAACCTGATTATTTTTTAGAAGTTAAGGGTTAATTAAAATCTTGTGTTTGAACAAAAAGTCTTCTAGAGCGAGCGCAGTCTAACTCAACAAAGAATAGTCTTTGCCACCTACCAATGATTAATTCAGAATTAATTATTGGTAAAGTGACACCAGTAGAGCCGATTATTGTGCCTCTCACATGTGACCTACCATTAACATTTTCATCCTCTTGCATATTTTCTGTTCTTAGATCCCAATCATCATGCTCGTAGTAAGAGTCGGATGGTACAAGTTCTTCGATTTTTTTCTTAAAGTCATTGATGTATCCTGTTTCGGATTCATTTATAACTACCGCAGTAGTTGTGTGAGGTGTAAAAAGTGTTACAGAGCCATGCTTAATGCCGCTCTTTGATATTATTTCTAAAACAACTTCAGTGAAATCACAAAATTGATTTGTTTCTTCAGTATCAAAATGAAGAGCTAAGGTGGAAGATTTGTTTCTTTCTGATTTGTAGAGGTCAACTAGCTCAAAATCGAGTTCCTGTGCTCCAGTTCTTTGTTTGTTATTTTTCATCAGTATCAAGTTTCATAATAACTCTTTGTGAAATTAATCACTATCTAATATTTGATTTTGATAGTTCCAATATTCACATAGTTGATTATCTTGTGCATTCACTTCTCCTATTGCTATTGGGTTTCCTTTTGCTATTGCTTTAGTGGCGATATTGTCTTCTGCAATGCCAATTGGTAGAAGGCCCTTTGATGATGATACTTTCTGTGCCTTTCCATATATATAATCTCCTCCAATAGAACCAAGGTTTGTGCCCGGTTCAATGTCTTGTTTAGCATAAGCTACAACTTCAACATTCCAAGATTGTGCACTTAACTTGGAATATTTTTCTAGCATAATATGTCTTATTGTCCTAGGTATTTCAAGACTTGTTAAATGGTAAGGCCTGGCTAAAGTCCAATATGGGCCTTTACCCATTTTTAAATACTCCATTTCATAATTTACATAATCATCCTCAGAATAAATTACAGCAAAAACACCTGGAGCAATTCCAAAAGCGAAATCAACAACTTGTGATTCATCCAATAAGCCGCCATCTTTTTTTGGTATGTAGTACTGATTTATATTTTCATATGTTGCCTCTATTCCATGCATGCCATCAATATCTATATTGAAATCGAGAAAATTGGCAAGTGCAGTCATCTCAACCATTGTTTTAGTACCATCAACAAAACTTGTTAACATTTTTGAATTCATTTGTTTTAAAGATGCTTCTTTTGTTAATGAACTGGGAGTAGCAAATGTATTAAATGGGTTATTTTTACCTTTTCCAATTGATATAACTTCAAACGAAAGTTCTTTAGCAAAGTTATATAAGTCAAGGGCAGCTACGGGTTCATCGCCATCAGCAACTGTAACTATGGCATTATTTTTTTCTGCCTCCTTTCTTAAAGCTAAGCCGATAGTTGCCTCAGTTTCCACATTTAATAAAATTAAATTAATACCTCGATTTAAAACATTTTTAGCAACAATAGCCCCTGCAGCAGGCGTTCCTGTTGCTTCAATAACAATATCAAGTTCAATATTGTCTAAAGCTGCAATACTATCAGAGGACAAAATCTGATTTTTTTTGTGTTTTTTATATCGATCAGAAGCAATCTCTAGTTGTTTTTGATTTCTATCAATAATACACACGAGATCTACCCCGTACATTTTTGATATCTGGGCAACAATCCCTTGTCCCATTTGACCTGCTCCAACAAGCCCTACTTTTATGTTTTCACTGCGATCCTCAATAAAAGTTTTAAATTTATCTAGTTGATTCATTTTAATTAAAGGCTTTCTCAATAATTTCTAAATCACTTTTGTAAGTTATTTTTAAGTTACTATTTTCACCTCTAATTACGTGGGTTTCGTATTTGTTAAACTTGAACATGCTTTCTGTTGTATCAACCATGCCAGTAACATTATTTTTTGATAGGAATGAATAACAATCAAACAATTCTTTAAATTTATAAACTTGAGGTGTCTGAATATCTACTATTTTTCTATTTCTAACAATTTCATCATTTTCTTTATCGTAAAATTTACTGTTGTCTAAATAAGGAGCTGCGGATCCATGTTCTTTTGCTGCGTTAACCAAATTTGTTAAAAGCTTTGAAGATACAAAAGATCGTGCAGCATCATGGATCACAATTAAACAATTGTCTGTGGCTTTATTTTGTAAATGTTGAAGTGCAAAATATTCACTATCTTGTCTTGAATCTCCACCAAGAATAATTGAAACACTTTGATGATCAGCTAAAAGATTTTCTAGTTTTGATTTGTTTGTATCAGAGGAAACTAAAATTACTTCATCAATATCAATATTTTTCAAAAAAGTTTCAACAGGATACAGGACAAGCTCTTTGCCATTTACTTTATAAAAAAGTTTATTTACTTCCGCACCAAAGCGAGTGCTATCACCTGCTGCAAGAATTACACCATAAGTTTTCAATATAAAACCATATTATGAACTTTCGCTCTCTTTGTGAATTTTTTTGAGATATTATTTAGTTCAGACTTATCAAGCTTTTGTAACTCAATATATCGAATATTGCAATAGTTCTAATTTTATTAATCAATTAATGTTCAAAATATGGAATATAATTTTTTATTATTAGAGGACAATAATTTATCGGTTAAAAATGATGGAAAATTTTTGTCATTAAATCAAGAAAATTTAGTTAGCCTAGAAGCAGAATACTCCTTAATTTCAAAGTATGAAATTAAGGAAAAAAACCCTTTTACCTTAAAAGTGCTTGAATTTCTCAAAAAAAATGAAGTTGTAATAAATTTTGAAAAAGTATCGAGTGCATTAAAAGAACTAGAGAATAATAAAATTATCGCCCATTTAAATCGGGAAAGTTTTAGAAAAATTTCTTTTCCAATCTTTGTCCAATCTGAATATCTAAAAAATTATTTAAAAATTACGGGTCTAAAATTTGAGCTTAGTTCATTTTTAGATAACTCTAATTTCAAAATGATTGAACTTGATTCTTAGTATCCATAATAACTTGAATAATTCCAATAAATAAAACAATAGCAAAACCAATATACTGAGATATTCTTAATGATTCATTCAAAATCATTGCGCCAATAATTACTCCTGTTACTGGTTCAAGATAGGTTATTGTTCCAATAGACACGGGTGGTATAAATTTAATTACATACCAATAAGTAGTTAATCCAATCCCAGTAAGGAAAAATCCAAGGAAAACGCTAACTAGTAAATTATCTATCATCCAAGAAAATCCTTCGTACGTAAATGGAGACAAGATTATTGCAGCAAATAATACTTGAACAAATGCGACATTAAGCCCCCCAAATTTAAGCGACTTTGAAGATCCATAAATTATTAAAATTGCCAAAGAAAATGCACTTACTAATCCATAAACTACTCCTACAACAGATGAGATTGTAGAAAAATCTAAAAGGAGGTATAAACCAAAGAAACCGGTAAAGATAAGTATTACTTGAAATTTTTTAATATTTTTTCTACGAAGTAATTCAATTATCAAAATAAATATAGGATAAGAAAATACTAAGCCTATACCTATCGCTACAGTATTCAACTCTATAGATTTGAACATCGTTGACCAATGTATTGCCAATAATGGACCCAGGAAAATTCCAGAATAAAGTAAATCTTTTGTAATTTGCCTTTTCCAGAGAACGAAGATTAACAAAAATATAGTACCTAGAAAAGTTCTTATACCTACTAGGGACAAAGAACTGATGTCAGATGTTCTAATTATTAAAGGAATAGAGCCCCAGCAAATTGCTAATAAGCTAATAAGGAAATAAGCCCTGAGTTTTTTATTCAAACTTATTGTTGGTCTTGTTTCGAATAATTACTAAATTGTGTAAATTCTTTACTAAAGAAAAGATCTACTTTTCCAGTTTGTCCAGATCTGTTTTTGACAATATTTACTTCTGCAACACCTGGAGTTTCGGTACCTGGATTGTAATAATCGTCTCTGTAAAGCATCATAACTATGTCAGCATCCTGCTCAATTGCTCCAGATTCTCTTAAGTCACCTAAACGTGGTCTTTTATCTTCCCTAGCCTCTGCTGCTCTGTTTAGCTGTGAAAGTGCAAATATTGGAACTTTTAATTCTCTAGCTAAGTTTTTTAAGTTTCTACTTATTTCAGCGATTTCTTGCTGTCTATTATCGCCAGAAGAACTTTGCATTAGTTGTAGATAGTCAACAAGTATAAGGTCTAGACCCTTAGAAGACTTTAGTCTTCTTGATTTTGCGCGTATATCTGTAACTGTAATAACTGGTGCGTCATCAAAATACAGTGGTAGGTTGTTGACTTTTGAAGCTGCTTCAACAACTCTTGACCATTTTTCTGGTCCCAATTGTCCTTTTCTAGCATCTCCAGAAGTAACTTTTGCTTCAGAAAACAAAACTCTTTGAACCAACTCTTCTTTTGTCATTTCAAGGGAGAAAAATGCAGCTATCTTTCCATCTTTTGCTGCATTAGTTGCAATATTTAAAGCCAAAGATGATTTACCCATACTTGGCCTAGAAGCAAGAACTGCTAAATTTCCTTCTTGTAACCCTGAGAGATAATAATCTAAATCTGAAAAATAGGTTGGGAGTCCTGATAGCCCAGTCCCTCTATTTTCAATTTCTTCAATTCTCTCTATTGCCGATTCTAGAACATCATTTACTCCGACTAGACCATCACCAATTGCATCATCAGAAGCAGTAAAAATTGTTTGTTCTGCTTCATCCAAAACACTATGAATTTCTTTATCCATAGCCATGGCTAATAACTCAATTCTACCACTAGCTTTTAGGAGTTTTCTCCTGTGTGAGTGTTCTAAAACAATCTCTATGTATCTCTCAAAATTTGCAGAACTAGGAACATTCTCAATAAGTCTTGCTATATAGGAGGCGTTTACAGATGAGTTTTTTGTATCTTTAAAAATATGTTCTGAGACAGTTACAGTGTCAATCGGATTACCTGTATCAAACAGTCCTTTCATTGCTTCATAAACACTTTGATTAGAAGGACTATAAAAATCTGTTGGCTTTACCTCTTCCATGAGCCTTGTTACTGCTTCTCTTGAGAGCAATGCACTGCCCAAAAGAGCCTCTTCTGCTTCTAAACTGTGTGGAGGCACTTTACCTAAAGATTGGTTGCCTCTGGATGAAAGTGCCTCAGGACCAGCCATTATTTCGTATCTGGAACGATATCTAATGTAATGTCGAAGCTTGCATCAGGTCCTAAAACTACTCTTACAGTGTGTAAGCCGATTTCTTTTACCTGATTCTCAACATTAATTTGTTCTTCTTTAAGTTTAAAGCCTGAAAATGTCTCAACTGCTTCAGTTATCTGCTCGTTACTAATCGCAGCGTATAAAGTTCCTTCATCGGTAGAATTTTGGGAAATAACTATATGTGCATCAGCGAGTGCTGTCTTGATTGAATCTGCGAGCTCAGAATTTATTTGAGCTTGTTCTTGTCTTTTCTCTTGAAGCTTTTTGGCAAACTCTAAATTATTTGCTGTTGCAATTATTGCTAATTTTTTAGGCAAGAGATAGTTTCTTGCATAGCCTTTTGCAACATCAACAATATCACCTTTTTTTCCTAATGACTGAACATCTGAGTTAAGGATTAACTTCATCTTCTGTTGTAACTTTGCTTGTATGAACTTGTTGTTACATAAGGTAGAAGTGCTAACTCTCTTGCAACTTTTATTAATCTGGCTACCTTTGCTTGTTCCTGTTTTGTAATGCCAGTAATTAAGCTTGATCTAATTTTTCCACGATCAGAAATAAACTTTTCTAAGAGTTTTACATCTTTGTATGTTGCATTTTCAATCTGTTTTTTAGTTATTCTTCTTGGTTTAGGAGTTTCGTATTTTGAAGACCTTCTACCAGTATTTCTTTTTGTATTTGCCATATTTACAACTCCTTAAAACGGTGCTTCGTCTTCTTCATAATTTTCTCTAGCTACAGGCTCTTGACTTGAAGGCATTCCACCAGATGCCCTTTCGACACTTGCTTTGGCCCATCTTAAGCTTGGTGCAATTTCGTCAATTGAAATATCAACTACCGACCTATTTTGTCCATCTTGTGTTTCCCAAGATCTGTAGTTCAATTTACCTACAACAATTACTCTCATCCCTTTTTGAAGTGATGCTGCAGCATTTTCTGCCATATCATTCCAAACAGTTCCTTGAAAAAACATTGGATCTCCAGGTTCCCAAGATCCATCAGCATTTCTTTTATTTTTATTTTGTGCAATCCTTATTTCAGCCAATGTTGCACCACTATCAGTCACTCTGATTTCCGGATCAGCAGTTAAATTTCCAATTATTGTTACCGTATTATCTACCATTTTTATCTACCTCTAGCTTTCCATCTTTAAGACTTTGTGTCTAATGACATCATCAGATATTTTTAGCACTCTATCCAGTTCTGCAGGAACTTCTGAAGAGCTTTCAAAAGTTGTGATTGTATAGATGCCTTCTTTGAAAGTATCTATCTCGTAGGCAAGTTTTCTTTTTTTCCAGACGCCTTGTTCTATAACATTACCACTACCACTTAAAATAACATCTGTTATTGCTTTGTGTATTGATTCGACAACTGTATCGTCTGCAGTTGGCCTCACTATTGAGACTAAGTCATATTTATTCATTTTTCTCCTATGGACACTTATACGTGGCTTCTTTCGAAGCAGGTACCTATTAATTTAATACTAGATATGTACTATGACAGAATTTTTTTAATTTCTTTTTTCCACTCTTTGAGATTATTTTCAGTGATTTTGCCAGCTTCATATGAATGGTGTTCAGTTGGAAATTTTTTATTTTCTACTTCATTTTTAAAATTTTCTAAAGCTTTTACAACTTGTTCATGCTGATTTGAATATCTTTTCACAAACTTTGCATCAATATATTCTTTAGACTTCATCCCTATAAGATCATGGAAGACTAAAACCTGTCCATCAACATTAACTCCAGCGCCTATGCCTATTGTTGGTATAGATACTTTTTCTGTAAGTACTTCTGCAACAACTGAGGGGACTCCTTCAAGAACCATTGAAAAACACCCCAGAGTTTCTAATAGTATTGCCTCTTCTAACAGTTCTGTTGCCAACTCTAATGTTTTACCTTGAACTTTATATCCACCCATCATGTTTTTTGATTGGGGAGTTAGGCCTAGATGGCCCATTACTGGTATTTCTGCACTAATTATTGCCTCTATAATATCTCTTCTTTTAAAGCCACCTTCAAGCTTGACTGCGTCCGCTTTCCCTTCTTGAATAAACCTTGCGGCATTTTTGACTGCTTCTTCTTTTGTATTGTGATAGCTCATGTAAGGCATGTCTGCTACTACTAGACAGTTTGGTTTTGCGCGGGTTACAGCTCGTACATGATGTAGCATTTCATCCATAGTTACAGACAGGGTATCATTGTGGCCTAAAACAACTTGGGCCAATGAATCACCTACGAGTATTATGTCTATTTGGGCTTCTGAAACAGCCTTTGATGTAGGAAAGTCATAAGCTGTCATCATTGTTATTTGACGTTCAGATTTTAAATCTAAAATTTTAGGTACTGTTATTTTCATATTCCTCTCTCCGCCTTTCAGGTCGAAGGATTAATTTAATTATATATCTAACTTAAATTTTTAAAACTATTTTTTAATTTAGGTTTTAGATATTTAAGCAATAACATTATTTTATGAGTTATTTAAAAATCTCCTTGTTATTAGTATTAATATCATGTTCTATTTCTACAGTGGAGACAAATATGACTGAAGGTTATGAAAAAGCCTATTTTGCAGGAGGCTGTTTTTGGTGCATGGAGCCACCTTTCGAAGACTTGGATGGTGTTATTGAGGCAACATCAGGGTATATGGGCGGGACCGTAGAAAATCCAACATATGAAGAAGTAACTACTGGAACAACAGGTCACGCAGAAGTTGTTGAAGTACTTTATGATCCTGAAATAGTTAGTTATGAAGAGTTATTAGAAGTTTTTTGGAGAAATATTGACCCTACAGCATTAAATTATCAATTTGCCGATGTTGGAACTCAATACAGAACAGAGATATTTACAGTTGGAGAAAGCCAAAAAAAACTAGCTGAGGAATCAAAAGCTGAGTTAGAAAATTCTGGAAAATTTGGCAAGCCAATTGTAACTGCAATTACTGATGCTCCAGCATTTTATATTGCTGAAGAATATCATCAAGATTTCTATAAAAAACAGAGTATGCGTTACCAAATGTATGCCGAGGCAAGTGGAAGAAAAGGATACTTAAAAGAGACCTGGGATGAAGACTAGTTTTTTAAAGTTTGATATAGCGTTTCTTTCCACTCCTTGTTGTCGATTTCCCAAATAACATTTATATTTTTTGTGGTATGCGACCAATTTTCATCTATATGAGGTTCGCTTTCACCTACATTTAGTTCATCAACTATTGTCATTCCACGCGCTGGTCCATCTAATACAATTTTTACATGATGTCTACTTGCTTTAACGACAACCTTTTCGTTTAACGCAACTGCCATTGCAACTGGGTCAGGTAAACCTAGACCAGGATCACCAAGCCAATTTTGGCTTGAATCTAAAGCATGTTTGTTACAGTCAATTGCAAAGTCACCTTTGGCAGTCTCAAAACTATATACATAATCCATCTCACCCTCTGTCAAGTTTGCCCCACCTCTGCAAAGCTCCCAGCCAATCATTGTGATATCAGGGTGACCAGATTTAAAAACAATTTCAGCTGCTTCAGGGTCACACCAAATATTGTATTCGGCAGCTGGGGTAACATTTCCAACTGTAGTAGAGGCACCTCCCATAATATATATATCTTTTATTTTTTGATACGACTCGGGATACTCCAAGACAAATTGTCCCAGATTTGTTAAGGGACCTAGGGTAACTAATGTAATTTCATTTGGGTATTGGTTGATTAATGTATTTAACACTTCTTTATAGTCAGATTTATTTGCTGTAGACTTTGGTTCAGGATAATTCATATTACCCATTCCATCAGGACCGTGGAACCAGTCTGCATGTTCTCTTTTTTTTATCATTGGTTTGTCGTAGCCCACATATACAGGTGTATCTTTTTTGCATAGCTCAATGGTGTATCGAGCATTGATGCTTCCTTGTTCTACAGGCATATTTCCTGAAACGATACTCACACCTAATACTTCAACGTCTGGTGTCTCTAAAGCCATAAGTAATGCAACTGCATCATCAGAAGCAGTATCGGTATCTATAAAAAATTTTCTTTTTGTCATATTAATACATTGTTGTGTAGGTTAAATGATGAGGAAAATGTGTTGCATGGTAATGCTTCCAAAGTCTGTAATCAAGTTGGGGTATTATTAAACTTTGGATATCTTTTCTTCTTCTGTTCACACTCTCAGTAAGTTTTGCTGTTGCATATATTGTAGCTGCACGTATCTCAATTTCTTCAGTTGAGTTTCTTTCTATCATTTTTCCATTCATAATTTTTTCTTCTAACTCTTCTGAATATTGAGTTATTTTCATGACAATAAGGGCAACCGGTACAATATAGTCTGCAAATGCTGTCATAGATTCCATGTCTTCAATTCTAAAGTAATTTGAGTGAGCAAGTTCACCATGAATACCCCAGAATGCTAGTTGTGCTAATTTGTAAAAATTTACCTCTTTATCTAAATAAATCGAAGAATCATTGAATCTTGGAAACTCTAAAACTAATCTTTCAATTAACCCCTCACCATTTGAATAAAGTTTTCGTGGGCAACTTTTTATAAAGTTTAACCAATCCCCTTCATAGCTATCTACAAGTTTTGTTCCTACAGCATTTAATATTTCTACTCTTTCTTTTAACATTGGCATTTCAATATTTCCTTCGAAAATTTTTTCTAGTTCTTCAATTGTTAATTTTTCTAGTACTTCACCATTAAGCAGGTTAATTCCAGAATCTATTGCTTCATGTACTTGGGCAAACATGGCTTCACTGTCTGAAAGTACATGGCCATCTCGCTCTATTGCATACTTAATTGAAGTGTCAAAATCAGTAAACGCAAAGTTTAAAGTATTAATAAGCATTGTTGTTCGAATAAAATTTTCCGGATTTTTATTTGTTTGATTATTTTTAGGAAATCCAAACTCTTCATATGCTAACCAATCAGCAACTGTTTCTATATGTTTTTCGCTCACTGATATGTGTTGTGCATTGTCAATAACATTCCCTACCGAGCTCAAAACTTTTGACTCCCAATTAATACCCATAAATCAAATCATAGTAGATAAAACAATAAAATATTTTTATAATTCTTGCATGGCTTCAAAAATCTGTATCGTTGGTAGCTCTAATATTGATCAAATTGCTTATGTAAATAGTATCCCATCTGACGGCGAAACTGTTTTTGGAAATGAATACAAAATGGGTTTTGGCGGGAAGGGAGCAAATCAAGCCGTTATGGCAGGGCTTATGGGCGCTGAAACATATATGATAACCTGCTTAGGTGATGATGTGTATGCAGATATGACTATAGATAATTATAAAAAAAGCGGCGTTAATGTTGACTTTATTCAAAGAGTGCCTGGATCAAGTGGGGTTGCTCCAATATGGGTTGATGGCTCAGGGCAAAACAGGATTATTGTTGTGTCTGGTGCAAATGATTTAATTAATGGTGATGATGCAATAGAAGCTATAAAAAAAATAGAAGATTTAGAGGTCATAATTGGACAATTTGAAATTCCACTTGAAGTAACTGAAAAAGTTTTTCAGTATGCCAAGGCCAACAGCATTACAACAATTTTAAATCCAGCACCGGCAAAAATCCCATCACAAATTCTTTTAGACTCTACAGATTGGTTTATCCCAAATGAGGTAGAATTCGAAACTATTTCAGGATTAAATGCATTTGATGATTCAAATTTAATTAAGTACTCTAATTCTATTGAATCAAATTTAATTGTTACACTCGGTGAAGAAGGAGCTGCCTATGTCAATAAAGAAGGTTCTGTGATAAAGATTAAAGCTCCAGAAGTTAATGCCATTGATACTACAGGTGCCGGAGATGCTTTTGTTGGTGCCTTTTCATACGGAATAGCATCAGGATATACAACTAAAGAGGCAATAAAAATTGGTGTTGAAAAAGCTTCTGATTCTGTGACTAGACCTGGCACCCAGTCTTCATATTCAATATAATGGTTGTTTTACCCTTAAGAGAACAGCTCATTTTGTTGGCAACATTTGTGATTATTTTTATTGTATTTTGGATAGATGAAAAAAGGATAAAAGATAAAAATCACATCTTAAACAAAATTTTTTATTACTTACCCTCTTACAACAATGATCAGAGAACAGGGTTTGGGTTAGTTACGATTGCAGCAGTTGGGTCGGTATTCGGTGTTTATTTATATCTTTCTGTAATTCTTCTAATTGCTGGTCTTGCTTTTTTATACAAAGGGAGAAATTAAGAGTCTTTACTCCAGAATCTAACTTGCGGAAATATTTTATTTTTCATTTTATATCGCATTATAGAAATACCAAGTAGTGATGATCCTAAAGATACAAATAAGAAAGAAGTTATATTTCCTAAATTCACAAAATATGCAAATATAAATGGACCTAAAATAAGGCCTGGTAATCTAAACGCAGTCAACATTGCATTTGTGTTACCCGCATCTCCAACTTTTCCAATCTCTACTGAAATATTGCTTTGCGATGTTACAAATGTTCCGGAACCCAATCCTGCAAAAATAAATATTAGATTTTGGAATGTCAAAGGATTCAATATAAACAGCATGCTGGCTATAAAATGAAAAAATAATCCGCAAATATATGTAGTTTTGAATCCTAGTCTTGAGGCGAGAATTGGAACTATAAAACTTCCTATACTTTGACTTATTAACAGTAAGGTAACCCATATCCCAATTTTTGCTGAATCTAATTGGTAATAACTAATTAGCCATATTGTAAAAAATGGAGTAATAGATTCAGGAACTACACTAACAATATTTGATAATGCAATAGCTCTTACATCTTTACTATTTTTATATATTTCATACCAATCGTTTAATTTGTTTTTAATTATTAATACATTTAATTTCTTCTTTTTTTGAGCAATTCCTTTTGGCTCTTTAATTAAAATTAAAGGAATTAATGATAATGAAGTTATAGCAATTACTACTAACAAACCGTCTGAAAAGCCCTCAACCAAGCCTTTTTCTTGAATTCTAAAATCAACATATCTAGATACTAAAAAACCGGCTAATGATCCTGTAGTGAGGTTTGCTGCAAAAAATATTGCCCTATGTTTATAAAGTACTCTAGAAACTAAATCAAAGTAAGCAGGGAGAATTGCTCCAGAACTATATACAAAAATTCCATAAGTAATAAGAAAAAATGCAAGTATTAGTGAAGAATCTAGAAAATAATTTAAAGTTAAATAAATAAGTACGAATCCTAATCTTTCTAGAATTCCCCATTTAATTACATCAAGCTTCGAATCTTCTTCTTTTTTTCTATTTGATGAAGAAATAAATTGTCCAAAAATATTTAAGAAATAAAATATTATTATTACAGATGGAGCAGCAAACCATGCTCCTGATATTTCAAAGGCTACGTCAGGTGTGTAGCTCAATGGTATAAGTAATGCAAAAGCAGAGCCAAAACCAATGCTATCTAAAATAAACATTGTGTAATTAAAGACAAAGTTTTCTTTTATATATTCAGAGCTTGTTTGAGTCAATTAGTTTACTACTTCTTACCAAGAAGCCTTATGGCAAAAGTTGCACCGAAAATTATAGATAAAAATGCTGTACCACAAAAAATTACAATGAAAGAACCAGCAAAAGGAGATAATGAAAACCCTTCCAATGGCACAAATGCATTAAAGTTTGCCCTTCCATAAAATACAAGAACAATTGGTGCTAGAGAAAGAATTGACAATACTGTTTCTTTTGTCGTAAATTCTTTATACCTCAATAGTGTTCTTTCTTTGTTAGCGCCGAAAGCTCTCGTTTCTAGACTCATAGATAGTTGAGAGACCCTATCGATTGCTCCAGCAAAAACTGGAATTATTGATGGTAACAAAGCTTTAAATCCTTGAGCTTCCATTGCTCTTGATTTTTGTGCAGATAAAATAATTCCAAATTCTCTTTGAAGAATAGGGATTAGTTGCAAAGTTGTTGTTATCATGAAATTTACTGTATAGGGTACACGAGCTTTTTGTAACGCTGAAGACAATTCTCCAGGATGTAAAGTCATCAACATTAATATAGACCATGTACATATGCATAAAATGCGACTACTAAAAAGCATCCCATAAATAATTGACTCAGTGTACAAAGAAAAGGGGCCAAGTTCTGCTAATAG
Source organism: uncultured Candidatus Actinomarina sp. (assembly GCA_902576605.1). Classification (GTDB taxonomy): domain Bacteria; phylum Actinomycetota; class Acidimicrobiia; order Actinomarinales; family Actinomarinaceae; genus Actinomarina. Next base: position 32,866 of record CACGVI010000007.1, on the reverse strand, counting down.
TTCTGGATTATCGAATACTGCTGGAGGGACAATCGATTGAAGAAATATCATTGCAAATGCCGCAGGAAAGAAAATAACCATAGCTCTTACATAACTTGGAAAAGTTTTTGTAAGAACAACGAATACTAAACCAATTAAAGTTAGCGAATAATTCACATAGGGATTTTTGTTAAAAAAACAAAATATTACAAATGAGCCAACCCAGTAAAACTTTACAAACGGATGAGCTCTGTGAAAGAAAGAATCGCCTGGAACGTATGCTCCAACTGGTACTCTTGCCATTATGAACCTTCCTCAATTTGTAAACTTGATTCAAGTATCATATTAATTGATTCTGTCATATTTGCTTTGTATTCTTCTTTCGTTAAAGATTCTTGTTTGGCTTGGTCTCCAGCAACTAAAAGAACTGCTCCTGTCCTTAATTTTCTATAAGAGCCGACTACAAATAATGTTGCAGCTTCCATTTCTGAGCAGAGAACTCCTCCTTTAACCCATGCGTCCCATTTTTGAAGCAATTCTGAGGCGATAGGCATTCCTTCCGGATTGTGTTGTCCGTAGAATGAATCTTTTGACTGCACAATCCCTATATGGTGATTTAATTCGGCTTCATTTGCTGATTGAATTAACGCGGAAACCATATCATGCGAAGCCACTGCCGGAAATTCTATAGGCATGTATTGCACTGATGTACCTTCATATCTGACAGCACCTGTTGCTATAACTTTATCTCCTACTCGCGTGTATTCTTGCATAGCTCCTGAAGTTCCAAGTCTCACAAATGTTTTTGCACCTACGTTTGCTAATTCTTCTACAGCGATCGCAGTTGATGGACATCCAATTCCGGTTGATGTTACAGAAACAGAGCGACCCTTATAAACACCGGTCATAGTTTTGTATTCTCTATTATCTGCTACTAGTGTTGCCGAGTCAAAGTGCTCAGCTATAAATTCGACCCTTCCTGGATCACCGGGTAATATTACAAAGTCTGATACATCTCCAGTTTTTAGTTGGACATGATATTGAAGGTCTACGTCTAGTAATCCTGATTTTGTTTTTTCTTCATTAGCTGACATTTCTTTCCCCTTCAATATAAGTTATACTCTCTAAAACTATTTCTGTCATCTTCTTTATCGTTTCTTTATCTGATGTTTCTATTGCTAAAATTGCTCCGGCTTCTATTCTTTTAATTTGTGATAAAGTGAATAAGGTTGCAGCTTCCATTTCAGAAGCACCAACGCCCCCTTCTTGCCACGACTTCCATTTGAAATCTAAGTATGGAGCGACAGGCATTCTGTCTGGTTCTGTTTCTCCAAAAAAAGAGTCTTTTGATTGACATATTCCGACTTTTGAATCAATATTTAAATCTTTTGAAGCTTTAATTAAACTGCTAACAACATTGTGTGATGCTATTGCTGGAAATTCAATTGGTATGTACTGCTTTGATGTTCCATCATCTCTAACAGCTGCTGTAGCAATAAAAATATCTCCTTTTTTTGCTGATTTATCAACAGATCCAGACGTCCCAATCCTAATAAATACTTCAGCACCAATGTGAGATAACTCTTCTACAGCAATTGCTGTAGATGGACACCCAATTCCAGTTGATACAACAGATACGTCAATACCCTTATACGTACCTTTATATGCATTAAATTCTCTATTTTGTCCCTGGTTGATTACATTTTCAAGAGACTCAGCTATAACAGGGACCCTATTGGGATCGCCCGGCACTATTACGTACCGGGCGACTTCTCCAAATTTTATAGGTAAATGTTTAACTTGTTCAATTTTCTGAACAGCTTCCATTTACTTTTGGACTTATTTTGCTCTTAGGACAGCTAACCCACAGAGTACTGTAAGTAAACTTGCAACTAAGCATAACCCTGACAACATACCAAAGGCTGCGTCTCCTGCCATTTCAGAAGATGCCCATGGATAAATTGCATACATTACACCTAGGCCGATAATACCAACACCAAGACCATCTTTTGATGTTACTTCTCTCATACTATCCTCCTATCTACAAGTTCATTGATACAACAGTAAGAATTACACCTACTACTGTACCTGCTGTTATTAAGACTGCTGTGCCCATATTTTCAGCTTTCATTATTGGACCTGTTACCTGCAAGTTTGTAGGTAATGCTCCAATAATTGCTAACGCCAAGAATGACGAAAGAATTTTATCAGCTGAAGAAACAATAATGTTACTTGAAAACACTGCTGCCCACATGTCATTTCCAGCTGCTAATAATCCAGCTGTTAAAACATCTGAAGCATGTCCTGTGGCTCCACCAAAAACAAATATAACAATTGGTGCTGCCATTAGTGATACAAAGACTGCTGATGCTACAGACAAACCAAAGAATCTTAGTTTATCATTAGCAAAGCCCCATCTTGTTCCATAACCCCATACCAAAGCACCAACTACGTTGCATGCTGCGAATGGAATTGAAACTGGACCTGTTAAAAAGCCCATTGTTAGGTTTGTGATCACTCCAACTAATGCTCCCCACCAAGGACCAATTGTCATAGCAACAACTGCTGTTCCAATCATGTCCAAGAAGATAGGTAGCTTCAAAGCTCCAGCGACAGTTCCACCAATAACATTCAAAACAGAAGCAACAGGTACTAATGCAATAACATATGTTAAAGGAACTCCACCGCCAGTAGAGCTACTTAGTTTTTCGCCTTGAGTGGCTTGTTCGTTCATCTAATCTCCCCCTCGAAAGAAATTACAATGCTAATAAATTAATTATTAGCGTTGATTGGGTTTTTTAACAATGAGCCCAATGAACATTGTTATTTTTATTCTATTAACAAAATATATGGCGTGCAGGTTATTTTATTAAAATTTAGAAAATATGTTGTAACTCATTATAAGTGGTGGTTAGAGGGCTTTCTCCGCTTCTTCAACAGATAGCACACTTTCGCCTTCAATATTTAAACCAACTTTTTGTGTAAAACTAGTAATTTGCGGTGGTAGAAGATTTGTTTTGGATAGTATCTCCTTACTTGCAAAAAGCCTGGATGGTGTTCCATCAAAAATTAATTCTGTGTCACACATTACTAAAACTCTGTCTGTATCTTCTGCAACAAGTGGCATGTCATGAGAAACCACTATTACTGTTTTACCTTGTTCTTTTAATTTTTTTATTGCAGTTCTAATTGCTTTTATTCCAAGATAATCTTGACCCGTTGTTGGTTCATCAAGAACAACAACGTCTGGCTCCATTGCAATTATTGATGCCATTCCAACCGTTTTTCTTAATGAAAATCCTAACCTGTATGGATTTGTCTCTAAATAATCAACTAGTCCAAATTCTTCAGCAATACGGTTAGTCCTGTTGCTTACTTCCTCCTCGTCTAATCCAATATTGATTAAACCAAACTCTAGCTCGTCTCTTACAGAAGCCGCAAAAATTTGATGGTTTGGATTTTGAAATACATAACCTACTTTTCTTGCAAGAGTGTTTACAGAATGATCTAGAGTATCTAGTTCTCCAACAAAAACATTTCCCTTAGTAGGTTTTAATAAGCCGTTCCAATGTTTAACTAATGTGGTTTTTCCAGAACCATTTTGTCCTACAACAGATACTTGTTCGCCTTGTTCAATTTCAACATTTACATTGCTTACGGCAACTACGCCATTTGGATATTTATGTTGCAAGTTAGATACTTTAATTTTTGTCATTTTTTATACATCTCAACTGACTCATCTAAGGTAACAGGAATTGAACTAAAATTTTTGGTTTTTCTTGAAGCTAGATCTGTCACTTGTGGAACCCTTACGCCAATATCTTCTTGGTGATCGACAAATCTTGGAAATATATCCTGCGGAGTTCCTACTTCGTTAACCCTTCCCTCGTCTAGGAGGACTAAAGTGTCAGCAAATTCTGCAATAACTTCTACTTCGTGTTCAGCAATTATTACTGTTAATCCTTCTTCTTGATTTAAGCTTCTTGTAACGGAGAATACTTCTTCTTTTCCAATTGGATCGAGATTAGATGTTGGTTCATCTAGGATTAAAATTTCTGGCTTCATTGCTAAAGCGGAAGCCATTGCTAGCCTTTGTTGTTGTCCTCCAGAAATTTCAAATGGAGACCTTTCCTCAAACCCTTCTAGGCCAACAAGTTTTAGTGATTCTGATATGTTTTTTTCTATTGTAGTTTTTTCCACTCCTAAATTTTGGAGTCCTAAAGCCACTTCTTCAAAAACTGTTAACTGACTCATTTGAAACTCTGGATTGTCAAAAATACTGCCGACTTTAGTTGCAAGTTTCCTTACAGGGATCTTTGGAGGTACTTCACCCAATACTTCTATTGCTCCATACATATCAGCATTAATCATGTTTGGCACTATGCCATTTAATGAAAGACATAATGTTGTTTTACCAGCACCATGTGCGCCTAACAAAGCAACAAACTCTCCTTTTTGAATTTCAAGAGAGACCCCATCCAATGCATTTGTTTCTTCACCTAGATACTGGACAGTAAGATTTTCTATTTTTATTACAGACACAAAACCTCTTTTTTTTTAATAAGGTTTTTTTACAATGGTTACCTTTTAAACATTGAAGTTAATTATAAATGTATTACACCATAGATAGAGGCGTTTCACCATTTATTTTTCATATTGTTACGAATTAGGTTTCAACTCATAAACTAAGTCAATATAATTATTTTATGAATATTCCAAATTTGCATCTACCAACAGAAGATTTTGACTTTATAAAAAATCCATATAAAAAAATGGGAGAGTTTAGAGAAGAAACTCCTGTTTTTTGGGATGAGATAAATGGTTTGTATTTTTTTACACGGTATGAAGATGTAAGGGCTATTCAATCCACTAAGACATTCGGTACAACTTTTAATCATATTGAAGGTTTTGAAGAAGAATTGAAAGCTACCGATATCCCATTAACTTTTGTTGGATACAAAAGATCTGATAAATATGCAACATATGACAATTTCTGGAAATCTGAAGAGTTTTCATTATTAAATCTTGAGGGACAACTTCATAAAGAGCTTCGTGGTTTAGTAGCAAAAGCGTTTTTACCTAGATCAGTTCAACAACTAGTTCCCTATATGAAAGGTAAATCAAACGAGTTGTTTGAAAAAAATAAAGGCACAGAATTTGATATGTTAAAGGATTATGCCCAACCATATTCGGTAAGTATTATTGGAAAGCTTTTAGGTGTGCCCGAGAGTGATCATTTAAAATTTTTAGATTGGTCACATAAAATTGTCAAAATGTATGACTTTGAGGTTACAGAAGAAAATGCTAATAATGCTGAAGAAGCAGCGAAGCAGTTTATTGAGTACACACAAGATTTACTCGATAAACGAAGAAAACAACCAGAAGATGACATGATTACTAGGTTGTCACAAGTTTCTGAAGACAATAATTATCTCACTGATGATCAAATCATATGTACAGTTATTTTGCTTCTTAATGCTGGACATGAAGCAACAGTTAACACTCTTGGAAATGGACTTCATGCGTTACTAACACTCAATCAATCATTTGAAGAAATCAAAAATGAAACCGAAGATATTAATGATGTTGTAGAAGAATTAATTAGATATGATAGCCCTTTACAATTTTTCCAAAGGTATGCATTGGAAGATGTAGTTGTTGGTGGACATAATATTAGTAAAGGCTCAAAAGTTGCAATACTTCTTGGCTCAGCGAATAGAGATCCTAGAGTATTTGAAAATCCTGATCAAATAAACTTTAAGCGTGAAATAAAGGATCATAGTAGCTGGGGAGGAGGTATCCATTTTTGCATAGGTACTCATTTAGCAAAATTAGAACTGGGGGTTTCTTTCAGCCATATACTTGAAAAACAGTTTAACTTAATAGAAGAACCATCAAGAACTGGAGCTTTTGGAATTAGAGGGTTTAAAAATCTCTTAGTTTCAGCCTAGTTTTTCAATTTCAGGAATTATTTCACTTATATCATTTACAGTTACAGTCAACATGCCTTCTACAAACAAATTTCTATACCTTCTCTCGTATGCGTTAATAGCAATTACTGGCTTTTGCTTTGCATAAGTATGACCAATTTCTGCTGAAGTCCCTGAGTCTATATCCTGTCCTGTTAAAAGAGCAACAGTCAAATCTGCAGCATCTAATGCATTAAGATCATTCCTAAAAATTCTATCTTTTGTTTCTTGAGACATATCAGTTCCCTCAAGTTCAGATTCGTCTATTCCTGTTTGGTCTCTATGAGGCAAAAAACAGTCGTAACCATTTCCCTCTAGTTCTTTTGCAATTTCCTCAAGATACGTTTGCTCATGTTTATTAAAAAGTGGACCAGCTATGTAAATTTTTTTAATCATAAAGCTAAATTAGCAAAATTATTTAACCAATGTATAGCCAAATGATTTAAACTCGATATATGGGGAAATCTAAAAAGTATGGAATGAACACCAAAGCCCTTCATACTAATAAACGTTTTGAACCAATTAGTGGGGATGTAATGCCTCCTCTTCATCTCTCAACAACATATAAAAATAGTGTGCCTGGTGAGTCTGATTATTTTTATGGAAGAATCAATAATCCTACTAGAGAGTTGTTGGAAAGAACCTTGGCATCACTTGAGGGTATTGAAGACTATGAAAATCAACATGCTTTTGCAATGGCGTCAGGTATGTCTGCTGTAAGTATAATTGCCGAACTAGCTAAACAAGGTGACAATGTTGTAATAACAAAAGATGTTTACGGCGGAACAACAAATTACTTTTCAAGAATTATTAGAGAACGTGGAGTAGAGGTAAACTTTTGTGATTTTGATGACCATGCTGCTTTAAGTAGTTTGCTAAATAAAAAAACTAAACTTGTTTGGATAGAGTCACCATCAAATCCATCAATGAAATTATATGATTTGCAAAAGATTTCTGACATAGTGCATCAATTTGATGCTTTATTAGTTGCTGATAGTACGTTTTCAACACCCTTTATTACAAGACCTTTTGAACATGGTGTAGATATTATTATGCACTCTACTACCAAATATATTGGAGGGCATAGCGATACACTTGGAGGAGCTGTTTTGTGTAAAGATCTTGAACTACATGAAACCTTAATGCTTTACCAAAGACAAGGTGGAGCAATCATGTCTCCTTTTGATGCATACTTAGTACAGAGAGGTCTTTATACACTTGGACCAAGAATAAAACTCCACTCTGAAAATGCACACAAATTAGCAGAGTATTTAGATAGCTCTGAACATATAAAAGAAATTAGATATCCAGGGTTAAGTAGTTTTGAAAATCATGAAATTGCATTAAAACAAATGGATTATTTCGGTGGAATGTTGAGTTTTTATTTAGAAGAACACTTAAATCAAAAAATATTTTGGCAATCTCTAAATTTATACAAACTAGCAGTCAGTCTTGGTGGAGTGGAGTCACTGATTGAACTTCCCTACTTGATGACCCATGATAAGGCTCAAGACACAGAAGCTAGTGCTCCTATTGACTTGATTAGAATCTCGGTTGGATTAGAAAATATTGAAGACCTTATTGAAGATATGGAATCTGCACTAAATGCAGCAAAAAAATAAATTTTCTCAAAACTACTTTGCTTTTGCAATATATTCAGTAATTTTCACGTCTTTACTTTTTATTATTTTTGGCTCAAATGGATGGGGGCCATCAGCAGCAAATGAACAAGCTATCGGAGAAATTTCTAGATGGTGCGAAAGGGTAAGTGGAGGTTTTTTTAGAGAACCTGTAAACACATTAGGAAATTTGGGGTTCGTAGCCGCAGGTTTATTTATGTTTTACAAAATAACACAAGATGCGACAAATAATAGAAATCCTTTGTTTGGGTCATTCAAAATAGCTTTACTTTATGCATCTGCATCTACATTTCTTGGTCCAGGCTCTATGGCAATGCACGGAACACACACTTCATTTGGAGCTTGGTTAGATAATGTATCAATGATTTCTTACATTTTAATTTTGTGGATGTACAATTTGAAAATTCTTAAAAACTTATCAAATAGAACATTTTTTATTTGTTATTCTGTGTTGCTTTCTTACTACGCTTACAGTTATTGGTTTTTGGACTCTGGGCTCGGCATAGGTGTTGATTTATTTGAACTAAGTATTGGTTTGTGGATTTCAACAGAGATATTAGTTAAACTTCCTAATCTCTTTGGAAGAACTGTAGCAACGGTAACTGTTTTGGTTGTTATGCAATTGTTTGGAATAGATGTTGTTAATTTAATAATTAATATTGAAGATAGCTGGAAATCATTTCTTAATTTAATTCCTGTCTTCATTCCAAATATAAACTCTAATGTTCAAAGAACTTACAGTCCTTGGGCTTTTCTTGGATATATTTCTTTCTACAGTGCTTTTTGGATACGTGAAATTGGAATGCCAAATCATCCTTGGTGTAATCCAGACTCATTACTTCAAGCACATATGGTTTGGCATTTATTGTGTGCTGTTGCGACTATTAGTTTTTTTAACTTCCAGAGAACAGAAAAATTAAATAAAATTTAAACGGTCAATCCAATTAGAAATTTGTTTAACAGTGTCTCTGTAAACTTCTAAGGCATGGTCCTCTGAATCATACGAAGACCTGCTTGGATCAACAAATGCATTGTGCAATCTGTTTTTTCCATTTGGAAATACTGGACACAATTCATTGGCAGAATCGCATACAGTAAGGACATAGTCAAAAGGTTCTTCAATAAAGTCACTTACAAGTTTTGGATATTGAGTACTTATATCATAACCTTCTTCAGCCATAGCCTTAACTGCAAATGGGTTTACTATTTTTTCAGGTTTTGTTCCAGCCGAGTAAATATCAAAATTTGGATACTTTGCTTTTAAAAGGCCCTCGGCAATTTGTGATCTACAGGTATTCCCAGTACAGATAACAATTATTTTCATATACCCAGTTTAAATGAAAAGTTAGAATAATAATATGGATACACAAGCCAGCAAAGAACGTAAGTTTACACGAACAATGGAAAAGTGGATTATGTATTTTATGTATACATTGTTTGGTGGTTTGTTTTTGTTAATTTCTTTAACAGGATCTTTTAGTGAAGGATTGTTCCTTTTACCTGTTGCTGTAGTGTCAATCTCTCTATCAAGGTGGGGTATACGCTGGCAAAATGAGAGATATATTAGAAGTGCACAAAATCAAGACGATATAGACATAATTAAAGAAAGACTAGCTGCAATCGAAGAGAGAATTAATAAATTGGAGGACAGATGATATCTGTTGAACTTTTAGCAAAGCATATGGCTTGGGCTAATCAAGAGATTTTTAAAGAAGTTAAAAAGCTAGATCCAGACGTACTTGATTACTATGTAATTGATAAAGAATGGACAGTTAAAACAATAATGGTTCATATCGTTGCTGCTTCATATCTGTATGGTCAAAGATTAGAAGAAAAACCATTTTCAAAATTTAAATTTGATATAGATAGCCCAGATTTAATTGACAATTTACTTTCTGCACTTGATGGAATTGATAATGGTTTAATTGAGCAAGCTTATAAAGAGGATAGAGAGGTTACATATGAGACCTCAAAAGGAATGAGGTCGCAAAAGGCTTCAGTTATATTATCTATGATGATTTTTCACGCCACAGAACATAGGGCACAAATTGTTGCAGCTTTAGATAAACATAATGTACGGGAAATTAATTTAGATCACTATTCGATATTTGGATATCTTGAATCCCTTAAGTAGTACTATTTTTAACCCATTCTTCATATTCAGGTAGAGTGTAAACCGGCTCTATAACAATGATTTTTGGAAGGTCATATGTGTGTCTTTGCTTTACGATATCTACAACTTCATGCATTAGTGATTCCCTAGTATACAAACATATCTCTAGTTCAGACTCTTCTATTAATTCTTCTTTCCATATGTAGGAAGATTGAATTTTATTAAAAGTTCCACATGCAATCTTATTTGTTTCAAGAAGTAAATTAATTAAATCTTTAGCTTTCTTGTCTTCATCTATTGTGGTTTGAATTATTATCATATATCTAAATTAAGCTCGTTTGCTGTGTAGGACCAAAGTTTATCTCTTAATTCTTGATTGTAAACTAGTTTATTGTATCTCATGAGTGATGGTCTCCCATAAACGCCTAATATTTTTGGAGCATAGACAAGTTCTGCTGTAACATTTTCATCTTCAATTGCTCTGATAATTGGTGCAATACCAGTTTTTATATTTGTGGAAAAATAAGTATAAAAAGACTTTTTTATTTTATTTACCTCGTATGGTCTAGATTTTCTAGATTTTGTGAACCCTGGATGAGCAGCCGCAACAGAAATAGATGTTTTTTTAAGCTTGTTTTCAAGCTCAAGTGCAAACATTGATCTAAAAAGATTTGTGAAATTATATCTATTGCTTGGAGAAAATGATTCCATAGAATGTAATCCGTCTAAGTTAAATGTTCTTGCCAAGTACATTGCAAGACTTGTAACTTGAACAATCCTTCCAGATCTTCGGTGTAAATTTTCTAACAACATTAAAGCTAGCCTGTATGCACCAAAATAATTTACGCTAAGCATTGACTCATAACCTTCCTCAGTTAATTCAAAATCTCTATAAATTAATCCAGCATTGTTGTACAAAACATCTATCTCCGAGTAGTCCGAATTAATCTGCTTTACAAATTGTGAGATACTTGAGGGTCTTGATAAATCTAATTCTAAAAATTTTGTATTGCTGCCAAGAAACTCTTGAGCCATTTTTCCTTTCGTAATATCTCTACAAGCTAAAATAACTTGATAATTTTTAGAAATTAAATTCTTAGCAACAGCTAAGCCTATTCCTTTATTTGCACCGGTAATGATTGCAGTTTTTGACATTGTTTAATTTAGTTTATTAATACCTATAATTAAAGAAATGTATTATTTATTAACTGGAATTATTGCAGTTTCAATTCTTAGATACTTCAATTTAATTCCAAAAATGACTAGTAAATTTTGGACATATGTGGATTATGCCTTAGTTCTTATAGCATTTGTTTTATTGCTATCCCGAATACCACCTTTTTTTGCAGGAATTTTACTCACAGTTGTGATTGGATATGCCTGGCGAAAAGGGTTTTTTGATAAATTTCGTTAAATTTTATTTCATTCGTAATACTTATTGTTGAATAGGAGCCATCTTACGGCATATGCAAAGACAATTATAGAAAATAGGATTGTCATATTAGGAAATAGATAGAGTAATGTTATTGATCCAATTATTGTCGCAACTATAACTAACATCTTATTCTGAATTAGGCTTAAGAAAAATTTTATTTCTACCTTGGACCAAGTGATATCTTTCCATTAGTGCATCCTTATCTGTATCAACAGAGTCTGTTAGCTTTAGCTCATCCATTAACTCAAAACGTCTATTTTTATAATCTATTTTAGTGGGGACAACTACAGCATCGAGTGCCTTGCCTATGTAGTGGAATCCAGTTTTAATAGTCTGATTAGTTTTCATTTCACCCTCAACTGTAAGATACAAAATAAATTTATCTTTTGATTTAAGTTGATCAATAACTTGTTGAGTTACCCCTGTGGATTTTGCTCTCCAAACAGGGATTCCTCCAAATTCAAGAAGTATTTTGTTTTGAATCCTTCCAAGTGGATGTGGTATTCCAAGCTTGTCAGGATTCTTCTTAAAAGGAAGAGGTAAAACTATTCGCGTAAACATGGAAACGGAACCTAAAAAATAAAACTTTAAATCAGTAGCTAAGCAGACTATGTATGCATAAATTGAATCAAAGGTTGAAGAGTGTGGTGCAGATGCAATAATTATTCTTTTTTTATCAGGAAGGTTGCCAACTATGTCCCAGTTAACAAGTTTTAAAAGAAATCTTCCTATAGGTCCAAGTATATTTCTTTTTTTGTTGGGATGATTCTCGGTTTTAACGATTTGGTTCATGCCTTAATGCTAATGATTTGTTATATCTTTAACTTGTCTTGAGAGATTTTTCAAGTTTTTGTTATTTAAATTTAAAATCCATACGCCAACATACACCACACCAACTAAAAAGAATAAAAATGCATATCCCCTTCCAGGACCTGTTCCCACAAGAGGAGAGAGGGTGTCAACATTTTCGGGATAATAAGAAAATTCTAAATAATCTCCAAATGGACCAGCAATAACTACACCAAGTGGTCTTAACATTTGAGCAATTGTTCCTCTTAGTGCTAAAGCTCTTCCCCTAATATCTTCAGTCGTTATAGCTAACCATGCCCCGGAAGACACAGTGTATTGCATTGTTCCACTAATGCCCCCTATTACACCGTGGACACATAGAAGGAAAATGCTTGGTCTTATAGATCCCACCACCAGACTTAATCCGCCAAGGAGACCACAATAAATTGCTACTTTTAAATTTCCTTGAAGCCAGTCAGATAAGCGTAAAGAAATGATTGAACCAAAAAGAAAAGCTAACCCAAGACTAGATTCGACAAGTCCAAGACCAGTTGCATCAGTAAAGCTAAGAACCATCGGGGGAAGTAGAACTTGATAAAATCCCCAAAGAAAATTACAGATAGACAAAATAAGAACCAGCGTAAGAAGACCTTTTTGTTTCCTAAGCCAGTTATAAGCCTCAATTAAATCAAAATAAATATTTTTAACATTAATCTTGCTTTTTGTCTCTACTTTTTTACTTTTGAACAGAGTAATTGTTGCTATACCAAACAAACATGTAATTACATCAACAAATATTACTCCGGTCAATCCAAAGAAAGAATAAATAAATGCTCCACCAATAGGTCCAATAAGAACTGATATTGCCTCTGCACTTTCAAATAATGCTGAAACCTTAGTTACTTCATTCTTTTTTACAACGTCACCTAAGAAAGCACTCCAAGTAGTCCAATGAGCAATTTCAAAAATTCCAAATGCAAGAGCAAATGGAATTAGTAGAGTTAATGTCAACATATCGTTTATGGCTAAATATCCAATAACACACATCAATAGAGCAATTATCAAATCGAAAACAATTATGAGTTTTTTTCTTGGAAATCTATCTGAAAGCACCCCGCCAAAGGGACCAGTTATCACTCCAACAATTGCTACGATAAATAAAATTGTTGAAAGTGCGCTAGCTTTTCCAGTTGTTTCGAAAATCCAAACCCCTATTGCAAAAAAAGACATAGCAGAACCAGTCCAAGAAACGGTTTGACCAAACCAAAGCAAATATATGTTTTTTCCCATGTGATATATTTATTGAATTATTAGCTGTTTAATCTTTGTTGCTTGAAGAAATCTAGGCATTTATTTCGACCTTCTTGAATTTTGCCTTCATCATATTCAATATCATAAAACTCAGCTATCTCCTTATATTGAGATAAGATTTCATCACTTAGATTTGCCCTGCATGCATTTTCAATTGGTGCAGCTGGGTTAAAGCAAGGGGTTGATGGATCGGCTCCATACTCAATCAATATTTCACTGACATCAGTATTTCCCCATATTGATGCAACGCATAAGGCAGTAGCATTGTAATTTTCTTTAAAGTTAATTCGTGTGTCCGGGTTTTCTAATAAAAATCGAGCTGTTTCAGGTTGGTTGTATAAAGCAGATAGCATCAATGGTGTATATCCATTTTCATCTTTAATATTGAGATATTTTCTATTGATTTCAACAAATCTCTTTACTTCATTTAAATCATTATTTTTAATATTTATAAACATTTGCTCATTAGTTACATCACCGTAGTAAACCTCCACAGGGGCCTCTTCTGCATCTGCACAACTCACAATTAAAGAGATTAAGAAAATTATTAGTAAAGTTTTTGACTTTTTCATATTAAATATATTAGTTGATTTGGTATTTCTTATTAAAGTCATCAAGTAATTCTTTTGTTGGTAAGTGTCTAGCCCCTGACCCTAACAGCTTAAAAGCAGCTACCTGATTTCCAATATCTAAAGATTCTTCAATATCTTTTCCACAACATGATGCATATATAAAACCAGTATTGAAAGCATCCCCGGCACCAACTGAATCTATAGGGGAAATTGGAATAGCATTTGATATAACTTTGTCCTTATTTGTAATTCCTAATGCTCCGTTGTGACCATCTCGACAAATAAACGTTTGTTTCTCAGAAATGTGTTTATCCAGAGTGTCCTTGTTTCCATCATATATTAATAAAAATTCTTCATGCAAATTTCCAAATACAATAGATGAGTAAGAAACCGCTTCTAGAACAGTTTCCTTAAAACTTTCACTTAATCCCCAAAGTTCGGACCTTAAGTTAAGATCAAATGATACTATTTTGCTCTTTTCATTACATATCCTCATTGCTTCAAGCATTGTCTCTTTTACAGGACTAAAACGCAGACTAATTCCCGATACATGAAGCCAGTCACAATCTAATAGATCTTTTCTAGATTTATCGTCTAAGGTGTACTGATTGTGAGCACCATTAATAGGTGGCCAAAGAAAAAAATGTCTCTCACTGCTTTCTTCAACAACACCAATAACCATTGCTGTATTGTAATTATCTAATAACGCTAAATTACTGATATCAATACCATCTGCTTTCATCTCGTCTACTACATGTTTTCCATAGATATCCTTACCAAGTGAACCAAAAAAAGAAACGTCGATACCGAGTTTAGATAATCCAGATGCCACATTGGCCGACGATCCACCTGAAAATAAACTTGGCTCCCCGAGATTTTGTTTGTCTGATAAATTTAGAATCATATCAACATTGGCATCGCCTAAAATATTGACTTTTTTTGTTACATTATCCCGTTGCATTTTTGAAAAATTTTCTCACTTTTGTTATGTCTTTAACAAAATCTCCATTATCTAAAATTTTATTTGTATGAGTTAGCGAGTCAACACCCCATGGCTTGACTTTTTCTATTGCATCTCTTACATTTTCTGGAGATAGTCCTCCAGCCAAAATAACTGGTATTTTTACGGAATCAACGATTGCTTTTGAAACATTCCAGTCATGTACTTTGCCACTAGCGCCAACCCCCTGAACTAGAGAGGTAGAAGTATCAAGAATAAAGTAATCTGAGACATCCTCATATTCTTTTGCAAATTCCACTGCACTCATATCTTCCACTGAAATAGCTTGCATAATAGGAATTCCCTTATCAGTACTTTGTAGGCGATCTCTCAGTATTTTTACTCTTGAAGCATTCAGCTCACCAGGCTCACCGCATAAGTGAAGAATATCAGGTTTTACAAACATGACCATCTCTATGATTTCTTCTATATTGTTGGAGACTGAAAGTGCTACTGTTTTTGAATTTTGAACTTCATCACAGATAGACTTCGCTGTTTCATATGATATTTCACCTGGAAGTCCTATTGATGCTGGTGCTAGTCCAATATTATGAACACCTACAGATTCCACTTCTAAAGCTTCCTCCACAGATTGGAGTGTATAAATTTGTACAATCATTACTTTACTAAAGAAGTCAACAAGTTTAAAAAACCCTCGTTATCTGATTTTGTAACAACCCTCACGTTTTGTTTGCCCTTCTCAGCATTAAAATAATCCACAATAGTTTGACCTCTTGTTATTCCATCTCTTGTGTCAACAAGTACATGGAGTTGTTGTGACTCTAAAATAATTGAATTATCTAATGCAATAGCCATTGTGATGGGATCAGGTAAATCAAAACCATAAAATCCATAAGTTTCATGGGTAAGTTCTGTTAAGGTTTTTTGAATGTCTACACAGAAATCAGCATATTTTGTATTTAAAGATTTAAGATCGTTAATTTCTTTTTCTTTCAACATTGCATATTTGAATGAATTATCCCAACCAACCATAGTGATGTCTAGTCGAGAATCAAAGACTATTTTTGCTGCCTCAGGATCAACCCATATGTTATATTCCGCAGCCGCAGAAACATTTCCTGTTCCATCGGAAGTGCCTCCCATTATGTAACAATGCTCAATTTTATTTACAATAGTTGGGTCTTCATTAATTGCGTTTGCTATATTTGTAAGTGGCCCGAGGGTAACTAAAGTTATTTCGTTTGGAGATTCCGAAAAAGACTTAATTAAATAATCTACCGCACCCTGTTCTTCATATTGTTCATTATCTGGCTTAATCCCGATATCTCCCATTCCATCAACACCGTGAACGCACTGTCCGCTGACTGAATCTGGTGAAAGTGTTCGTACACGTTCTGAGAAATCTTTAAGCGTATATTCTTCTATATAATTCCGAGTTAAGGGTCTGTCGGCTCCAGCATAAACATTAACTGGTACCTCACATAATTCTGCAGTGTACAAAGTATTTAAAATTCCTTGTTGGAGTGGAACATTGCCAGATACAAGTGTTATTCCTAAAACCTCGACTGTTGGGTCTCTTAATGCCATTAAAATAGCTACTGCATCGTCAGATCCTGTATCTGCATCTATAATGAATTTTTTTTGTGACATATATAAACAAAGTTTAAATCATCCATTTAAGATGGGCGAATAAAAGGAAAAAATTGGTCAAAAAAATAATAATTGATACAGATCCAGGAGTAGATGACTCACTAGCTATTTTTGTCGCACTTAACTCTCCTGAACTAGAGGTGCTTGGCTTAACAACAGTTTTTGGCAATGCTGTTACCACAACATGCACTGAGAATGCTCTTCGGCTCTTAGAAATAGCACAAAGAACAGATGTACCAGTAGTAGAGGGAGCAAAAGTTCCTTTAAATGGAATTTTTAGAGGTGCAGCTTCCTTTGTTCACGGAGATAATGGCCAAGGTAATGCTGCTTTGTCTTCACCTGTAACAAAACCCTTAGATATTGATGCTGTTACTTTTTTGAAAGAAATTATTGAGAATAATCCGAACGAAATAACTCTTGTTCCTGTTGGGCCGTTAACTAATATAGCAAGTCTACTGACTATTCACGAAGGTATAGACTCAAAGATAAAAGAGATAGTTTTAATGGGTGGCAATGCTCAATCTCCAGGCAATGCAACTCCAACAGCAGAAGCAAATATACTCAATGATCCTGAAGCTGCTGATGTTGTATTTTCTGCTCAGTGTGAAATAACTATGGTTGGTCTTGATGTAACCAATAATGTTTTTATGAATGAGGAACAGGTTATCACACTAAGTTCATTTAATAATGATAAATCTAAACACATAGGAAAAATCAATCCTTTCTATTTCAATTTCTTAAAAGATTTTTTTCAAGAAAATGGAATGCCCATTCATGATTCATCAGCTATAACTTATTTAGTTCATCCAGAATATTTTGAAACCCTGTGTTATCCAATAAAAGTAGAAACTGAGGGTATTAGTAGGGGAAAAACTTGGATGGGAATGGGAATTTCAGATAATGAAGAAGGTCTTGGGGAGCGTTTAAAACCTTGGGAAAATAGAAGAAAAGTAAACATTTGTATAGGCGTTGACTCTCAAAAAGTTATTTCTTTTATAACTGAGAGAATGTCTAATTAAGCAAATAACACAAATATAAAGATTATATTTTTGAATATGTTGCTTTAAAAAATTAAGCTTAAAGATAGAGCGATTAACTTTAAAGAAAATGATTAGCAAAGAAGCACAAAAGAGTATTAAAACATATAAAAAAATAGCTTCTTTTTTTGGTTTTCTTTATAGGACACCAAATGAAATGACAAGTGGCAGATTAGGTTTTGCTCGATGGTTTAATAATCTTGCTGGAACAATTAACCCTAAAATCAAAGATACAATTAAAGAAGAAATTTATTTTGGCGACATAAGAACATTTAAAGTCTCGACTCCTAATTCAAACCCTGAAAGAATACTTCTTTACTTTCATGGTGGAGGCTATGCATTAGGAAGCCCAGAATCTCATTATTCGCTAGTTAGTTATCTTGCAGACATTACAAAAACAACAGTATATGTACCAGATTATAGATTAGGTCCTGAGAATAAGTTTCCAGCACAATTAGATGATGGAATCAGTTGTTATGAATTTTTAATTAATGATTTAGGTTATTCACCTGAACAAATTGCTATTGCTGGTGACTCTGCTGGAGGTCATTTAGCACTCATTACACTATTGAAGCTTAAAGAAACAAATAAGCCATTGCCCTCTTGTTTAGCTCTCTTGTCACCTTGGACTGACCCAAATGGATCGGGTGATACTTATACATATGAAATGGCAGAAAGAGATGTACTGCTGGGTCCAATGTTTAAAAAAATATGGGACAGTGGTGATAAGCTTTATAATTTTTATCTTAATGATGAGGATATGGATGAAAACAATCCCTATGTTGTTCCATATGTTGGTAATTATGAGAACTGCCCACCAATTATGATTCAAGTAGGCACTGAAGAATGCTTGCTTTCAGACTCTACAAGATTAAGGGACAAATTAGAACTGGATGGGTGTGAACATGAATACTACGAATGGGAAGGTATGTACCATGTGTTTCACATTGATGTAAGAATTCCTGAAACAATACAGGCATTTAATCAAATTGGCGATTTTTTAAAAAAATATATTGGTTTAAAAATTTAATTAATTGTATGAACATCGCATTAATAACAGGGGGTTCGGGTCATGTCGGGGCAAATTTAGTAAGAGAGCTAACAAAGCGAGATTTTAAAGTTAGATGTATAGATTTCGATCGAGATCATAGAGCATTTGAAGGGTTCGATGTAGAACTAATCAAAGGAAACATTACAGATATTGAATCAATTGATAGAGCATTTAAGGATGTAGATGTTGTGTTTCATACAGCTGCACTAATTAGCTTGGTGCGTAAGGATAAAGACATAATTCAATCCGTGAATGTTACGGGAACAAAAAATGTCTGTGAATTATCTTTAAGATATGGAGTAAAAAAATTAATACATTTTTCTTCTGTAGATGCATTTGTGAGAGAGCCATTGGATCAAGCACTTTTAGAAGACAGGCCCCTTGTGACAGATCCCAATGCTGTTCCATACGATTTATCAAAAGCTGATGCGCAGAGAATTGTTTATGATTATTGTGAAAAAGGTCTTAATGCCTCAATTATTCATCCTTCTGGAATATTCGGACCAAATGATTTTAAACCTAGCTTGTTTGGTCAAGAGTTAATAAATATTGCTAATGGAAAAAGATCTTATACAGTAAACATTGGTTATGACTATGTTGATGTTCGTGACCTCTGTGCCACGGCAATAAACTGTATTGAAAAAGGTGAGTCAAAACAAAATTATATTGTTGGAGGAAATTATATAGATTTTGTTGGAATCGGTGAAATAATGTCTAAAAAATTAAATAAACAATTAATAAAAGGTACGCTCCCTTTTTTCTTTGTTTATGTATCTCTTCCTTCATCTTATTTACAGGCACTTTTTTTCAATAAACCAAGAAGTGCTACTCTTGATTCAATTCATACCGTAAAAGTTCAAAATAAGCTTATTCCAAGCAATCTTGCAAAAGAAATACTTGATCACAAACCAAGACCTGTGGATGAAACAATAAACGATACTGTAGAATTTTTTCAAAAAAGAGGTCTCGTAAACTAAGAATTAGGATTTACAATATGTCTGTGAATAATTTAGATGTGCTTAATATTGCAGGATATAAATTTGAACCATTATATGATGTTGAAGTTTTGGTTCCTGAGTTTCAATCAGTTTGCGATGACCTTGAGTTAAAAGGATCAGTGTATTTAAGTCCAAACGGTATTAACTTTTCTCTTGCTGGCAGTGAAGAATCTATTAAAGAATATCTGCATTTTATGGAACAAGATAAAAGATTTTTAGATATTCCTCTAAAGAAAACATATAGTGAGACTCAACCTTTTAGAAGAATGAAAGTTCGTCCAAAGAAAGAAATCATCTCATTAGGAAGAGATGATATTAATCCAAGAGAACTAACGGGAGGTTATGTTACTCCTGAAGAACTATATTCGATGTACGAAAACAACGATGATGTTATTATCTTAGATACTCGTAATGAATATGAGACTCGTGTGGGTCTGTTTGAAAATGCTGTTGACCTTCAACTTGATACATTTAGAGATTTTCCGGATGCGATAGAACAACTACCAGAAGAGTACAAAGATAAACAAATTGTTATGTACTGCACAGGAGGAATTAGATGTGAGAAAGCATCTGCAGTTATGCTTAAAGCAGGATTTTCTGATGTGAAACAACTTGAAGGTGGAGTGCTTGATTATTTCAAAGAAACTGGTGGAAAATACTGGAATGGTGACTGTTTTGTATTTGATGAGCGTGTTGCGTTAGACACTGAGCTCAATGAAACAGAGTACATTTACTGCTATATATGTAGAGAGCCTCTATCAGCAGAGGAGAAGACTTCTCCAGATTTTAAGATTAATGAGTACTGTCCGTATTGTGTCCATAAAAACCTATAAATTGTCCTTTTTTAAAATTTGATTGAATTATTAAAAAAATTTCATTAGGTTGTAAATATGAAGGGGAAAACGCTAATTTTTGCCTTAACCTTCATTGTTTGTGGGGGTACTAGCAGTACGCCAACTACTACTCAACAAGAATCTACAACTACTACTCAACAAGAATCTACAACTACTACTCAACAAGAATCTACAACTACTACTTTTAAAGTTAATGTAAATGTAGACCCGGCAAAATTTTGCGAAGATAATCCTGATAATGAGCAATGTCAAGGTTTTGACCAAGTAAATCAAGGAAGTGGAGGATCACTAGCTAATGATGACCCTCCTTTTTTATATAATCTTTTAATTACAAATTGGGGACCATACGAACCTACTACAGGTGTTTCCGGTGATTTTGAGTTTAAGTCAGAATTACAATTAGTATTCTTTGATGAATTTGGAAGAGTCCACTCAGCAGGAACCCCCGGCGCATATGATAATCCAACTTTTGAATACAAAGTTCCCAGAGATACACTTGTTTATATTCCTATTAATGGTGTAATTGACTTTTTCCAATTCCAACCTACATCAAGCTACGTTCAAGATGATTGGGAGTTGATGATAAAGCCGGCAAGAAACAGTGACTGGGCGGTAGTTATAGATCATGTGGTGAGCCTAAGTTGTGATAGGACGAGTAGAGCAGTTTGCCAAAATCCTCTTACAGTAAATGGAGAAGAGATTTACAGCGGAATGCAGGTTAAAGCTGGAGATGTCATAGGGTATGTGGGCAACTATGAAGATGGTGAGGGTGGCAGTGTATTTGGTCGAACTGAAATTTCAATTGGAAAATATGTAAGGGTAGGCAACCAACAACAGGATTTTAATAATTTTTGCCCTACTAATTATCTCCACCCAAGTGTAAAAGATTCAATTCAAAATTCCGTGAATCAAATTATGGCTTCATATGAGTCTTGGAGTGGAAATACTAATTTCTATGATGAGTCAAATATGGTAGCTCCAGGCTGTTGGTATTCAGAAATTTATGAGTCTAACGGAAAAACTACACCAAAAAAATAGTTACTGAATTCTTTAGTCGTCACCAAAGAACATTTGATTTCCACCATATGGAATCTCTTCGTCCTTTGCATAAATTTCAACAAATCTAGTCTTAATTTCTTTAACCTTATCAATTATCCCTTTTTCTTTGAGAAAATTGTAAGGAGCTCGAAATAATTTGTCTTCGATTTCTAAAAATTTATATATTTTTTCTTTCATTGAATAATAAAAATAACGTAATTTAGAATTTAGTGGTAATTTTGAATGTTAAATTTAAGTTAAAAACTCTTTTATTGTTGATAATCTCAATAAATACCTATATAAAATAGCTGTTCATAAATATAAAAGTTTTTTTAATTTTTATAGTTGTTTAAGAAATATTAGGACTTTCGTCAAATGGTCCGTCGTATCTACTCTCATAAAAGTCTTCTGCTGTCCTGTAAATTTTTTTTGATGTTTTTAATATTGTTACTAACCCTTTTTTTACAAGCCATCGATAAGGTGCAGAAAAAAGTCTTTTCTCTATTTCAGCTAGTTTCTTAAACATTAGCTCAAGCTTAGCAGGTACAATGTTCTGCTGTTAACTTCAGAAATCTCTTCGAGAATATTTTCTATGTCATCAAAGGAGTTTGATTCATTTAGTTCTGATACAAATCCAGATAACTGTGTCACTTGATTTTTGAATTCATTGATTTTATTTTTGGTCTCTTCTTTAGAGAAATAATTTTGTAAAGAATAAGGGCCTTCACTAAATTTGAGTCTTGTATTTTGATTGCCCTGCCATGACTCAACTAACTTATCATTTAAGTCTGTAAGACTTTCATAATACTCACCTAACGCTTCGTGTTCGGCATATGATTGTGTCTGCCAATGAAAAACTTGAATATTGTTCAAGAAGTTCATTGTGTAAGATACAAATTCATCAATTTTAATATTTAATGTCTTTACGTTCATATTTTTATTAAAACAATTATACGATTTTATGAGAAATTTAAATTCTACAAATCATCGAATTTAATAGTCTTAATCAACAGCTTTTGTAGATTTAAATTTTCATTTTTTTGAGTTAATCTATTTGTTTTTGAAAAAAAATATTTAATAAATGTTTAACAAATCTCTAAACAGCTTCTATTCATTTTTAGTATATTTAAATCTTAGGAGGTAAAAATGGAACAAATGACAATTATGCTTTCAAAATTTGAAAGCCATGACGAGGAAACATTTCAAGCGCAAAAAGAAGTTTGGACTGAATATTCAAAAGAATTTACAGATGCTACAGGAGTAAAGTACTACTGGGCTCGCCAAGAACAGGAAGATGGAATCTATTACATAGGAGTAAATTTATTCCCCTCAAAGGAATCAAGAGATGCATGGATGGAGAGTTATGATGTGGATGCGGGAACTGCAGAGTTTGATGCAAAAATGCTAGAGAAAACTGGAAAAACATCAGAAGAAAGGGAATCTGGAAAATTGCTTGAGATCAATTTAGCCGGCATGGATATTGATTTAACAAACGAGTAGAAAGTATGAAATTATTTATACGATTTCAGTTAATAGGTGTATCTGCGTTTTTTTTACCTTTGTTTATAATGCTTCTTTTTTTCAAAGAACCATTTTTTGATTTTCTACAAATAACAATTGGTGAAAACTATGCATTAAATCAGTTAAAAGCTGATTTGGGAGGATTTTGGTTACTAGCTGGAAGCATACCTATTCTCTGGTTTAGAACAAAAGATGACTTCTGGATTAGGGTACTTTATTTCTCAGTAATGTTTGTTATGGTTGCAAGAGTTATTAGCTTTGCATTTGATGGGTTTCATCCAGTAACGGTATTCTTTTTTGCAGTTGAGATTGTATTGGTTTATATAACTAGATATGTTTTAAAAAATTATCCAGAGGGGTCATTTTTTAATTAAATTTAACTAACTTTGTCGACTTTTGGGAGTTTTGGCAGTGTCAAAGCAACTTTTTAGTCAGCAAATGGGCATATCATATATTCTTATTAATTTATTTCGTGTTTTTGTGGGGTTTTTAGTATTTTTAACAGGTTGATTTCTGAAAAACCCTTGTGGGCGCTACAGGATTTGAACCTGTGACTTCTTCCTTGTAAGGGAAGAACGATTAAATACTAGAGGATATCAGAAAGTATCACATTAAAACATCAATAAATATAAGTCTTGTATCAGGAAGCACTACAGGATTTCAGACTGTACCTCTCATTTTTGACTCAAATGTGGGTCAATTGTGGGTCGCTTGTTGTAAACTTATCCCCACGGTCTACAGTTAGCGTGTCTCATATAAGCACCTCTTGGTTCTGAATAATTTGATGGTGTTTGACTCCAATAAATTCTTACATTCCACATCTGGGTGTCAACTTCATTTTCATTGGGGTACCAAATATTACTAAATACTGGAGAGTTTACGTACCTAATTTGTCCTGCTGGTACCAAAACATTATCTGCAAGAATAATCCAATTACTGTAGGTAGGATATTGCGATCTATAATCAATTTTAAAATACGCATCAATGGTCGAGGCAGAATTATCCATTCCAATGAACCAAGATACGTTGTAATTTTCATCACAATAATTAAAAGTTGGACCACCATCATTACCCCCATCAGCCGGTATAAAATAAGGATCGAATATAGGAATTGTTGTAGTTGTAGTTGTAGTTGTGGTTGTGGTTGTGGTAGTAGTAGTTGCTAAAGTATAAAAGCTAAATGATGATGTTGTTTTATTACCACTTGTGTCATATGCATCTACTGAAAATGTGTAATAAGAACCACTATTTAGTCCTTCTACTGTTTTTGAAGTATTTTGACCTCTGTAAATTTCATAAGAACCCTCTCTCAAAACATAATAATCAATACCAACATTGTCATTAGCTGACCAACTTAAAGTAATTGTTGTTTGATTAATATTGTTACCAGACAAACTTTTATTAAATGAAGGAGCAACATTATCTACATAAACAGTAGTAGTTGTTGTTGTAGTAGTAGTTGTAGTAGCTTGAGTAGTAGTGTTTGGCGCTTGTGTGGTATTTGTATTTCCAACTGTTGGACCTGGATCTACTGCTGATAAACTTGTAGATGTAATTTCTGTTCCTGAGTTCAAAACTCCAGAATATATATTTAAATCTTGAAGTCTAACTATCTCAATTGAAACTTGTCCAACACTTGTTTTAGTTGCTAATATATCACAATAAGTTTTTAAGGTTGGTTCAACCGTAAGATCAATCCCATCAAGAGTGACTATTACATCGCCACCCAAAACTCCTGCTTTATCTAAAGGACTTCCTAAATTTACTGAACTAAGAAGTAATCCTATTCCTTCGATTTGTTCGCCATTTATTCCATATCCAGAGTTGTTTTTACCAGCAATCATAGAATTAATAATTCTTGAGGCGATATCATTATTTATTGCAAACTCTTGGTTCGCAGAATCTGTTGCATAATTAACGCCATAAACTTTAAAATCTGATTTTCCAACAACAGGCCCACCTGAGTTACCAGTTTTAATTTCGGCGTTATGTTCAAATGTACTCTCAATTGAAGACCAAGGTGTGTCTCCATCAGCTTCCTTTTTTGTAACAATTCCATCAAGCAGAGTAAATTCTGGGTTCCCTAATGGATAGCCTGCTGCATAAATTTCATCACCAACATTAGGTGTTCCTTTAGCCCAATCAAAATATAACATTTCATCTCTATCGATTTTTAATAAAGCTAGATCTGAACATTCTGACTGAGCTACTACTTCAGCATTTATTGACTTATCATCTTCTGCAAAATACACTTTAACAATTGAAGCACCTGCCACTACGTGATTGTTCGTAACTATATATCCATTTGAACTTATGAGAAACCCCGAACCCCATCCTCCTACTTCAACGTCAACTATATTGAACTCTTCGTCAAAAGTAGTAAAAGTTCCTTCTGCTTCAACTAAAACCGTAGCCATTGAAATTTCTTCAATAGAATCAACTACAAGAGATGAATCAGCTGAAAGTTCTTCTAGTGGTTCTTCTATGGCTTCAGTAATTTCTGGTGTTTCAACAGTGACACTTTGTGTATCTTCATTTTGAAAGATGATAAATAAGCTGATTAATACAATACTTCCTATTAAAAAATAAAAAATATTGTTGTTTACTGGTTTTATGGATTGCCCAGATAGTATATTTTCTTTTTGTTTGTTAAATTCATCTTCTGAAATAGTGCCTTCATCAAGTAGTTTTTTCCACTTATTTAGTTCATCAGCACTTGACATATATTTATTCTATAACTCCTCAATAGAGTTGTAACTATTTTTTAATTAAAGTGGGTCAAATGTGGGTCAGATTAGTTTTTTGTAGGGTAGATTTCTGAAAAACCCTTGTGGGCACTACAGGATTTGAACCTGTGACTTCTTCCTTGTAAGGAAAGCGCTCAGTTATAAATCATTGATAAACGTATCTTGAAAGCTTTGTCTATTTACTAACTCAACTACCCCAGCACTTGTAACTGCAACAACTCCAGATTTAGGTACTCGGTTATAGTTACTTGCCATAGCAAAGGTATACGCACCAGTAGAAGTGGACATTAATATATCTCCAGATACAGTATCGCTAGGCAACATGGCATCTTTTACTAATAAATCTCCACTTTCACAGTGTCTACCAGAAACTGCATGCACTACATCTTCTCCAGCTTTTCCACCAGAGATGTTAAAAAGCTTGTGTTCACTTCCATAGAGTGCAGGTCTTGGGTTATCAGACATGCCACCATCAACCAAAATATATGGTTTTTCACCTCGATCATCTTTAATGGCACCAGCGGTATATAAAATAACTCCTGGATTATTTACCAATGCTCTTCCAGGTTCAATCATGACTTTATAAGATCCATTCCAGTGTTCTTTAATGCCTTCATGAATGGCATCAGCATAGACTTTTAATTCATGATCTACTTCATCACCTGCGTAAGGTGAAAAGAATCCACCACCAGCATCAAAGACTATCTCTCTCTCCACACTTGCTGGATGAGCATTAAGAAAATCTGCACACTCGCTCATTGCTTTTTTGTACCGATCTGGATCTTTAATCTGACTTCCAATATGTACATGGACCCCAGAAAACAGTAAATGTTTTGAGTTATAGATTTGCTGCAATGCCTCTTCAGCAAAGCCAATAGAGATACCAAACTGTTGGTCGTATCCTGAAGTCAACACCATTGGATGGGTCTCTGCTCCAACATCTAAATTTATGCGCATAATGACTGGTTGTTTTCTATCTAATTTTGCGGCAACCTCTTCTAACATTGGAATCTCGTAACGATTATCTACGGA
The DNA here is from genome assembly GCA_902576605.1 of uncultured Candidatus Actinomarina sp. GTDB lineage: Bacteria > Actinomycetota > Acidimicrobiia > Actinomarinales > Actinomarinaceae > Actinomarina. The sequence continues at coordinate 6,169 of CACGVI010000007.1, read as the reverse complement.
GATATGGCCTCCGTTATGTTGCATAAAGAACTCGATCTCCTCTTTATGCTTAAAAGTTCCATTAAATAAAGAGTTTTCTAATGTTCCAGTGACAGCTTGGACTGTTGCCATTTCTCCACCTGAAACTACATCTACTCCCCAACCTTTGTCATCTAGTTCTTTGACTAAGGCTTTGCAAATAAAAGCTTTTGCTGCATATCGAAAATATGTTTCTTCACCAAATGCATTAGTAAAGTAATCAATATTATCTCGCAAATTTTCCCAGTCATAGACGTACAGGGGAGTGCCGTACTTTTTGGCAACATCAAGAAGTGAAGTCTCTCTGATAAAAGCGACTCCATCGCTAAATTCAAGGTTAGATGGTAAATAATTCATTTCTTTAAACGACGTTTAATCCACGCTATATCTTTCTTTTGCGCTTCAAGTCCTCCAGGTGTTTCAACAACAATATCAGTTTTGCAATTTTTAATAACATATTCAAGTTCAGATTTAGGAATCTGCCCTTTACCTAAATTCTCATGACGATCTCTTGAGCTCTCAAAACCATCTTTAGAATCATTAAAATGTACAAGATCAATTTTTTTAACAAGCTTTTTAAATCCCTTGACTGCTTTCTCTGTTGGAATGCCTCCGGCCCAGGTGTGACAAGTATCTAAACAAAGTCCAACATTTAAATGGCCAATAACTTCCCAGAGTCTCTCAATAGAATCCATATATCTAGCAACTGAGTTTTTTCCACCAGCAGTATTTTCCACTAACACCCTCATTCCTGTATCTTCTACATGTTCTATAGCTTTTCTCCAATTGTCATAGCCAACACCAATATCACCACCTTCGCCAACTGACCCACCATGGACGATAACTCCTTTAGCACCAAAACTTGCGGCAACTTTGCATGTATCTTTAAGTAATTTTCTACTTGGATGTCTAACTTTATTGTTTGGCGTTGCAACATTAATTAAATATGGTGCATGAACATAAATTGGGCCATCATACCCTTGTAAAACATCAACATCTTCACGGGGTTTTGGGCTTTTCCACATTTGAGGACTAGAAATAAATATTTGAAAAGTATCTCCCTTTCTTAATTTTATTTCCTCTACTGCGTTTTTCGAGGGTATATGTGCGCCAATATTCATGGGTTAATTATAAATGATAAAATGATTATTTATTTTGATATGTTCTATGGAAGAATTAATTGTGCTGTAAATAATTGATAATTAGGATTTTTCATTGGATCAGCCATTTGATTTGTTGCCCCACTCATAACCAGTAAATATGTTCCGTTGTCAAGTGGTACTCCTGTTGGATCTAAATAACTAAAATCTTTTTCAGTTATTCTCTTTTTATTAAATTCCCAATCTAAGCCGTCTCTTGAGGTTGCGTAAAATATACTTTGGGGTATGTCGGGAAGGTAGTGTGGTGTGTATGACATTACAGCTCTCCAGTCTCCTTCTTCCGCTTTTAAAACTTCGAAGTCTACATAGCCATCATCAATCCTGTATCCCGGGTCAAGTGTAAACTCAATCCCTTTTGTTGTTTTTGACGTTGCACTTGCAATTTTCTCAGGTGAGAAATTATCCTCTGTATATACCCAATAAATTCTTACCAAACCATTTGGCATAACTACTGAATCAGGAACACCCCAAGCTACTTCATCTTCTTTAGCTGTAATGCCTAAAGGTGTTTTCTCTGTATATGAGAGTCCATCTTCAGAAAAAATTGCAGTATAAATACCACTTTCCATTGTATTTGGGTTCATTTCCACAAAATAACCCCTTCTTTCACCATCTAGAGTTTCAATTAAAGTAAGGTCTGTAATAAATCGAATGGTTCCCTGTGTTTCGCAAACAAAATCATAACTACAAAGAAAAACCACAACACCGCCAAAATCATTGTAAAAAAGTCTTAAAGTAGATTCATCTACTATTTCTATATGCGAACTTGTACCGTAATGATCTATAGGTTTTATGTTTTCAATCGTTATAACTGGACTTTCCTTACTTACTGAATCAGATTTATCATTTGTGTCAGTTTGAACGGTTTCTTCCGCTTTTTCAGTTGCATCTAAATTGTTCAAATCAGTTTCTATATCTTCTTCTACAGGTTCATTTAATTCTATAGTGGAGCTACTACCACACATGCCAAAGGTTAATATTAAAAAAATTAAAAAAAACTTTTTTTCTTTCATGGCAGTACTAACTCAGCGGTAAACAATATATGTTCTCTATCTCCTAAGGTATTAGGAGCAGCTGAACCTACGACTAAAAAGTTTTTGTCATCAATTTGAATAGCTGTAGGGTCGAAGTAAGAAAACCCTTTAGGGGTTATTCTTTCCTCGATTAAATCCCACTTTAACCCGTCTTTAGATGTTGCATAAAATAAACTCTGAGGTATTTCGGGCATATAGTGAGGAGTGTATGACATTAGAGCTTTCCAGTCTCCCTCAACAGCTCTTATTACTTCAAAATCTACATAGCCATTTTCTAACCTATACCCAGGATCCATAACAAACTCAACACCCTTGGTAGTTTTAGATGTTGCACTTACAAGTTTTTCATCAGAAGTCTTGTCTTCTGTATACACCCAGTAAACTCTTACTAAACCATTTGGCATTAATACAGCATCTGGTACTCCCCAGGCAATTTCGTTCTGATCTACAGGAAACCCAAGCGGTGTTTCATTGCTATAACTCAATCCATCTTCTGAAAAAACAGCAGTAAAAATATCTTTCTGTTGGGTTTGAGGATTTAATGAAACATAGTAGCCTCTTCTCACTCCGTCTAGTGTCTCGATTATTGTTAGGTCTGACATCCTCTGAAGAGCTCCTTGTAGTTCACACTTAAGCTCATAATCACATAATGATACTGCTATCCCTTTTACCTCAATGCTGCTGTAAAATAATCTGAGAGTCTTGTCATCAACTTTTTCTAAATGAGGACTGACGCCATCTTCGTCCAAAGATCTTATGTTTTCAACGCTTGCAAAGGAAGTGGCATAGTAAGTGTCTTGGACACTTTCAGTATCATTAGAAGAATTTTCTTCTTTTATTCCTATTCCAGGTGGTCCAGGAAGATTACATGATGTGAAATAATCCATATGCTCTTGAAGAATTGCTCCTTCCTCCATTAAGCTTTTTTCCATACTCTTAAGAGATTCTGTACTTGAAATTTCTGCTATACATTCCTTTTCATTATCTGGTAAAAACGAGAGTGCTCCTTGAGGAAAATCTTTGAGAACTTCATCTATATTTGCCCTGTTTTTATTAGATTGATCATCCTTCTCTTCTTTAGTTTTATTATTTGAATTAGTTTCATTATTTGAATTAGACAATGGTTCGTCTTGGGCTTCGTCCGCAATATCTATTTGAGCAGAATCATCAGCATTATTACCTGAATCGCCTCCACATGAAAAGATAAAAAAAGTTAGTACAAGTAATAAAGTTTTCGTGTGTGAATTATTTATAATCATTTTGAAGGAGCGAAGCCAAGTAATCTATTAGAAAATTTATATTCCCCAACCCAAAAATGAAATCCATCCCATCCAATTCCAGCAGCCATTTTAGTTCCCATGTTAGATTTATCTGTTCTACCACCAAAACTCATTGTTGGAGCATTGCCAGCTAAAGCATCTTCAACAGAATTCCAACCAATAATTTTGTCTTTTCCTGGGATAAAAAACCCTTTGCTGTTAAAACTTACTTCCGAAGGGCAGTCTTGACCGGGAACATTTTTATATTCGGGTGAGGCAAGCGTTGATAGTTCTAAAACCTTGAAACCAGAGCCTCCTGGGTAACAACCGATTGCAAGGTGAGTTTCATTCATGTCAATACGGCCTAGGTTTGTTAGACCTGAAAGAGAATAGACTGGACTGTCTGAACTGTTTGGAACACCATCCCAAATGTAAATTGTATCAGAACCAGCGTCTGCAACTGCAAAGAAAGTTCCATTGTATGCAACTCCACGAACTCCTTGAAAAGTAACATTGCCTATTGTTTTTGCGTTAATATCAAAACTAAAATTACCACTATTTATAGTTTGTTCAATATCTTTCCAGCCAAATACACTGTTACCACCTGCTAAATATACTTCGTTACCAACAACAACCATGTCCCACGGAGCTTGATCAAACCTTCTCATAACAATATCTGGGGTTGCAGCTGAACTACCAGGTAATTGTTTCCATATAGACAATGATCGATCAAAGTCAGATGAGACAAACAACATTTTTCCATTTGAATCAATAATTGGATTCTGAATAATAAATTCATCTAATAATGGATAATCTGTTGGTTCGTCTGCTAACAATGCCCAGTCTGGATTGTCTGCTGGAGAGCTTGGGAGGTTATCGAATACCGATATTCTATTACCGTTATACTCTGCAATAAATAATTTTCCATCAGCAACAGTTGCTCCACCATCATCTCCTCCAGCCCAGCGATGCCCCTTACCTGGATTAGCTAATTTAACTTTAGCTTTTAATTCTTCTGTTGTTGTGTAGAGTTCATCGTAAAAGTAAAGAGTCTCACCACCTGCTGCAATACCATAAATCTTTGAGTCGTAAATTGCACTTGCTAACCAATTATCGATACATGCATCGGGATCCCTTGAGGACGTTGGCCACGAAGTCCAGACATGTGTAGATCTTGTACCATTTTGACCAATGCAGGGACCATTAGCATTTTCATCCCCAAGCATTACATAGTTTCCATCAGATGTAATTGATCTTGGTGTACCAACTTGAGAAGACGTCAAAACAACATCAGGAGAAGTACTTGGTCCCGGAAATGTATCCCAAAATAATACTGATTTTGCAACTGTTGCAGTAACTATAACTTTAGTTCCATCTGACCAAACACCCCATGGCCATGAATCTCCAAAATTTACATAGCTTGTAATTGGCAATGCATAGTCCGCTGGTTGTCCTGATGTGGTTGGAAAAGATGTCCACACAAGAACTCTATTATTATCTGAATCTGCAATCAATACTTTACCGTCAGGAGTGATAACCACCTGTCCGGGAAAATCTAAATTGTTTAAACCAGAACCTGAATTATGGCTTGTAAAGTTAGGCTGACCTAATACTAAATCCGGTGCAGTATTTGCGCTCGGTATAGAGTTCCAAATTAACACTCTGTTGTTAAATCTATCTGTGACGGCGAGCTTGCCATAGTTTGCTGATATAGAAACTGGATGATTAAGTTTTGTAGAACCACCGGAGTTATTAAATCCATAGCCAGAAAGTAATATATCACCCGACTCATCTAAACCGAATCCTGTGTTGTTGTTTGAGGTTGCAGGACTATAGCTTGTGGTGTATTCGTAAACGGTTAAGCTATACCAGGAATTTCCTTGATAGCCTTCTGGCTCCGTTGGTTGTTCGCTTTGTTGTGATGTTGAGCCTTGATTCTCACTCTTATTTTTTTCATCTGGAAGTGGTTGGGCTATATTGTTTGAACTTCCGGGGTCTTCAAAACAAGCAATAATTATTCCTGCCTCATAATTGTCTGGGTTAAGATCATTGACAATTCTTTGAAATATATCTTCAGGAAGTTCTCTATTTATACAATCTAGGATGTCATCATTTGCATCCTCAAGAATCTGTAAAGCTCTATCAATATCGTTTCCTCCTGGAGGTGGAGGTGGGTTATTTTCTCCTGGAGGTGGAGGTGGGTTATTTTCTCCTGGAGGTGGAGGGTTGTTCTGCTCAGATGGTTCATTAATCGGAGTATCTTCTGAAATCGGCTCAACAGTTGCCTGATTTTCAGTATTTTCTGAACTAGAACATGCCTGAAGTAATAAAAATAGGATAACGCCTATATTTATTGACTTTTTCATGACTTAATTATATTGAATTTTTTGTAATTTTTAAAAGAATAACTAAAGAATATTAAAATAAGAAATAAGACTTCCTTTCGTACTTTGAGCCACTTTTGAAGACGATAAAACAAAAATTTACAGCCACAGGGAGTCTTTTTGCTATTTTTAACAAAAAAGTCATAAAAAGTGAAAATCCCGATTGATCTTGCGACCTTCCGGGATTTTCTTACTATCTTCTATTCGGTCTTGCGACTTCATTTCTTATAGTTATATAAAAATACTGTATTTTTGATACTTTGACAAGATTATTTTGATAGTTTTTTTCGCGAACTTTTATACATAAATTTTAT
>CACGVI010000006.1 GCA_902576605.1 uncultured Candidatus Actinomarina sp. | reverse complement strand
AATGGATAAGCAGACAATGGCTTATAAGTGAAAGCTTTCAATTGGTCAAAATTAAAATTCTCAGTGTTAATTTGTGCAATATAAAGTGAATCATGTAGTTCTAACTCAGATTGAATTTTGTACGAAAGTTTACCCATAAATCCTAAAATTTTATTATCAAGTTTTATTAAATATGAATAATTCTTATGAAACCCTGGTCGTGTAAGGTGTTCTAATTCAGAAGAGGGAAAAAGGTTTTTAATAACATTGGCTAGAGTATTTATGTTATTTGTTTTTGTTTTTCCTTTACGATCTTCCACTGATTCATTTTCAGGTATGAGTAAACCAAGAGAGTATTCTTGATTTGGTATCATCTTAAATTTCTTATGTTTTGAATCATCGTATACATTATTAATTTCGTAATACCTATGTGACTTACCATTACTTTCAAGGTTAAATTTATATGTATTTATTAATGATGTAAGTAAATTTGTTCTTAAATTTTCTTGTGTTTGATCTATGGGGTTTATCACGCTTACAGATTTTTTTTCAGGTGTGAATAATTCGTTTGATAATGAATCAGTGAATGAAAGTGTTTGAATTTCATAAAAGTTTGTAGATGATAATTTTTCAGATAAATAAAGACGTTTTTCCCAGTAGTCCCCCGTTGAGTTTAGGTTATTACCTATTGGAAGTGTTGATTTAAAATTGTTAAACCCATAATGCTTAGCAAGTTCTTCGATGAGATCTATTGGTCTTTCCAAATCGTATCTCCATGAAGGAGATTTGAACTTAATTTTTTTATCAGAAACTTCTGATTCAATTTGTAGTTTTATCAAAGTGTTTCTAATTAAATTATCATCTAGATCTACTCCTAATATTTGTTCAATTTCATTTTTATCGAATGATATTGAATCATAAGTAATTCCATTTTTACTGCTATCTATTATGCTTGAATAATTTATTTCCTGATCGTATTCAAAAAGATTAACGAATCTCTGTAGCCCCTGTTTTTGCAAATTGAAATCAATACCTCTTTCAAATCTGATTGATGCATCTGATATTAGATTTAATCTTCTCGACGTTTTCATAATCGATACTTTATCAAAATAAGCGCTCTCTATTAAAAGATTAGTAGTTGTATCAGTGACTTCGGTATCGTACCCTCCCATAACTCCTGCAAGTGCAATTGGCTTATCGTTATCTGTAATAATTAAATCTTCAGATGTTAACTTTCTCTCTTGTTCATCTAATGTTTTCAATTTTTCATTATCTTTTGCGAATCTGACAGAAATGGTTCCAAATAATTTATCTCTATCAAATGCATGCAAGGGCTGACCAATATCGTGAAGTACGTAATTGGTGTAATCTACAACATTATTAATAACGCGGACACCAATAGATGAAAGTCTGTACCTGATATTTAAATTTGAATCACTTAAAGTAAAATTTTCAATTTCAATTGATTGGTATGAATTACATGCTTTTATTTTGCCACTGTTAACTTTTATTACACTTTCAATGTTAGATTTAAGTGATTGTAAATTTTCTTTAAGTGTCAGGTTGAAATAATTAGATAACTCTCTAGCGATTCCTAAATGTGACATACAGTCCCCCCTATTTGGAGTAACACCAATTTCCCATAAAGTATCAGTAGAGTTGTATATTTTTGAAAAATCAGAACCTAATTTTGTTTCATCTGAAAGTTTTAAAATTCCTGCATGATCATCCCATAAATCAAGTTCTGAAGCTGAACATATCATGCCATTAGATTCAACACCACGTATATCTCGTTTATCAATTTTAAATCCATCTTTAATTTCACTTTTAGGTAACGCTACAGGTACAACTGCACCAACATCAAAGTTCCAAGCTCCACAAACTATTTCATATGTTTTTGAACCTACATCAACTTTAGTAACTCGAACTTTATCGGCATTGGGGTGTTCGTATATTTCTAATACTTTACCAACCGTTATATTTTTGTAGTTTGGAGTTTTATCTGTCCTAGACTCAATTTCAAATCCTAGTGATTCTAAAGCTTCAGATATATCATCAGTATTGATAGCCTCAAGGTCTATCCAATCATTTAACCAAGATTTTAATATTTTCATTAAAATTGCTCCAAAAATCTTAAATCATTATCATAAAAGTTTTTAATGTGGTCAACTTGGTACTTAAGCATAGCTAGCCTTTCTATACCTACTCCCCAGGCAAATCCTTGATATTCATCTGAGTAACCTACATGATTTAATACATTTGGATCTACCATTCCACATCCTAATATTTCTAACCACTCACCATTCTTCCACTTGACTAGAACTTCAGCTGAGGGTTCAGTGAAAGGGAAAAAATGTGGAATAAATTTTGTTTCAATATCCTCACCAAAAAATTGCTTAACAAAGTACTCCAATGTGCCTTTAAGATCTGTAAATTTCAAGTTTTTATCAACTGCTAGACCTTCAAGTTGATGAAAAACAGGCGAATGAGTAGCATCAAGTTGGTCTGATCTAAAAACTCTACCTGGTGCAACTATATAAACAGGTGGGTCATTTTCTTCCATATGTCTAATCTGTACAGTGCTAGTTTGAGTTCTCAGTAAAGTTTCCAAATCATTATCTGTATAAAGAGTGTCAGATTCATAACGCGCAGGATGCCAGTCTGGGGTGTTTAATGCATCAAAGTTGTGCCAAGATGTTTCAACTTCTGGTCCATAAGCTACTTTATACCCTATGGAAGCAAAAATGTTTACAACCTCATCCATAACTTGTGAAAGAATATGTCTATGGGTTCCAGTATTAGTGATCCAATCTATTGTTATATCATCATTTTCTTCATCTTCTAATGAAGCATATTTATTGTTAATAAATTCTTCTTTAGCTTTTTTTATATTTGTAACGATTGATTTATTAACATTATTTAAAGTTTCACCGTAAACTTTTTTGTCTTCATTAGAAAGATTAGATAAATTTTTTCTTTCAACTGAAAGTAACGAGTCTTTTCCTGCATATTCTTTTAAAATCTCATCAAACTCTGATTCATCAACAACTTCGTCTAATCGTAGTTTGAGAGATGCTAGTACTTTATCGAAATTTAGTTCAGGCATTTAAATTTTTCTTAGCAAGATCGACAAGTTTTTTAAAACCTTTAGGATCATTTACAGCTAAGTCTGCGAGTATTTTTCTATCAACTTTTATACCTGCGTTGTTTAAACCATTAATAAATTTAGAATAAGCAAGATCATGTTGTCTTGAAGCTGCATTTATTCTTGAAATCCATAGTTTTCTATAATCAGATTTCTTATCTTTTCTGTGCGTAAAAGAATCAGCACCTGCGTGCATTACCTGTTCTTTTGCAGCTCTTAGTCTTTTACTTCTAGCTCCCGTATAACCTTTAGCTTTCTTTAATACTTTCTTCTTAGATTTTTTACTTTGAACTGAACTTTTAATTCGTACCATATTAACCTAACAACTTTCTGATTTTCTTACTATCACCACTAGATGTTTCCACATCTCGCTTTAGCCTTTTCCAAGTACCAGAACTTTTTGCTAATTTGTAGTGAGATCTGTGGGATCTACGTCTCATATATTTACCAGTTCCAGTAACCTTTACTCTTTTTTTCATACTTTTATGAGTTTTTTGTTTCATTTTTTTCCTCCTAAAGGTGCGAGCACCATTGATAAAGACTTTCCATCAGGACTTGAAGTAGACTCAACCATTGCTATATCACTTAGTTCTTCAATATAATTATCTAATACTTTCTGGCCAAACTCTGGATGTTCTGCTTCTCTTCCCCTGAATCTCATAGTGAATTTAACCTTATCCCCCGAATCAAGAAATTTTCGTGACTTATTTAACTTAATTTTGAAATCATTTGTATCGATTTTAGGTTTAAGTTGAATCTCCTTAACTGAAATTTTTACTTGTTTTTTCTTTGATTCTTTTGCTTTCTGAGCAAGTTCATATTTGTATTTTCCGTAATCCATTAGTCTTGCGACTGGCGGTTTACTATCAGGCGATACTTCCACTAAATCTAGATCTAGTTGTTCAGCGACAATTAGTGCTTTTTTCAGTTCTAGTTCACCAATTTGAACACCATCTGGTGCAATAACAAGTAACTTCTTTGCACGAATTCCTTCGTTTATCTTTAATTCAGGTATATTTTCTCCTTCCAATAAAAAAAACAGCACGAAGCTGTTTTACTACCTCACTATTGTTCACAGTGGGTGGAACATCGTTCGCTTGAGATAATTATAGCTAATTATTAATTTATTTATACAAAAAGATTATTTAAAGCTGAAGCAGCTTCAATCCCTTTATTTTTATCACCTTTAGTTCTGGCTATTGCTTGATCAATGTTCAATACATTTAACACACAGTTTGCAATATAAATATTATTTTTAATAGTTAGATTAATTAATCCATCAACCACACCTTTTGAGATATATTCATAGTGATCTGTTTCACCTTTTATTATTACACCAATAGCAACAAATTTATCTATAGATTCATTTACTGAGAGATCGTTTATTTTATAGATTATCTCCCATGCACCATCTACAAAGAATGTATTCGTATCAAAACTTACATTAAGATTATTTTTAACACCATCAATTAAATCAGAAGTTATATTTTCGTAATAATTTGCTGCAACTATGGCTACCTTACTCTTCATTGAATACGTGTCCCATTTTTGATTCCTTAGTTTCTAGATATTTTTCATTTTCTGGTGTTGTTTGTCCAAGTAACGGCGTTCTTTTTGTAATACTTAGGCCATAACCTTCAAGCCCTGCTCTTTTTGATGGATTGTTAGTTAATAAGTTCATTTTCTCAATTCCAAGTGATCTTAAAATTAATGCACCGGTTCCATAATCTCGCTGATCGTTTTTAAAACCAAGTTTAAGATTTGCATCAACAGTATCATCCCCTTCATCTTGAAGTGAGTATGCTTTTATTTTGTTGCCTAATCCAATACCTCTTCCTTCGTGACCTCTCATGTACAAGAGAACGCCACTTCCATTTTTTGAAATTGTGTTTAAAGCATTAGATAGCTGAGAACCACAATCACATTTTGAAGAAAATAAAGTATCTCCAGTTAAACACTCTGAGTGAACTCTAACCATTGTGTCTTCGCTATCGAGATAATCTCCAAATGTTAATGCAATATGTTCAGTATTGTCTACAGTATCTTTATAGACATGACCTGTAAATTCACCATAATGAGTAGGGATTTTTGATTTCGATACAAATTCAACAGGGTTTGAACTATCTAATCTGTGTTGAATAAGATCTTTGATTGTACCAATTTTAATATTGTGAACTTTTGAAAACTCAATTAGATCATCCATTCTTGCCATAGAACCATCTTTATTTATTATTTCACAAATAACAGCAACTTCTTTGTGACCCGAAAGTTTACAAAGGTCTATTGCGGCTTCTGTGTGTCCAGCACGCCTTAATACTCCACCATCCATTGCTTGTAAAGGAAATATGTGACCTGGAACATTAAAGTCGTCTCTTGTAGAGTTTTCATTTAGTAAACCTTTTATAGTTTTATGACGATCATCAGCTGATATTCCAGTTGTTACTCCGTTACCTTTTAAATCCACTGAAGCAGTGTATGCAGTCTGCATTTCATTATTTACACCTTGCATTAATGGCAGTTCTAATTTTTTAGAAATTTTAGATGATATTGGCGCACAAACTAAACCCTTACCAAATGTAATCATAAAATTTATATGTTCAGCAGTTAAATGTTCAGCTGAAATTATTAAATCACCTTCATTTTCTCTATCTTCATCATCAACAAGGATGATCATCTCGCCATCTTTAAATGATTTAATAATATTTTTTATATCAGTTATCATGATTAATTTTCTCTAAATATTTTATTATTATGTCGTATTCAACGTTAACTGCACTTCCAATATTTAAATGCTTTAAGTTTGTTCTATTATATGTTTCATCTATTACAGCAACTTCAAACATATCTTTGACAGGGTTAACTATAGTCAATGAAATACCATTAATCGTTATTGATCCCTTATCAACAATATATTTACTACTTGCATCTTTAAATTTGAAGTTCCACATATTATTTTCAAGTTCATTAATTTCATGAATATTTATTGTTGAATCTACATGTCCCTGGACTATATGACCGCTTAAAAAACTATCTAAAGTTGCTGGAAGCTCTAAATTAACAAATCCACAATGATTATTGTTCAAAGCAGTTCTGGTAAATGTTTCATTTGACACTTGAAAAACTAAATTTCCATCTCTATATTCTTTCAGAGTCAAGCAGCACCCGTCAATTGCAATGCTTGTACCTGGATCTAAATTTGTGTAAATGTTGTTATTAAAACTAACAGTTAAAATATCTTCATTTAGATCTACAACTGTACCTATATCGTTAATAATCCCAGTAAACATTACATACAAGTATATGTTGTTAATTGATTATCTTTAAGAAGAAATTTATTAATTGGTTTATATCTATTTTTTAATGACTCAATAACTTCATCGCTCAATTTAACTCCACTATGTATATTGTCTGTACTTTTAAACCAATAAAACTTATCATATAATGCATTAGCTGTGAAGTATTTGTGTATGTAGTTACCACCTTCAACTAACAATGAATTGATGTTTAAATTTTTAAATAACTTATTCAAATCAAAATTCACATCAATTATTGGAATAACATTATCTGACTTATGTGTAAAAGATGTTAAAAAATAGATGTCTGAATGTTTTGATATGTGTGAGTCAATATTTGGATCAGCTCCCCAAAAAACGATTTTTATTGGATTGCTATCTTTAATATTTACATTTCTTACATCAAGTTTTGGACTGTCAATTAAAAGTGTATTTTTCCCTATTGCTATCGCATCAACACTCGCACGTAGTATGTGTGTAAGAGCTAACGATATATCATTAGATATATATTTATCTTCTGTTTGATCATTGTAGATATAATTATTTTGTGAACTTGCAATCTTTCCAATTATTGTGTTTGAATTCTTATTTATTTTTTGGTTTAAGTAGTGAGGATTAATTAAATTATTTGCATTGTATTCAAATTGAATATTAAGACCATTATTTTTAAATAGTTCAATACTTTTTCCATTAGTTCGTGGATCAACATCTTTATCGCCTATAACAATATTTTTTAATGATGTATTGAGTAATTCAACTGCACACGAAGGCGAACTATCAGCATGAAAACATGGTTCAAGAGTGACGTATAATACATCATCCGTATCAATAGTAGTTTTGGTTAATAAATCTATTTCAGCATGATTTGTGCCTGGGCCATGATGAACACCCGTAGACTTTATATTTCCTTTGTTGTCAGTAAGAACAGCAGCAACTTTCGGATTTGGAAATGCTTTTGTGTTTAATGCTGCAATTATTGCTTCCTGCATAAATTTTGAATAGTTTAAATATGACAGAGGATTATCCAAAAATTGCACCACCTTGTACTACTACATCAACACCAATTTTCTCAAATATTTCTAAATCTTCGTTTTTAACACCACCATCCACAATGACTTCACCAGAAAAATTAGGAAAACTAGTATTAAAGTCATTAACTTTTCTAGGTAAATCAATAGCCTGACTTTGATTAGAAAACCCAGGATTTACACCTAATAACAACACAGAGTGTGCATATTCTAAATATTCATCAAGTTCTGAATTTGATGTACCCGGTAAAAGACCTATACCAATATTTTTATTAAATTCAGAAAGCTTAATAAAGTCTTTTAACTCTGTTGACTCTTTATGAACTGTTACTAAGTCTGCACCACAGTCGAATGCTATTTCTCCATATTTTAGATTGTCATTAATCATCAAATGAACATCTAAATAATAATCTGTATTTTTTTTTAGCATCTCAATGACTTTAAATGACATGCTTATATTCTCGGCAAAATGTCCATCCGTAATATCAATATGTAACTGGTCAAATTTTATATTATTGCTATCTATGTGATTCAAAAGATCTAATTGATTAGCAGCCTGAATACTTGCTGAAATTTTCATTTTAAGCCTCTTAAATAATCAGGAAATAACATTTTATTTTTTCCCTCAGGAGTAACATATTCTGGATATAGAACACCTTCTTTATACATTATACCTTCTGAATTACTCTCTTCTGTATAACTATGGATCTTCAGAATCTTATTTTTATGCGAAGTAAAAGATGGGCCCATTACGTTAAATGCTCTGATTTTTGTTTTAGCATTTAAAAGAGAATCTTCACTTATATTGAAATCGCTTTTTGAAAATTTAGATGTTTTAGAACTATTTTGAGGCTGTTGTTGTCCTGTGGTTAGAAAGTCTATTTCTTTATAATTATCATTAAAACATTTTGATAACTTTTCATATATATTTGATGCATAATCGTCATCCGATATAGATACAGCTTTTTGAAATATAATTCTCCCAGTGTCTATTTCTTCATCGATATGAAAAACAGTAAATCCCGTTGTAGTGTAATTATTTAATATTGCAGTTTCAACTGGTGAAGGACCTCTTAGTTCAGGCAACAAACTTAAATGTATATTAAAAATTCTATTGTTTGATTTAAGAAATTTTGTAGAAAATATTTTTGCGAAACTTGCACTTATACCTATATCCATATTGCTATAGACCGCATCTTGTGAAAAGTATTTAAATTCAATATTGTTTGATTTACAAAATTCTTCTACAGGATTTACAATAAGTTTTTTTCCTCGTCCACTCCTAACAGGCTTAGTTGTTACTACAGTAATAGCTTCTTCGGAGTTATTGATAGTAGTTAGATAAGGAATGCTCCTAAAATCTGAACCAAAAAAATATTTATATTTTGTCACCTGGAAAACCTTTTATAGAGATTTCTTTTAATGCTTCTTTTCTTACTTTTCTTTTTAGTTGTTTTAGCAATAATTGGCCTTGTAGATGATCATATTCATGCTGCAGTACTCTACCAAGTAAATCTTCACCTTCATAAGTTACTTCTTCACCATTTTGATTTAAACATGTCAGTTTCGCATATTCATATCTTTCAATATCCCAGTAATAACCTGGTAAAGATAAACAACCTTCCATAAAGACAACACTCCCCTGTAAATCTTCAAGTTTTGGATTGATTGCTACTTTAGGACCATCACCAGCATCAAATACAAATATATTTTTATTGATTCCTATTTGTGGGGCTGCTAAACCAACGCCTGGTGCATCATACATTATCTGAATCATTTTTTTTGTTAATGAAACAATGTAGTCATCAATATTTTCAACATTTACGGATTTTGATGTTAATGATGGATGTCCAAATACAACTATCTCAGACATTAAATAAACCTTGCTCTATTTATTTCGTAATCTTTAAGATTTTTAAACATTTTCATAATTTTTAAATAATCATAACTTTTATTTAAATCTATGTTGATTTCATATATAAAGTCATCATTTAATTCAATAGGGCCACGAACATATTCAGTATTATCAACACTAATCTTCTTTGACGTCTTGAAGGTAAATACTTTGTTTAACAAACTTGGTCCAAATTTTATTCTTGTATCTTGTTCTTTTATAATCCATTTACTCATACTTTTACTGTTGAGTACTTTATTAACGTCAATTTCAGATGTAGAGAATACAACAATATTGATATTATTTTGTTGAGCATAATTTAAAAGAGATAGTAGATAAATTACCTTATATGAATTTAATATATTGTTAGTTAGTAATGTTGGATTTACTATAAGAAGTCCTTTCACTTCTTTTTCTGTTAATTTTTCAGCAAAAGTTAATTGTTGAACACCGGGTAGTTTGTTGTTGGAATAAAAATGTTTTTGCTCTCCTTTATGTTTAATGGTGTATAAATCAATACAATCTTGAATGCTATTCCCGTAGAAGTACTCAATTTCATATGAGAAATTGTTGTTTAGTTCAACTTTTTCATTATGAAACTCTAAATTTGGAAAGTAATTAACAAAACTAAAGTTACCGCCGAAAATTTTATTTTTTATATACGCTGCTTCTACAACATTAAAATTGTTTAGTTTTGGTAATTTCCATGCAGCGTTGTTTGAATCATAAAAATAATAGTTCGTATTGTTATCAATAATTAATTTATCAAAGTTTGTATTTAGTAAGATAACATTCTTTAATTTATTATTCTTAAATAAATTAATTTCCTCTTTACCTCCATATCGTTGATAAAAATCAATATGTAAGTAATCAGACATATAATTGTAAAGTTCTTTACCAATTTTTAAGGATGGGACGAAGAACACGTTGTTTTTTTTGTTATCAAAATCATTGAAGTCATTAATTGCGATATTTTTTATCTGTTTTATATTTAATACTTTCTGCTTCTTTAAAGTAGAGATATCAACAAAATTATATAACAAAATACCTGTATTTAATCGATACGATATTGCTAATTGTTGAAGATATTTAATTTGATTACTATTTAGAGTAAGGTCTAAATATTTTTTTATTGGTTTTGGATTTTTGATTAACGATTCGTTCCATGTTGACACAATTATTGCTTTGTAGTCTCTATTTCTAAATGGCACAATAACAATAGATCCAACATTAATTTTATCTTTTAGCTTATTTGGGACTTGGTATGTAAATGTACTATTTTGATACGTATTATTCGAAATTAACTCTACATCAACATACATTTCAATACTCTAATGCATCGAGGATATCTCTAGATATTTCATTTTTATCTAATTCTTCAGATTCAAATATAAGATGTTGTTGATCGATTAACGACACTTTGTTAGTATCACTTCCAAATTTATTTTTTAATATATTGTTGATTACTAAATAATCTACATTCTTTGTGTTGATTTTATTGAAATTTAATTCATCATCTACTTGTGCTGAAAATGCTATACATTTAATTTCTGGATATGAGGTTTTGATAGAAGCAATGATGTCTTCGTTAGGTATAAATTCAAGTGTTATATTACCGTTGCTTCTACTTATTTTTCCAGATGATTTTTTTACAGTAAAATCAGATACAGCAGCAGTCATAAATATCGCATCAGTGTTATTAATATTTTCTATAATTTTATTTTTTAAATCATTAGAACTATGAAATGATACATTATCTAATCCAGGTATATGATCAATAGAAGCAGAATGTATATAAATTATTTCATAACCTCTTGCACTTAGTTCTATTGCTAATGCTCTTCCTTGTTTTCCTGATGATTTGTTTGTTACAACTTTTACATCATCAATTTCTTCATACGTAGGTCCTGAAGTAACTATGATTTTACCTTTTTGTTTATTTAGCACTCCCAATAATTCATCTGGCTCTATAAGTCTGCCTAATCCCTTGTCGCCAATATCTAAGTTCCCATATCTTGGGCCTACAATATAATGATTTTTTGATAAATTTAAAACATTAGATTGAATTTGGGAATTCACATACATCTCCTCGTGCATTGCTGGGCATATATATATAGGTTTAGAAAACATTAATATTGTTGACGTCAGTAAATCATCTGCAATTCCAGATGAAATTTTTGATATTAAATTTGCTGATGCAGGATATATAATAATTTCATCAGCCCATCTAGCTAATTCGATATGAGGGGAACCTGATAACTCACTCCAATCAGAGTAAATATTATTAGAGTTAATAAACTCTTCAGATAGATAATTTAATCCATTATGAGAAGAAAGGAATTTAAACTCAAATTTTTCTGAATTCTGATTTACGAACAGTTCAGCTTTAGAGCATGCAACACTACCTGATAATCCAAGTAGTATTTTCTTTTTCATTAATCTTGGTCTGAAACTTCGACCTTTCCTGCTGCAATTTCTTCAAATGCAACAGTTAGAGGTTTTCTACTTAAACTTTGTACTTGAGGTGGTGTGTATGCACCAATACCTTCGCCAAGTTGGTTAAAGTATGAGTTAATATTTCTTGCTCTACGTGCAGCAGTTATAACTAATGCAAATCTACCAGGTGTTTCTTTTAGTAATTCTTCAATAGGTGGTTTTATCATGATTCCTCCAATTCATATATTATATCAAGTATCTGATTAACGGAAGTTTTTATATCCTCATTGTCGACGTGATATTGGTACAACTCTTTTTTTTCTCGTTGTAAATTAGCTAACTTCATACGTTTTTTAATAAAAGCTGCATCATGACCTCTATTTTTAAGTCTATTTATAAGTTCATAATCATCTATATCTATAAATATTCCTTTAAAATTATTATCCTCCTCTAATAGTTTCGTAGCTCCGTTCACTTCAAGATCTAAAATAATTATTTGGGCATTGTTTGAGAGCTCATCCTTACTAGTTCCATAATAAAAATCACCATATTGCTCGTATTCAATCATTTGTTCATTTTTAATTAAATTTTCGAACTCTTCCTCTGTAATAAAATAATAATCTTTACCATCAACTTCGTTTTCTCTACGTGGTCTTGTAGTGTGAGAAACTGAAAAGTAAAAGTCTAAATGATTAGACAATTCATTAATAATTGTATTTTTACCAACACCTGAGGGACCTGTAATTATATATATCATTTAGTGCTTAACATATTCGATAATGGCTTCTATCTGTGTGTTGTCTAATTCAATTAATTTAGTGTTTTCATTTAAATCTATAGAGTCTAGAAATTTAGCTGTAGCGACCTTCCCTATTTCACCATTGCTTGTAAGGAATTTGTGAACTCTTATTGATTGTAAATAAATATCTTTTGAAGCATTTACAATATCATTTGCTTCTACTTCACCTGGAGCGAACGATTTTAAAAATTGATCTCTTTTTAATTTAATTTCTTGTATCTCTTTATGTAAATTCATGATTTTTACTTATATTATCAAGGATAGCATTTACAAACTTTGCACCGTCCGAAGAAGCATGTTTATCTGTTAATTTAGTCCATTCAGCAACTATTACTTTAAAAGGAGTTAGATTTAGCATTAATTCAGATATACCAAGAATAAGTGAAGTCTTTTCTGCTTTTCCAATCCTTTCAACACTCCAATTAAGCGAATTTTCTTCTAAGACATTCAAGATTGTATCAATATTGTCTTTTGTATTTTTTAATAATTGTTCTGCTCTTAATAATTGATTATCAGACAGATCATTATTAACAAGTTTTACAGCATCAATTTCATCTAATGAAAATAAGGAAACAAGACAATAATGTCTAAAATCATTTTTCATGCGCGAGTTATGTAAGTATAGGTTTTAGTATCAATTTTTATAAATTCATTTTCCTCTATAAACATAGGCACCTGTAGTGTAAATCCAGTTTCACACGTTACTTCTTTTGTAGATGAATTGACGGAATCACCTTTTACTGCAGGTTCAGATTTTGTAACTTGCAAAGTTACCGTTGTAGGAAGGATTATATCTATTGGATTATTTTCATGCATTGCAATAGTAACTTCTTCATTTGGTTTTAATAGGATTTCTTGGCCATCCAGAACAGTTCGGTCAATTGAAATTTGTTCAAATGATTCATTATTCATGAAATAATATTCATCTGAGTCGCTGTATAGAAATTGAAATGATTGTTTATCTATGTATGCTTGCTGTACATCTTCATCTGCACGGAAAGTTTTTTCTATGTTTCCACCATTTGATAAATTTTTAAGTTTAGTTTTAACAAAAGCTTTACCTTTACCTGGTTTCACATGTTGATATTCAAGTATTTGATACAAGACATTATCAACAATAATTGATTGGCCAGGTCTCATATCATTTGTAGATACCATTATGGAATTACTCCTTCTTCTTTTGCTTTATTTTTTAAGTTTATGAATTCTTCATAATTATTTGTAAAAGTCATTTTTCCATTCACATCCGTTAATAGATAGTATATAAAATCATTTTCTGGTGTGTTGAAAATTGCTTGCATAGCTCTTTCACCAAATCCAGATATTGGTGTTGGTGGTAATCCTGTATATTTATAAATGTTGTAAGGACTATCAACTTGCAAGTCTATCAATAAAACTTGAGATTTCCTTTTTTGCAAAGCGTAAAGAACTGCAGCATCAATTTGTAATAACATATCTTCTTCAAGCCTGTTTTTTATTACAGATGAAACTAGCGGTCTATCTTCTTCTAGCTTGGCTTCAGCTTCTATAAGACTTGCAATCGTAAAAAATTCATTTGCATCATTAATCCATTCTGGCAGAGAATTTGATGATAGAAGTGAATCGTATCTAGCTTCAAGTTCATTTACTAGAATTTGTAGAATATCTTCTCCATTAGCTTCTATATCGATCTGATAAGTGTTTGGAAAAAGCAATCCTTCCCAATTTTGTAATACTTGAGATTGTTCATTTGTTAAATGCTTACTTACAACCTGACCAGAAGTTAATGAATTTTCAAGTTGAATTACTTCGTAACCTGTTTGTGCTGATAAGGTT
Organism: uncultured Candidatus Actinomarina sp.; assembly: GCA_902576605.1. Taxonomy (GTDB): domain Bacteria; phylum Actinomycetota; class Acidimicrobiia; order Actinomarinales; family Actinomarinaceae; genus Actinomarina. Next base: position 39,857 of record CACGVI010000006.1, on the reverse strand, counting down.
TCTAAAGTTTCAGAAATCCATAAACCTTCTGGGATAGTAATTGTGTATGTTTTTAGAGGAGGACCCTTTAGCAATAATGCTGTTAAATCTTCAAAAGATAAATTATTAGGAAGTTCGTAGGTGCCAGCACGTAATTTATCAGTTAAATTTTCATTTCTTAGGTATAGTTCAAAAGCTAATTTTGATGATATTACTCCAGTAGCATCTAGAATACTTGAAATTTCAGCAGCTGCAGATCCTTGAGGTATATTTACAGTAATTATCTCTATGTTTGTTTCTGAAATTTCATTGTTTATATTACTGCTTTCAATAGAATCAGCAGAACTTGTTACAATGTTGTACACAGTATAAATTGAAATTACCGTGACAAATAACTGTATATAAGTACGATTTTGTAAATAAAAATTATTCACTTTGAGACAAATAGCTTTCCAATATTTCCAATGCTGAAAGATCATCGATTCTTTCACTTTTATTATTATTAAAAAGTTTTGAAGACAATCTTTCGTCTATTTTATGAACCTCTAAATTTAATGTATCTAACTCTTTAATAAACTGATCAACTAAGTTCGTCATACGATTTTCGGAACTATTTAACCCTATAGGATATCCAACAACAATCAATTGAATCTGATACTCATTTACATACTTCATTACCGCAGATATTGGTTCATCTTTTTTTGAATCAATAACATTTATAGCTATTGGAATAATAGTTTTTTCAGTTCTTACAGCTATGCCTAGGTACCTTTCACCAAAATCGATTGATAAAATATTGTTCAAAATTATTTGTCTTTAAGAATTAGCTCTTTAGCTAATTTCAATGCATCAGCTGTTTTATAATTATTAGGACCTCCACCTATCGAAAGATTAGGATCTTTGGATGCTCCACCACCGTATAATTTTGATACTTCAGTAACTAAAGTTGAGATGTTTAATGACACATTATTTTTTGTAGCTCCTACTATAGAATTTTTTCCATTGATAGATGCATATATTAAAGTTATATCAACATTAGATTCATTGATTATTTGTAGTGCTAAATTACGAAGTTCGTTTGCGCTATCGAGAGATACTTCTTCAATATATACTTTGTAATTATTTATTTCTTCTATGTGCTCATCAATATTATTTACAAGATTTGATATTTCTTGTTCTCTAACTTTTTTAAATTTTTCTTCATAAGTTTCTAAAGTTTCTAATTGTGATTGAAGTTTATTTTGAACATCGTCAACACTTACCTTTAAAATATTCGATACAGATTTATATGACTTGTATGCATTAGATAAAAATTCATAAGCTAGTTTACCTGAAAGCATCTCTACCCTTCTAAGGTTTGATCCAATAGAAGATTCCTGTAACAGAACAATAAGTCCAACATCATGTGAATTATGCACATGTGTTCCACCACATAATTCTTTTGAAAAATCACCAATATTTACAACTCGTACATCATCATCGTATTTATCACCAAAAAAAGCTAACGCACCTTCATTTTTAGCTTGATCAATATTCATAATATTGGTATTAACTTCATAGTCCTCAAACACTGCACTATTAGATAAGGTAAATATTTCATCTAACTCCTCCTGAGAAACTTTTTCGGTATGACTGAAATCAAATCTAAATTTACCAGGTGTAACATTCGACCCTGCTTGAGCAACGTGATCACCAAGAATATTACGCAATGCTGAATGAACTATATGTGCTCCTGTATGACTTTTAGAAACACCTGATCTAAAACTTTTGTTAACGGATAGTTTCACTTCTTGATCCACTTTGAAAATATCAGAATCAACGATAAGACCAGTTGCTCCATTGCTTGCTTGAAAAACATTGATTACTTCAATAGAGGTATTATCTACTGTTACTACACCTTTGTCTGATATTTGACCCCCGGCTTCATAATAAAATGGGTTTTCTTCTGTAAAGATTATAAATTTATCGTCATAAGTTTCAACTTGATATATTTTTGATGTAGATTCTGTGTTTTCATAACCAACAAATTCATTCAACTCAACTTCTATATCCATATTCTCATTTCCTAATGATTTTTCAGCTTTAGATTTCTCCTTGTGCTCATCATATAACTTATTAAAGTCTTCGTCATCAATATCAATATTATTTTCAGTAGATATTTCTTTAGTCAGTTCGTAAGGGAATCCAAAAGTTTCAAATAAATAAAAGGCATCTTTAGGAGTTATTGATTTATTTGAAGATATTAGATTGTTAATTTCTTGTAATCCTTTATTAAGTGTTTTTTGAAATATCTCTTCTTCTTTTATAAATAACTTTAAGATTTTATCTTTATTGTCTTGAAGTTCTGGATATGAAGATGCATACATATCTATTACTATTTCTATTAAGAAAGTAAGGCTTGTATTTGATGAATTTAATTGATTGTAAGCCCTAATAGCACGTCTAATTAATCTTCTTAGTACATAACCTCTTCCTTCATTTGTTGGGACTACACCATCAGAGATCATGAAAGTCGATGATTTAATATGATCAATAATTATTTTTTCATATTTATTATCGTTTACAGTTATTTTTGATAATAATGCATCATGTAATGGTTTGAATAAATCAGTATCAAATAAATTATCTTTGTCTTGCATTATCATTGCAATTCTTTCAAGTCCCATACCGGTATCTATATTCTTTTTGGGTAGCTCATCTATAACTTGAAATGGTTGGTCTTGAATAGATTCCATAAATACCAAATTCCATATTTCAATGAATCTATCTTCACCACCACCAATTGGGCCGCCATCTTCTCCATATTTTGATCCTCTATCAATAAAAATTTCTGAACATGGACCACATGGTCCAGGTATGTTCATATGCCAGAAATTATCCTCATTTCCTCTTTGGATACGTTTTTCTGGTACACCAATGACATTTTTCCAGATATCATACGCTTCATCGTCATCTTTATAAACAGTGAACCACAATTTATCTTTATCTACTTTAAGAACTTCTGTTATGTATTCGTAAGAATATTTAATCGCATCTTCTTTAAAATATTCACCTACACTAAAGTTCCCTAACATTTCAAAAAAAGATAAATGCCTATCAGTCTCTCCAATGATGTCTATATCAATAGTTCTTATACATTTTTGTGAAGAGACCATATTTGGGGTGTCTGTTTGTTTATTACCTAAAAAATAATCTTTTAAAGGAACCATTCCTGCAGCTGTAAATAAAAGAGAATTGTCATGAGGAATTAGTGAAGAGGAAGGAATTATGTTGTGTCCTTTTGATTCAAAAAAACTTAAAAAGCTTTCTCGTATTTTATTACTATTCATCTTTATTTATATATTTAAGATTATATTCTTCAAGAACTTCTTCTTCAATATAAGCTGGAGCGTTTGTAAGAGGATCTAACCCTGATTGTGTTTTAGGAAATGGTATGACGTCTCTTATAGATGGTTGATTTAATACTTCAGCGATAAGTCTATCTATACCTATAGCGAAACCAGCATGCACAGGTGTTCCGTATGAGAGAGCCTCTATAAACCATCCAAATCTTTCTGTTATTTCTTCTTTACTTAAACCCCACTTTTCAAGAACTAAAGTTTGTATTTCAGGATTATTAATTCTTTGAGAACCAGAGCCAAGCTCTACTCCATTTAATACAAGGTCGTAATGAAGTGCTGTTGCATTAGTTGGGTCATCTTTAAATATTTCATTGCTTTTAGGCGAAGTAAAAGGATGGTGAGAAGGTTGTAGTTCACCATCTTCAACTTCGAAAAATGGAAAATCTTCAATCCAAACGAATGAATAAACATCTTTATTTAAGGGTTGAAATAAAGACCTTCTAATTACGTCTAAATAGTTTGCAATTTCTTTAACAATTCCTGCTTGAAATAATAAAGTGCCTGTTCCGTATGAAAGTAATTTTGATTTTTCATTGTCATTTAATAATTTTGCTAACGGACCACTGATAGTAGTGTCTTCAATTTTAAACCAACCTAAACCATTAGAACCTAGTTCCTTAATTTCAGTGTCTAAATCATCTATTTGTTTTCTAGTTAGTAATTCTTTTGTGTGCAAAGCTTTAATAGTTCCTTGTGAAGACAAAATATCCTTAAGGAAATTAATAGATGTTTCAGTAAAAATATCTGTGATGTCAAATATTGTTTCTTCAATTCTTAAATCTGGTTTATCAGTACCATATAAATTAATTGCTTCTTCATAAGTAAGTGTATTAAATGGTGTTTTAATTTTGCAATCATAAGCATCACTAAATACAAACTTAATAATCTCTTCAACTTTTGATTTTACTAATTCTGGATTTGCGTTAGAAAATTCTAAATCTAATTGAGTAAACTCTGGTTGCCTATCTTTTCTTGAATCTTCATCTCTGTAACATTTAGCTATTTGATAATAATTAGGGAAACCTGACATCATAAATAACTGTTTATACATTTGTGGGGATTGTGGTAGAGCATAAAAATTACTTGGGGATTTACGCGATGGTACTAAGAAATCCTTTGCACCTTCTGGTGTTGATTTAATAAGAGTTGGCGTATCTATTTCAAATATATTTAATTGATTCATAATGGATCTAATACTTTTAAAGGTGTTCGAACGTGTCATGATGTTAACTTTCATAGGTTGTCGTCTTAAATCTAAATACCTATATTTAAGTCGTATATTTTCATCAGTTTCTATTGAATCTTCAATTTGAAATGGAAGTGTTTTACTTTGATTAATAATTATTAGGTCTGTTACTTCTATTTCGTAATCGCCGAATAGAATTTTATCATTTTTTAGTCCTTCGTCTCTTTTTTTGAATGAACCATTAATTGATATATAGAATTCATTTTTCAATTTTGTATTTACGTCACCACTTTTATCAAAAACTAGTTGAATTAGACCTGTAAAATCGCGTAAATCAACAAAAGTTAAACCACCATGGTCTCGTATATTATCAACCCAACCGGTAAGTTCTACTACTTCCTGTCCGTCTTTTAAATTTTCTAAATCTTTAATGTTCAAGGATAACCTCTATATCAAAAGCCTTCGTCTCGTTTGTTATTAAGTTCTTAATTGTATCTTCATCTGCATTTATTAAATATTTTGCATTTAACTTTTTAGCTTCTTTAAATTGTGAATTTTCTTTAGAAATTCTTGATGGTTTATTGTAATTGATGTTATTTTCATCCAAAATTTTTGAGTATTTAGTTAGATTATCAATATTTGTGCCAAGCAGATAGTACTTAGATGATGTTTTAATTTCAGAGATTAAATTCATTATTCTTTCCACACCAAACGCAACACCTACACCGTTAAAGTTTCCGATGGAGAGTATTTTGGCTAGATTATCATATCTACCGCCCCCACCAACTACTACACTTTGTTGGGTGTGAAATTCAAAGGTTAAATCGTTGTAGTAATCTAAGCCTCTAACTAGTGAGTTGTCTATTTCATAATTTATTTGGGAATTATCAAGCAATCTTAGTAAGGCCTCGAAATTTTCTTTTGAATCACTGTTTATATATTCGTTAATTGTAGGTGCGTTATTGATAATTTCTTTATCCTCTGAGTTATTGGAGTCGAGAATTCTCAATGTATTGTTTTCAATTTTTTCTAAACTCTCCTTTGATAATTTGTCTTTATTTTTAGAAAAATATTCATAAAGTACTTTTACATAAGCTTCTCTATCTTCTGTGCTTCCTATAGTATTGATTTTTAGTTTTGTTCCGGGTAATAAGTTATCAATAAAATTTAGAGAATCACTAATAATTTGAAAATCAGAATAAATATCAATTAATCCAACTATTTCAGCACCAGCTTGATTAAATTCTCGATATCTATTCTTTTGAGGATTCTCATATCTAAACATAGATCCAAAATAAGAATATTTACTTGTATTATCTTTATTAAACTCAGCATGATACCTTACTACACTAGACGTACCTTCAGGTCTTAAAACTAAATCCCTACCACTCTTATCTTTTAGTTCATACATTTGTTTAGTAACAATTTCAGAAGATTCTCCAATAGATTTATCGAATAATTCCTTATATTCAAGCAAAGGAGTTTGAATATATTTATATCCATAATCAGAAAACTTATTAATAAAACTATTTTTAACATGTAAAAATTTCGCAGAATCTTCATTTGCGATATTTCTTGTACCTTTTACTTGTTCAATCATCTATAAACATCTTAATAAATTCATTATTTTCTTTTATTGTTTTTACCTTATCTGAAGGGCCATGACCCGGTAAAAGTTCATATTCTTCATTAAAATTTAGAAATGTATTGTTGATGGACTTTTTCATTTCGTCCATAGAGCCTGTAAATAGATCTGTTCTGCCGATACCATCTTTAAATACAAAATCTCCTGTAAATATCAAGCCTTCGTCAGGGAATTCATACGAAACACTTCCTTTGGTATGACCTGGATTTGTATGAACTTTAACGATGTCACTTGGTAGTTCTGAAGTGGAAAATAAATCGCCTGTGTACTCTCCTACTTCAAACGAATTTCCTAATAATGATCTAATTTGATCTTGTGGGTTTCTAGCTAAAAATTCATCGTCTAAATTAATATATGCTTTTCCTTCAAAGCTTGAGAGGCCTAGTGAGTGATCATAATGACCGTGTGTTATTAACGCACCAGCGACAGTTAGATTTTTATTATTAATAAATTCAATAACACTATCTAAATCTGGTGGAAGATCTACTATAAAACATTTTTCATCGTTAAATGGCTTTACTATATATGAATTTGATGTTGTGAAGCTTGTAAATGTATATATTACAGAACTCATTTTCTGCCTGGGTAAATCCGGGAAGCATCAAATACATTCTCGATATTCTTAGCATCATTAATAATTGCATCTAATTGATCATTGTCGCTTATTTCAACTTGAAATATTAGGTTAACGATTCGCTTACTACTTGTTACAGATTTAGCTACCAATATATTTCCACCATTATCAGAAATAGCTATTGTTGCATCTCTAAGTAGATAAGGTCTATCAATAGCTTCAATCTCTAACCATACTATAATTCCTGTATTTCCTGTGTATCCCCAACTTACATCAATTATTCGTTCACCTTTTGTTGAATCTATTTGTACATTTAAACAATCAGATCTATGTATTGCTATACCATTAGAAATAGTTACAAAGCCAAGTATGTCATCACCTGGTACGGGTACGCAACACTTACCCATTCGAACTTTTATGTCATCATATCCTTCAACAATAACTAAATCTGATTTTGAATCTTCTTTAATTTCAGGAGAATATAGATCTTCGTCAACGGATATTTCACCAGGGAATACAATTTTGTTAATCCTATTACTTATTGAATTAATTCCAGTGTTACCATTTCCAAGATTTTGATAAAGTGTTTCTAAATTAGGTAATTTCAAATCTTTTAATAGTTCATCCATCAATTGATCTTTTGAAGTAGTTTCTAATATTACAGGATTTTCATCTAACCAAGTATTCAATGTAGTTTTACCTTTTTGAATGTCTTCATTTTTCATTTGTTTTTGATACCATTGTTTGATTTTTGACCTTGCTCTTGAGGTCTTTACAATATTTAACCAATCTCTACTTGGTCCTTTGTCTTTATCTTTACTAGTTAATATTTCAATTGTGTCTCCAGATTTTAAGAGATTGCTTAAATTTACTAATTTTCCATTTACTTTTGCTCCTATTAATTTTTCACCTACTTGCGTATGAATAGCAAAAGCAAAATCTACTGGCGTTGATCCCTGAGGTAAAGAAATAACATCTCCTTCTGGGGTTAAGCAAAATACTTCATTTTCATACAGATCAAGTTTCATGTGTTGTAAGAATTCATTTGGATCTGGGTATTCATTTGAAATTTCTGATAACTCATTAGTCCATGATGTAAGGTCATTTGATGGTTTTTCTTTATATTTCCAATGAGCGGCTACACCATATTCTGCTCTGTAGTGCATATCATGTGTTCTTATTTGTATCTCCATCTTGGTTCCATCACTAGTTAACACTGTTGTATGTAAACTTTGATAGAGATTAAATTTTGGCATTGAAATAAAATCTTTAAATCTACCAAGTACAGGTTGAAAGTTAGCATGAATTAGACCAAGTATTGTGTAGCAATTTTTAACATCATCTGTCACTATTCTTATTCCAATAAGATCATTAATTTCACTGAAAGTAAGTCCTTGGTTAACAATTTTCTTATATATTGAATAATTGTGTTTTGGTCTTCCATATACTTCAGCAGACATAGAATTATCGTTCAAAAGAGTTTTTATAATTTCAATAGCACTTCCTATTTGAGAATCACGGTCAGGATTTGTCTCTGTAATCATATCTTTTATTTCTTTATCTTGATTTGCATGTAAGATTTTGAATGATTTATCTTCAAGAACATGCTTTATTGATTGAAAACCTAATCTGTGAGCCAGTGGAGCGTAAACATACAATGTTTCATTAGCGATCTTTTCTTGTTTCCAATCTTGGTGATATTCTATAGTTTGAATATTGTGCAATCTGTCAGCTAATTTAAGTATTAATACTCGTATATCCTTTGACATAGCGATAACCATTTTTCTTATAGCATCCGCTTTTGCTTCTTCGTTACTGCTGTATTTGATCTTATCTAATTTGGTGACCCCATCTACTATTTCAGCAACTTCTTCTCCAAATTCTTTTTTTAAATCTTCATATGTTATATCAGTATCTTCTATTAGATCATGTAGTAATGCTGCTGCAATCGTTTCTTTATCAAAATTTAACTCACACAAATATAATGCAACATGTAATGGATGTGTAATATAGGGCTCACCAGATTTTCTATTTTGTCCATTGTGACCATTATAGGCATATTGAAATGCTCTATTTATATATGCCTGATCCTTAGGATTAAAATAACCTAATAATTTGTCGTATAGTTTATTTACTTCTTTTGATGGGCTTATAGTTGCCATAACTTAATGGTACTAAATTTATTTGGTTTTAATAATTTTTGATAAAAATGGAACAGTAACAAATATAGAACTATACGTACCGGAAACTATACCAATTAGCAATGGTATTGCGAAATCAGCAAGATTGCCTTCAATTCCTAAATAATTACCAATGACAATAATTGAAATTATAGGTATAGCAGATGTTAATGATGTGTTAATACTTCTCATCAATACTTCATTAAATGTTTTGTTTAGTACATCTTTATTTAAACTATTTAACTTAAATACTTTTTGCGAGTCACTTAATTTATCAAATAATATAACTGTGTCATAGAGGGAATAACCAAGAATAGTTAAAAGTGCTATTACTGTTGAAGGCGTAATTTCAAGACCTATAAGAATATAAATTGAGAAAGTTAACAATAAGTCATGTAGTAACGCAACTAGAGCAATAAAGGAATACCTGTATTCATATCTTAGCGAAATAAGTAAAGCGATTATTGTAAGGAATATAACTAATGCCCTAATACCTTTCTCAGTGATATCTTGACCAAAAGTTGGGCCAACTCTTTGAAAATCTATTTCTCCAGTTGGTACATCAAATTTATTACCTAGATAATTTAAAAATTCTGTTTCATTATCTTGTGTGGACTCTACAGCTCTAAAAATTAATGTATTAGAGTTTTCAAATGTTTGATAACGAGAAACTTCTAAGATAGAGTTGTCTAAAACATCTGCAATATCATTATCAGAATATTCAGTATCTAGTTGATATGTTGTTCCACCAGTAAAATCAACAGATAAATTTAATGACAAGAAACCAAAAAGAGAAGCTATTAGAATTGCTCCAAATATTAACATTTCAACGACGAATATTTTATAAAATCTTGGACCTATATCTTTAAAGTCAATTTGTGTAGTACCAAGAAATAATCTTTTAAACATTCTCAATATCCTTTCTATTCAAAGGAAAATAAAATCTTGGATTATCAGTCATATTACCAACAACAGGCACTGCAGTTGATATGAACATTCTTGTATAAAACAAATCAAATACTGTTGCTAATCCTAGAGTTAAAGCAAAACCTCTAATAGGCCCTACAGCTAGTAAGTAAAGAATGATAGCTGCAATGATTGAAACAAAGTCAGCTACTAATATTGTTTTCCAAGCTTCTTTAACTGCTTTTTCAGTAGCAAAATTGAAAGAACGTCCAATTTTTAATTCATCTTTAAGTTTTTCAAATATCACTATATATGAGTCAGCTGTAAGTCCAATTGATACAATAACACCCGCTATTCCAGCAAGAGTTAACGTGTATCCTTGCCATTCACCAAGAAGTGAAATAACTGAGTAAAATAGAGCACCAAAAGATGCTAAGCCAACAATCGCTATTAAGCCAGAAAGACGGTAATAAAGTAATAAAAATATGCTTACGATAATAAGACCTACTAATCCAGCTTGTAGACCTAAATTAAGTGTATTTTCACCTAAAGTAGCTGATACTTTTTGAATTGAAGATCTTTCAAATGAAACTGGCAAAGCACCATAGCGTAATATAACTGCAAGGTTATTTGCAGATTCACCTTGATCAACATTACCCATAGAAATAGATGCAGTTCCTCCTGTAATACCAATATCTGGATTAACATCAAAGGCTACTTGAGGAGCAGAAATTACTTCCTCATCTAAAACTATTGCTAATTTACGTTGGTCTCCAATATTAGATGCTAGAACTTTTGTTAACTCAGTAAACTTATCAGCAGATTCATCCTTAAAATTTAATTGTACAACCCATTCGTTTTGCGGATACACAGCTAAAGCATCGTCAATATCATTACCTGTTAACTCAGCTGGGCCTAATTCATAAATAACTGGGAATCCATCTCTGATTGATAATAAATAAGAAGTAGTTGAAGGGTCATCATTTATAGACAATCCTGTTAATTCATTTACACCGGGAACTGCTGTAATTATAGGATTTTCTGGATCATCAGGATTTTCAGTAATAGTTAAAGCTGGCGAATAACCAGATTGCATTGAAGAACTAATAACTGGCCGAAATGTTAATAAACCCGTTGTCCCTACTGCTTCTAATGCTTTTTCCTGGTCAGTTAAACCTGGTAGTTGAACTAATACAGAGTTTTCTCCACTTATTGATATTTCAGGTTCTTGCACTTCTCCAAATGCTGCAATTCTTGTTCTCATAATTTCAACAGCTTGTTCAATTAGTTCTGGTTCAGTATCTTCTTCAGCTGTCAGAATAACTGATATACCACCCTGGAGATCAAGGCCTAGTTTAGGTTGTATTGAATTCATGAATACATAAGTTAACAAACCTGCAGAAAGTAATGGTAAAAATAAAAGTTTTATGATTCGTTTCATGATTTATTTATGAAGTATTTTGCTCTTTAATATTTCAATTTCACCTTTTTTAAGGACAAGCGTTATGCTCTCTTCTTTTATATTGGTAACTCTACCGTATATACCAGAATCAGTGACAACATCATCGCCAATTTTTAATGCTTCAATATAAGATTTATGTTTTTTTTGGCGTCTTCTTTGAGGTATGTAAAGGATTAAATAAAACAATAAGAAAACCGTTACTAACGGTAAAAGGGCAATTAAATCATCCATTTATGATACTTTCTTTATAGTTTTCAAATTCTGAGTTTAATATACTTTTTCTAACTTCGGAAAGTATATTTTCAGTCTGAGATATATTATGTAAAGTCAAATATAGCCATGCTGAAGTAGATTCATTTATAAGTAAATGTCTTAAATATGCTTTTGAATATTTTTCACAGACTAAACAATCACAGTCTAAAACCATAGGTTCTGTGTCGTTTTTATATTGACTATTTTTCAGATTAAAGAATTTACCTTTATTAATTATTTTTCCGTGTCGTGCTAAACGAGCAGGCCATACGCAATCAAACATATCTATCCCTGAATCTATTAGATTAAGCATTCCTTCAATATCACCTAAGCCCATTACATACCTTAATTTATCTTTTGGAAGAAAATCTACAGTAAAATCTACTATGCTTTTTCTCTCCTCCGGAGTTTCACCAATTGCTAGTCCACCTATTGCGTAACCATCAAAATTTAATGAAACCATATCGATAGATGATTTTTCTCTCAATTCAAGAAACTTACCTCCCTGCACAATTCCAAATAATGATTGATTGTTATTCGAATGATATTCACGAGCAATTTCAGCCCATTTTTTTGTTGTATTTATAGATTCAAGCTGATTGTTATAATCTTTATCTATATCCACTAAGGAATCTAGAATCATTGCGATATCACTATTTAAAGTATTTTGTATATCCATTGATAAAATTGGATCCATAAAAAATTTAGATCCATCATAAATATTTTTAAACTCTATACCATCTTCATTTAACTTATTTGGAATTGACCATCCCTGGAAACCACCAGAATCAGTCAGTATTAATTTATCCCAACCAATAAAATTATGTAGTCCTTCAAACTCTTTAATTACATCAAGCCCAGGCCTTAAATAGAGGTGGTAGGTATTAGCTAAAAGAACATCAGTTTTTTCTAAATAATTAAGAGGGAGAGATTTAATTGCTCCTCTTGTTGCAACTGGCATGAATGTAGGAGTTTGAAGAGATTTACCATTAATTATTACATCATTAACTCTAGCTTTACCATCTGTACCGATTGTTTTTAAGTTAATCTTATTCATTTACATTAAATAGTACTGCATCACCAAAACTTAAAAATTTTAATTCAGAATCAATAGCAAAATTATATAAATCTTTCCATTGTGACCCGTATATACAATCCACTATTGAAAGTAGTGAACTATTAGGTGCATGAAAATTAGTTATCAAATAATTAGGGATGTTAATTTTTGTATCTGGATATATAAAATAATCTGTAGAACTTGAAAGCTCTCCAGTTACATAAGCAGATTCTATAGCTCTTAATGATGTTGTTCCAATACAATAAATATCTGTATTTGAACTTTTAGCTTCTAAAATTATTTCAAAATCATTTTTACTGATTTGATAATTTTCTTTATGTATTTTGTGATCTTCTAAATATCTTTCGGTTATAGGTTTAAAAGTATCTATATTCACATCTAAATTGATAAAAATAAATTTGTGTCCTTCTTTTGTAAGTTTATGTATTTGTTGATTAGAAAAATGTAAACCTGCCGTTGGAGATGCAACAGAAAACCCACCTTCAGCAAATTGGTTGTTGTAATATTCATACTTAGAAGAATCATCTTTTATGTATGGGGGCAACGGAATTTGTCCATAACTTTTAATTATTTCTGTCACTGGAATATTAAATTTAATCTCATATGTATCATTTAAGATTCTTATAATTTCGAAGTTAAAATTTTGAAGTTTATATTTTTTATTAAGGACTTTTTTATCAGAGGATTTAATTAAACATGTAGCAATATAAGTAGATTGAACGTCTAAAACAAATACTTCTATCTTTCCTCCAGTAGATTTTTTACTTACAACTCTTACACTTTGTACTTGAGATTTGTTCAGAATGAATAATGATGGCTTCTTTATTATTGAGCTTATATCTTTAAATTCAATAATTTGTTTTGTATCAGCTATTAATAATTTAGATAAATTTGGATCTGTATATGGAGTTTGGTTTATAGACTCTTTAGGAAGATTGTAATTATAAACCTTTGACTCAAAAGGCATTATTTATTTAATAATTTAATAAATAAATCATATGACATTGATACAACTTCTGGCATACCGTCTGATGATCTTCTAGAATTACCATCTCTCTTTTTTAACTTTTTCCAAAATAAAACAGTATTATCACTTCCTGATTTTTCTATTGCTTTATCTAATGATTGATGAATGTTTAAATTTTGTCGGGATTTAGCTTCTATAAAATATTCTTCATCATCAACGAAAAGTTGGACATCTCCTAAATCTTTCGATCCACCTTCAGCAAATCGTTGTGATTTAAATTTATTATTTTTATTTAATCTATTTACTATATTTGTTTCGTACGTAGTTCCCTGTTTTTTTGCTTTATTAACCATATCTAAATATTACTTTTTATTATTCAGAAAGTAATGACTCTAGTTCTTTTTCTTCAATATCAAAATTTGCGTAAACGTCTTGAACATCGTCAAGTTCTTCTAGAGACTCAATCAATTTGGTTACTTTAGTGAATTGATCAGCTTTTAAATTTATTGATGAAGAAGGTATATATGCTATTTCAGCATTGGATGGTGTGTAAGGGCTTGAGTTGAAAAGTTCATAAATTAACTTAAAATCCTTAGGATCGTATTCGAATGTTAATGAATTTTTATCTTCTTGAATTTCTAAACAATTGTTGTTTATACCCATTTCAATAAGTTCATCATCGAATGTGTCGAATTGAAATATAGCCTTTCTTTCAAATAAATAATTAACACTACCAGGATTGCCCATTGAACCGTTGTTTTTAGTTAAAGCAGCTCTAACATCAGAGGATGTTCTATTTTTATTATCAGTTAGACAGTTAATTAAAATAGCTACTCCAAATGGTCCATAACCTTCATACGTTAGTTCAAATATTTCTCCAGTATCAGCATTTCCGTCAATCCTTTTTAAAGCTCGTTCAATATTGTCATTAGGAACGGAACTGGATTTCGCTTTTGAAATTGCTTGATATAGAGATGCATTTGCTGATGGATCAGTACCACCGTTTTTTGCAGCTACTTCTATTCCTTTAATTAACTTTGCAAATAATTTACCTCTTTTTGCATCATTTGCACCTTTTTTTCTTTTGATAGTAGACCATTTAGAATGACCGGACATTTTGACCTTCTTTAATAAAATCGTTTAACCAATTTAAATAATATTCGTCATTATTCAGTTCGGGATGAAATGTTAATGAAACAACATTTTTTTGAGCAACTCCAACTATCTCATCATTATGTTGAGCAATCACATTTACTGTATCAGACAATATTTTTGAGATTTTTGGTGCTCTTATAAAACAATAAATATCTTCGTTTTCAAAAAACTTTACACTTCCTTCAAATGATTCTGTCTGTCTACCATATGCATTTCTTGTAACTTCAATATCAATGTTTGGAATGGTTACTTCACCATCAATAACTTCTTTTGCTAAAAGTATTGTTCCAGCACAAGTGGTTAAAGTAGGTATACCATCCTTAATAAGTTGATCTACATCAGTTAATATATTACTAAATTGATTAATCTTTTTCATTGCTGTAGATTCACCACCAGGGAGAATTAAAGCATCCACAGACGTTAAATCTTTAGATTGTTTGATTAATAATGATTCATAACCAAGTTCATGAATACTTTTTGAATGGTCAAGAAAACTACCTTGGAATGAAAGTATCCCAACTTTCAATTACCAACCTCTTTTAGCTAATTTCTCTTCCTCAGATAATGTATCAATGTTTATACCTACCATAGGTTCACCGAGGTCTTTGGATACTTCAGATAGAACTTTCGGATCATTGTAGTTAGTAGTTGCAATTACA
Organism: uncultured Candidatus Actinomarina sp.; assembly: GCA_902576605.1. GTDB lineage: Bacteria > Actinomycetota > Acidimicrobiia > Actinomarinales > Actinomarinaceae > Actinomarina. The sequence goes on along the minus strand of CACGVI010000006.1, from coordinate 24,413 downwards.
ATTGCTTCTGCTCTTTCAGCAGGATCACCGCTCTTAAATATACCAGAACCAACAAAAACACCATCGCATCCCAATTGCATCATTAAAGCAGCGTCAGCAGGTGTTGCAATACCACCAGCAGCGAAATTGACTACTGGTAATTTATTTTGTTCTTTGATTTCTTCTAACACATTAAGAGGAGCTCGAAACTTTTTACTAAGAGCAACAAGTTCATTTTCATCACATGCGATTACTTCATTTAGTTCATTAGTAATAGTTCTCATATGTCTTACTGCTTCCACAACATTGCCAGTGCCAGCTTCACCTTTTGTTCTTATCATTGAAGCACCTTCAGCAATTCTTCTTGTAGCTTCACCTAATCCAGTAGCACCACATACAAATGGAGCTTTGAAATTTTGTTTATTAATATGATTTACCTCATCAGCTGGTGTTAATACTTCTGACTCATCAATAAAGTCAATTCCCAATGAGTCCAAAATTTGAGCTTCAACAAAATGACCAATCCTAGCTTTAGCCATTACAGGTATAGAGACTGAGTCCATTACTTCTTGAATTACACCTACAGACGACATTCTCGCTACTCCACCATCTGCTCTTATATCTGCAGGAATTCGTTCTAAAGCCATAACAGCTACTGCTCCAGCTTTTTCTGCAATTTTTGCTTGTTCAGCATTTACAACGTCCATGATGACGCCACCTTTAAGCATTTCCGCAAGGCCTTTTTTAACTTTATTTGTAGATTCGATTTTCATATCATTAATATTACATCATAAGTTTGAATATAATAAAATGAACTTCTTCATATTTTCTTCTATATCATACTTACGTATATCTTCGTATTGTTTATTCCACAGGAGATTTAAATCTTCAGAATCTAAGTTTGTCAATACATTACATAATGAGTCAAAATTATTATTTTTATATACAATATAGGAATTTGGTAATACATTAATGAAAGAAGTTAAATCACTTGAAATTACAAGATTCCCATTATTAACTGCTTCTAAAAGAGTTATACCGAAACTTTCACTTTTTGTGTTTAAAGCAAGATAGATATTAGATTTACCAAAGATTTCATTTTTAAATTCATCAGTTGGATTTTTAAAAATTTTAATATTTTTATCAGATTTATCTTTATTTGTTACTGCATAAAATAATTTATTTGTAAATTGCTTATTATTTGATAGTTTTACAAAAAAGCTATAGTTCTTCCTAGTTTCTTGACGACCTATAAACAGATATCCTTGACTTTTATTAAAAGAAATATTTTGATTAATTTTTATCATATTTGGAATCAATACTGGTTCACTATTTAAGGATAGAGCGTTGGATTCGGCCGATTTACTTACATAAGTACTTATGCTTCTATATCTATTAAATTTATAAACAATACTTAATATATTGGTAATAATCCTTCCTAATGAAGCATGGTGTGTAAAAATGTATTTCTTATTTTTAGGTAGTTTCCAAAAAAATATAGGCACGAAAGGTTCATGTACATGGACAACATCTGCCCAATCTATATAATCAAATAACAATTTCCTATTTGGAAAAAGTAATACTGATGATATAGAGGAGTTAAATGGAATATTGAAAACTTTATTCGAATCTAATGATTCTGTTTTACCATATGCAAATACCTTAACTTCAAATTCTTCATGCGAAGACAAATAATCTTCGATAAGATTTACTTGGTTCTGCACTCCCCCGTATTTGTGAAATGAATATGGAGTTACTAAAAGTACTTTAATACTCACTAGTCCAGACAGGTTGAATTGAATGCCACTGGTTCGGATCTAATAATATAAGTTTTTCTAATTCTTTACTCAACACTTTCAATCCATGCTGGATACTTTGAGCATCATTTTCAAAGTGAGGAACTATAAAAGGTTTTCCAAAAACGAGTTTATATTTATTATCTATTTTTAAAAAAGTAGCTGGAATTATTGGTACTTGTTTTTCTAGAGATAAAGAAACTGGACCTTTAGGAAATGCTGCTAATTGATTAAAGAACTCTACGCCTATTCCGCTTTTACCAACATGTCTATCTGCAAGTAAACACACATGGTATCCCTCATCAAGATGATTACTTAATTGCTGGTATGTATTTTGACCTTTTCCACCTAATATTATTTTACAACCTAGTGATTCTCTTAAGTCTGTAAACCATTTAAGAATATTTATATCTGATAGAGGCTCTGCAACCGCAAGTAGTTTAAGGTTTAAGGGTTTACCCATTGGAATAGCAAATTCCCAGTTACCTACATGTGGCAGAGCGATAATAAACGATTTAAAATTTTTATTTAATTTTTTTACTTCATCTTCATTAATTATTTCTACATCTTGTAAAATTTGGGAGTCGTAGCCTTCTTTTGATAGCCAAATAGTTTCAATCCAGTATTTAACGTAATTAATTTTTACAAGCAATGGTGAGTAGTTTGTAATATTCTTCTTTCGCTTATTAAGCTTGATGTTGCTTCTTGGCGTAAAAACATAATATATGAATCCGATTGGATAAGATAGAACCAAAATTTTACGTAAATTAATATTTCTAATAAGACGATGTATAAATTTAATTATTAAAAATTTCATTTTGATAAGTGTTGATAAAGATATATAAATCTTTGTAATGCTGTTATCCATGTTATAACTGCGAATATGTATACATAGAGAAAGTTAAAATCAAAAAACATAAATAACACTGCGAATATAACTCTTTCCGGCCTTGCAGCTAAACCTTTTTTATTTTGTAGTCCAAAATATTCTGATTTTGCTCTCATGTACGGAATTAAATTTGAGGAAACAAGTATGGTAAATATTGTAAAGAGTTCAACATCACTGTCTGTAAAAGAAATCCCGACAACGCTCCAAATTATTAATTCTCCTATCCTGTCTATAAGAGAATCAAGAATTGCACCTCTTTCACTAACTAAATTGATTTCTCGTGCATAAGGACCGTCAAGACCGTCAATTGCGCTACCTAGAAATATTAATACAATACCAAGATTTCTATTTTCAAGATAAAAGCAATAAGATCCTGCAATAATTACAACGATTCCAAAAATTGATACTGTATTAGGTTTTAGCTTTAAATATTTTAATATCTTTATAAATGGCTTAGCAAAAACTTCGGAACTATTTTTAAAATATTTCTCAAGCATTTAATTTTTCAGTATATGGTTCAGTAATAACTTTTCCACTAAAAGCGTTAATTTCAATTATTGTTTTGTTTAAAGGTGGATTTTCATGGGAATAAACTATAACAGTCCATACAGGTGTCAATATATTCATAAAAGTAAATTGAAATGTCAATGCAATTGAATAGTACCCAATTGAGTGATCGATATTGTCTGTAATTCTTTCAATAACTTCTTGCTGTTGAATTTTGAATTTATTATTAACAAGAAATAATAACAAAGCAATAATACTCAGAATAATTATTACGGGGATAAAAGATACAAAGTCAATTATTAAGGATGTTATAAAACTTAATAGGACAACTCCTAGTACAACATAGGGATACTGTTTTCTCTTTCTAGGATCCGGAACAACATAACTACCAACAGCTAATGAGTTTAAATCATCAGGTAGCAGAGTTTCTTCCGCAATATCTTTATCAATTTCGATACCCTCAACCATCTAAACTAAATTCCGGTTCTTTTAAGGATTTCTTAATGGTGTTAATCGCCTTTTTATAATCAACATCTTTCATGTTATCTTTTTCAAAAATATTTACAGCCATAGTATTGCTTGATGCGTCTTTTTCACCAATTATTATTTGTATTGGGGTTTTTGATTTTTCAGAGTTATGTAGTTTTTCACCAAGTCGAATATTTCTGTCATCTAAATTAACTCTGTATGATTTTAAATCTTCAATAATGGTTTGAGCATATTCATTAACATTGCCTATAGTTAAAACATCAATCTGAATTGGTGAAAGCCATCCTGGTAAATTACCCGCATAGTGTTCTAATAACACAGCTGTAAATCGTTCTACTGATCCTAATAGTGCTCTATGAATCATTACAGGTCTGGATTTCTTATTATCAGAATTTACATACTCGATATCAAAATTATCTGGTTGAGCAAAGTCGATTTGAATTGTACTTAATTGCCATCTCCTTCCAATGGCATCTTTTGCGTGTAAGTCAATTTTTGGACCATAAAATGCACCTTCTCCTTCAGCAGTTTGAAATGGAACCTCTAATTCTGTTAATGATTGCTTAAGACTGTTAGTAGCATTATCCCAGTCTTTATCACTTCCAATATATTTTTTAGGTTTTGTGGAAAGGTCCGCTTCAATTTCAGTTAAGCCATAACTTCCTAATAAATTTACAGAAAATGATAAAAGTGTTTTTACCTCATCATTTATTTGATCAGTTGAACAAAATATATGAGCATCATCTTGAGTAAATCCTCTAAGTCTAAGCAATCCGTGCAGAACACCAGTTTTCTCATATCTATACACAGAACCAAATTCAAAATATCTTAATGGTAATTCTTTATATGAATGGAGGTCGCTTTTATATACGAGTATGTGGAAAGGACAATTCATTGGTTTTAAATAATAAGTTTCATTGTTTTCATCATGATTTATTGGAGGATACATATTTTCGCTGTAGTGTTCTAAATGACCTGATGTTTCCCATAGAATAGATTTACCTATATGAGGAGTATTTACTAAAGAATAACCATTTTGTAGATGTGCTTTTTTACTATAAGTTTCTATAACATCTCTTAATACAGCACCTTTGGGTTTCCATAGAAAATTTCCAGAACCTAATTCTTCACTTGAAGTAAATAAATCTAATTCGTTACCTAACTTCCTATGATCTCTTTTTTCCGCTTCTTCTTGTTGAATTAAGTATTGATCTAAATCTTCTTTTGAGAACCATGATGTACCATATATTCTTTGTAGTTGAACATTAGATTCATCACCACGCCAGTAAGCACCTGAAACTTTAGTCAATTTAAAATGCTTAAGTACACTTGTTGATGGCACATGCGGTCCCATGCACAAATCAATAAATTCATCATTAGCATATGTAGATACTATCTCTTCACCAACACCCTCATCAGACTCTGCTGATTCAATTAGCTCTAACTTTAATTTTTGATTTTTAAATATCTTTATAGCCTCTTTTTTTGTTATTTGAGATCTAATGAAGCTTTGTGCACTTTTAGCAATTCTTTTCATTTCATTCTCTATCTTTTCAAGTTCATTTTCTTTTATTGGAGTTTCAAAGAGAAAATCATAATAAAATCCATTTTCGATACTTGGGCCTACTCCAAACTGTGCATTTGGATATAAATTTAATACTGCTTGAGCAAGTATATGTGCAGAGGAATGTCTTAATATGTGCAAGGCGTCTAAATCTTTAGTAGTTACTATTCTTATATTTATGTTTTCTGATATTTCAAAAGATAAATCTTGAAATTTATTATCTATTTCAATACAAATAGCGTCTTTGAGTAACCTAGGACCTATGCTTTCAGCAATCTGATAACCAGTAACGGGTGATTCATAATTGCGTACTGATCCATCAGGTAATGTAATGTCAACATTCATGATTTAATAATAATATCTCTTGTATGTAACTCTGAACTTCATAATTAATTAAAAATATTTATAAATATTCCTAATAAAATGATTGTATGAAGAATAATATAAAATTCAATAATTCTAATATTTTATATAAATTCTCTAGTGTAAACGGTAAATACTGTGTAGAGCTTACATACGATTTTATTAATCAATATCAATTACAAAATACATCAATAAAAATCTCATCAAAATCAAACAATGCAATTAGTTCGATAGATATAAGGAAATTAAATATTTATAGTTTGAACAAAAAAGCACAGAAACAAATATTTAACTTGGCAGATGTAGACAATAACTATTTTATTAAAAAAACAGGTAATAAAAACTTTACCAAAATTAATGTATCTAAATTCATCAAAAATATAAATACAAGAAGTGCTACAAATCGAAATGAATTAATGTGTCAATATGCTTACGTTTACGACTTCTATATCAAATCGAATCACAATAATTATTCACTATTTTTAGCTAAAAAATTAAATTATTCCGAAAATTATATTAAGAATCTAACAAAAGAACTCTTTGAAAAAAAGTATTTGCTAAAAAACACAACAGGTGTTCCAGGCGGAGTATTTAGTAAAAAAACTTTAAAGTATTTTAATTCTCTGTGACTTCAACTGTGCTAATTACAACATCTGTTGTAGGTTTGTCAGCTGAATCTGTTTCAACAGATGCAATTTTATCGATGACATCAAATCCATCTACAACTTGCCCAAAAATTGTATAACTGTATGGAAGTGGATAATCTACATGCATAATAAAAAATTGACTCCCATTTGTGTTAGGACCTCTATTAGCCATAGCTAATATACCCTTTTCATATGGTCTTTGGTTATTTAACTCATCTTCAAATTCATATCCTGGATATTTTCCATAATCACCGTGACCAGTTCCGGATGGATCACCTCCCTGGATCATAAATCCAGAGATAACTCTATGAAATATAACATTGTCATAATATCCATCTTTAGATAGTGAAATAAAATTATTAACTGTCATTGGGGCATCATCTGTAAAAAACTCTACAGTCATATCACCTAAATTAGTTTTGATAACAGCTGTATAGCTACTATCAGAATTTATGTTCATTTCGGGTTGCTTATCATAGACTTTATCTGACATTTCTACTCCTATAGTCGTTGTTGTTTCAATTTGTACTTCAGCTTCTTCTATAGGTTCTTGATTATTTGTAGTACAAAAACTTAGTAAAAGAAATAATACAATATATTTTTTCATTTGATCTTACTTAATCTTACTTTAGATACTGCGCAAAGTTTATCGTCTTGATATATTTTACTTTCCCAAAGTTGATATGATCTACCAATTTTAATAGGTTTAGCAATACAGATTAATTCTCCATTTTCAACACTAGATAAAAAATCTGTATTATTATTTACACCAACATATGTGCCCCCGTCTAAATAATTAGCTCCATAAGAACATATAGTCTCAGATAAAGATGCATATATCCCCCCATGTACAAGCCCCATAGGTTGTTTGTGGTAATCTTTTATATCTAATTTAGACTTAACATAATTTTCTTTTATTTCGATCATTTTATGGCCAAGATAATTATCTAAATTATCACCATCAAAGTTTGAATATTTATTCGTCATATATACTTCTTAATCTTGATTCGCCTTCATTATTAACAAACCACCAATAGCCTATTGTAAATGTTACAAGTGTAAGAAATATTATAAATATAAAAAAATAACTACTGTTAAGAGTTACGAATATATTGTACATTCCATATGCATACAAAGATATACCATAAAAAGTAATAAATAAAGTTACAAAACTGAACCATGAAAAATCTTTTCCAAATTTAGCTACAACAATTTTTTTATCTTGAATTGGAAAGAAATACGAGTTTTCTAATTTATGTGTAATATATGTTTCCTTATTTAATAATTTATTTATCTTCTTTTCTATAAATTCTGAGTAATTCCTTGAAAAAATCAAATAATAAGCATGAAAAGCAAGAATTACACTACCAAATAATGCTAATAAAGGCAGTAAATACAATGTTTTTTCGCTGTAAAACGAAATGATCAAAGAAACTAATCCTATAACAAAAAAATACCTTACATCATTTAAAAACTGTAAATGATAAAATCTATTCATACTACGCATTCTCTTTAATTGATTTTCTAACAGTTTTATTTCATCCACTTATTAAAGTGTATTTAGTTTATGTTTAATAAAAAATCTTTTTTTACAATTTTATTTTTTTTATTTTTATTAAGTATTTTTAACCTATTCGATGATGTAACTTATAAATATATTGGTATATCGTTAACATCATATAGAGAATTCGAGATTAATTGTGGATCAGCAATTGAAATTTTGTCAAATATAGGCAACGATAATTATTTCAAACCTTTAGGTATGGATAAAAATAACTGTATTAGCTCATCTGTACTAAAGTTAATAAATTTCGCGAGTACTTTAATTTTTCTTATATTGGTATCTTTAGTTGGTTTAAGGTATTTCAGGAAAAGAGTTAAGCCTGATGACTTATCAGATTTAATTTACATATTAAAAAGACGAAATTCTAAATAGGTATAATTAACTTATGAAAATTGGTTCTTTCGTACCACAAGGCTGGCGAATGGATTTAAATGGTATTCCGATTGAAGATCAATGGAATACTATTATTAACAGTGCAAAAAATATCGAAAACTTAAATTATGAATCTATCTGGGTTTATGATCATTTTCATACTGTTCCAAAACCTACACAAGATCCAACTTTTGAGTGCTGGACATTAATGTCAGCTTTGTCACAAACAACTAGTAAAGTACGTTTAGGTCAAATGTGCACTTGTAACTCGTATAGAAACCCATCTTATTTAACAAAAGTAGCATCAAATATAGACGTGATGTCTGGAGGAAGGCTAGAGTATGCTATCGGAGCAGGTTGGTATGACCATGAGTATAAAGCTTACGGATATGAATATCCTTCTGCTGGCGTCAGGTTAAAAATGTTAGAAGAATCACTTATTATTTATAAACTTATGACAACAGAAGACAAACCAGTATTTAAAGGTACTTATTATGAAATTGATGGCGCAATAAACCAGCCCAAACCATTACAGAAACCATACCCACCGTTGTGGGTCTGTGGGGGTGGTGAAAAAGTAACACTTAAACTTTTAGCACGTCACGGAGATTACGGTAACTGGGATGTTGATGTTGATGGTTTTAAACATAAATCAAAAATATTACAAGAGCATTGTGTGAATGAGAAACGAGATTACACGGAAATAGGTAGAACACTTCATACAAACGTACTTATTGGTAAAGATAAAATGGACCTCGATAATAAAATTTCTAAATTATCCGAATACACGAACATACCTAAAGAGTATTATTACGACCGTCCACTTATTGGAATCAGAGATAAAGTGTTTAATACTTTTAATCAATACCAAAACGAAGGTTGCTCTTATCTTATTGCATACATCCCTGATATTGTGTGGGGTGATACGTTAAATATTCTTTCAGAATTGATTGAGTCCTAAAAATCGGAAGCCCCCATATAAGAGGGCTTCCCAACAGGGCTGCGTATCACACTTAATTGAAACGCACTCTTAATATACCATTTTTAATGTTAAAAAGTAAAGTTAATTGTTAAAACTAGGTGAAAATGTGCTAGGAACTAAGGAAATCCAAGGTTTTCCTTTAGGTATAAATACAGTATTTCCATTTGAATCAACAATATGAAATGGATCTAAATTAGAACCACGTTTCCAATTTACATCAATCATTTTTCCAGCATGCATAATAATTGCTCTTCCCTCGCCAACAGTTTTTACAGATGGTAATTGAAGAGGATGCATATATGGTTCACATATTAAAGCAATTACCGTAGGGAAAGCAATTTGACCCGATGAATTATTTTGATTTATCCAATTATGTGGAATTCCAGAAGATGATCCTTTATAAGCATCAAAATAAGTTCTGACATAATTACTCCCATTCCAGGTCCAAGTAGTAGATGTTTGAGATGAAAATTTTAGTGTTATGTTTCTACCATTTGACCAATTATTAAGATTAGGATTTCCCCACGGAAATAATGGTTGCGGATTGTTTGATTTTTTATAACCTTTGGAAATAGCTAAATTTTTTAATTTATATGTATCTGCATAAAGATTATGAGGTGCCTTTCTAGATGAGATACGAAAAAACTCAGGACGTCTATCAGTAATTACTGGGACACCTATATCAATAATCTCTGGAATTAAACCCCCTGTTGCTCCACTAGCTACCAATACTCCATCTAAAGGCCTTAATACTGTTGGATCAGTAGGTCTTGCGGATCTAATAGGACCATGATATGTGGTATCAGATTCATAAAAAATATTTATCAGCCTAGTCATTCCTCCTTCAACTAAAACTTCAAATACTGCATCTGCATTCTGAGGACCTGACTGAGGTCTAGCGCGAACATTATTATCATTTTTTATACCGATTACAATTTTATTATTAGCATCATTTGGCATAATCAGACCATTAACTGGTGAATTTATACCGTCAGTAAAATTTTGAGTTTTTACTCTTCCAATGGTTACAAAAGTTTTTTCCTTTTCAAGTGACCATCTTTCAGCAAGATATGCGTCTAGTTCTTTTTGTGAATTTACTTGAGCTGTTTTACCGAATCTATACACAAAAACAGGTTTAAAACATGGATCTGGAACCCATATTCCTTGAGTATCAACATAGCCTTCGACACATGGTTTTGATGGATCATAATTTCTTAAATCTAATCCATATATTACAGTTTCTGAATTCTGTTGTGAAGAAACGGTATTTTGTTGTGTTGATTCAATAATGTTTACATAACTATCTTCACCTTTGCTTAAGGCTTCTTTTGTTTTATTGCCGATAACACCATCAGATACAAGACCTGCTTTAGTTTGAAACTCTCTAACTGCATTTTTGGTACCTGGACCATTTAAACCATCAATAGTGGATAAATATAATCCAAGATCTTTCAAAATTATTTGTGCATCATAAATTTCTTGCGAATACGTGTTGTCAGAATTTTTACTATCTATAGAGGCATTTGATGTCAGTAGTAAACTGTTTTTGACAATTGTCCGTTTGTTTAATAGTAAAGAGCATGTTTGAGGTCCGATTTTTCCGTCTGCATCAAGATTATTTAATTTCTGTAAGGAAATTAGTGCCTTTTTTGAAACATTGCCAAATATTCCATCAATTTTTCCTTCGTAATATCCATATGATTTGAGTACAACTTGTAACATAATATTTGATCGAACAGGATGTTCGGGATAATAATTTTTACATGTATCTGATAAATTACTAGGTGAGATAAATATTGAAAATATCAGCCCTGCTATTAAATTATTCACATTTAAAGTTTAGTTATCTATTATTATTTCGCCTTCATTTGGTAATATATGAATCCATTGAGTACTAGGGGGAACTTGAATATCTACTCCATTCATATCTGTAAGAACAAATGGTTCAATAATATCTCCTCTTCTCCAGGTTCCTTCAATATACCTATCATTATTGATAATATAAGCATTACCAACTCCAACTGTCAAAACACTAGGTAGCGTAGTGGCTGGATCTTTATAAAGAGGGCCTTGCAACACAACTACAGTTTCCGTTTGTAATATATCTGTATAATTCCCATCTTGAGATATAAAATTATGTGCAACTGCTTCTTTATTTTCTGAATATTTATCAATAATAAATCGAGAGTATTTTTCACCATCTAATTTCCAAATAACTGTTGTAGATTCTGAGTATTTGACTGTAATCTTATCAGCACCTTCTGACCAATTATTTTGATCTAATCCAAACGGATACAGAGGACCTGGTCCTGGTTGTAGAAAGTAAAAACCTCGTTCTTCAATATTTTCTCTAACTAATTCAGTATCGGCATATAAATTGTGTGGAGCATTTCTATTTGATATACGAAACATTACTGGAGAATTTTGTTCTTCTAGTACTGGAACACCTAAGTCTCTTATAGATGGAATTAATCCTGCAGTTGCACCAGACACAACTAATGTTCCACCATAAGGTCTTATTACTGTTGGATCTGTTGGTCGAGCGGATCTTATAGGGCCTAAGTATTTTGAAGTATTGTCATAGAAAAAAGCTAAAAATCTTGTCATCCCCCCTTCAACAAGTATTTCATGTACTGCATCTGCTTCCTGCAAACCAGATTGTGGTCTTGCATTTATATTGTTATCAATTTTAAAAGCAATTACTCTTTTTGGACGTTTAAGCCATGTCTCTGGCGGCAACTCTTTTCCAGTAAATGGAGACATTCTTTCAACATCGAATACATATTGTATCGTTGGTTCTATAGTAGTTAAAGGTTCATTTGAATCTATTGAGGTAGATGTTGTTGCAATAGAAGTTGTGGTCGTTATATCTACTTCGTTTACAGCATTAGAGTCATTAGTCGAACTACAGGCAACTAATAAGATTAATAATATGAAAGATAGAATCTTTTTCATAATTTTTATATTAGTGTTGAAAAAACTAATTTAATCAAATTTATTTTTGAATTTGTAGCTTGATAATACGTTAGATATTTGAATATTTTGTGTGCTTTATTATTTGTAACAAACCATGGGGGGTCAATTAAAAGAGAGAGTCTAAATTTAGAATAAACTACACCTTTTTGGGGTGATTCAAATAATAAAGAATTGTGAACATAGCCTTGTCCACTTTGAATATCATTGTCTTTGTTACCAGGATACCCACCCCATGGTAATGTAGGAATCACAAAACCAAGAGCTGACCATTCGTTGATTGCAACAGTTCCGTATTTAAGTTCTTCAATATATGTATTGAGAATTACATCGTTAGTCTTCTTTTTATGATTTTTAATTAAAACAGTAACTCCTAAGTTGCCCCATAATTCATTATTTACATAATCAATAGAATTTAAAGCATAATTTTCATAACTACTAAATGATATCTCCTTAAAATATAATGCTGTCGACCATACTTCTTTATTTGCATATTCTTTTTCTAAGTCCAAATCACTAACTAAAAATGGAGTATTGCAAGAAAGATTGTTAATTTGTTCGTAATTATCAGTTTCAATTAAATCTTTAAGAGTCTCGGAAGAACCAGGATAATATGAAGTTGTATCGCCTACCTTTTTAAGGTAGAAACAAATTTCATCTTTTAATTTTTGTGTATGTTTCCAACCTTTTGGTAAAACAACTACTTGGGCAGCTATACAATTAAATCCTGAATTATTTAATTTTGCAGTTACAATTTTTCTAGCTTGATGTTTAATTTCAGAACGAGACCAATTTCCAGGATGAACAATTATAGGAGTTACATTACCTAATTCCGTTGTAATTGGTTTTTTATTTACTTTAGGTAAAGTTTTAAGAGATCGTTCTCTATCATCAAGTATTCTTCCGTAAACAATATTTTCATAAGTAAAATTTGAACCTGTGAGGTGGGTTTGATGGAAGCCATCATGTTGAGTAAGATATTCTGACGCTTCCATATCTCCTTCTGTGATAATCATGAATCCTCTTGATATAAATGGTTCAAATATTTGAGTAAAAATAGGTAATAAATAATCATTGACTGGATTTAATTTCATGTATATAACTGACTTATATGCGATCATATGATATAAAGCATCGAGAACAGGAATTGAAGATACATTACCAGCACCTAAAACTAAAGTAATTTTTGGTTTATTATTTTTAAATCTATTAGCAAAACCTCTATATTCATTTATTTGTTCAAAACTTAAGTTTTTTCCAAACCTAACCTCACCTTCTAGAAAAGGGAATAAAAGTTTCTCTATATTTTTTGTTGGAAATGCTTTATAACTTTTGCTTGAATCATTAAATTTCGATTTATCGAGACCATCTTCATTCATTAATGAATCTTTAAAATATTGTATTGCAAAAATACATGCAAATGGACCGCCAATCCACTCTTCACCTTCTTTTGATTTGTTTAGTATTCCCTTTTTTTCAGAAGCAAGAGTTGCCCAATAATAAGAGATAGTTTTAATGTTATTTATTGTTTCATCGAGCATAGTTATGAGATTTTCTTTATCTAAATTTAAAAATTCTGAAGAATTGACTCTTAATTTACTAATATTTCTGTCTATATCAATCTTCGATGGATTCATATATACATACTATTCAGTTAATTCAAGAAGTTCAAAATCTCCCCAGTTAACTGTTAAATGTTTAGCTGGAATAAGCTCGTTTGGCCTTCCAACAGGTAAATTTTTTGGATATTCTTCAAGTGAAACATCGTCGCCTTGAAGTTCATCAATAATTAACTTTAAAGTCTCTGCTAAATCATCAAGTGTATCAACAGTTTGAGTTTCTGTAGGTTCGAACATAAGTGCCTCCTCAATAATAAGAGGGAAATATATTGTAGGAGAATGAAACCCTTTATCTAATAAAGCCTTTCCAACATCATATGCTTTTATTTTATGTGATTTCTTCAGATCTTTAACTGTAGCTACGAATTCATGCATGCATGGTTCGTTATATGCAAGAGGTATAACTTTAGAAATAATAGAACTTAAGTATCTAGCATTTAATACCGCATAAGAACCAAGAGTATCTAAACCTTCTTTACCTAATAATTTCATATACACAAGCGCTCTTAAAGCTACTAAGAAATTACCATGATATCCATGCATACGTCCGATTGATAATTTTGGCATATACCATTCATAATTGTTTTCATACTTTTCTACAATTGGTCCAGGTAAATACTCTTTCAAGAAAGCTTTTACTGCTACTGGCCCAGATCCTGGCCCACCTCCGCCATGAGGTGTTGCAAAAGTTTTATGTAGATTTGAATGTACGATGTCAAAGCCCATATCTCCTGGTCTACATACACCAACGATTGCATTTAAGTTTGCTCCATCATAGTAAACTAAGCCACCATTTTCGTGGATAGTATTTGAAATTTCCATAATGTTTTCCTCAAATAACCCTCCAGTATTTGGATTTGTTAACATTAATCCAGCTGTATTTTCATTTACTAACTCTTTAAGTTCGTCAATGTTAACCATACCTCTAACGTCTGTAGATACTTCTACTACATTAAAACCAGCCATCTTTGCAGAAGCCGGGTTTGTACCATGTGCAGAATCTGGAACAATAATATCTGTTTTGTTGGTTAAATTATTTTCTTCTAAATATTTTTTAATAATTAATAATCCTGTTAGCTCGCCAGATGCACCAGCTGGTGGTTGAAACGTAGCGTTATCCATTCCAGTTATTTCAATTAAAAATTTCTCTAATTCATGTAATACTTCTAAGTTACCTTGTGTGAATGCAGACGGTGTTGAGGGATGAGAATTAGCAAAGGTGTTTAATCCTGCCACATAATCAGCAAATCTAGGATTGTACTTCATAGTGCATGAACCAAGTGGATAAAAGCCTACATCAACAGCAAAATTTCTATGTGCAAGTCTTGAGTAATGCATTACTAAATCGTGTTCTGAAACCTCTGGAAGACTAGGTTTATCATTTCTAATTGCTGAATTGTTTATTTCAGTTACCGGAACATCTAGTTTAGGAAATCTAGAAGCTCTTCTACCAGGTTTAGATAGCTGATTAATTGTAGGTTCAGGAGCTCCTCCTACTAAAGGTAGTGAACTAGCATTACCGCCACTATGCATTATCAACCTCCACTAAAGAATCAACGTAATAATCTATTTGAGCCTTAGTTCTTTTCTCAGTTACAGCTACCAAAATTTGATTATCATCATATTTTATTCCTGCTAAAAAACCTTTAGCCCCCATTTCAAGTATTACTTCTTCTGCAGATTTATCAGTTTCAATTAAAAATTCCCTTAAAGATGAAGTGTGATTTAAAACATTAAAATTGTTATCGGCTAGTAATTGTTTCATATATGAAGCTTTTTGAATAGCTTGGTATCCTATTTCATAAAGACCTTCGGGTCCTAACCATGATAGGTGTATTGTTGAACCTATTGCATTTAATGTTTGATTCGTGCAAATATTAGATGAAGCTTTTTCACGCCTAATGTCCTGCTCACGTGCTCTTAAAGTCATAACATAAGTTTTAGTATTATTTGAGTCTCTAGATTCACCGATAATTCTTCCTGGAACAAGCCTTGCCAATTCTTTTCTAGTTGCAAACCAGCCAACAGTTGGCCCTCCAAATGAAAGTGGTGATCCCATTGACTGGCCTTCTGCTACAACAATATCAAATCCCATTGATCCAGGTGATTTTAAAATACCAAGCATAGATGGATCCGCGTAACAGATTGTAATTACACCTGCTGCTTTTGCGTTGTGAACTATAGATGTTAAATCTTGTGCAGAACCTTCATAATGAGGCAGTGAAACAACAAATGCTGCATCGTCTTGTGAAAATACATAATCTTCTGGAAATAAATAATTAACTAAATCTACGTAATTAATATTAAATTTTTTCCTATCTAGAAGGGTGTTTACAACTTCCTTAGTATTGGGATTAAAGCCATTAGAGATAACAACATTATCTCTTTTTGTTTTATTTATTGCGACTGAAATTGCTTCTGCAACTGAAGTAGCACCATCATAAAGTGATGCGTTTGCAAGTTCCATATCAGTTAAATCACATATAAGTGATTGGTATTCAAATAGTACCTGAAGTATTCCCTGCGAAATCTCAGCTTGATATGGCGTATAAGATGTCATAAATTCCGGTCGCATTGTTAAGGATTTAACCGTTTGTGGTAAATAAACGTCGTAATGTCCCCCACCAGCAAAACATATTAAATTTTGAATATTTTTAGATTCTAAATTCTCAAAGTCACTTATAGATTCAAGCTCAGAAAGTGATGGTGGTACATTTAAACCATCATTCAACTTTAATGTTTCAGGTATGTGTGTAAATAAGTCATCTAAAGAGCTTATAGATAGCTCTTCAAACATTTTCTTTAAATCAATTTCTGAATGTGGTACAAACATTAACTTAAAAACCTCTTATATAACAAATTTCCCTCTATTAAATTACCACGAATATCAAACTCTACTAAATCGTCAGCAGGATTACTTTTGAATAAAACAAAGCCAATTGGGTAGCCTAATATGGGTGAAATATTGCCAGATGTTACAATACCTTCTACCCCATCAGAGATACAAATTGTTCCGGTACGTGCTATCTGTTTAGCATTTAACTTAAATCTTTTTAGGTGCTTATGGTCTTTAGTCTCAATTTGATAATCAATAACATCTTTTCCTAAATAGTCATCTTTATTGGTTACAGTCCATTTAAGCCCTGCTTCAATTGGTGAAATGTCATCAGTTAATTCAAACCCATATAACGGTAAAGATGCTTCTAGTCTTAATGTATCTCTTGACCCTAAACCACAAGGTTTAACTCCTTCGGCCTCTAATTTAGATATAAAACCAAGCGTGTCATTAGTGTCTAGCATTACTTCAAGACCATCCTCTCCTGTATATCCTGTTCTAGCATATATGTATTTGTCATCTTTTAAAGTAGAGAATTTGTCAGGAACAGGCATAATACTGCTAACAATATCTATTGCATTCTTACCTTGGACAGCAATTAAATCTGTAGAATTAGTGAGATCTTCATAATTAATTGAATGTATATCTAAATGAGTTTTAATTTTATTTGTATTACTTGCATTGCAGATAAGTATTAAATCATCATCAAATTTCCAAAATATAACATCATCAATGGCAGTACCTTCTTCTGAGATAAAAATAGAATAAAGCGCTTTTGTATTACTTATATTTTTAAGATCTGAACAGATTAAATAATTTATTTCATCAATTTGAGAATAATTTAAACGAAGTCTACCCATATGAGAAACATCAAAATATCCTGCTGACTCTCTTACATAATGATGCTCTTTTAATGTACCATCATAAGAAAATGGCATAGACCAACCAGCAAAATCAATTATTTTTGCATTTTTACTTAAATGGAAATCGTAAAGAGAAGTTGTTTTACTTTCTGACATTAAGAAATAAATGACTCATATTGCTGGTAAGACATACCAGAATCATCCATTTCTTTAATTTCTGCTTTAACCATCCAGCCTTCACCTACTGGATCATTATTGATTAGTTCTGGTTCAGTTTCTAAAGTCGAATTTACTTCAGTTATAACACAATTCATTGGTGCATATGCTTCAGCAACAGTTTTAGTTGCTTCGACTTCTACAATTGCATCACCTTTGCTAAATTCTTGACCTACCTCAGGTAATGTTACAAAGACTATATCTCCAAGCTCACCCTGTGCGTAGTCAGAAATACCAACAGTTACATTATCACCATCAATTATGTACCATTCATGTGTTTCAAGGTATTTTGTTTCTGACATTGTTTCCCCTCTATTTATCTTGGCTTTACAGTAGATAGACCGCCATCAACATGAATGGTCTGACCTGTGACCCATTTAGCATCTGGGCTCAATAACCACTTTATAACAGGAAGTATATCATCTGCATCTCCAATTTTCGTAATAGGATGCATATTTTTAGATACTTCTCTTGCAGCATCTGATGAAAGTATTTTTTCTGACATTTTTGAATCCATAATACTTGGAGCTATAACATTTACTCTTAAATTATCTTTTGCATAAGTAGCAGCTGCTGATCTAGCAAACCCTTCAATACCTGATTTAGCAGCTGCAATTGCTTCATGGTTTGATAGACCTTTTGATCCAGCTACTGAAGAGAAAAATATAGCTGATCCGTTTTTCATTCTTCTTGCAAAACTTGCTAAAAGAAAATATGAGGAAAATAAATTGGTAGTTATAACATCATTAAACTCTTCTATAGAAGTTCCATGTAAAGGTTTAATTAAAATTGAACCTATACAGTTGATCAAGCCTTTTATTTCTGTTTCTGTATCAACAATTTTTGCGAATTCTCTTGGCTCCACTGTATTCTTTAAATCAATTACTTGATAGCTTGCATTTACTAAAGATGCTTGTTCCTTTAATTTGTCTTCATCCCTGCCAATTAATAACAATTCATTGTCATTAGATAACTCTTTTACGATAGCTGTTCCTAAAGTTCCTGTAGATCCTGCAATAATGTACATATTTATATATTAAGATTTAACTTTTAATTTGATAAATTATTTGTTTTAGAAATGTTGCCAAACCAATACGCAGATTTATGTGGTTTGCGTGAGTAATCATTTTTATCAACTTCGACCAATCCAAAGTTCATTTGATAACCAAGATCCCATTCAAAATTATCTAGCAAAGACCAATATAAGTAACCTATTATATTTTTATGTTCTTCTTGGAATTTGTGTACATCTTTTAATACTGTAGTTACAAATTCAACTCTTTCATCATCATTATCTGTTGCAATTCCGTTTTCTGTTATAAAGACTTCTTTATCAGGAAATATTTTTTTCAGTCTATTTAGATTATATAAAACTGCTTCTGGTCTGTATTCATACCCCATTTTTGTTGTTCGTGTTTCACTCGTAATTGCTCCATTCCTTCCAGCAAATATTTGAATAATTCGAGGTAGAATAAATTTTCTAATAAATCCAATATTTAAAAGCAAAGCATTAGAAAGTTTTAAAAAAATGTTTTTCGGATATCTTACAATTGTGTACGTTTGTAAACCGATAAAGTCATCATCTACAGAAGCGTCCAAAAATTTATCCTCAAGATGATATTTCAAATATTCCTTTAATTTATTATTATCTTCGTCTTCCCACTCCTGAAGAGCATGTGTCATACCAACTTTTGCGTCTTGATTATGTTTTTTGATTGTTCTTAATGCTTTTTTATGAGCTGACATGATATTTTCAGATGCTTTTATAAATTTTGTCTCGCTAGCTATGCCAGGGGGGAATTTGTTAGTTGAAAAGTAACCAAAGAATGCAAATATTCCTGGTTCATTTATTGTATTGTAATATACAATCTCTTTTGGTAAAAATTGCATTAGTTTATCTACATAAGAATTGAAATAAATATCAGATTTTGGGTTTAGCCATGAGCCTTTGTTGAATAACCACTCTGGCGTAGTGAAGTGATGAAATGTAATTATAGGAGTAATATCATTAGAAATTAGTTTTTTGGCTTTTTCAACATAATGATTAATAGCATCATGATCAAATAAACCTTCATTTGGCTCTACCCTGCTCCACTCTATTGAAAATCTAAATGCTTTAATACCAAGCTTTACAAGAAGATCAATATCCTGATCCAACATTTCGTAATGTTTGCATGCTTCATTACATGGCTCTACGCAAACAGAATTAGATTTATTTTCCCAAATTGTCCAATCATTATTATAAATGCCGCCTTCAACCTGATATGAGGCAACAGCTGTACCAAAAAGAAATTTATCAGGAAATTTTAGTTCACTCATATAAATAGATAATATATGCGATTCCAATATAGAAAAGTTGTAATAAAAATCTTAAAAAATGTTGTTGATTACTCCAGTAATTGCGTCCATATGGAAGATTGTTAATCCATACATATAGATTTGCACCGTAAAGAATAACAAGAAGAATAATCATCATTATTGCTGCTTCTTTTCTATATTTTGTAAAGAATAGAAGAGGAATTAATATTTCAAGTATTCCGGTAAATTGGTGAACAAATCTTGGATATGGAATAAAGCTTGGAACTATTGCATCATAAAATTGTGGATTCAAAAAATGATTCAATCCAGCCCCAACGAAAAAGAGTACGTAAACGTAAATTAATACTTTTGTTATTTCCACTGTTTTGATTTGTTAATAGCTTTATTCCATTTGTCTAAATAATGTTCACGCTGTTTACTATCCATATTTGGATTCCATGTCTTTGATTGAGTAATGAATGAATTCATGTTCTCTAATTCAAGGTTATTAATGAAAAGAAAACTGGCCGCACCTGCTCCTAATGCTGTAATCTCATTAATTTCCTGAGAAATAACTTTTTTATTAAAAATATCAGATTGAAATTGCATTAGAAGATTGTTAATAACCATTCCACCGTCTACATTTACCGATTCAAATGTTATTCCAATATCTTTTTCCATAGATTCAAGCAATTCATTAGATTGATATGCAACTGATTCCAAAACAGCTCTTGCTATATGTGATTTATTTGAAAACCTTGAAAGACCAACTAGCACCCCTCTAGCAGTCTCATCCCAATGTGGTGAAAATAATCCAGAGAATGCAGGAACGAAATATACATCACCGTTATCTTTTTCACCCATTGCTAATGCTTCTACTTCAGAACTTTCTTTAATTATGTTTAAGTTATCTCTTAACCATTGAACTGCAGCACCAGCAATTGAGACTGAACCTTCTATTGCATATTGTGGTTTATCACCATCTTTTTGGTATGCAACTGTACTAAGTAAGCCATTATTAGAATGTACTATTTCTGAACCTGTGTTTGTTAATGCAAAACATCCAGTGCCATATGTATTTTTTACATCACCAGAAGAAATACAGTTTTGTCCAAATAATGAAGCTTGTTGGTCTCCTAAAACAGCTGTAATTGGTACATTCTTTAATATTCCTTCATTCGTACCGTAATTAAACATTGAAGGCTTTATAGAAGGTAAAGAATCTAGTGGAATATCTAGTCTATTTATAGCATCTTCCATCCAATTTAAAGTATGAAGATCCATTAATAACGTTCTGCTTGCATTTGTTACATCAGTTACATGATTACCGGTAAGTTTGTATAAAAGCCAAGAATCAATTGTTCCAAAACATAAATCATTGTCTAATTTTGCTTTATTTACCTCATCTACATTTCTTAAAAGCCACAATATTTTAGAAAGAGAAAAGTATGTTGCTATAGGTAAGCCTGTTTTTGTGAATTCAACTGACAACTCCTCTATTTGCTTAATTTCATCACAAATATCTTGTGTGCGTGTATCCTGCCAAACTAAGGCATTATGTAAAGGCTCTCCAGTTGACTTTCGCCATGCAAGCGTTGTTTCTCTTTGATTACTAATACCAATACTATCTAATTGATTTATTGAAAATTCATCATCTATTTTTGAAATACAATTTTTAACAGAATCCCAAATTTCTATTGGATCATGTTCAACAGAAACTTCATTTGGTAAATACTGCGTAAATTCCTGTTGGTGACTAGCAACAATTTGACCCTTGTCATTAAATACTATAAATCTCGAACTTGTAGTTCCTTGATCTATACAGCCAAAATATTTCATAAAATGTATTTTAAATTTTGTATATTCAACATGTCTACCGCATTATCCTTTTAATAATTATTGAAGTCTATTCTTACAACAATATTCCAATTTTATAACGTTATTAAATTATAAAGATACACTTAAATGACAAACTATGGAGTACATATACGAAGAAACAACTGTTTATGCAATATTATTTGTTGTTGCTTTTTTTGCTTCATTAATTGATTCAATTGCTGGAGGCGGTGGTTTGTTAACTACACCTTCCATGCTTCTAGTGGGCATGTCTCCACTAAATGTTTTAGCAACAAATAAGTTTCAATCATGCTTTGGAACAGTTACTTCAACTTACAACTATTACAAGAATGGTTATCTTGTTGAGAAAAAAAAGTTTTTATATACTGGTTTATCTTTCTTAGGATCAGGTGTTGGCACTTTACTCGTAAGTAGGATTTCAAACGACACTTTAGAATCCGTAATTCCAATACTTCTTATAAGTGCCGCAATATTCTTTATCACTAATAAAGGACCAACTGGTGTAAAAAAGAATGAAAAATTGATTATTTTATTTAATCTTGTTGTATTTGCGATTGGTTTCTATGATGGTTTTTTTGGACCTGGAACAGGTTCATTCTTCGTCTTAGCTTTCATCATAATTAAGGGTGCAAATATTATGGAGTCAACTGCAATTACAAAATTATTAAATTTATCATCTAATTTTGCAGCATTTATTATTTTTGCTTTTCAAGGTTACGTAATTTGGTATCTAGGACTTATTATGGCAGTAGCTCAAATAGCAGGTGCTTATACAGGGTCTAGATTTGCTATCAAAAATGGTGAGAAAGTTGTAAGGCCAGTATTAGTTATTGTCTCAATACTTTTGTCTATAAGAATACTACTTGGATAAAAAAAACCGGCAGACTAGCTACCGGTCGTAAAACATGTTTAACTTTATCTATTTAAGATTCTCAGCTGATGTTTTTCCATTATTTTCTACTAAGTCGTACTCTACTTCTTGACCTTCATCAAGATCTTGCATACCTGCACTTTTAACAGCTGAGATATGTACGAATACATCTTTATCTCCTTCTTCAGGTTCGATAAATCCATATCCTTTAGTTGAGTTAAACCATTTAACTTTGCCTTTCGGCATATTTCTCCTTAATTTCGTCATGTCTTGTAAAAGACATATTAACTATACAGCTACTGCGATTTATATTTTTAATTTTGGTTAAATTATGATGTTTCTAATATATATTTTTAATGGATGTAAACAAATTTTTTATTGGAGTAATAATAATAATTATTATTTCATTTTTAATTTATATTGCATTTGCATTGATATCAATACCATTTTTACTGCTTTTCTCCCAATTTACTTGAATTATGACAATTTTGAACCTATGACTTCTTCCTTGTAAGGAAAAAAATGTTATTTACGGATTTTTAATATATAAAAACCCAAAATTATTTGGTCCCTTTAAGCCTTTTGAGTCTGTATCTGAAAAAATTATATATCCTCCATCATTAGTTACGTCAATAAATTCTCCAGCATCATTCCCTTTATCATTACCACCGCCAAAAACATTAATAGATGTCATGTTGCCATCCTTATCGAACTCAGAAAGTAAAACTTTCCACTCATCGGATGTTCCGTTTGGATGTCCAGTTCCATAATAATCTGAATGATCACCGGTACCGCCAGTTACCACAAACCCCCCATCAAGAGTCTCTCTAACCCCATAACACTCATCGAGTATAAATTTAGGATCATAGCCTCTTGGATTGCCAAAAATAGTAGTCCAAACTTCATTTCCTTGATCATCAATTAGCATGATAATGCAATCCCAATTGGCTGTATTGTAACCTGTCGTATGACCTGTAAATACAACATAATCCTTATTCGTGATATCCATATCAAATAATTGAACATTATTGTTTCCACCGAACAATTTAGTTGAGATTGTGTTTCCATTTGCGTCTAAATAATGAATGGATGCGTTTAAACCTTCGTCAACCCATTCAACAGATCCAACTACGAAACCTCCTTTAGATGTTTGCTTAACCTTTGTGCCTTGCATGGCAGATAGGTCCTTATCCCAAATTACATCTCCATTTGTTGAAATTTTCGTAATAAAACCTTTAGAACCATCTGAAATAAATAAAAATCCCTCGTCATCTCCATCTTTATACCCAGTTACAACCATATCGTCATTATCAAGAACTTCTATACCCCTAATTGCGCCAACACCAGTATGATTAAATATTTTTTTCCAAAGAATATTCCCATCAAAATCAAGCTTTACTATTGCACTTTTTTGATTTCCATCTTTATATAGACCTCCACTAGCAACATATCCATCAGATAATTCATTGACTGCATAACCTACATCAAACTTATCAGAGGTTCCAATGATTGTCTGCCATAATTCTTTGCCATTAGAGTCTGTTTTTAATACAATCATATCTGTAAATCCAGTCGGATCTTCTTCTTTTTCCCAGTGATGTCCTATAGCTATAAATCCTAAATCTGATGTCTGCATACCTTCATGAACGTGCTCTTCACGATCAGTTCCTAGTCCCATATACCATCCAGAACTTGTTGATGAAGAGGTGTCATAATATGTAGTGCTTT
>CACGVI010000005.1 GCA_902576605.1 uncultured Candidatus Actinomarina sp. | reverse complement strand
GCTGGACCTCAAATGACAGATTTAGAATACTTTATGGATGAATTAAAGGTTATTGAAGACTCGACAGATTTAAAAATTAAATACGAAATTTTTTCAGACATTGAGACACATCTTATTGAGAACCAGAATACAAGTATTGATATTGCATTAATTCCAAATCCTCAAGGAGTTGTAAACCTTGGTGAGCGTTCGATAATCAAGCCAATCGGACAAATTATATCTTCAGAACAAATGAAAAATTACTATTCAAAACATCTTCAGCAAATTACAACTTCAAAAAACTCTAACCAAAATTATGGCGCATTTTTTAGATTGTTTCCAAACTCAATGATTTGGTATAGTGTTGAAAAATATAATAATATTGGATCTCCTCAATTTAATTCTTACGGGGAAATTTTAAATTTTACTTTAGAATATTCAAAATTTAACGAAAATTTATGGTGTCTAGATATTGAAAGTGGGGCTTCCACTGGATGGATAGCCACAAATTGGTTAGAAGACTTAATTATTAGTGAATATGGACTAGAGACATACGATAATTGGAGTAATCAGAATATATTATCTTCTGATAGCAAAATACTTAGTTCTATAAATAGTATTGGTAAATTAGTATTCATAGAAAATGCTGTATATGGAACAAATAAAAGAGTTATAAGAAAAGAATTCAGGAATAATTACAAGAACCTACTTAGTGAAGATGTAGATTGTGTCTTTTCATGGGGAGGTCATTATGCAGAATTTTATATGCCAGAAAATAAGACCTTTGGTCAAGACTATGACTTTTTTAAATTTCCATCAACAAAAAGCGAGTCTTCAATTGTAGGTATTGGAGATATTTTGACTGTTTTAAATTATTCAAACGAAACGGAAGTAGTGTTTAATGCATTGATAAATGAAGAATTTGGCAAACAATGGATGAATCAATTAGATGCCACGTATGTTCCAGCAAATAAGCGTAATAAAAATCCAATTATAAATCCTTTAACTAAGAAAGAAGCCGATCTGGTAATGGTTTCACTAATAGAAAACTCTTTTCGTTATGATGCTAGTGAATTAATGGAAAGAAAGATTGGGGCTGATGCACTCTGGATAGCATTAAAGAACTATATTGACATGGGTAAAGAAAGAGCGTACAGAGAGATTGAAGACATTACAGAGGAATTAGATACTAATTTTTAATTAAGTTATTGCTAAACCGGTATCAGGATCAAAGTAATGCAACTTTGTCGGGTCAAGCGCTAAATTTATTTTCTGACCTTCTTCAACGGATGAGTTTGGATTTATCCTTGCAATAAATTTTGTCTCACTGCCAAGCACTGAAATATCTTCGCCTTCATCAGCCAATATCTCTGCAATGGCTTCTGTTTGAACAGGTTTGATATCCTTGTAAAAATGAACATATGTATCTGAACCTAATTGTTCAAGAAGAGATATTTCAATTTCTATATACTCGCTAAACTCTTTTTCATTTGCATATACAGAATCTTCAAATGCCTCTGGTCTAATTCCAACAACAATTTCTTTTCCTTCATATGCCATTAAAGCCTTTGGAGCGCTTGCTACTTTTACTTCGTTTTCACCAAAATTGATTTTCATTCCCTTTCCAGATTTTGTTGCAGTTGCATAGACAAAATTCATTGAAGGACTTCCAATAAAACCAGCAACAAAAATATTTTTCGGATACAGATAAATTTGCCTAGGTGTATCAATTTGCTGTAAAAGGCCTTTCCTGATTACTGCAACCCTATCACCCATAGTCATAGCTTCAACTTGATCGTGTGTTACATACAAAGTAGTAGTTTCTAACTGGGTATGAAGTTGCCCCAATTCTGCTCTCATTTGAACTCTTAATTTAGCATCTAAGTTTGAAAGAGGTTCGTCCATTAAGAATGCTTGTGGACTTCTAACGATTGCTCTACCCATAGCAACTCTTTGTCTTTGGCCTCCTGATAGAGCTTTTGGTTTTCTATCTAATAATTCATCAATTTCTAATGTTTTTGCCGCATCTTTTACTTTCTTATCAATTTCATCTTTGGGTAATTTACGCAATTTAAGTGAGAAAGCCATATTGTCATACACAGACATATGAGGATATAAAGCATAATTTTGGAAAACCATTGCTATATCTCTATCTTTAGGTGCGACTTCATTTACTAATTTATTAGCAATAGAAATCTCTCCCTCGGTTATATCTTCTAAACCAGCTACCATTCTGAGTAAAGTTGTTTTACCACAACCAGAAGGGCCGACTAATACTACAAACTCTCCGTCATTGATTTCAATATTGACATCTTCTAAAGCACGCGTGCCATTTGGATAAATTTTACCAACACTAGAAATATTTATTGCACCCATTATTTAAACCTTTTTAGTGTAGCTAAAAATTTTCATATTTAAAACTAATTTACTCCTTATTATTATTAATAATTCAATTTGGAATTTAAAATGTCTTTATATGGTACAAGTTCCACTTACACGTGTTACTACACTAAAAGACATCAATCCCGAATCAATTCCAGATTCAAAATATGTTGTTTACTGGATGATTTCCTTTAAGAGAGTTGGGTATAACTTTGCGTTGCAACGAGCAGTTGAGTGGGCGAATCAACTTTCTCAACCTCTGCTTATTTTGGAACCATTAATACTTGACTATCCGATGTCAAGTATACGATTTCATAAGTTCACACTTGAAGGTATGAAAGAAGTATATGAAACAGTTCTAAGTTCTAAGGCTTACTACTATCCATTTGTTGAACAGTCATCAAAGGAGTCTGAAGGACTGTTAACAGAGATTTCAAAAGATGCTTCAGTAGTAGTAACGGATGATTATCCAACTTATTTCGTTCCTCAAATGACAGCAAAAGCATCTGGTGAAATTAATACAAGATATGAGCTTGTAGATTCGAACGGAATTGTTCCAATAAGGCTTTCAGAAAAAGAGTATGTAAGAGCACATGATTTTAGAAGGTATCTTCATAAAAATTTAGAAGATTTTATTATTGAAACACCTCTTGAACACCCTCTTGATCTTTTAAACAAAAAATTTGATGTTTCACTTATAAAAGATATACAAAATAAATGGGTTCCTTATAATTTTGAAAGTGAAAACATAGATGACTTTCTAGAAAATTTAAATATAGACAAAACAGTTGAGATTAGTTCTATCAGAGGTGGGTATTCGAATGCTGCAAAACAACTTAATAAATTTATTGAGGTTGGATATCAAGATTATGCACAATACAGAAGTGACCCTTCAAAAGAAGCAAGTAGCCAGCTATCTCCATATTTTCACTCCGGTCAGATATCGACTCATGAAGTATTTGATAAAATATCTGAACTAGAGTCTTGGTCTCCAGAATCTATAAATCCAAAAATGGTTGGACGAAGAGAAGGTTGGTGGGGAAGTTCTGATAATTTTGAAAGCTTTATGGATGAATTAATTACATGGAGAGAGCTTGGTTACCATACGTGTGTTAGGCGTGCTAATTACAATCAGTACTCTAGCTTACCGGAATGGGCTATAAAAACTTTACAAGAACATTCTTTAGACGAAAGAGAATACATTTACTCTTTAGACGAATTAACTTACTCTCAAACTCATGACGAAATTTGGAATGCTGCCCAAAATCAATTAAGAACTCAAGGAGTTATACAAAACTATTTGAGAATGTTGTGGGGAAAAAAAATTCTTGAATGGACACCAAATCCGCAAATTGCACTTTCTTATATGATTACTCTTAATGATAGATATTCATTAGACGGCAGAGATCCAAATTCGTATTCAGGAGTTTTTTGGATTCTTGGAAGGTATGACAGAGCATGGGGGCCAGAGCGTAGTATATTTGGGAAAATTAGATATATGACTTCTGACTCAACAGCCAGAAAGTTTAACTTAAAACCCTATCTTGAGCAATGGGGTAATGAGTCGTTGGGCGTCATTACTAGTATTTTGAAATAAAGTTACACCGATTTTAAAAAAAAATTTAAAAATACATTCACAAATGCACAAAATGAATAACATAATATTGTGATTAGTTTCACAATGTAAAAATTAAACAAAAGGAGTAAGCTAAAATGGCTGAACTTACTTATAGACTCTTTATGGTGGCAACAGTGGGTATGCTCGCTGGAACAGTATTTTTACTAGCATCATCAAGAGAAGTAGATCCAAAACACAGAAGAGGAGTGTATATCTCCGCTCTTGTGACAGGAATAGCTTGGTATCACTATAACAAAATGACTGGCTCATGGGCTGGTGGGGATTATGATACAGGCTTAAGATATGTCGACTGGATCCTAACAGTACCATTAATGTTTGTAGAGGTGCTTGCTGTGACATCTTCAGGTGCAGAGTATAACGAAAAAGTTAGAAACTGGGGACTCGCTGCAACAGTGATGATCGGAGCTGGTTATTACGGTGAAACATCATCTGCAGGCAGTGACAATTACTGGATTGGATTTGTTGTAGCTATGCTTGCATATGCATACTTGATGAGAAATCTTCAAGCAGAAGGTGCAGGACTTAAAGCTGCAGAAGCAGATCAGTTTGAGAAAATCAAAAATCTCATACTTGTTGGTTGGATAATCTATCCATTAGGTTATTTAGCTCCAGTAGCAGGCGACTTCGATGCTATTAGAGAAGTTCTTTACACAATTGCTGACATAATTAATAAAGTTGGTCTTGGTGTATTGGTACTTGGAATGGCAAGAATCAAGTCAGGAGAAAAAGTCTAAAACTTTTTCATACAAAAACTTTAATGATAGGCGGCAATGACCGCCTATCATTTTTTTTAGGGTAAAATTCTTTATGGACTTAATTGTTTTTTTTAATACTTTATTTGGCTTCTTTACTTTTGTTGCATGGGCTATATGTTCACTATTATTATTTTTTATCTTTACAAAAAAAAGATTTAGCAAAGTTATAAATGATCAATTTTACAACTTTGCAACATTAGTAGCTTTTGTTTGTTCTGTTGGAAGTTTGGTCTATTCAGAAGTTGTTGGATTTATTCCATGTAAATTCTGCTGGTATCAACGCTATTTGATGTACCCAATCGCATTAATATTGATAATTGGATTATTTAATAAAAGATTTATCCGCGCTGCATACTTGAGTCTTTTAGGCGTTGGAGTAGGAGCTTATCATATATATCTCCAAAATGGTGGAGGAGGTGGAGGTTCCTGCGCTGTTGACGTGCCATGTAATCTAAAATATGTTGACATCTTTGGATTTATTTCAATTCCAGTTATGGCTAGTACTGGTTTTTTGACGATATTTTTAGCTTTGTTGTATTATGATTTATCGAGAAAGGAAATTATTGAATAAAAACTTTTTTATCGCTGGTGGAGTTGTTTTAGTAATTGGTTTAGCTGTTGCTATTGGTGTGACGCTTGTAGATGAACCTATAGATGGCAACTTACCAGAAGGTGAAACAACAGTAAATGGTGATTTTCTTCCTCAATTTGCATCAGAAAATGATGACAATATCGCTAGAGGCTTAGCTGCTCCAACTTTCTCTGCACCTAATCAAAATTCTGAAATTGTAACAATTGAAAAGAACGGCAATGCTAAAGCATTACTCTTTCTAGCTCACTGGTGTGGGTACTGTCAACAAGAAGTGCCTGTAGTTCAAGAATATGTAAATCTAATTGGCGTACCAGACGGCATTGAGTTGATAGCGGTTGCAACTTCAATTGACAGATCCAGGGATAATTATCCTCCACACGATTGGCTAGCAAATGAGGGTTGGTCTGAACTTCAGTTATACGACCTTGATAAAGAGATTGCTACTGCTTATGGACTAAACGCATTTCCTTACTGGGTGTTTTTAGATAAAGATTTGAATGTTGTTGCAAGAAGAACTGGAAACCTTCCACAGGATCAAGTAGGACAACTTCTTGTAGCTCTAGCTAATCAATAAATTTTGTCATAGTCTTTTTTTAATATTGCATATATGCAATATGAGTTAAATCAACAAGAATTAAATATTATCCAAAAAGCCCTTAAAGACTTATTAGAAGTTGGTATTACTGAACCACAGGAAAATTATATAAGAAATATTGATTCTGGTATGTCAGAGGATGAAGCTAGTGCAATTTACTCTAATGAAAATATAAAGTTTTGGAAACAAATGGTTGAAGTAGAAAAAAATTCACTATATATTTTATATTCTCGTCTTTTCGGACCTCTTTGGTAGAACCATGACAGATCCCAATGCTTTTATCATAAGGTTTGAAGAGTATAAATTAAATAAAGAAAGTTTGTATAAATTAAGAAACGTATTTAATAATTATCCTGGAAATGAAGAAGTAATTTTAGAAATTATTTCTACGAATGAAAATAAAGTTAAATCTCTCAGCCTTAAAAGTATTAAAATAAAACCTAGTCTTAATATGTATCTTGAGATATTAGATTTTATTTAGTTAGAAGATTTCGACCTTTGCTTTCAAGAGTGTACCGAGGACCATTTTTTGAATTATTTATATACCCATCTTGTTTAAACCTTGCAAATTTAGTTCTAAGATACATGTCTAAAGATCTTTGCAAAAGAAGATCTTGATTCATAGTATTGTTTTTGGATATTAACCGCAGTAAAACTTCAATATATAAAAGGGCGTCCCTTGTTTTGTTTAATTTTGGATTTGTCGCAGAATTAATTTCAATTTTATACTCTCTTTTCCTTGGAGCTTCGCCAATTGACGATTTCAACTTTTGTCGTTTTTGATATTCTTCATTTTGAATTTTTTTCATTCTATCAATTGCTTTATATAGGCTACTTTCTAAAATGCTTGGCTCAATATTTAAATTTTTTAATGCCTTAGTAAATATTTTCTGCTCTATGCCATTCAAGTCTTTGATTATTGTGAAATAAATAGATATTAAAAATTCATCATTTATTTTGAAAGATTCAGCATCGTTTATTTTGTTTAGATAGGAAAGAGCAATATTTTTTGTAGTGTAAGTATTATAAAGTTGTTGCCAATCAATAACTTCTAGTGTCTGAATATCTGAATTATCTTCTTTTAATTTATGTAGTGCACCATACCTAGCTTCAAGAAAAAGGGTACATGTTTTTTGCAAATCTAAAATGTTAAAGTCATTAAACATTTGAGGATCTAATGAAAATGTCTTTAGCTCATTTTCTACATTTACTTGTTGAACTAGATTATTTCTTTCTTTTTTAGTTTTATTCAGTATTGTTTCCAGATCAGAAAAAGCTAATTTCAGAGTTTTTAATTCTTTATCTAAAAAAATATTTTCAAATTCATCATTTTCTAAATTTTTATGAAACTGTCTGTAGGCTACTTCAAAACTTTGATCAATATTATTTTCTCTTAACTCAATTTTGAATTCAGGAGATGAAGGTGATCTTCCAGGATTTTGTGAATAATTGAGAATTTTAATTGTATTTTCATTATATGAATATAGTTCAGTATTTTTAATTGGATCCAAAGCTAAAGAAAAAATAACATATGCATTATTTTTATAATTTTCGTACTCAATTTCGACACGATAATAAATAGAGGGGAGGGCACTTCCTAGAATGCCTGATATATCTTCTGAATTGGTAGTCAATATAGGTCTGCCAGAAATATTTTTGATTCCAAAATCACTAACCAACAGATATTTAATTTCTTCTAAAGTTTTAATTTTTGTCATTGTTACTAACTATTATATATTGTACCGACGATTTTGCTAAATTTATAAAAATTATCAAATTCTTATAAAATAAGCGCGCATTAATTTTTATATCTGTTATAAATAGATTATTACTTTTGGTAGTGCTTACCAATGAGCAGACGGTTTGCACTACCAAGGTATGTTTTCTGCTCACTCTGCTCACTCTGCTCACTCTGCTCACTCTGCTCACTCTGCTCACTCTGCTCAAAAATAGTTATTAATAGTTATTTAATTTAGGAGAATTTCGAATGAATGGAAAAAGACTCGGAACGAGTAACAGACGCAAGTCGAAGCAATATGTTAGCGGTAGATTTTGTGCAGAGCAATACTGCCTTACGCAACTATCGATTTACAACAAAAAAAAATATTGCTTTTTACACACACCAGTTTCCTTCCCAAGGATACGTGGACATATCAATAGAACTCAAGGAGAATAAAAATGGAAGAAGTTTTAACAACAATTAAAGAAAGCATATCTAATACAACAAACTCAAAATTGTATCAATTGTGCCAAATAATCAATACGGAAGTATTAAGAAGGTATAAAACTGGTCAACTAAAAGGTCACTTTGCAGAAGGAGATCAATTGGTTTTTACAGATGATGACGGCTGTGTTTTATTTGGAGAAATTGCATCAAAGGATGAATTTCATTCATTAGATCCGGATCAAATATTTATAAAAGAAGTTGACCCAAAAACAAAACAAAATTTTGTTGTGGAAGATGACACTGGGAACTTCTTAGTTGCTGTTGCTCCAATGATGAATGAAGCACAAATTTTTAAGTATGTTTTAGAAGAAAGTTCCACTGAAGAAGGACCTACAAATGTATAAGTTGTTTAAAAAGATATCAATGATTGTGAAAATCTTAGATTACCTTCAGAGTGAAACAACCGCTCTTGACCTTCGGCTTACTGAATTAGAAAATCTAATAACTGAGCAGGGATTTGAAAATATTTTGGAACAGTCTTATGAGTAAAACTACAGAGAACTCAATTAGCTCTCTATCAATAAACGACTATAAGTTAAGAACAAATTTAGCTAAAGATAGGATGCGATTAAGAGAATATATTTTAAGAAATAACCCTGGGACCCTTACCCCTATAGGGCAAGGGGAAAAGATAGTTGTGCCATCACCAAGAACCTTTGGAATTGATGGCACACTATCTGAAATAAATGATGTAAGTGGAGAATACAAATACAAAGTTATAGCATGTGCTTCAACAACAGGTGTAATTCTTGAAGGACGGCATCAGTACGATTTTGCAAAATCTGACACAATCTGGTCTACAAATTTAGAAAAAGATCTCTTGCAAATGAGGCTACTTGAATTCCAAGCTATTAATGAAACTTGCAAAAATACTCAAGACGATGATTTGATAATTGTAGATGGACCATTCTGGGCAATTCTTAAAGATATTAAAAACCTTGTTGAAATTTTTCCAGAACTTTGTGATCGATTCGATGCGTCTGAGTTTAAAACTTTAGTTGATAATTTAATGACAAATACAGTTTGTTATGTTGTTAAGGATTTTTTTTCATATGATTTGAAAATTATTCTAGATGAATTTAAAAAAGACTATAATCAATTGATTCCAAAGAGAGTTTTTGGTGTTGTATTGCATTCTAATGAATCCTTTATTGAGAAAATACATCAAGACCAAATGCTTACGAGGCTCTCTTCATTAAGAGCTTTTGATAGCAATGCAGCTGATTACATAGATCAATATGAAAGGTTGTTAAATTTCTCTAAAAATATATATAAGGGTGAAATCCTTAAGTTTGACACAAACGACAGTCCTTTAAAAGTTGAATATTTAAACAACAAGTTATTTCAAAAATCAAAACAATCAATATTTAAAGCTTTATCCATAGAAATGTTGGGTATTCAAAAAGAACCTTATGCTACATTTTTTGCAGAAGATTTTGCTAAAAGTGAAATGAAGCGTAGGTTCTCGCTCAATAGCTTGGATGAAAAAATAGCAATGGAACAGGAAGATTTTTTACATAATCTTCCATTTAGAGTCAGGACATGAAAAGGAGATAAAATGTCAGAAAATATTATAGCTAAAACAAATGTTGGAGGAGATGTATGGGAGGTACCCATAACAGTATCTGGAGACAACAGGGAATCTATTCGCGAAGGCGAAATGCTAGCAATTAAAATCCAAAACCCTAAGACTATGGCAAGCTATCTAGTAGCTGGTGTAGTTACAGGGTTAGAGCCAATTAATGGTGTTGAAGATAGAAACAAGGAATATATTGAATATACACGTTCAAGATCGAATGAAATTGAAAATATTGATGGCTATGCGTTAGAGCTAAAAATTCGTGAAACTACATATTACAAAGCAAATTTTAAAATATACAACGTAATTGAGACTGATCCAATTGATGGCGTTAAGTCGTTAAATGCATTACCCAGACCCATATTGCCAGGTGAAGCAGTTGTTGATGCTGGAGATTTTATAGAAAAATTGGAATCTACATTAA
The DNA here is from genome assembly GCA_902576605.1 of uncultured Candidatus Actinomarina sp. Lineage (GTDB taxonomy): Bacteria > Actinomycetota > Acidimicrobiia > Actinomarinales > Actinomarinaceae > Actinomarina. The sequence goes on along the minus strand of CACGVI010000005.1, from coordinate 44,915 downwards.
ACCTAGAAGACTATTCAAAATTTGGAAGAATTCCCTCAAAAAAAATTAAAGGTGGATATGACAATCTGATTTTAAAACCAAATCACGATAACTCTGCTAAGCATATTGGTATATTTGCCGATACGGGTCAGGGTAAGAGTTCAGTACTATTGAATTTGCTGAAAATTTATTCTGGAACTGATATCAATCTGCTAGGCATTGATCCAAAGTCCCAAATGTATGGTGAATCTCTTGCCTCTAGTAAAAACTTTATTGATACAGTGCATCAAAACAATCGAGAAATTTATAATTTATCAATTTTTGATGACATTATTTTAGATTTGAATCATGAAAATTTAGTTGCAATGGCTAAAGCATATGATACTTTTAATAACAAAGCTACTTTTAATATTGGAAACAAAGCAAAATTCATTGACGTTTTCTTAGATATCTTACTAAAAGAAAAACCTGAATTAATAAAAAATGGTTCTGAAGTTCAAAGAGATGACGTAATATTTATCCTTCAAAAATTTGAAGAAGATACATATGCTACTCAAGTATATGCTGGGGTTTCGAATCCTAGACCACTGGAGGCATTTAAAGAAAAAGTAACAGAACTTTTAAATGATAACTACAGAGTCTGTTCCATCCAAAATAATCTAAATAAATTAATACAGTACTTCTCTAGTAATGATAAAAAGTGGAGTATTGAAGAAATTATAGACGAGTTTTTGACAAAGAAATCTAGCAAGACAAAAAACTCAGGTAAAAATACCATAATTTTTATCCATCCAGGAAGTAAAAATTTTATCCCTGAGTGGGTAAAAGAAAAGCATTTGAGTCTTATAGTTTCAAAATTGATTGAACGCCAAAAGAAACTTTTATCAGATTCTAATTTCAAACAGACAAAAGCTTTATTTTTTGCTGATGAGGCTGGTATGTATTTTCCAAATAAAACAGAAAATATATATCAGGAAAGCGCTATTAAAGGCATTAAAGAATTGCTGAATAATTGGGCCAGATCCAAAGGCTTAGGTTTTGCATTTGTAAATCCGGATCCACTGCAACTTGATAGTGAAATTTTTGAGAGAATTAAAAACAAAATTCTACTTTTAGGGTACGGAATACAGCAGTCAGTAATTAATCAATTATCAAAAAATTTAACAAGTGAAGCATTTAAAGAGCTCAAAACACTAGATCCACTTGATGAAGATAAAAAAACTGGTCTAATGATTAGCTGTCAATTTTTTGCTTTAGGACTTAGGTCTGCAATTGATCCAAATGGAAAAGGCATGTTGATAGAATTTTCTGTTGAGGATTTTTAAATGTTGTCTAAATTTAAATCACAAATACCAAAGCTTATGCGAAATAATAAGTTTTCAAAAATATACTTAGTGCTTTTATTAGCAATAACAAATATATATTTAATTGCTTCTGCATGGCTTTACAGAAGCAATTTAGTTGCGAGCTATTTTGTTTCAATATTTTTGTTTATTTTTTTATTTACAAACACACAAAAAAAATTGAATGCTGAAAAGTTAGATGATGGAGTAATGATTCACCCCTTTGATGGGATGCCAATTCATCTTCTACTTGAGGGGCCTGGAGTGTTTATTAAGACGACACAACAAACTACAAGTGTTCCAGTATCACTGATTACATGGTTATATGTTTGTGTTTATGCAATTTCAAAAAGTAGTAAAAAACAATTTGAATATCATCAATATTTAGTTTCTACTGTGTCATCGCAATGTCCAGACCTTATGCCTTGGATACCTGAAATGTATAAAGAGTTAAATACAACCCCACCTCTTCCCGATGAAATGAGTATGGAGGATTTCAATGAATTCTAAAAAAAAGCTTGGCAAACTAAGCGAAAAACAAACTCATTTTATAAACCTATTTGTAGCGGGTAATGATGTTGAAGATATCTTGGATGAACTTAATATATCAGCAAATAGTGTAACCAACTGGATGACAACAAATCCTGTTTTTTACTCAACTCTTCTATCGAGTATATACCTTAAAGAACTTTCTTTATATATTCGACAGTTGAATTTAAGACTAGATGCACTTAAAGAACTTGAATTATACGTAGAAGCTGGGAATGCTGATGCAATACAAACTGTACTATCAAATGTTGAAAAATTTCCAGAATTTAATATCAATACCTTTAGTGCATTAAAAATAAAAAAATCAAATATGAATGATTTTTTAAAAAGTATAGAAACCGATTTAAATATCCCACCTTGGCGATATAGAAGGGATTACGATGATGACGATATGCCCCCATTTTAAAATTATTAGCCTAACATTACTTATTTCGTCAGCACCGTTAGGTAAACAAATTTAAACAAGCCCATTCTTTCTATATTGCAATATTGAAAAGGGTGGGCTTGAAAATATTCTTCAGGTTGAGGATATTTATCTAGTGAGTTGTGAAGAAATCTGTACTCTCTTAAGTTAAAGGTTAACAATCCAATCAATAGAGTTACTTTGAATGTACCAACCTTATGTAGTAATTTAAGAAAGTTATTTTTAGGCCTGGTCATATCAAGAAGAATAAATTTTCCACCTGGTCGTAAAACTCTATGTACCTCTTCAATGCCTTTTGTTGGATCGTTTACATTTCTCCATACAAAAGCACAATAAACACTGTCGAAAGAGTTATCTGGAAACGGAAGGTTTTCAGCACCACCAATAATTTTGTTTTTGAATTTATTAAGTTGAAGCATCTTTTCATCAGGGTCAATAGCCGTTACTTCGAGGTTTTGAAGCTGTTGAAAAGCTGCACCAGTTCCACTTCCAAGATCTAAAACCCTTGTACCAGTTATATGGTTACTGGCTTTGTTTCTCCAAGATTTATCAAACCCAAGTGTTATGAAAGAATTAATTACGTCGTAAAACTTATATATGTTTGAAAAGTTAGCTTTTTCAGCCAATTAGAGAATGTATGCCACTGCTAGCAAAATACCTGTTAGGAAATGAATTCCTATTGTCGATACATTTACTAAAAGAAGTTCGTAAGGAACTTTTTGACGATCAGCCTCAGGATTATTCCACTTAATCATCCATTCATCGGCCATCTTAAAAGCTTTCCAAACAAGCGCAAGGGGGAGTAACGCCATGAAAGCATAAACTGTACCGTAATCTGTGAAAAAACTTATGACACCTACAAACGCAACTGCAACAAATGCTTCAATCATGAATTGCTTATACAACTTCATTGGTTTTTCAAGCTTCATCCACTCACCTTGTTCTGCAGTTCTTACAACCCAAGTATTTTTACCTACTGCAGCATCAGAAGGAGCATCTTGAAACTGATTAATCCAGACAATAAGCATTACAAGAATTGCTATTGGAACAGATGCAAGCAATGCTTCAATCCAATTCCATTCTGAAATTACATTGTTATGAATTGACGCTGTCAATACGTAATGTGCTCCCATTACCATAACTGGACCAAATCCAAGTGCAATTGCGATTTCTCCGAAACCTTTGTATCCAAGTCTTACAGGATCACCGGTATAGCCCAGGGCTAAAAATGTTCCAATTATACCTGTCCATAAAATTGGAGTATTACCAAAAAACTCTCCACTAACTTGTTGATTTAAATGAAGACCAATAGCAACAGTTCCAGCAATACTAATTAATGCAGTTAAAAGAACTTGTCCAGGTGTCATTAAGCCAACTTGTATAACCCTACTACCACCATTAAATGGACTTGCCACTTTGTTTATTTCATCAGCATTTGAAGTGTGATCGAAATAATCATTTGATGCGTTTGTAGCAACTTGAGCTAGTGATGCTCCACCAAGAACAAGCCAAAACATTCTCCATGACCAACTTGAATCTAAACCAGCTTCTTTTAAATCATTCCAAGCAACTGCTGCACCAATAAAAATTGGGGCAAAAGTAGCTGTTAAAAATGGTGCGCGAATAGTTCTTAACCATAGTCCAATTCTTTTTAGTCCGAGTTTAAATGCCATTTTTACTGCAGATGTTTTGTTTGCAGGATATGTCTTCCACTCAAACTTTTCTTCTTGATAAAAGTTCACATATTTAATGGTTGTTGGTTTAATTCTGTAATAACCAACAACATCATTTTTAATTAAAAACTCATCTTCCATGAACTCTTTAAACGCTTCGGTTGTATTTAAGACTAATTCGTAAGCTCTTTTCTTTTCATCTTCATCTTTTATCTTGTAGCACTCACCATCAATTTGTAATCCTTCGATTCCTTCTTGACCTTTTGGCCAGATTACAACGTGCACTCTGGGGTTTAATCTTATTTGCTCAGCTTTGCGGGTAGGGTGGAAGGTAAAGAAAACTAGATCCTCTCCATCTCTACTAAAAAATACAGATGCTCCAGAAGAGTTTCCTCCTACGCTAGTAGCTATGAACATTCGATCTGCTTGATCTAAAACATTTTCAATTTTTTTATCTAAGACATCACTCATATCGATTACGATAATACGCTTGTGAAATAATGCACAAAGTATTTGGTCCATTATTTTAAATTTTTTACCCAATTATTATGGTTAAGCATGTTTAAAGTCTTTAAAACACCAGAATTTAAAAAAGCAATATCTTTTTTTATAGAAGGTATAAAAGAAAACAAAAAAAGCTTTTATATTTCTAACAGTTCAGCTCTTCTTTGGTGTTTTTTAGTAATTATTCAACCATATCTAATCAAAAGAATTATTGACGATGGTATTGTTGCTGAAAATCAAAGAGCTTTAATTGTGTTTATTTCCTTTATGGTTATCGCAGGATATACAAGAGCAATCTCAATTGGCACAAGAAGATACTTCAGTATGGATGTTTCCTATAATGTAGAAGCTGGAATTAGGAATCGAATTTTTACACATATGCAAAAGCTTGCATTTAATTATCACGATCAGGTACCTACAGGTGATTTGATGGCAAGAGCCTCAAGTGACGCATCACAAGTAAGGCTAGCTTTTGCTATTGCTCCACTTGCATCCGCTAATATATTTCTACTTCTTATTTTAAGCGTGACACTATTAAGCTTGAGCCTTCCACTTGGAAGCATAGTGCTGCTATCTATTCCAGCTGTTTTGTGGTTAGCATCTAACTTTTCCTCCAAAGCAATGGGTGTTTCTTTGAAAGTAAAAGAGGCAGAAGCAAATATGACAACTGAAGTTGAAGAACAGTTGGGAGGAATCAGGGTTGTAAAAGCATTTGGAAATGAAGAACAAGCTAATAACAGAGTAGAAGATGCGGTCCAAAAAATTTATGACACTTCACTCGGATACCTTAAGTTGAGAACAAGATTTGTTCCTTTATTTGAACTTATACCAATGGTCATAACACTTGCAGTGTTGCTTTTAGGAGGGTATTTAACAATTAATAATTTTCTCTCTCTTGGTGAATTTATTGCTTTTACACAATATGTATTTTTGTTAATTTGGCCTCTAAGAATTACAGCTTGGTTTCTATCCGAAATTCCATCAAGTGTTGCTGCTGGAAATAGAATTCTTGAGTTACTAAACGAAACACCAACAATTACAGATGATGAATTACCTTATGAGCTACCTGAAGACGGAGACGGTTCATTAAAGTTTTCAAAAGTAAATTTTAAGTATGGAAATGAGAAAATTTTTGATGATCTTACTTTAGAAATTGAGGGAAAAAAGACTGTAGCAATAGTAGGTTCTACAGGTTCTGGAAAATCTACACTGGCTTATCTTCTTCCAAGATTGTATGAAATTGAGTCTGGCTCTATTGAAATTGATGGAGTAGATATCAAGAATTTAAGATTGAGTGATTTAAGAAGTAAGGTAAGCCTTGCCTTTGAAGAAAGTTTTTTATTTTCTAATACAGCAAGAGAAAATATTTCGCTTGGGTTAGAGGATGCATCACTAGAAGAGATAGAAGACGCAGCACTTATTGCTAGAGCGCATGATTTTATTTCACAACTTCCAGAATCTTACGAAACAAAGGTAGGAGAAAGAGGCTATGGTTTGTCTGGGGGTCAGAGACAAAGGATCGCACTAGCTCGAGCTATTTTAAGAAAGCCACGTGTCCTTATTCTCGATGATGCCCTTTCAGCAGTAGATGCAAGTACTGAAGAAGAGATTCGAAATGAATTAAATCAAGTAATGTCAAATATGACGACTTTAATAATAACAAACAGAGTCCCAACTATAGAGTTGTGTGATGAAGTGGTGTTTCTCGAAAATGGCAAAGTCAAAGCCCAAGGAAAACACCAGGAGCTTATAGAGTCAGTTGATACATACAAGTCTTTATTTCTAGAGAATGAAACTACGGAAATATAGATATGAAAGACAACACCTTCTTAAGATCATTCAAATTAGTACCAGAAGTTCATAGACCTTTCCTCTTTGCTTCAATGATTGCAATGCTTGGAACTGGTGTGCGAATGATTGGTCCACAATTAATATCTAGAGGAATTGACAATGGTGTAATGCAGTATGACTATGAGTACTTACTTATTCAGTGCTTATTTTATTTCTCAACACTTGTTGTATTATATTTTGTGACAAGTAAAGCACTTCTTTCTATTGGTCTTGTTGGTGAGTCTTATGTGAAAAGCATAAGAGAAAAATTATTTAGACATATGTCATCTTTAGATATAAATTATTTTGAAAAAAATAAAACAGGAGTGCTAGTAGCAAGAATGACTTCTGACATGCAAAGCTTGAATGAATTTGCAAGAGAAGGAGCTAGTAGTATTTTGACTTCTTTACTTACCATATTTGGTGCTACCATTGCCGTATTTTTGGTAGACGTCCAGCTTTCATTATTATCATTTCTGATTCTTCCGTTACTTGGAATTGCAACCAGAATATTTAGAAAACACGCGGATAAAACATACTGGTCAGTGAGGGAATGGATAGGACAAGTCTTATCATCTCTACAGGAGGGAATTTCAGGAGTAAGAATCATTCAAGCTTACGCAGATGAATCAAAGCAATTAAAAAGATTTAAAGAAGTTAATAATGAACACCTAAAAGCAAATATGCAGTCGGCAAAAAATATTGCAATATACTTTCCTTTTTTGGAGATTACAAGAGTGACCTCAATTGCAGTTGTTATTTGGTTTGCAGCTGCAAGAATAGAGCAAGGCACACTCACAGTTGGTGAACTAGTTGCATTATTGTTTTATCTTAATTATTTTTTTGATCCTCTAATTCAACTTTCTTTTAACTATGATGTTTTAAGGTCTGCAGGCTCTTCAATGAAGAAAGTTTTTTCAATTTTAGATGAAGAACCTGTATTAAGTAAAACAGGAACTAATTCTCCAGAAGCAGACTCAAATAATGTCATAAAATTCGAAAATGTTGAATTTTCATACGGTAGAGAAACTGTACTTCATGATGTTTCTTTTTCAATCGATAGAGGAGAAAAAATCGCTATTGTTGGAGAAACCGGAGCTGGAAAAAGCACTATTGCAAAATTAATTTTAAGATTTTATCTCCCTATTAAAGGGGATGTAAAATTTTATGGTGAATCTTCAAAAGATATATCACAAAAATGGGCAAGGGAAAATATTGCATATGTTCCTCAGGAAAGCTTTTTATTCAGAGGTTCGATTCAAGATAATTTAATTTATTCTAATCCTGAAAAAATAGATTTAAAAAGTGAACTAGAAAATATTGGTTTGATCGATTGGTTTGAAAGATATGAAGACGGGTTAGAGCAAGATGTAGGAGAAAGAGGAGCAAATGTTTCAGCAGGAGAGAGGCAGTTTATTGCTTTACTCAGAGCAGTGCTTGCTAAAAGACAAATTATTGTATTCGATGAGGCTACAGCTAACTTAGATATTGAATCTGAAAGCTCCATTCTTGACGCAACTGATAAATTGCTTGATTATCAAACATCTGTTGTTATTGCTCATAGATTGGAAACTATTTTAAATGCAGAAAAGATACTTGTTATGAGTGACGGCAAATTAGTTGGTTTTGATAATCATGAAACTTTACTTTCAAATAACGAAATTTATCAACAATTATTTTCAGCTTGGAATTTAGTTAATTAACTTCTTTTTTTAATCTATTCTTAGCTATTTCGATGTACTCTTCTTCAATTTCATAACCAACAAAATTTCGCTCCAATAATTTTGCTGCTATAGCTGTTGTTCCACTTCCTAGGAAAGGATCAAGAATTAAATCATTTTTGTATGTGTATAGATTTATAAATTTTTGTGGAAGTTCTATTGGAAATGGAGCGGGATGGCCTATTTTCTTTGCTCTTGCTGGATTTATATTCCATATAGAAAGTGTAGATTCCATAAACTCTTCTTTTTCAAGAGAAGATTCACCTTGAGTAGATTTTTTAAGTGAATCTTTTGAAAATACTAAACAATACTCGTGAATATCTCTAATAACTGGGTTGGATGCCGATAGCCAGCTACCCCAGGCAAAATTAGCATTAGCTCCTTTGGACTTTTGCCATATGATTTCACCACGCATAATAAAACCAGTCTCAATTAAAAGCTCTGTGAAGTATTTTGAAAAAGGAATATATGGTTTCCTACCTAAATTAGCAACATTTACAACAAGTCTCCCCCCGGATTCAGTGACTCTATATGTTTCTTTAAAAATATTTTCCATCATTGACCAGTACTCATCATCAGTTAAATCTAGGTCGCTGTCTTTACCAATGTTGTAAGGCGGGGATGTGACTGTGAGGCTAACAGAATTATTTTCAAGTTCCTCCATATTTTCAGAGCTTTTGTGAAAAATTTTATCTATTATTTTTGACTTATTGTTTGAGTCTGTGACCTCTTTTAATTCTGTTTTATCTTGGAAGTTAGAAACAAATGCTTTTCGAGCTCCGGAACCAGATTTAAAAAATGAATTTTTCTTCATAAGAGAATTTTACAACTTTACAATCTAGTAATCTAAGTTCAAAGTTTTTTAAGATAAGTCGATAAATTTATCACTTACTTCATCAATTTCTTCTAATTTCAAAACAGTATCTTCATAATTTGAATCATTGTTACAAAAAATATAAGTTAAATTATCTAATTCTGTGATTGCATCCGATTCTTTCTGATTAGATATCCATAAAATTCTTTTTAATGATGACTGTTTAATTGACTTTATAAACACTTCTCTTAAAGAATTTTCAGATCCTTCATAAAATATTCCACAAAATGCTCCTTCAGAAGCTGTATATATGTGTGAATCATCGTAAATGTCGCCTATTGCTTTTTTTCCAGGTAATTTTTCTATAAACTCTTTTTCAATTTTGTCTGATATAAAAACTCTTAAATCTTGATTCTGTTCTTTTAGGCGATTCAATAAATTTATGTGTTCTTCAGTATTTGGATTTATAAAAATTGCAGGCATATAAAAAATAATAACTAATTAAGAAAATAAATTAAATCAATACTTTTTATGATTGAATCAGCACATTATTAATATAAAAGTATGGCAAACGTTGATATAGATTTAGGTAAGTATTCGCTTGGGTGGTCTGATCCTGAAAAAAATGTATTCAAACCTGAAAAAGGTTTAAGTGAAGACATTATTCGTAAGATGTCTGAAATTAAGGAAGAACCTGAATGGATGCTAGATTTCAGACTTAAAGCATACAAAAGATTTCTTGACAAACCTATGCCTGAGTGGGTTGCAAAGGAAAAATTAAGTCAATTAGATTTTGATGATATTTATTACTACATAAAACCTACTGAAAATCAAGCAGACTCATGGGATGAAGTACCAGAAGAAATAAAACAAACTTATGAAAAACTTGGTATTCCTGAGGCTGAAAGAACATATCTTGCTGGAGTTACGGCACAATATGAGAGCGAAGTTGTTTATCACAAAAATAGAGAAGATTTAGAAAAATTAGGTGTATTATTTTGCGATATGGATACAGCAGTCAGAGAGTATCCGGAATTAGTTAAAGAATATTTTGGAACGGTAATACCTCCAGGTGACAATAAATTTGCTGCACTAAATTCAGCCGTTTGGTCAGGTGGATCATTCATTTATGTTCCAAAAGGTGTACATGTGGAAGATCCTTTGCAGGCATATTTTAGAATTAATGCAGAAAATATGGGTCAATTTGAGAGAACATTAATTCTTGTCGATGAAGGCGCTTCTGTACATTATATTGAAGGTTGTTCAGCACCTGTTTATACAACGGATGCTTTACATTCCGCGGTTGTAGAAATAGTTGTGAAAGCATCTGGGACATGTAGATACACAACAATTCAAAACTGGTCAAATGATGTTTATAACTTGGTCACAAAAAGAGCGCAGGCTTATGGAAATGCAACAATGGAATGGATTGATGCAAATCTTGGTTCAGGTTTAACGGTCAAATATCCTTCTGTTTATTTAATGGAACCAGGTGCGCATGGTGAAGTCTTATCTGTAGCTTTTGCAAATTCTGGCCAACATCAAGATACAGGAGCGAAAATGGTTCATCTTGCTCCAGATACAACCTCTTTGATTACATCAAAATCGGTTTCCAAAGGTGGTGGAAGAGGTGCTTACAGAGGATTAGTCAGAGTTGAAGATGGTTCAGAAACAGCAAAAAGTTTTGTAAGATGTGATGCTTTGATTCTTGATGATGAATCAAGATCAGATACCTATCCTTATATGGAAATCGAAGAAGCGTCAGCAGTCATAGGTCACGAGGCAACAGTTTCAAAAGTAGGAGAAGATCAACTGTTTTATCTTATGAGCAGAGGCCTTTCTGAATCTGAAGCAACTTCTATGATCGTCGCAGGGTTTGTAGAAGAATTTACTAAAACGTTACCAATGGAGTATGCCATGGAATTTAATCAACTGATTGAACTAAACATGATTGAAGCTGGCGCTGTTGGTTAATGAATAGGTAAAAATTGAACACTAAATTATTTGAAAAAAAATTAAAGTCACTTTCATCAAAAGATTTCGAAAACATTACTGCTAAAGATGAGGACTGGAAGTATCTCGGAAAAAAATTATTCGAACTTAATGACATTGAAATTGGAAAAGCTACTGATATAAAGGATTCTAAAACCTTTGATATTGATTCAAATTGTTTTACTTATGAAATAAATTCAGAACATAATCATATTGAAATTACAGACATCAATGAAATCAAAAAACCGCTAATCAAAGAGTCAATTAAAAGACCGTTTGATAAATTTAATATTGAACAATTTGAAAAAGTAACGGGTGGTTTTCAACTAAATATAAAAGGAGATAGCGAACAATATTTTACTGTAAATTTCCAATCAGACGATAACGCTATTCCTTACATCGGAATTAGTGTAGAAAAGAACAAATCTGGAAAATTATATTTAAATTTTGATGAATTAGTTATTGGAAACATTTATCCAATTATTGAAATTTTCCTAAACGATAATTCAAATTTAGAAATAATACTTTCTGTAACTTCAACAAAAGAAATCAATATTGTAAATTCAATATATGCCCAGCTTGAAAGAGACTCTAATTTAACTATTCACAATATAAGCACAGGTGCAGGATTTTCTCGTTCAAGAATGGATATAGATCTTTTAGGCAATGGCTCAGAATTTAGTTTAGATGGAATTTATTTTGGTGAAGAAAAGCAAATTCATGACAACAGAGTATTTGTAAATCACCTGGGAAAAAATACATCATCAAATATGATTACAAAAGGTGTATTAGGTGATGAAAGTAGTTCAATATTTACTGGTACAATACACATAGCTGAGGGAGCAGAAAAAACAGAATCTCATCAAGAAAACAGAAATATACTACTCAGCGAAGAAGCTACCGCTCAATCTGTACCCAATCTAGAAATATTGTGTGATGATGTAATCTGCAGTCACGGTTCTTCAGTAGGTCCAATTGAAGAAAATGTTTATCACTATGTTATGGCTAGAGGTGTTGAAAAAGTTGATGCAGATAAATTACTTATCAAAGGCTTTTTTAATGAAGTAATAAATAATTCTGAGTGGGAAGTTATTCATGATAAAGTTTCTAAAATTATTGAAAAAAAATATATGAACATAATTGAAAGTAACTAAATGAAAAAATTAAAAACAATAAAATGTGCAGATATTGCTGAAAACTCATCGGCTTTATTTGAAACTGATACTCAGCAGATTGCTTTATTTAATTGTGAAGGGAAATATTTTGCCATTGATGATATGTGTTCTCATGCTGAAGCCAGTTTATCTGAAGGGGAAGTATATGATTGCAAAGTTGAATGCCCTCTTCACGGTGCTGAGTTTGATTTAAAAACTGGTGAAGCAGTTACATTACCTGCAACAAAGAGTGTTAATACCTATGAAACTGAAATAATTGATGGTTATATATATGTAGAAATGGTTACTGATGCTCAAGATTGAAAACTTAAAGGCATCAATAGGTGAAGTAGAAATCCTTAAGGGAGTTGATTTAGAAATTAAGCCTGGTGAACTCCATGCGGTAATGGGTCCCAATGGTTCAGGAAAATCAACACTATGCCATGTTGTAATGGGTAATAAAGATTATAAAAGTGAAGGTTCAATTTTTATTGATGAAAAAGAAATAAGTAAAAAACAACAAAACGAAAGATCAGAAATGGGAGTTTTTCAGTCTTTTCAATACCCCGTTGGACTACCTGGAGTAACGCTTCTCGAATTTTCTAAAATTATAAATCCAGACTTATCTGATGATGAAATTACTAGCCTTGCTGAGAATTTTAAATTAAAAGAATTTCTTGATCGTGAAGTAAATGTAGATTTATCCGGCGGTGAAAAAAAGAGGTGTGAGCTTTTTCAATTAACACTTAAAAATCCAAAAGTAGCATTACTAGATGAAATAGATTCAGGACTAGATATTGATGCTATAAAATCTGTTGCCGAGCTGATTAATGAAAATAGAAATAACACCACGGCATACCTTATTGTTACTCACTACAGTAGGATTTTAAACTACTTAGATGTAGACAAGGTGCATATTGTAGTAAATGGTGAAATTGCAAAAACAGGAACTAAAGAACTTATTGAAGAAGTCGATTCTGGTGGATACACTCAATACTAGGAACAGTAAATGACAGAACAATTTAGAACTGAAAAAGACTCAATGGGAGAGTTTCAAGTTCCAATTGATGCTAAATATGGAGCCTCTACTGCAAGAGCAGTTGACAATTTTCCAATTTCAAATCTTAGATTTTCTAGATCGTTTATTAAAGCTTTAGGTGAGATCAAAAAAGCTTGTGCAAAAGTAAATCAAAATAATAAATTATTAGATAAAAATTTTGCAGATTCAATTATTGATGCAGCGCAACAGGTAATTGACGGTGATCATGATAAAGATTTTGTTGTGGATATATTTCAAACTGGATCAGGCACCTCAACAAACATGAATGCTAATGAAATAATTTCAAAAATTGCGTCAGAAAGTTTAAGTGAAAATATTCATCCAAATGACCATGTAAACATGAGTCAGTCATCGAATGATGTAATTCCAACAGCCACTAATGTCGCTGCTGTAACAGAAATTGTTCAAAATTTGATTCCAGCAGTTGAAAGTTTAATTCAGTCTCTCGAAGATAAAGCCAAAAAATGGGAAAAAGTTTACAAAAATGGACGCACCCATTTAATGGATGCAACGCCTGTTTCCCTTGGACAAGAATTTAGCGGATATTCAGCAATTTTATCAGAGAGACTAGAAGATATTAAATTATCACTTATAAATACAAGTAAATTAGCTATTGGTGGTACAGCAGTTGGTACAGGAATCAATGCACCAGACAACTTTGGTAAAGATGTAGCAAAAGAGATTTCAAAATCATTAGGTATTAATTTTGTTGAAGTAGAAAACCATTTTACTCGTCAAGGGTCTAGAGAAGAAGTTGTTCATTTGTCAGGATCCTTAAAAGCATTTGCTGTATCTATGTTTAAAATAGCAAATGATATTAGGTGGATGGGTAGTGGACCTATCTCTGGACTAAATGAGTTAATTATTCCTGCATTACAGCCCGGCTCTTCAATAATGCCTGGCAAAGTTAATCCTGTAATACCTGAAATGGTTATGCAAGTTTCTGCACAAGTAATAGGAAATGACAATACAATTACCTTTTCTTCATCAAATGGGAACTTTGAATTGAATACAATGTTACCTGTTATGGCACACAATCTACTTGAAAGTATTGAGCTTTTGACTACTAGTACCGATGTATTTGAAAAAAAATTAATTAATCATTTAGAAGCAAATACAGAAAAGCTTGATGAAAATATTCAAAAAAATTCAATATTAGTCACCGCTTTAGTGCCTGTAATTGGTTATGACAAATCTGCTGAAGTTGCAAAAGAAGCAATGTCACAAAACAAAACTATTAAAGAAGTTTTAATTGAGAAAAACTTGATTTCAAGTGAAGAAATTGATGAGCTTTTAAATATAGAAAAATTAATTTAATGATTCAAAATTTAGCAATTGCATCTGACCATGCTGGATACAATCTAAAAAATTATATTGTTCACAACCTTAAAAAAGAAATTAACTTAAATGATTTTGGAACCAACAGTGAAGAGAGTTGCGATTTTCCAGACTTTGCAAAAGAAGTTTGTGATTTTGTAGTCAATAATGAATCCTCAAGAGGATTATTGATTTGTGGAAGCGGTGTAGGCATGTCTATTTCTGCTAATAAAATAAAAGGAATAAGAGCTGCAAATGTAGTTGATAAAGAGACTGCAACCCAAAGTGTAGAACACAATGATGTAAATGTTTTATGTTTAGGCGCAAACAATATAAATGAAGAAAATGTTCTAGATATTGTTGAAAGTTTCTTAGATGCTAAATTAATTCAAGATGAGAGATATTTAAGAAGAATTAGTAAATTTGAAGACTAAATTGACATTTGCCAAATTGCCTTAATCCAATCATCTGTAATCTCATTCCTTGCAAAAACCACAATACCAATTGCACCCTCTTGATAAACCTCTCTCATTGATGTACCAGTTGTATATACATCATCACAAATTAACAAAGGATCATTTTCGTCATTAGATGCGTACTGTTTAAGGGCATTTTCAAAAGGAATACCTCCACGAGGTATACCAACAACATCTTTAAATTTAATTTTTTCGCTCACTATTTTTGCAAGCGCTTCGTAATCACCCTCACCTAACGCATCACATTCGACCTTCCAAGTCAATGGCAATCCTGCGTGTGAAATAAAATCTTCTCTGATAAATAAATTCATAATAACCTTCCTAATTTTACTGGATTGAAACATACAGTTCCAAGACTTATGTGATCTGCGCCTAACTCAATATAATGCTCAATATCTTTTTTTTCAGATATTCCTCCACCAGCAATAATCTCAATATGAGGATAGTACTGCTTTATATGCTCAATAAATTTAGAAGTATATGGGATAAGTTCTTTTCCGCTTAAACCACCTTTTTCAATGGGCAAAGTATTACATGCATGGATTTGTTTAAAATTAAATTCATTTATATATTTTTCTAGCTCATCAAAAGTTGTTAATGGAGAAATCTTTCCAATGTACCACTGGCGAGACTCATAACTGAAGTTTTCAATTCCTGAAGTAAAGTGGTTTTCAATATTTGGGCATGACATATTTACTTCTAGATTTGTATCACTGGGAATCAATTCAGCAAAAATTTTCCAATCATCTTCCTCAATTCCAGCTACTGAAAATACCTCATTTTCTTTATGATTTTTTATACCATATTCAAATCCAGGATTTCTTAAGCCTATTTTGTTAACCCACCCTCTCTTGGTGTATCTCAGTGTTTTTACAATTTGCTTTATACGGCCTTTACGTTTTTCTATAGTCCAGCTTCCAGTAACGGAGATTGTACTTGATGTTTTAATATAATTTCCAAATGGTGCTGCAATAAATGTTTTCATAACTCTAAATCATTGATAATGTAGTCGAGATTATTTCTTATAGATCTTCCCATAACTATATATTTTGCACCTTCATTGATTGCAAAATTAGGTGTTGCAATATTTTTTTGGTCATTTTTGTCATCATTTTTAAGACGTATCCCAGGAGTTACAATTAAATCAAATATCTCTTTTGTTTTAGATATTTCTGAAGCTGGACAAATTACTCCGTCAACACCACATTCTTTCGCTGCTTTAAACTCTTTGTTTACTTCTTCACTTACTGAGTTACTCATAGCTCTACTGGTTAGTGAACTACTAACACCAAGAATTTGCAGAGTATTGCCTTTATTGTTTGATGCTTCAATTAAGGCATCGCTAGTAGAAGCGATATGAATTGTTAAAAAATCTGCACCAAGGTTTGCTGCACTTCTTGTAGCTTCCTTAACAGTATTTGGTATATCATGAAGTTTTAGGTCCAAAAAAACTTGCCATCCTTGTTTTTTTAACTTTTCTACAACAGATGGCCCTTCAGAAACAAAGAGTTCAAGGCCTACTTTTACTCCGTATATATGATCTTTTAATTTTTTTAGTTCAAATTCAAATTCAGATAATGATTTTCCATCTAGTGCAAAGAATATTGGTTTAACTGACATTTTGTATTGCCTCCATGTCTTCAAAAGATTTCGTAGTTTCTAAAAATGCCTGTAAAAAAGCCTCAGCTTCTCTAACAGATGAAACTACTGCTACACCAGTTTCATGTGAGAGTCGCCTAATTTTCCATCCATCTGTATATTCGTTTGCAAATGTAGGCGTATTGATAACAAGTGAAATGAGCTTATCTTGAAGAATAGTCAAAGAAGTTGGAAAGGTCTCATCAGCCCTTCCAACAATAGTTGAGTTAATATCGTTATTTTCTAAGTATTCTCCTGTTCCATATGTTGAATAAATTTTGAATCCTAAGTCGGAATAAGTTTTTACAATTTTTATAAAATTAGGTTTTTCTTGATCGCTAAGAGATACAAAAATACCTTTTTCATTTTCATTTATCTCAACTCCTGCAGCTGCATAAGCTTTATTTAAAGCAACTCCAAAACTTCTTCCAATTCCCAACACTTCTCCTGTTGCTTTCATTTCAGGGCCAAGCATTGTATCTTCAGCTGGAAATCTTGACCAAGGAAAAATAGCTTTTTTAATAGCTACTTTATTTGTTGAACTATTCAAATAATTGGTAGTTTTTTTGATTGAATCCAAACTATGTCCAAGCATTAAAAGGGTTCCAGCTTTGATTATTTGGTTTCCTGTCACTTTTGACACAAAAGGCATAGTTCTTGAAGCTCTTGGATTTGCCTCAAGAATAAACAATGTATCATCTTTAATAGCAAATTGAATATTTAATAACCCTTTTACACCAAGGGCTTTTGCAAGGGTCGTACTCTTGTCTTTAATTTCCTTTATCATGCTCTCCGTAATACTAAATGGTGGAAGAACAGCTGTAGAATCTCCACTATGAACTCCTGCAGGTTCCAAATGCTCTAAAATTCCTGCAATAAAGACATCTTTTCCATCTGAAATTAAATCAACATCTATTTCGATAGTTTCTGTTAGAAACTGGTCAACAAGTAGTGGGCCGGAACTAAAAGGATTCCCATCGTCATCTGCAGTTGCTAATATTGAAAGGTAGTTTTTTAACTCCTCATCATTTTTAACAACACGCATAGCCCTACCTCCCAAAACATAGCTTGGTCTTAACAGCACAGGATAAGTAATCTCTTTAACTGCACTGATTAACTTATCCTCATTAAATGAAATTTTTGATTTTGGTTGATCAATATTTAAAGATAAACAAAGTTTTTGAAATAAATCTCTATCCTCAGTTGCATCTATGACATCTAGAGACGATCCAGCAATTTTATAACCTGCTGAAGAGATTTTATCTGCTAGCTTTAGGGGAGTTTGCCCTCCAAGTTGAATAATCACTGAATCTGGATTTTCTCTTGCTAACACTGCTTTAACTTCATCCCAAGAAAGTGGTTCAAAATACAATTTATCTGCAGTGTCATAATCTGTAGAAACAGTTTCTGGGTTGGAGTTAATCATGATAGCTTCATAATTATTTTCTTTTAAAGACTCAACCCCATGGACGCAGCAATAATCAAACTCTATTCCCTGTCCAATTCTGTTTGGCCCAGAACCTATGACTACGACTTTTTTATTCTTTGATGCGCTGTCATCGTCTGACGTCCCAAAAGTAGAGTACAAATATGGAGTTTTTGATAGGAATTCTGCTGAACAAGTGTCTACAAGTTTATAAGCTCTTTTATTTTCAAGGTCATCCTTTATTTCTTTAGAATCTAGATCTTCATCAGTCCAACCAAGCATTTTTAAAATTGATACAGGAGTTGACTCTGGGTTTACATTAAAACTTTTTTCAATCTCTCTTAAGAACCACAAATCTACTTTTGACAAGAAAGCTATATCTTCGATTGGCCAGTTTCTTCTAATAGCTTCTAG
This sequence comes from uncultured Candidatus Actinomarina sp., assembly GCA_902576605.1. GTDB lineage: Bacteria > Actinomycetota > Acidimicrobiia > Actinomarinales > Actinomarinaceae > Actinomarina. The sequence goes on along the minus strand of CACGVI010000005.1, from coordinate 26,601 downwards.
AATCGCAAAAATTCTTCTAGGTCTTGGTGTTTTAATTTCTTCTTGAAGTTGTTTTTTTGGCAGGTTTATAAATCGATTGTCAATATTTCTTATTCCTGTTTTTCCTATTTCAAGTGATCTAATTGCTTTAGTCAAGCTTTCTGTGAAAGTTGAAGCTATTGACATAACCTCACCTACACTTTGCATAGACGTTCCTAAGACGTCATCTGTAGAGGGGAATTTTGGGAAATCAAATCTTGGAATCTTAACAACTACATAGTCCTGAACTGGTTCAAAACTTGCTGGTGTTGAACCAGTAATATCATTTTTTAATTCTGTAAGGTTGTAACCCACAGCTAATAGTGCTGCAAATTTTGCAATAGGAAACCCAGTTGCTTTAGATGCTAATGCTGAAGACCTCGAGACTCGAGGATTCATTTCTATAATTCTTCTATCACCATTTTCTGGATTAACTGCAAATTGAACGTTACTTCCACCAGTTGCAATCCCAATTGTGTCTAAACAAAGTAGCGCTTCGTCTCTCATAATTTGATATTCTTTGTCAGACAAAGTTTGAATTGGGGCTACTGTAATGGAATCTCCAGTGTGAACGCCCATTGGGTCAAAATTTTCAATTCCACAGACAATAACACCGTTTCCATCACTGTCTCTCATTACCTCAAGTTCATACTCTTTCCAACCATAAACAGATTCTTCAATTAAAACTTCTTGCGTTGGTGATGCTTTAAATGCATCTTTTAACTTTTTCTCTAAGTCTTTTTTACTTTCAACAAGACTTGTGCCACCTCCACCTAGAATAAATGAAGGCCTAAGCATTAATGGAAATCCTATATCTTCACTAGCAGAGACACCCTCTTCGATAGACTTAACATACTCAGCTTGTAATGTTTTAATTCCTGCACTTTCCATAGCACTTTTAAATAGCCACCTATTTTCTGCAATCTCTATAGATTTTGCTGAAGCACCCAAAAGTAAAATATCATTTTTATCGAATACATTTTCATTTTCTAATTCCATTGATAAATTAAGTGCTGTTTGTCCACCTAATGTAGGTAAGACAGCATCAGGTCTTTCAATCTCAATTATCTTTTTCAAATAATTTACAGTCAGTGGTTCAATATATGTAGCATCTGCCATTTCAGGATCAGTCATAATAGTTGCTGGATTTGAATTAACAAGAATAACTCTATAACCCTCATGTTTAAGTGCTTTTGCAGCCTGTGATCCTGAATAATCAAACTCACATGCTTGCCCAATTACAATTGGTCCTGATCCAATTATTAAAATGCTATTTATATCTTTATTTTTTGGCATAATTACTTTCCATAAGTTTCACAAATGGATCAAAAATTTGTAGTCCATCAGATGTGCCCGGACCAGATTCTGGATGAAACTGTACTGAATAAGCCATTGATTCCCAAATACTTATACCTTCATTACTTCCATCATTTAAATTACTTGCGTAACTTTCAATTCTTCCAAACTTTTCGTGTACAAGATCAGATTCAAAATCATCTACAGCAAATCCGTGATTCTGGGCAGTAATCAATGCTTTCTTGATTCCTTTGATTTCTACAGGGTGATTAGAGCCATGATGTCCAAATTCTAATTTTTTAACAGTCAGACCACACGCAAGGCTTAAAATTTGATGGCCTAAACAGATTCCAAATATAGGTATATTACCAATTAGCTTTTGAACAGTATCAATAACACCACCAAGAGATCTTGGATCTCCAGGTCCATTAGATATTAAAATACCTTTCAGATTCATTGAAAGAATGTTTTCTGCTGATTCTTTTGGAGAAATTGCTACAGCTTGAAAATTTAACTTTTTCAATACATTTACAATACTTTGTTTAGCTCCAAGATCTAAAATTCCAACTTTACCAACAGTATCGTTACCCAAGCTCAAACTACCAGCTGTCAGTGCTGAATTGTCACCAATTATGTCCTTGGCATCCTTTACTAAATTAATAAGTGAGTCTTTATCAACCTCTTGTCCTATTGCAAACATACTGGACCCATAGTCTCTAAGATGCTTTGCTATTGACCTGACATCAAAACCTCCACTGAAGGGTATTTCATATTCTTTTAACCAAGAAGTTACAGATTTTTCTGATCTCCAAGATGAAGGATCATATGTAAATGAATTACCTATTGCAGCCTCAACTTTTGGTTCATTAGACTCATAATCATCTTGTGACATTCCATAATTTCCAACATGAGAAGAAGTAAACGTAATTATTTGATTTATATAGGAGGGGTCACTGAGAATTTCAACAAAACCTGTCATTGCTGTATTAAATATTAGCTCACCAGTTGTGGGGTTAAATTCGTTATCGGACCATCCTATAAATTCATCTCCATTTTGATTGACAAGCAAAGTTTTTTTATACATGATTAAGTTCTTTCTGAATGCTTACTTGGAAGTTTTCAAAGGCTGAATTTTTGTAGAATGATTTTGTAATAAAAGTACTATCATTTTTAGTCCAGTTATTCTTTTTAGTGTTTGAACTATCATATCCAAGACTAACCAGAATATTCATTGGGTTTATCGACATAAATCTTGTTAGTTCTTCCAAGCTAAATAAATTTGAGGAAAATAAAACAACAAATGCTGACTCAAGCCCAACCACGCCTCTGGCAGATTTCTTGAAACTTACTTCTTTAGTTTCTTTTGGATGGGGAGCATGATCAGTAGCAATAACATCGATAATTCCATTTTTCAGGCCACTAATTAATGCTTGCCTATCTTCTTCTGATCTTAATGGTGGATACATTTTGAGGCTTCCATCATTCATATTTATATCTAGGTTATTTTTTAGTAAGTGATGAGGGGTTACTTCAGCAGTTACTGGAAGGCCATTTTCTTTTGCATCTTTTATTAGTTCGACACTCTTTTTAGAAGAAACATGTTGTATATGATATCTAGTTTTATATTTGTTTACTAAATCTAAATCTCTTTTTACAATTTCAAACTCTTCATTTTCATGAATAGTAATTAGCTCCGAAGTGTTGTAAGGAGGTGCTATATCACCAGGATTTGTGTGGCAGTTTTTTTCACAATGTTGAAAAATTGCACCATTTAACTTAGCAATTTCTTTAAAAGCAATTTCCGAAAGATCATCATCAATAAGTGTTTTTCCATCGTCTGAAAAAATTGTTACTCCTTCATCAACAAATTTATTAAAATTTACAAGCTCTTTTCCATCAAGATTTTTTGATAATGCTCCAACTCGATGAACTTTTATTCTTAACTTTTTATCAAAGGACCTCGCTAGTTTAAGATTTTCTATTGAATCAATTGTTATTTCAGAATTTGCCATAGCTAAAACTTCTGAATACCCACCATTTAATGCTGCTTTTTCAATTTCTAAAATAGGGAAATTATTTTTATCTGGATAACGTGTATGGGTATGAAGATCAATAAATGATGGCATTTCAATCATATAGCTCCAAAAACATATTGATAGCTTGCAACCCTTGCAGGAATTGCCATTTTTAATTGCTCTTGGTATATAAATTTTTTGCTTTTTACTGCACTTTCATCTATTTCTATTCCAATATTTATCGGCATTGGGTGCAAGACCACAAAGTCATCGGAAGTGTTTTCAAGTATTTCATTGGTTAATTGAAAGTTTTTTTTGTAATTATTAAAATCAAAACCTTCAATATTTTCAATGCGTTCTTTTTGAACTCTTAATAATTCAACAGATCCTGAATTTTCAACTACTTCTTCCCAAGAATTAAAAACACATAAATTATCTAAATTACTTGGAAGAAGTTCTTCATTAGAGAAAACACCAACCTTAAATCCTAATTTGGTTAATAGCTCCCTGCCAGAAGAAAATACCCTTGAATGTTTAAGGTCACCAACATACGTTACTGGTACTTCATATGAAAATTTATTTAGTTTTGTTAGAGTTGCAACATCAACTAATGCTTGTGTTGGATGAGAAGTATTACCAAATCCTCCACTAATAACTGAAATTTCATCAAAATTTTTATATTCCTCTAAATTATTTTCTTTTGTCCTTATTACTAATGCTTCTATTCCCATAGATTTAAAAGTTTCCAATTCGTGAGTCAAGCTTTCACCTTTTTCTTTAGCTGAAATTGAGTCTTGCGACTCTACTACATTGATACCCAATTTCTGAGCAGCAATTGAAAATGAAAGCCTAGTTCTTGTTGAACCTTCATTAAATTGCAAAAGGGTAAAAGAATCAATTTTTTTTAATTTTTGTATATTAAGTTTCAAAATAGCATTAACAATCTTTTCTAAATTTCTTTTTTCTAAATTTTGAAAATCTAGAAGATGCTTCATATGCTATTTAACCTCAACCTTATCAACATCATCTAATTCTTTAAGAAATACTGAAACATACTCCTCTTCATTAGTAGGTATATTTTTTCCAATGAATTTTGGACTCATGGGTAATTCTCTATGGCCTCTGTCAATCAAGCAAAGAAGAGCTATTAATCTTGGCCTGCCTGTATGAACTACGGCCTCTATTGAAGCTCTTAAGGTTCTTCCTGTATAAATAACATCATCAATCAAAATGACATCTCTTTCTTGCGGATTTATATTTAATTTGGTTTTCTTAATTTCTTCCTCTAAATCATCTCTAAATGGTAAATAATCAATAGTATCAATATCATGAGCGTAATTTAGTTGATCAAGGTTTTTTGAAATTCTTTTTGCAATTAAATCGCCTCTTCTTGGGATTCCAAGTAATAGAGGATTGTTAAACTCAGATTCAGTAATTTCTTTACTTAGACGATAAATTATTTTATCTATTTCCAAGACGTTTCCTTTCAACACTCACAGGTGTTAATTAAAGTTGTGTTAATACTACCAAAAAATTGATTTAAATAATTTGATTTATCTATTTTCTCTAAAGAATGGAATACCAATATTTTTTGGTGCACCTGTTTTTCCACCCTTATAAATTGTTAATAAAACCAAAATTAATATTGTGATTATGTATGGAGCAATTTTTACAATATAAGGATTTAATTCAAAACCATATGTTTGTAGTCTAGGAACTAATGCTTCGAGGAATCCAAAAAGTAAAGCACCTAAAGCTGTGCGATAAGGCTTCCATCCTCCAAAAATTACTAGAGCAAGTGCAATCCATCCTCTTCCAGCTGTCATATTGTCTGTCCAGTAGGGAACGTAGCTTAATGTTAAGTAAACTCCTGATAATCCAGCAAATGCTCCACCTAAACATGTGGCTATAAATTGTGTTTTTGTAACATTTAACCCCATTGAGTCTGCTGCTTTAGAATCTTCACCTACTGCTTCAAGTCTTCTTCCAAACATTGTATTTTTGAGGGTATACGAAACTAGTATCATCAACAAAATTGCAACATAAAATATTATGTTTTGGCTTAAAAGCACTTGCAGAATGTTTGATGGATCATCAATAGAAAAAAAACTATCTAGCTTTGTATCGAGTTTTTTCCCAACATAATTTTTTCCAATTAAAGATGAAAGAGCTAAACCAAGTATCGTTAAAATTAATCCAGATACTGTTTGGTCTTGTTTTAAAACAACGGTAACTACTGCGTGTATTGAAGCAAATACAGAAGACGAAAGAACCCCAACAATAACTGCTAAAAAGATATTGTTTGTATTAACAGCAGTCATGAACCCTGCAACTGCGCCAATTGATATCATTCCTTCAACACCAAGATTTAATATCCCAGATTTTTCAGTAATTAATTCACCTAGTGCTGCAACAAATAATAATGTTGCTGCTTGAAGTGTTGCGTTCAATAAACCAAGAAGCTGTATATCAATCATCATCTACTCTTAATAATTTATAATTGAAAAAAAACTGAATTACTAAAGCTCCAAATAATGTTGATGCCTGAATAATATCAGCAATATAAGTGCTTACACCGATAGTTTGAATTACTGACCCACCAATAGACAGTGCTCCAAACAATGTACCAACTAAAAAAATTCCTATGGGCCTCATTCCGGTGATTGCTGCAACAATTATCGCTGTATATCCAAATCCTTGTGAGATTCCTGTTGAGACCCGATGCGTCTGACTTAATAATTCAACTCCACCAGCTAAACCTGCAAAACCCCCACCAATTAACATTGCAAAAAAAGCTTTTTGCTTTGCATTTATTCCGGCATAAATTGCAGTCATTTCAGATCCTCCAGCAATTCTCATTTCATACCCAAAAACTGATTTATTTTTTAGATAATGCGCTAAAGCTGTAAATATAATGCAAATTAAAAATCCATAGCTTAATTTACCAAACATGGTTGGCAAATAGACTTCTTTTCCAACGTAAGCTGCTGCAGGAAAGTTAAGCGAATTAGGATCTTTCCAGGGACCATTTACTAAATAAATAGTCAACCCTATGACTATGTAATTTGTTAATAAGGTAGTAATTATTTCATTAACACCAAACAAAACTTTTGCAAGAGCTGGAATTAGAATACAAAAAGCACCACCTATAAATGCCGATAATAAAAGCAAAAAAATTAATATTGTTGGATTTGATAAGTTTGAATTAATATAAAATAAATTCACACCTATTGCACCCATGAAAATTTGGCCTTCAGCACCTATATTCCACAGTTTCACGGTATTTATTATCGCAATACCTAAACCTGCAAGAATTAATGGGGTTGCTTTATTTAATGATGAACTTAAGCTGTTAACACTACCAATAGAAAGCTTGAACATTAAAGAGAAAGTATCGATAGGATTTTTTTCTTGTATTAATAAAATTATTGAGCCTATGACTAATGCAATCAAAAATCCAGCTAGAAAAGAGTAAAAGGTCGATAATTCATTGACAGCTTGACGTTTTGATAAAGTATACTTATTCACCAATACCTGCCATTGCTAAGCCAATACTTTCAATATCTGATTCAGATGTGGAAAAAGATTTAATTACTTTACCCTCATAAATCACAAGTAGTTTATGACTTAATTTAAAAAGTTCATCAAGATCCTCTGAAATTAGAAAAATTGCTGAACCTTTATTTCTTTGAGTTATTAAAAGATTATGAATTGCTTCAACAGCATTTACATCGAGGCCTCTAGTTGGTTGTGACGCAATAATTACATCAGGGTTTCCAATTAGCTCTCTACCCATCAATAATTTCTGCATATTGCCTCCAGACAAAGTAGAAATTTCAGCTTTTGGATTTGGCGCTTTGATTGAAAATTGATTTATTAAATTTTCTAAATATTTTACAGTTCTATTTTTAGACAAGTGTGGTCCAAGTTTTGTCTGAAAATAATCTTTAACTATTGAATTATCTAACACTGAAACTCCAGGAGCTAGACCGACTCCAAGCCTGTTTTCAGGAATATAAGATAAATTTAGTTTTTTTCTAGATTTAACTCCTTTGTTCGAAACATCGTTGTTATTTATAATTATTTTTCCTTCAAAATTTTTTTCAATGCCCGCAATTAGATTTGCTAACTCCACTTGTCCATTTCCAGATACTCCTGCTAGTCCTAAAATTTCACCACTTCTTATTTGAAAGTTAATATCGTCTAGCTTTTTGATATTATTTACCGGATCTTTGGAAGTAACACTTTTGACTTCTAATTTAATATCTCCAATTTCATTGTTTTTATTTATTTGAGATTTTTTAACTTTGCCCATCATTAGATTAATTAGTTGGTTATTACTAACCTCTTGAGTTAGTAAATCATTTGAAACCATTTTTCCATTTCTTAAAACTGAAACAATTTCTGTAAATTCACGTATTTCTTTTAATTTATGTGTAATTAAAACTATTGTTTTCATATCTTCTTTTGCAAGTGTTACGAGAGAATTTTTAAGCTGAAGAGTTTCTTGAGGCGTAAGCACTGCTGTTGGTTCATCCAAAAGCATGATATTGCTGTTGTTAAAAATAAGTTTCATAATTTCAATTTTTTGTTTCTCCCCAACAGATAAGTTAGAAACTGCTTCATCTTCTCTTACATTTAATGCAAATATTTCAGAATATTTTTTATATGCAGTCTTGAAGTTGTCTATGTAAATATTTGATCTTGAAAGAGTTAAATTATCTTTAATACTAAAACTTTCAACCAGCCTAAATTCCTGATGAACCATTCCAATCCCAAGTTTCGAAGCAAAGTCTGGATTTGAAATTTTATATTTTTGATTTTTAATATATATGGATCCCTTTTCAGGATGATAAAGTCCTGAGAGAACATTCATAAGTGATGATTTACCAGCTCCATTTTCACCTAATAATCCGTGAATTTTGCCCTCATAAAGATTAAAACTTACATTATCAAGAGCTTTTAATGTTCCAAAACTTTTTGTAATATTTTTAGTTTCTAAAATTTTATTATTCATAAAAAAAATTACAGCACCTCAAGAAGAGGTGCTGTAATAAAAACATTTAGTCTAATGTACCTACAACATTGTCAACAAAGTAACTCATACCTAATAAGTCACCATCACTTGAACCTTCAAATATCACAAAAGTTCCGTCGATAATTTCTTGTTTTCTTTGTTCAATCAATGCTTTAACATCACTGGACACATCATCAGATACCTCAAACAAATCTACAACATTACCAGACATTCCTGTCCAATATGGTGTTGTAGTAAATTCGTCATTTATAACTGCATTAACCATATCAGTGTATAACGGTCCCCAGTTCCAGACTGGTGCAGTGACGAAAGCACTTGGAGCGGCATCTTTTCCATAACCAGTATGGTAACCAATCCATTTTGCCCCAGCTGCTTCAGCGGCAATGCCGGTAGAAGCTGAATCTTGATGTTGAGTTAATACATCAGCACCTGCTTCTAGAAGTGCATTTGCTGCTTGAGTTTCCTCTTCAGGTCCGAACCAAGTGTTTGTCCAAACTACTTCAACAGTAGCATTTGGGTTCACTTCTTTGACACCGTTTGCAAAAGCATTAATACCTCTTATAACTTCTGGTATTGGAAATGCTGCAACATAGCCAATTTTATTTGACTCTGTAAGTGATCCAGCTGCTAATCCAGACAAATACCTTGCTTCATAAATTTTTCCAAAATAGTTTGTATAGTTAGAATCATTTGATTTATATCCAGAGCAATGTAAGAAGATAACATCTGGATATTCAAGTGCCATCTCTTCCATTATGTCTAGGTATCCGAAAGTAGTTCCAAAAATTATATTGTAACCTTGTTCAATATAAGCTTCAGCTACTGTTCTGAATTCAGTTGCATCAGGTGGAATATCCTCAGTGAAAGCTGTTTCAATCCCGGTTTGCTCAACTAAATATTGACGACCTTCGTCATGTGCCTGTGTCCATCCTCCGTCGTTTGCGGATCCAAGATACACAAAGGCTGCTTTGTAATCATCTACGTCTGCGGCTCCCCCGCAGGCCATAGCAAGAATACTGATAATAATTAGGCCTACCGCCCAACTTCTACGCATCCTTACCTCCTTTTCATACGATTAGTATAGAACATACTCAAGCTACGTCTTTTATTTTGAAGTTAAAAAATAATTAAATATCTTCTCTGCACTTTTTATTCTTTGATAAAATTAGCACTTACGAAAATGGAAAAATTAATTTATACGTGGGAACAACAAATTGAAGATACAAATTTAATTTGTGAAAAAATTGAAGCAGATGGATTTAAACCCGATGTAATCGTTGGCATTAGTAGAGGCGGATTGATTCCAGGAGTTATGATATCTCACAAATTAAGTATTCCTTTTAAACCAGTGCATGCTTCAACCAGAGATTTTCCACATTGGGAAAATTATCTTCCAAAATCTAATGATTCAAAAGTTTTAATTGTAGATGATATATGTGATAGCGGTGAAACGTTTGAGCGATTATCAAACTATATTAAAGAAAATATAAATCATGAGTGTGATGTTCGCTTTTCTGCATTGTGGTGGAATAACGAGTGTGATTTTGAGCCACATTATTACACACAAGATTTAGCAAAAGATACTGAACAAGTTTGGATTTATTTTCCACATGAAAATTGGTGGGAAGGTTCAATCAGCTAATTTTTGTGAAAATTCCTTAATAGTTTTTAACATACTGAAAGCACCATTTCTTCTTGCAGGGCTCAAAATTACACCTAATTCAAATTCTTCCATCAGATCAATCTCTGAGTTCAGAATATCTTTGGGTGCTTCGTCTGAGTAGATAGATGCAATTAAGGTTACGAGTCCTTTAGCTATCAATGCATCTGAGTCACTTTTAAAATACAATTTATTATCTTTTTCTTCTGGAACTAACCAGACTTGACTCTGGCAACCATTTACTTTAAATTCATCAATTCTTAATTCAGTTGGAAAGTCTTCACTTTTCTTAGCTTGTTCAATTAAATACTGATATTTTTCTTGTGGGTTTGGAAATAATGCAAGAGTTTTTTTATACCCTTCAACTTTTTCTTGAATACTCATTTTAAGTTAATAATTTTATACTTTCTTCAATTGTGTTAGACAATATATCAAAATCTTCTTCATCATTATAAATATAGCCAGTAGCTCTAAAAGTGGCATCAAGGTTTAATTTCCTGTGGAATGGTTGAACACAGTGATGCCCTGCCCGCACTGCGACTCCAAATGTGTCTAGCATTAAAGAAACATCAGTAGCATGTACTCCTTCCACACTCATTGCAAATGTACAGCCAGCTAAATTAGAGTTTGTATGAACAATGTTCAAGCGATCAATATTTTCTAATTTATTTTTTGCATATAGTCGCAGCTCATCTGAATGTTTTTCAACATTTTTCATATCTAATTTAGTCAAATAATCGACTGCAGCTCCTAAGCCTATCGCTTCTACATACGGCGGAGTGCCCGCTTCAAATTTATGTGGAATGGGAGCCCAAGTTGCAGTTTCATAGAAAACTTCTTCAATCATGTCTCCACCACCATAAACTGGATCTAATTTCTCAAGTAATTCTTTTCTGCCCCAAACAACGCCAATCCCAGTAGGTCCCAACATTTTATGTCCTGATACACAAATGAAATCAATTCCTAAATCTTGTACATCAATTTTTCTGTGTGGGACCAGTTGAGCACCATCAACAATATATATTGCATTTGTTTTTTCTCTAATTAGTGAATTAAGTTTTTTTATATCTGGGAGCATTCCAGACATATTTGATTCTCCAACTATAGAAACTACTTTAGTATTTGAATTTAAGAGACTTTCAAAATGATCGATATCTAGGTTAAATGACTCAGTTATATTAATATATTTGATTTTTAGATTGTATTTTTCTGCAACCATTTGCCATGGAATTATGTTTGCATGATGTTCAATTTCTGAAAGAATGATTTCATCTCCGGGATTTAAATCTTTGCAAATAGAATTTGCTAAAAAATTAAATCCCTCTGTACAACCTTTTGTAAAAATAATTTCATCGGAGGAGTAAGCATTAATAAATTCTTTAAGCTTGTTTCTCACATCTTCATATTTTGCTGTAGTTTCTGATGAGAGAACATAAGTACCCCTATGAACATTTGCATTAATATTTGAATATACATTTGACATTTCATTAATAACTAATTCTGGTTTTTGAGAAGTTGCACCGGAATCTAAATAAGTCAGTCTTTTTCCATTAATTTCTCTATCAAAAATTGGAAAATCTTTTTTAAGATCGCTTACTTTAATCATAAGTATGATTCATATCCTTCTTTTTCAAGTTTTTCAGATAATTCGACTCCACCAGATTCAACAATTGCCCCATCGACAAAAACATGGACGAAGTCAGGTTTTATATATTCCAGAAGTCTTTGGTAATGGGTTACAACTAAATAACCCTTATCATCTGTTTTTAATTTACTTACACCCTCTCCAACAACTTTTAATCCATCTACATCTAATCCAGAATCAGTTTCGTCTAAAACTGCAAGCTTTGGATTGAGTACAGCAAGTTGAAGAATTTCATTTCTTTTTCTTTCTCCACCAGAAAATCCTTCATTTAAATATCTATCAGCAAAATCTGCAGACAGGCCTAGCTGTTCCATTGCTTCGGCAACTTTTAATCTAAGTTCAAGTGTCGTGTACTCAGTTTCTTCAATATTTGTTAGCGCTGTTTTAAGCATATTTACTATTGTTACTCCTGGAATTGATTCCGGATATTGAAATGCGAGAAACATACCTAATTTTGCTCTGTTGTCTACTGGTTCTTCAGTGATATCCTCACCCTCAAACATCACTGATCCTTCCGTAACCTCATAAACTGGATTTCCCATAACTACATTTGCTAAGGTAGATTTACCAGAACCATTTGGCCCCATAATTGCGTGTACTTCCCCAGGATTAATTTTTAAGTCAACACCTTTTAAAATTTCAGTACCTTCAACTTCTGCATGTAAATTTTTAATTTCTAACATAACATCTATGTTAATTACGATTTGAAACAAGTTAAATATGATTAGCGAAATAAAAAATAAAAATTACAATTAGATAATGCAATTTACATTGACCGATCTTCAAAATGAAATTAAAGAGAACTCAAATAAACTTTTAAAGGAAAATATAGATCTTCTAGAGACAATCCAGAAAGTGGATGAAAACTGCAGAATTGATAAAAAAGTATGGGATTTAGTCATCGACCAAGGCTGGTTAGCCTTAGATGTGCCTGAAGAAGACGGTGGACTTGGTTTTTCTAATACTGATACAGCTATTCTCTCTGAGGTTCTTGGATACTATATGCCAATAATTCCAATATTTAGCTCCGGTGTAGTTTTCAAACAAATATTAATGAATTCAAAAAAGGAAAAAAAAGACGAGCTTTTACCTGAAATTATAAGTGGTGAAAAAATAGGAACTTTTGCAGTCTATGAAAGTGATAAATATGAAATTAATAAAGACACAATAAACACACAGCTAACTACTGTTGATTCTGGCTATATTCTTAGTGGAAATAAAAAATATGTTATGTTTGGAGATGTTTCAGATTACATTGCAGTTTTAGCAAAACATGAAGACGGTTGTAAGTTTGTATTAGTCTCTACCAACTCTGACGGTGTAATAATTAAAGAAACTACTTCTCTTGATCAAACACGACCAATGTGTGAAGTTGAAATGTCAGAGGTTACATTAAGTACGGATGATGTTCTAATTGAATTAGACGCAGAGTTGTCTGCATGGAATAAAGTTAAAAATATTGCACTCGGCTATTTAGCAATGGAACAAGTTGGTGCATCACAGGCATGTTTAGATATGTCTACGCAGTATGCAAAAGAAAGGATACAATTTGGAAGGCCAATCGGATCTTTTCAAGCAATTCAACATATATGTGCCAATATGCTTATGCATCTGGAAAGTGCAAAATCTGTAGCCTATAGCGCCGTAAGGATTGATTATTTAGATGACGTAGAGACTGAAATGAGCTCAATGCTTGCCAAATCATATTGTTCCGAAGTTTTTAATAAAATTGCAGGTGACAATATTCAAGTTCATGGCGGAATTGGTTTTACATGGGAACATCCAGCGCATTTATATTTTAAAAAAGCTAAGTCCGACTCACTCTTACTGGGAACTCCTAAACTAGCAAGAGATAAAATAGCAGAATTACTTAACCTCTAAATTGAATAGGCTAGATAGATTCGAAAATTTTAGGTTTGTCGGATTTAGAAAAAATATGAAATTTTATGATTGTGACGACGTAGAACAATTTGAAAAATTGTCTGCTTTGACCAACAGTGTTGATTACATTAAATTAAATCTTATTCAATCATTTTCACCAGACAATATTGATGAAGCAAAAAATAGAGGTTTTAAACCTGCCTAACTTTCTCCCAGTAATTTCTATTTGCATCTACGACATGTGTTATCAAACCCTTGTTTTCCAAATATATTAAATGAGCCAAAGTTTCTTGAAATGCAAGCCTTAGGTTAAGTTCATCAAGTTTTCTTGGAAATAGTAAATTTACAATCTCCCAGCCTGAAAATTTTGAGTCACCAATCAGGTCAATGATTTTATCAGATCTTTTTTTGTGATGAAGTTGCATTTGCTCAATACGAGAGTATGGTTTTTCAATTAAATTTCCATGACCAGGAGCAATTAACTTTTGTTCAAGATTATAAACCTTGTTTAGTGAAGATGTATATTTTTCAAGCATGTCATCATCAGCGTCCTCTAAGGGAATGAATGGGGTAATTTTTGGTAAGATATGATCACCAGAAAATAATATTTTGGATGGATTATCAAGGATAGAGATTTCTGTTCTATCATGTCCAGGGGTAAATATAATTTCAATATTTCTTTTAATATTTTTTATATTTCCTTCATCAAGCAAAACATCTGGTTTTGAAATTTTACCCGCATATATTGGAGTTTCTATTTGATCGAGGTCATTCAAGAAACTTTTTGGAGCTCCTTCTTTTTTAGCAAATTCTCTAAGTTTTTTAAATCTAATTGACCAATCGTTATAACCGTCTATAAAATCAACAGAATTTTTATAGAGTGCGAAAGGTATCCCTTTCTTTCTTAATGTTGTAGATAGTCCTATATGATCAGAGTGCATATGAGTGCCAATTAATAACTTTACATTTTCGTATGACAAACCAATTAAATCCATTTTGGTTTCTAATAATTCTTGATATTCGATTCCGTTTACTCCACAATCAATCATTACATATCCGTCATTGTCCTCAATGAAATAAACATTTACAAATCCAGGAGAGTTCCACGGAAGTTCCATTGGTATATGTATGATGCCTTGTTGTAGATTAAAGTTTTTCAATTCTAAAAAGTTAATAGCCAAGCACCAAAGGCTGCAAGTATTAATAAACCTGTCAAAAGAGATGCAATTATTAAATGTCTTGTCTGCATAGTTACATTCTACTTAAATATAAAACAATCCTAATTTTGAACTTCGTTCAAACTTTAGTAGATTTAAATGTGACGATAACTATTATCATTTTTCTTGGGAACCCCTCGTAAAAGTGTAGTTATTATCTCGATTGGATAGAGACCCTGTCCAGAAAGAGGTAATTTGAAAAAATTAACCATCATTGGTGGAGGACCAGCAGGTTATGCTGCTGCACTTTACGCAAGTAATTTTGATTTAGAAACCACCCTAATCGAATCTGATACTCTCGGTGGAACTTGTTTAAATAGGGGCTGTATACCAGCAAAATACTGGCTACATGTTGCAGAATTAAATCATGAAATCGAGACATCAAGTGAGTTTGGGATAGATATAGATAAAAAAACTATTAACTGGGCTAAAACAGCTGAAAAAAGATATGAAATTGTTAACAAGCTTGTTGGCGGAATCAGTATGTTGCTTAAATCCAAAAAAGTAAATGTAATTGAAGGCTGGGGTTCGATTAAAGACAAAAATAATGTCCTAGTCAAAAAAGCAGATGGTGAACAAATAATAATTGAATCAGATTTTATACTTCTTGCAACTGGTTCAAAACCAAGATCACTCCCAAGTATTGAAATTGATAATGAATTTGTAATAACATCTGACACAGCATTGAATTGGGAGACACCCCCAAAAAGAGTTTGTGTGATCGGAGCGGGAGCCATTGGTTGTGAATTTGCAAGTCTCTTAAACGATTTGGATTCAGATGTTGTAGTCGTTGAGTTGGCTAATGAAATTTTACCTGGCTTAGACAAAAGAACTTCCGGTGAATTAAGAAAGCAACTCTCAAAAAGAGGGGTTATTTTCAAATTAGGTACGTCTGTTGATTCTATTAATGATAATAAAGTTAACTTTTCCGATGGTGAGAGTGATAGCTTTGATTGTGTATTAGTTGCTGTAGGAAGAGAACCTTTAACTCAAAATATTGGACTTGAGGAAATAGGTATAAATGTTAATAAAGGCTTTATAAAAACTAACTTAGACACTTTACAAACAGAGATAGAAAATATTTATGCTTTAGGGGATATTGTTGAGGACACTCCTCAATTAGCTCATGTAGCTTTTGCTGAAGCAGTAAGTTCAGTAACTCATATTGCAACAGGTGAAAACAATCCAGTAAATTACAATGCAATACCTTATGTTGTATACACCAGGCCAGAACTTGCTGAGGTAGGCTTAAACTCCGATAAAGCAAAAGAACTTGGAGTGAAAATTAATCAATCGCAACACGGCTTCGCTGGTATAGGGAGAGCTATGATACAAAATCAAAATCAGGGATTAGTAAAAGTTTACTCAGAGGAAAATGGTCCTATAGTGGGAGCAAGTGTGTGCGGTCCCGCTGCTGGTGAAATGATACATGAATTAATGTATATGGTTGGCTGGGAAGCGCTTCCAGATGAAGCATCAGAATTTATACATGCACATCCAACTTTGAGTGAAGCAATTGGTGAATCATTAATGAGTTTAAGTGGTAGGGGGTTACATTAATATGCAAATTGAAAAAATAACTAGACAAGGCTATTCAGCAACACTTTCAAAAGAAGTTTTGTGGGATATTTACAAATCAATGAAAACACAAAGATTATTAGAGGATAGATTGTTAAAAATGTACAAAGGTGGACAGTTAAGTGGTGCAGTTTATCCGGGAATTGGTCAAGAAGCATGTATGGCGGGAATTGCTGCTGGTATGGATTCAAAAGATATATTTGGAGGAACACACAGAGATCTTGGTGTTCAAATTAAAAAAGGCGTAACTCTTAAAGAAATTGCATTAAATTTCTATGGAAAAAATGATGGTCCATCTAAAGGACGAGATGGAAATAGCCACTTTGGTATTGTTGATAAAGGCACTTTGATGGTTGTTTCCCCGCTACCTGATTCAGCACCTGTAGCAGTTGGTTGGGCTTTAGCATCTCAACAAAGTGGTTCCGGCGTAGTTGCTGTTGCAAACTGTGGTGAAGGAGCTACTGCAACAGGTACATGGCACGAAAGTGTAAATATGGCTGCAGTGCTAAATCTACCTGTAGTTTTTACTGTTCAAAATAATCAGTTTGCTTATTCATCACCAAATGATACTGAATTTGGTACACCTAATGTAGCTGATAGAGCTGCTGGCTATGGAATTCCAGCAAAGATTATTGATGGAAATGATATATATGAAGTAATAGATGCAATTCATGATTCGTGTGAAGAAGCTAGGAATGGTAACGGACCTTCATTAATTGAATTAGTCACCTTTCGTCATTATGGTCACGCAGGACACGATCCCGCTGAATACGTAAATGATGAAGTAAGAGATTTTTGGATGAAAAGAGATCCCATTGCAAGATTTGAGGATTCCTTATTAGAGGAAGGATTATTCACAACTGAACATTTTATAAATTTAACAGATGAGTTAGAAACCGAAATAAAAGAAACATTAGATTGGGCAAAAAATCAAGATGATCCGGATCCAAATAATGAGGAAGCAGATATTTTTGCTATAAGAACGACTCCGAAAATTGAAAATAGTGAAGATAATAAAAAAACAATGAACTACATTGAAGCAATTACTAACGGACTAGATGAGTTGATGGAAAATGATGAAAACGTTTTTATGATGGGTGAAGATATTGGAGTTTTTGAAGGTGCGTTTAAAGCAACAAAAGGTCTTTTTGATAAATATGGACCGTTCAGAGTTATAGATACATCAATTTCAGAGGGAGGATTTACTGGAGCAGCAGTTGGAGCAGCTCTAGCAGGTAAAAAGCCGATAGTTGAGTTACAGTTTTATGATTTTGTATATCCAGCACTTGATCAGATAACAACCGAAGCAGCAAAATATCATTGGAAAGCTGGAAAAGCTGTCCCTATGGTTGTAAGGGGTCCAACAGGAGCAGGTACAAGGTCTGGTCCATTTCACTCAATAAGTCCTGAATCATTGTTAGCTCATCATCCTGGAATTAAGGTAGTTGCTCCATCTAATCCATATGATGCAAAAGGACTTTTGGTAGCTGCTGTGAATGATCCAAACCCGGTTATGTATTTAGAGCATAAAAAACTATATAGAAAACCTGACATAAAAATGGATGTGCCACTTGGACTATATGAAGTTGAAATTGGTAAGGGAAAAATAGTCAAAGAAGGCTCAGACATAACAATTGTTACATGGTCAGGAATGGTTTCAGTAGCAGAACAATCTGCTCAAGAATTAGAAAAGGAAGGCATTTCCGTTGAGATTATTGACATTAGAACAATTGTTCCACTTGATGAAGAAATTATTCTTCATTCTGTTGAAAAAACATCAAATTTGTGCATTTTACAAGAGGATGTTCCTTTCTCATCAGTGGCATCTGAAATTTCATCTATGGTAGCTGAAAAAGGTTTTTGGAACTTAGACAATCCAATTGTTAAAGTTACACCTCCAAATACTCATATTCCTTTTGCTCCTGTGCTTGAAGATGCTTTCATACCGAGTGCTGAAAAAGTCATAAAAGCTATAAAAGAATTACAATAAAACCATGAGTCAAATTGTAACTATGCCCCAATTGGGTGAAACGGTAACTGAAGGAACAATACTTCGCTGGCTAGTTCAAGTTGGTGATGAGGTAAAAGAAGATGATCCTATTCTAGAAATATCAACTGATAAAGTTGATACTGAAGTTCCATCTCCTTTTACTGGTCAGGTCACATCTCTTCTAGTTGAAGAAGGTGAGACTGTTGAAGTTGGAGCATCTCTATTGGAACTTGATGGAGATTCAAGTGGTAGCTCTGTTAACGAAAAAACATCGAACGAAGTAGAAACTGTCAGCGAGCCAGTCAAGGAAGTTGTTGAAGTGGAAGTTGAAGAAGTCAGATCTTCTCCAGTTGTTAAAAGTACTAATTTAAAGTTATCACCTGTTGTTAGAAAATTAGCAACTGAAAACAATGTAGATCTTGAGCAAGTTACCGGTACTGGATCAGGTGGAAGGATTACAAGGAAAGATATTGAGAGTTTTATAACTTCTGAAAGTCAGACTGTTCAAAAACCAAAAGAAGCACCAAGCCAACAAAAAGAGAAGCAAGTACAATCAGCCGAACCTTCAAGTGGTGAAATTTCTAGATTAAGAAGAAGAATTGCTGAGAATATGATTATGTCAAAACAGACTTCTGCTCATGTAATGACTTCTGTCGAAGTTGACTATGAAAATGTTGAAATACTAAGAAGCAAGCACAAAAAATCATTTAAAGAAGAGAATGGTTTTTCTTTAACTTATCTACCTTTTATATCTCTAGCTACAATATATGCCTTAAGAGAGTATCCCGTTGTAAATAGTTCATTCGACCTTGATAAAAATATCCACAGTTTTCACAGTAATATTAATTTAGGTATAGCTGTTGACCTCAATCAAGAGGGCTTATTAGTCGCAACTCTTCGTGAAGCAGATTCATTTAGCTTGAAAGGTTTAGCAAGAAAAATATCCGATACATCATCAAAGCTAAGAGAAGGATCTTATGATTTGGATGATGTTTCGGGAAGTACATTTACCATCTCTAACAATGGTTCATTCAATTCATTCTTAACTTCTCCAATAATTAATCAGCCAAACGTAGCAATATTGTCTACTGAGTCAGTTAAAAAAAGACCAGTAGTTATTGAAGCACAGGATGGCACTGATTCTATAGCTATTAGGCATACTGGAATGTTAAGTTTGACATGGGATCACAGAGCTTTTGACGGTTCAGTTGCATTATTGTTCTTAAATTCTATAAGAGAAAAATTAGAAAACTCTGACTGGTCACAGGAATTAAACTAGTTTGAGAAAATTAAATATAAGGTGGCTTGGTAAACTTTCATATTCTGAAGCTTATGATTTACAACTAGGTTTACACAAATCTGTATCAAACAACTTAGAAAATGACGACTACCTTTTATTACTTGAACATGACAATGTAATCACATCTGGAAGAACATCAAAAGAAGGCAATTTACTTGTTTCACTAGATTATTTAGAAGAAATGAAAATAGATTATTTCGAGACGGACAGAGGTGGAGATATTACTTTTCACGGAGAAGGTCAATTGATTGGATATCCAATTATCAGACTTGAAGATCCAAAAAAAGTTATTCCTTTTGTGAGATTGATTGAGAACACTTTAATCGATTCTCTAAAAGAATTATCTATAGATTCATTTACTAAAGAAGATGACACCGGGGTTTGGACTGAAAAAGGAAAGATTGCTTCAATAGGGGTAAAAGTTAGTAAGTGGACAACGTATCATGGTTTTTCATTAAATATTTTTGATAAATTAGAAGGGTTCCAGCTCATAAATCCTTGTGGAAATGAGTTAGAAAATATTACCTCAATTCAAAACTATAATAATGAAGTTTCTTTTGAGGAAGTTTCACATATAGTGTCTAAAAATTTCTCAAAGTTATTTAAATATAAAGAAGTTGATGAGCAATTTTCACAATTCACACCAAAACAACTTAAGTCAAAAAAAGAGTTCAACATAGACAAAATGGTTGCAGAGGGAGTTTTTAAACCGTCAAGTAAAGGAATTCCAATAACTATTAAAGGGGTTTTACCAAATGAGCCAAAAAGACCTGAATGGATGAAAGTTAAAGCTAATTTGGGAAATGATTACAGATCTTTAAAAAATCTATTGAATGAACAAAAGCTAAATACAGTTTGTGAAGAGGCTTCATGTCCTAATATATATGAATGTTGGTCTATGGGAACTGCAACATTTATGATTATGGGTGATGTTTGTACTAGGGCTTGTGGGTTTTGTGATGTAAAAACTGGAAAGCCTGGAAGTTTAGATTGGGAAGAACCAAAAAGAGTAGCTGAAAGTGTTAATACTATGGGACTTTCACATGCTGTAATCACTTCTGTTAATAGAGATGATTTAAACGATGGTGGTTCTTTATTTTTTGCAGAAACAATAAGAGAAGTCAAAAAATTTAATAATGGTTGTGATGTAGAAGTTTTGATACCAGATTTTAAAGGTGATAGAGCAGCAATTAACAATATAATTGAAGCCTCACCAGAAGTAATCAATCATAATCTTGAAACAGTACCAAGGCTGCAAAGAGAGATACGAACATCTGCATCTTATGGAAGATCCTTATCTTTATTGCATTATGTAAAATCTCAGGGGTTTGAAGGAAAAACAAAAACAGGTTTAATTGTTGGAATGGGAGAGAGCAAAGAGGAAGTAATATCTGTGTTAAGAGATATATCAAAATTAGATGTTGATATTGTAACTATTGGGCAGTATTTGCGTCCTACTGCAAAACATCGACCAATAGATAGATACGCACCGGAGGAAGAATTTGAACATTATAAACTTATAGGAGAGTCTTTCGGAATACCGCATGTAGAATCTGGTCCTTTAGTTAGGTCTTCATACCATGCAAAAGATTCCTTTGCGTCTGTATAGATTCTTATATACTTAAAGCAATGTTTGATAAAGTAACAAAATCTATTCGAGTCATATCTGCAGCTTCTGTAGAAAAAGCAAACTCTGGACATCCAGGAATGCCTATGGGTATGGCAGAAGTAGGTACAGTCTTATTCAAAAATGTGCTAAAAGTTTCAAATAAACAACCTAACTGGATCAATAGGGATAGGTTTGTTTTAAGCGCAGGCCATGGTTCGATGCTACTTTATAGTTTGCTTCATTTTAATGGATTTGATATTTCCCTTGAAGATATAAAGCAATTTAGACAACTAAATTCTAAAACTGCTGGTCACCCTGAAGTTGAAACTTCATTAGGAATTGATATAACTACCGGACCTCTTGGCCAAGGATTTGCAACTGGAGTTGGACTAGCTTTAGCAGAGTCCTATTTGTCTGAAGTTTTAGGAAAAGACATTATTGATCATTATGTTTACGGCATAGTCTCTGATGGAGATTTGATGGAAGGAATATCTTTTGAAGCTGCAGAGTTAGCTGGAGTATGGAAATTAGGAAAATTGATATATATATTTGATGACAACAATATTTCTATAGATGGGAATGTCGACAAAGTATCTATTACTAATCAAAAGAAAAAATTCGAATCCGTTGGGTGGCAAGTTTTAGAAGTTGACGGTCATAGTGAAGTAGAAATTGAAAATGCTATAGATTTATCAAAAAAAGAAATAAACAAGCCTTCCTTAATAATAGCAAAAAGCACAATTGGAAAATTTGCACCAAATAAACAAAATACAAGCTCAATTCATGGTGCTCCTTTAGGGAGTGAGGAAATGCAATTATTTCTAGGAGAAATTGGCTGGGAAGGAGATCCTTTCGAGCATAGTAATGATATTTATGAATATTTTGCTGAAAAAAGATTAGAAGATGATAAATCTTTTGAAAAATGGAATTCAAATTTAAATAATAAATTAACAAATGATGGATCATTTAAAAAACTATGGGAACAGTTTGAAAAAAATGAATTAAATTTTCCAGAAAGTTTTGAAATTCAAGATGCAGCTACACGTGTTACTGGCGGTAATTATATGAAGTTGATTGGTTTAGATAATAAATTTGTTTTAGGGGGTTCAGCTGATCTCGCTGCATCAACTAAGCAAATAATTAGTGATGAATCATATACAAGTAAAAATAGAAGTGGGCAAAATATTGAGTTTGGAATTAGAGAACACAGTATGGCTGCAGTAGTTAATGGAATAAGTCTTCATAGCAATTTATTTGCTTTCGGTTCTACTTTTTTAGTCTTTTCAGACTACATGCGTCCAAGCATCAGGTTGGCTTCACTAATGAATTTAAATTCTGCATATATATTTACACATGATTCAATATATCTTGGAGAAGATGGCCCAACACACCAACCAATAGAACACCTCATGTCTTTGAGGCTAATTCCAGGGCTAGATGTTATAAGACCTTCTAACAGTATTGAAACAATATTTGCTTATAAGTATTTATTTTCTAATACAAAAAATCCTAAAGCTCTTTCACTGACAAGACAAAATTTGAAATTTTTAAATTATGATGTCACCTATTCAGATTTTCTAAATGGTGGTTTTGTCATTTCCAAAGGGAAGGATTTAACTATTTTTGCATCCGGCTCAGAAGTTAATTTAGCATTGGAAGTAAAAGAAATGCTTAAAGAATTTTCAATTCAAATTGTAAGCGTTCCAATACTAAACAAATTAACTCCTGAAATATCTAAGTCATTAAATAACAATAAATTTATCTTTACCATTGAGTTAGGTAAGTCTGCAGGATGGTCAGATTATATTGGTAATATAACAGAATCCTTTAGCGTTCAGACTTTTGGTAAATCTGCACCAGAAAAAGATTTAGCAGAGTTTTTTAAGGTTAATGCAGAATCTATTGGAGAAAAAATTAGAAACTATCTTAGCTAACAGCCTGTATATGATTTCATCTCTGATTTAGTTCTTGCCCCAGCGACACCATCTGGAATTAATCCAACTTTTCTTTGGAAGGCTTTAATAGCTTCTCTGGTATAGGATCCCATTTTTCCATCAATAATTCCTGGATTAAATCCGTTGTTCGCTAGATAAGTTTGAATATCAGAAATTGAGTCAAGTTTTGCTGATCTATTATCTCTTGCTATGCAAGTATTTTCACTTTTACAACCTGTATATGCCCTCATTGCAGCTTTAGTTTTATTCCCAGCTATTCCGTCTGCTAAAAGTCCATTCTCTTTTTGGAAGGCAATAATTGCGTTTTTAGTTTTTGGACCAGATTGACCATCAATTGGTCCAGGATTAAACCCATTGTTGGAAAGAAATTGCTGAATGTCTAAAGTTGAATTGATAACTAGAGAACTGTTGTTTTGGGGTATGCATGCGTCATTACCCGCATTAGGATTTGAAACAGCTGTTGATGAAGCTTCAGTTACTTCACCACCATTTGCTGTCCATCCTGTCTGGAATGGATTAGCATCAAATACTGATGTTGGGACAAGTGATTTTTCAACCAATTTATTGACAATATACGAAACTTCTCCAATTGTTATTTTTCGACTTGGACAAAATTTATCGCTTAAGTCACTACATGCCGGCATTATATCGTTTGCTGCAAGTACATTTATTTCATTTGTCCACTTACTTGCACCTTCATCAGAATACTTATCAACTGAACCACTAAGATTTTCAGTTGTTCCAGCTCTTATAGATTTAACAAGCAAACAAGCAAGTTCATCTCTAGAAACAGTTTCGGATGGTTGAATTTGAAATGGGCTACCAAAACAAATTTGCATTCCATAATAAGGCAAGGCATTAGTTGCTTGTTGGTAAATACTTTGATCATCATCACTATATGCATTTGGTGCATCAAGAGAGACTCCACCAACCACAGATACAACTGCTGCAGCTTCTTCTCTTGAAATTGTTTTTGCTTGACATGCACTTGATGTTTCATTACAAACATTCAAAAGTCCTGCTTTTGATAAGTAATTTAGTCCACTGGAAGAAGTTGCATACTGTGGAGTGTCACCTGTTGAGCTTGATGAATTTTCAACAGCAGCGGTTGAGGTATTATTTGCAGTAATGGGCCCTATATTTAAATTCGAAACATCAGACTGACTTGAAGTTTTGAAATAATGAGAAGTGAACCCTAATTGTGATTTAATATTTCTACCAGATTTAGTTACAGTTTTAGCAGAGCCATTTTTAAAACCTTTCATTGTTACCTGTAAAGCAGCACCAGACTCTGAAACAGAAGATACATAAATATCTGTAACTGCATCAAAGCATGGTGTCTCACCACAAAGAATATTTTTTGATAGCTGATAAGAGCTGAAGTCATATGACCACGCAGCTTTGGGATTTCCAACTCTGTTGTCAACTGACCATGGATCATCAACAGTTTTTAAATATGGCCATGCAGTAGCAGAACCAAATCCAACTACATTATCATTTGTTTTTCCACCAGTAGATGATGAATAAAACGCTTGAACAACAGTGCTCTCGGTGTATCCTCCATCATACGTTATAACTTTTCCAGAGGTATTATTTACAGCTTGTACCCAGTTAGGTCCAGCAATTTCTTTAAGATAACCATAATAATATTGACTAGATGCTGTAGAGCCGATATGGCACCAGCAATAACTTTTTCTAGTGCTTGATAATCCAGCATCAATATCGGTTTTTTCAGAAGGAATATCACGTTTTAAATACTGAAAGACAGCATAGCTTCTACCAACTAAAGCTTGAGCTTCAAGTGCTTTCACATTCCAATGTGATGGCATCTCAGCTAATCCGTAAAGGTATTTTTCAATATTCACTGCTAACGAAACGTGAAAGCCACTTGATACACCTTTGTTTCTTAACTTGAGAACCCCATGTTTATGTTCTCTTGGACCAACTCTGATTCTTCCACCATCAGACCACCTAATTCCAATATTGCATGATGCAGGAACTTTTGATAGTAAAGGATGTCCAGTAAGGTAGCAATTCCCATTCGAATAAATTATATTTATTGTTGCACCACCAGATATTTTCAATGGACCAAAGTTTGATTCACATGGTCCGTCAGAATTTGCATCTGACTTAATTTTGTTTAAAGTCTCATCATTTATTGTTCCTGTTTGACCTATGCCGACAGAAGCTTGATAACTTTTAAGAGCATCAGCAGTCCTATCACCATATGCACCATCTACAGTACCTGGGTCAAAACCCCTTGAAGAAAGAAATGCTTGCACCCCTGCTACTTGTGGTAGGTTTTCCTGGCATATAAATAAGGTTGGAGGACTTGAAGAAGGAAGAGTAGTCAAGCTTATTGATTTCGCATTTCGAGCTAATCCAACCCATAGCGCATTACTATTTGTTGATATATCTGGTGAGGATAAGCTAATTTCTGACAATTTTTTTACAGAAGTACCTTGAAAATAGTAAGTCACAACCTCATTAGAATTACATGAACTTGTATTTGAACAAAAATCAGCTCCTAGCTCAGTCAATCCTTTTGAGCCATACTGGCTAAGCCCAACTCCATGACCCCAACCACTCCCTTGGAATGTGAAAGAAACAGAACTGTAGCTTCTCATGGCTTGTCTCGTTGCAGGACCCACTTGACCATCTGCTGTAAGGCCTACAGTTTTTTGAAAGCTTTTAATTGCTCCATCAGTTCTAGAACCACTAAGACCATCAATTGGACCAGGGTTAAACCCATTACAGCTTAGAAATGTTTGAATTTCTTTTAAGTTATTTAAGGGTGCTACGGCATTGTCTACACAGTTGAGAGTTACACTTGTCGGTAATTCAAATGCCATTGCAGGTTCATTTTGTGAATTAATTAAAAAAGTTGTTGCAAAAAATGCAATAACAAAAATAGAAAATTTTATCACACCCTGTTTCATTATTTCATTTTAGGGTACAAAGAGTATTTTTCATAATTCATGACTTTTTTTCCATTTATCAAACAATTCTAATGAAATTAAATAACCTAGATAAGCAAAATGGGAGAGATATGTAACAGGAAATAATAGACCCTTGTATTCTTCAAAAATATTAGGAGGTATAAAAAAAACTGTTATACAAAGGTAAATCCCTATTATTTTATTTTTTTTAAGTGCATCTATGGCAAGAGTAAACATTAAAAAATATGAAATAAACGAAAAAACAAAAATTGCTGAAAACAAAAATGTTGATGTGTTTGAAATAATTCTCACAATTAACATGAATAGAATTGAAACTGCAAAAGCTTGACTACTATTATTTTTAATTATATTCTTCAACACTTCTATTATTGTAAATAGCATATGCAATTGAGTGAATTCACCTATATTTTTTTAACACTATGTATACCTTTTCTTATAT
>CACGVI010000004.1 GCA_902576605.1 uncultured Candidatus Actinomarina sp. | reverse complement strand
AGGACTTGGAGACTCTCCACAAATAGAGGAATCTGACGAAGAAGAGAGTGCGTCAAAAGAGGAAGAGTAAATGGCTAAAAAGCGAATTCATCAAATCGCAAAGGAACTTGATTTAGCATCAGCTGACATTTTGCATCAAGCAAAAGAGCTTGGTATAGAAGTAAAAACTGCATCATCTGGTTTAACTGAAGAGGAAGAAGAATTAGTTAAATTAGCATTGATGCCAGAAGATCAACCTGAAGTTGAAACTGAGGAGGTCTCTGAGCAAGAAGAAGCTATTCAGGATGAACCAGAAGCTGAATCTGAAGAAGTTGTCGAAGATGATGTACAGATTATTGAAGTTTCCAGGAATTCATCTCCAGAAAAAATTAGCTCACTTATAGAAGTTGAAGCCACACAAATTGTTGGTGATTTAATGGGTCTAGGAATAATGAAAGCTATAGATACACCATTAGATGATAGTGATATAGAAAAGCTGTTTGAAAAGTACAATCTAATTCCTGATTTGATAGATGAAGTAACAATTTCAAGAGAAGATATTATCGAATTTCAAGATTTTGAAGACGATCCAGATAAATTAAATTTAAGAGCACCAATAATTACAGTTATGGGTCATGTGGACCATGGTAAAACTAGCTTGTTGGATTATATAAGAAATGAAAAAGTTGCAGATGGTGAGGCTGGTGGTATAACACAACACGTTGGAGCTTATAAAGTAGATACTGGGGAGTCAGGAATTACTTTTATTGATACCCCTGGTCACGAAGCATTTACACAAATGAGAGCAAGAGGTGCAAATGTCACTGATATAGTTGTCTTAGTAGTAGCTGCTGATGATGGAGTAATGCCTCAAACAATTGAAGCGATTAACCACTCAAAAGCTGCAGATGTACCTATAGTTGTCGCCATAAATAAGTGTGATCTACCTGAAGCTAATCCATCTATGATTAAAGCTGAGCTCACAAAATATGAAGTAATTTCTGAAGACTTAGGTGGAGATACACCTGTAGTTGAAGTTTCCGCACTTAAAGGTGATGGAGTTGATGATTTGCTTGAAACACTTGCACTCGTAGCAGAAATAGAAGAACTAAAAGCAAATTATAATACAAATGCTTCTGGGTATATTGTTGAGTCACGTATGGAAGTTGGTAGAGGTAATGTTGCTACAGTAATAGTTACAAGAGGTACTCTAAAACAAGGTGATTTTCTTTATGCTGGTCAGGCATTTTGTAGAGTGAAGTCAATGTTTGATCATAATAATAAAACAGTAAAGTCTGTAGAACCAGGTTCTCCGATAGATATTATAGGCTGGGATGAATCACCAACTGCAGGCGATCAATTCGTTGCTGTTAAAAATCAAAAAGAGGCTAAGGCAAAAGCTGAAGAAAATAAAACTAAATTAAAAGAGCATGACAACTTATCATTTTCAGTTGAGTCACGAGTTAGTGACATGATGAAACTTTTACAAGAAGGTGAGTTAAATACAGTAAATGTAATTTTAAAAGCTGACACCAATGGCTCAGTTGAAGCAATTAAAGATGGTATAAACAAACTAGCAACAGATGATGTAAATATCCAAGTTGTTCACTCAGCAGTAGGGGGAATTGTATTATCTGATGTTGATTTAGCCAGTGCTACAGAGTCACTTATTATTGGTTTTAATGTAAGACCTGATAGCCAGGCAAGAAACATGGCTCAAAGCAAGGGTATTGACGTAAGAACATACAACATTATTTATGAATTGCTAGACGATATTTCTGAAGCGGTACTTGGACAAATGACTATAAAAACTGAAGAAGCAATTATTGGAATGGTTGAAGTTAAAACTACATTCCGTGCACCAAAAGTTGGTGTAGTTGCTGGTTCTGTAGTTTCTGAAGGTAAAGTAGAACTCGACGCAAAGGCACGACTGCTAAGAGACGGTGTAGTAATCTATGAAGGCACCATTGTTTCACTAAGAAGATTTAAAGACAATGTTGAAGTCGTTAACGAAGGTCTTGAGTGCGGTATTGGTCTTTCAGATTATAAAGATATTAAAGAAGGCGACACAATAGAGATACTTGGAGAAGTAGAAGTTTAGAAAAAAACGATGAGTAATCAAACACGTGGTGGAAGAATAAATCGAATAAACCCCCTCATTCAAAAAATTATTTCAAGCGCACTTTTAAGAAATTCTGATCCAGTCCTAAACAAAGCAACTATTACTCATGTTTCTACTTCACCAGATCTAAAGAAATCAATGGTATTTGTTTCAACACTTGATGGTAATGAAGGCTCTTTAAAAACTGCACTTGAGAAAAATAGAACAAAGATTCAAAAAGTATTAGCAAGAGAAATGACAACAAAAAATGTACCCAAAATCATTTTTGAAGTTGATAGTACATTTAATAATGTTCTAAGAATCAACGAACTGTTAGATAGGACTATTGAGAATGAGTAAACTTTTTGAAGATATTAAAGATTCTTCTAATTTAATTACAGGCCATATAAACCCTGACGGCGATGCTTTGGGTTCTGCCTTAGCATTTAAATTAATACTGGACAGCAAAGGCATAGATTCCGATGTCTCTTTTGATATTAAAGGTAACGTTCCCTCTAATTTAAATCACTTACCCATTGAATTAATTATGGATAAGCCAAAAGAAAATTATGACAATATATATGTTTTTGATTGTGGAAACTCAGAAAGACTTGGTGATTTAGAAGATTTAGCATTAAATGCTAAAAGAGTCATTGTTGTAGATCACCATATTAATCCTTCTTTTGGCGATATTCAGGTAATTGATTCAAAAGCGGCTAGTACTACACAAGTGCTATTCAGAGAAATTCTTTCTGCAAATATTGACATCGATAAAAATATCGCCAATTGCCTTATGACAGGATTAATCACCGATACAGGTAGATTTCAATATTCAAATACAGATAATGAAGTATTTGAAATTGCATCAAAACTAATGTTAAGTGGTGCTGAACTTACAAGTATTAGTGATAACATTTATGGGTCTATTCCTATGAATGCAATCAAGCTACAAAGTGAAGTGTTAAACAGAATTGAATTACACGATGAAGAAGAATTAGTTGTTTCGTATGTCTTACAAGAAGATTATCTCAATTACAACATTGAATCTTCTGAAACAGATTTTTTAATTGATTCTATTAGATTGGTGAAAGAATCAAGTGTGGCTTTATTGTTAAAAGAGCAGCAAGATAAATCATTTAAAGGAAGCTTAAGGTCTCGCAATGAATTAGATGTTCAACAGATTGCTTCGCTATTTGGTGGCGGTGGGCATAAAGCAGCTTCTGGATTTTCTACAAATTTAAGTATGGAAGAAATAAAAATTAAAGTTAAGAATGCAATTAAGTCACAAATCTAACTTTTATCTATTAGACAAACCAAAAACATGGACCTCTCAAGATCTATGTACTAAATTAAAAAAAAATTTTAAATTTAAAAAAGTAGGTCACTCAGGCACCTTAGATCCAAACGCAGATGGTTTAATGCTTCTTGCTACTAATGGTTATACAAAATTATTTGATTACATATACAACACAAACAAAACTTATAAAGTAATCGCAATATTAGGTTACTCTTCTCCAACTCTTGATATTGACTCAGAAATTACAAAACATGATGATATAAGTGCAGAACAGTTGAAACCTCAAATACAAGAATTTCTTACTAATTTGGTTGGCGAGTCTATCCAGACTCCACCAATTTATTCAGCAATTAAAGTAAAAGGAAAACGATTATATAAATATGCACGTCAAAATCAAGATGTAGAAATTCCTGATAGAAAAATATTTGTAGAAAGAACAGAATTTTTAGAAGTATTAGATAATAAAGTCACTTTTGAGATAACTGTTAGCAAGGGAACTTATATAAGAAGCATTGTTCAACAATTAGGTGATTATCTGAATACTTATGCAATAGTAGATACTCTTACAAGGACAGCCGTTGGTAATTTAAATATTGATCATAAAAGTCTAAATACAAATGTCGAAGCTATAAATCACAACTCAAAAATAATGTCATTAGATTGGGCAGAAGTTATTAATCTGCCAAAAATTGAACTAGATGTGGAAATGCATGAAACAATTAAGAATGGTCAACTTCTACCTAGAAATATGTTTTCAAATGAAGAAAAATATATAATATCTATCGAGAGCAATATTGTGGCAATTTATAAACCTTTTAATGAAAAATATTACAAACCAGAAAAAGTACTCTTATGAGAATATATGAAAATTTTACTTCCGACAATTATATTCATGATGATATTGCAGCTGTGTGTATCGGTGGATTTGATGGAGTACATTTAGGCCATCAGGAACTATTAAAATATACAAAAGAATCAAGTAATTTATTTCAAATAGTTACTTTTGATATACTTCCAAAAAAATACTTCAATAATGAACATATGTTACTAACAACTAATAATGAGAAGATTGAATTATTCAAAAAATTTGAACCTAGTAATTTAGTATTTATTAATTTTGAACATGTAATGAAGTATTCACCTAAAACTTTTTGTGAGATGTTAAAAAACAATATGAAAGCTAAAAATATTTATGTAGGTAATGATTTTAAATTTGGTGCAAACCGTGAGGGTGACGTAGATTACTTAATTAAATATTTTGGTGAAGATTCAGTACATACTATTCCTGATTATGAATACAACAATGAAAAAATATCTTCAACATTAATTAAGTCATTTTTGAGTGAAGGTTTTGTTGAACAGGCTAATGAAGCTTTGGGTTATGAGTATTCTTTAACAGGAACTGTTATCAAAGGTGATCAAAGAGGTTCTCAGATAGGATTTCCTACTGCAAATTTGAACATTGATAAGAGTATTCAAATACCCAAAAATGGAGTATACAAAGTAGACGTGCTCTTAAATGGAAATCTTTATCAAGGAATTATGAATATCGGATATAAACCTACGGTATCTGAAGGGACCAAGCAAAGTTTAGAAGTACATATTTTTGATTTTAATGAAGATATTTACGATGCTGATTTAACAGTACATTTTAAAAAATTTATAAGAGATGAAATAAAATTCTCAAGTATTGATGAATTAATTCAACAAATATCTAAAGATATTGAAGATATTAATAAAAATTAAATAATCTCACATTAGATATAGCAGCTACTATTATTATCACGAATGAAAACAAACCAAGAAATTATAAAAGAATACGGTAAATCCGATACAGATACTGGTTCTGCTGAAGTTCAGGTTGCTTTATTGAGTAATAGAATCGATCATTTAACAGATCATTTGAAATCACATAAAAAAGACCACCACACAAGAAGAGGATTATTAATGCTTGTTGGTAAAAGAAAGAGATTACTTCAGTACCTTCAGAATCAAGATGTACAAAGATATCGTGATCTTATAGATAAGCTTGGCTTAAGAAGATAATAAATTTGACCTTGCGTTGTTAATTGAGAGCTTTTGTTGAAAGCTGACAATTAATAACCTTGGTCACGAAAGAGGTTATATGTCGATCGATAATGTAAAAGTAAATATTGGTAATGCAGAAATTGGATTTGAAACAGGTAAATTAGCTCTGCAAGCACCCGGTTCTGTAGTTGTTACGTCAGGTGATACCACAGTTTTAGTGACAACAGTTGCTAACAAAAGTGTAAGGGATGGTATTGATTTTTTCCCTTTAACAGTGGATGTAGAAGAAAGAATGTATTCCGCTGGAAAAATTCCTGGAGGATTTTTCAGAAGAGAAGGTAGGCAAACGGAAAAAGCTATATTAGCTTGTCGATTAATAGATAGACCTTTGAGACCTTCTTTTAAAGATGGTTTTAGATGTGAAACACAAATAATTGCAACGGTTTTAAGTGTTGATAATGAAAATGAATATGATATTTTAGCTCTCAATGCTGCATCATTAGGTCTTCAATTAGCAGGGGTTCCACTTGAGTCAGCTGTAGGTGCTGTGAGAATGTCTTTAATTAATGACAACTGGGTAGTTCAAGCTACAAATACTGAATTAGAAGAATCAGTTTTTGATATGGTTGTTGCAGGAAGCCTAAATCCTAAAGGTGAAATAGATATTGTAATGGTTGAGGCTGGAGCGACAGACAATGCTTTTAATAAAATTGATGAAGGCAGTGCTGCACCATCTGAAAATATTGTTGCTGATGGAATTGATATGTCCAAAGAATTTATTTCAAAATTAATAGAAGCTCAAAAAGAATTAGTTGCTAAAAGAGATGTTCCTGAGATTGACTGGCCTATTATTGAAGACTACTCAGAAGAGCTAAAGTCACAAATTAGTGAAGTATTTGGTTCAGATATTGAAACAGCAATGGCTATAACAGACAGATCTGAAAGAAGTGAAAAGCAAAGTGAGCTTGAAGAGCAAGCTGTTGAGAAATTCTTAGATGAAGAAGATGACAATACTAAAGCAATTAAATTAGCTTTCAAGTCTATTGTTAAGAACACAGTCAGAGATAGAGTTTTAAGTGGTGGTGCTAGATTAGATGGACGAACACCAACTGATATTAGAAATATATCTGCTGAGATAAACTTACTTCCAACTGTTCATGGTTCTTCATTATTTTTAAGAGGAGAAACACAGGTTTTAAATGTTACAACCTTAGGTATGTCAAGGCTTGAACAGATGTTAGATACTATTGATACAGTCACATCAAAAAGATATATGCATCATTATAATTTCCCTCCATATTCAACAGGAGAAGCCTATCCAATGAGAGGCCCAAAGAGAAGAGAAATTGGTCACGGTGCTTTGGCTGAAAAGGCATTGGTACCTGTTATTCCTCCAAAAGTTGACTTTCCATACACTATCAGAGTCGTAAGTGAAGCAATTTCTTCAAACGGATCTACTTCTCAGGCTTCAGTATGTGCATCTAGTTTGTCATTGATGGCTGCGGGTGTTCCTATTAGAGAACATGTTGCAGGTATTGCTATGGGGCTAATTTCTAAAGATGATACCTATGTTACTCTCACAGATATCTTGGGTGCTGAAGATGCTCTTGGCGATATGGATTTTAAAGTTGCTGGAACAAGAAATGTGATTACTGCATTACAACTAGATATGAAAATAGAAGGTCTGCCTGCTGATGTATTAAGAAAAGCATTAAATCAAGCTATGGATGCAAGACATCACATACTAGACATTATGGAAGACACTATTGCTGAACCAGCAGAAAGTCTTTCTGGTAATGCACCAAGACTTGAAACTATCGAACTTCCTAAAGACAAAATTGGTGAAGTCATTGGTCCAAAAGGTAAAAATATCAAGAAAATCGAGGAAGAAACTGGATGTTCTGTCGAAATAGATGATGATGGTATTTTAACTCTTGGGTCAACTGAAGAAGAAGCAATATCAGCAGGTAAAGAAATGGTTATGTTAATAATCGATCCACCTGAAGCGGAAGTTGGAGCAGAATATGATGGAGAAGTTGTAAGTGTTGCAACTTATGGAGCTTTCATAAATATTCTTCCAGGTAGAGATGGATTATTACATGTATCAAGATTTCATTCATCTAAAAGAGTAAATAATACTGAAGCAGTTGTATCAGTTGGAGACAAAATTAAGGTCACTGTAGATTCAATTGAAAATGGAAAAGTAAGTCTTTCACCAGTTGGAGATTTAGAAATACCAGAAGAAGCTGAAGGCGGAGATTCAAAAAATTCCCGTGATAGAAAACCTTCCAGATCTAGAAATGGTAATAGAAACGGTAGAGATAAAAAATCAGACAACGGGGGAAAGTCTTCAAACAGAAAAAGAGTTTCTTTTGAAGACGATTTTGAAAAAGGTCTCTAGTCTATTTTCGGTTTCCAGTTAGCTTAGTAGGATTTGTAGGCTCAGTAGTAACGTAAGCATCAGGATTGATTTCTGATACAATTTTTAATACTTCTCTAACCCTTTTTCTTGGTGTTACGCACCAAGAAATGCTAACTTCTCCTTCCATGCCTTCTCCATTAATGATTGTTACGCCAAATCCATTGTTTCTTAATGTCTCAGCAACTTGCATACTATCGCTATCTTTTGGTGCAAATATTCTCACAACAATATCACCAATAGCGATTGTATTTTCAATATAGGATCCCATTATTGTTCCTGCTGCAAATCCAAGTGCATAACCAAATATTAAAAATGGATCATTTAAATCTTGGATAACTTGAGATATAGCAACAACCCAGATTGCTGATTCTATAAATCCTAAAATAGCACCAAATCCTGGTTTTCCTTTATTCACATAAAGTATTCTTAAGGTACCAAGTGTCTGGTCAAGTAATCTCAATACAAAAATAGAAAGGGCTGCCAATAAGATGTTCATATTCGTATTGTAAGATTTATTTTATTTTATGGAAGCAGTTAATTCTTTATACACTTTTGACATTTTCTCATATGTTTCATCAACAAGTTTATCAATTGAGTCTTTTGTATGTTTTGACATGTCAATCGGTTCTAATGTATTAATGATTGCCTTACCACTGGTCATAAATTTCTTACCTCTAGGCCATATGTCTCCAGTGCCTGCTATCACGACTGGAAGAATTGGAATATTATTTTCTAATGCAATATGAAATGCGCCGCTTTTAAATGGTAGAAAATTATCTTTTTTTGCTCTTGTTCCCTGAGGGTAAACCATAAGTGACCATCCGTTTCTAAAAAGGGTTTTTGCCTGTTCATTAATACTTTTTCGATCGTTTTTGTCTGATCTATCAACTTTTATAAAATTAAATGATTTTGCTGCAGTTCTAAAGACAGGAAGTTTATACACTTCTTTTTTAGCCATAAATACCCATTTAATTTTAAGATATCTAAATTGCATCATTGGATCTAAATTTGATAAATGATTTGAAATAACAACATAAGGCTGATTGTTTTTATAATCAAAGTTTTTAATCAAGGTTACTTTTGATCTAGCAGCCCACATCCAGGGAATTGTCCAGCTTTGAGCAATGTAGTACTTTAATTTCGTGAATCTATTAAACAAACCTACAAACCAAATAGAGTAGGTAACTGGGATTGTGTATATACCCATGATCAATAGGTTGAACCATGTAAGCAATTTGTTCTTCAGCATGTTGTAAGTGTAATGTAGAACTATCTAGATAATAAATTATGTTAGAAAAAATAGAATTAAGAAAGAAACTAAAAAATATTTCATTGGTCGATGTTGAACACTCTCAGACTGTCATCGAAAAATTACAAAATACTATCAGAGGGAAAATTGTTTGCACATATGTACCACTAGAAAGTGAAATAAACATCAATATGTATTTAAAGGGACATGCAGTATTGTCTACTACTTGTCTTCAAGGTGAAGAAATAAGAATTTGCATATATGAAGAACCATTTGAAAAAAATAGTTTTAATGTTTTTCAACCAGTTAATTTAAAAATTATTGATCATGTTGATATATTTTTAGTACCTGGTGTTGGATTTGATAAAAAAGGTACTAGGCTTGGCAAGGGTAGTGGTATTTACGATAAGCTACTTTCTAACCATTTGAACTCAACATTTATTGGTGTAACAGATAAAAATCATCTAGTAGATCATATTCCTTTTGAAAATCATGATATTCAAATGCACGGTTTGTTAATGCATGATGAATTTATTGATATAAATTTATAGTATCCTTTACATATGGATGTAAGTGTAAATGTCGGTTATTTTGGACCACATATTTCAAGTGAAAAAAACTTAATTAAAGAATTAGACGAAATAGGGATATCTTGTATTTGGACAGCGGAAGCATATGGATACGATGCTGTTACTCCACTTTCATATTTCGCTGCATTGACAGATAATATAAAGTTAGGCTCTGGCATCATGCAAATTCCTGGGAGATCTCCTGCTATGACTGCAATGACAGCTGTTACTATTGATAAACTTTCAGGTGGTAGGTTTAGGTTGGGGATTGGTGTTTCTGGGCCTCAAGTTGTTGAAGGTTGGCATGGGGTTCCTTATGGAAAGCCATTAAAAAAGACGAGAGAGTATGTTCAGATAGTTAAAGATATATTACGAAGAGAAGGAAAAACTTCATTTGAAGGTGAATATTATAACTTACCTTACAATGGCGATGATGCATCTGGTTTAGGAAAGCCATTAAAACTAATTGAACAACCTCTTAGAAGTGATATACCAATATATCTTGCAGCTATTGGACCAAAAAATATTGAATTGACTGCTGAGATTGCAGATGGATGGCTTCCTTTTATGTATTCACCAACGCTTGGAGACAAATTTTTCAATCAATTTTTAGAAAAAGGTTTTGAAAAATCTGGTGATCCAAACAAAAAAGAAAAATTTAATATATCCGCTCCTGTTTTTGCGAAGGTGTGCGACGAATCTGAGAGAGATGCATATTTAGCTCCTGCAAGAAATAATTACACTCTATATGTAGGTGGTATGGGAGCTAAAGATAAAAACTTTTATTTTAACTTGATGTGCGAATACGGCTATGAAGAAGTTGCTACGCAGATTCAGGAATTATATCTAAAAGGAGAAAAAGCTGAAGCAGAATCAATCTTTCCTGATGAATTGATAGATGATCTAACACTTGTTGGCTCCAAAGAACGTATAAAAGATAAGCTTGAAGACTGGAAAAAATGTAATGTTACAGAACTTTCTGTAGCAATACCACTAGATATTGAAACTATAAAATTTATAAAAAGTTGTTTGTAAATGAGTGATTTAACCCCTGAAGATATAAATGTTTCTACATGGAAAATACCAAGTCCTCTTGGAATAATTGGAAGTCATGCTGATGGTGAATTTAATGGTATGACAGCAAGTTGGATAACTCAAGTTAGTATGGAGCCAGCTTTAATCGGCGTAGGTATTGATAATAAGAGCGTAACTTTCAAGCTTATGAATCAAAGCGAATATTTTACTTTAAATATGTTTTCGCCTGATTACACAAAAGTATTTGTAAAATTTTCTAAACCTGCTGAATACACGGAAGGCTTTCTTAATAAAGAACCCATTTTTTTAACTAAAAATAATGTACCTATCTTTCAAAATGCAACAGTATGGTTTGAGTTAAAAACAACACAAAAAATTGACTTTGGCACTCATACATTTTTTCTGGGAGAAATAATTGATTGCAAAACATTGAATCCTGAAGATAGAGTTGCCTATATGGGTGATACTCGTATGAAATATGGTGGTGTTCCAAGAGGTGGGCATTAGTTTACAATAAATTAACATACCAAATTAGTGTTTCTGAATTTTACTCCTTATAATTCTCTCATCAAGGAGATACATTGAAAATTAAAATAGGTGATGTCATTAATGAACTTTCTTTACCCGCTATTGATGGTTCTGTATTCGATTTAGAAAATATAAAGGGTAAAAAGGCATTGGTATCTTTCTATAGGTACTCTTCATGTCCCTTTTGTCACTTAAGAATTAATGAAACTATAAATAATAAAGAAAATTTTGGAGATAATTTTGAAACGATTGCAATATTTAACTGCACATTAGAAAGTCTACAAAAATCATCAACAAAACATGATTCTTCAATGCATATCCTTGCAGATGAAAAAAGGTTTTATTTTGATAAATACAGCGTTGAAAAGAGTGGATTTGGGGTATTTTTAGGATCAATTGTTGGTTTTTTTAGATTTATGAAAGCAATATTCATTAAAGGATTTAATCCATTTACTAGTCTAAGTGGTGCATTTACAGGTTTACCTGTTGATGTTTTAATTGATGAAAATGGAGTAGTGCAAGATGTAAAATATGGAAAAACTACCATTGATCATATTTCGATGTCTCAAGTTATTTCATTCTCAAAAGCTTAAAAATATTTAATGTATCTTGTAAATAACTATCATAAAAATTCTATGACATGAAAAAATTATTATTTAAATTTGTAACATACATAGGACTCTTTGTAATTCTTCCAATATTAAAACTATTAGGTAATAAATTTTATGAAAAAAATGTAGTGCCTAAACTTATTAATTATCTTTGTGGAACAAAACCGAATCAATATCAAAGAAAAAAAATTGTACCACTTGCTGTCGGTGATGTTGTAGAAATAGGCATAGGTCCTGGTTTAAACTTGCAATATTATAATTCAGAAAAGGTTAATAAAGTTATAGGAATAGATCCTTCAAATGAATTAAATAAAATAGCTCAAAAAAAAGCTGATAAAGTTA
Source organism: uncultured Candidatus Actinomarina sp. (assembly GCA_902576605.1). GTDB lineage: Bacteria > Actinomycetota > Acidimicrobiia > Actinomarinales > Actinomarinaceae > Actinomarina. Next base: position 43,409 of record CACGVI010000004.1, on the reverse strand, counting down.
ATTTGAAAATAGAGTTCAACCTTTCTTCAGCAGAACAAATAAATTTAATGGATTCAAGTGTCGATTCAGTCGTTTGTACGTTTTCATTATGTTCTATACCAAACCCGGAATTGGCTTTAAGTGAAATTTATCGAATTCTAAAGCCTGGAGGAAAATATTATTTTTGTGAACATGGCATATCTCCTGATTTTTTAACAAGAATGTTACAAAATATAACAAGTGGTTTTTATCCAAGCCTTTCTGGTGGTTGCCACGCTAATAGAGATATTATCAATTTAATTACTTCATCTGGGCTTGTAATTGAAGAAAATAGTACGATGTATCTTCCAGGATCAGTAAAGTTTTTAGGTTATAACTATTGGGGAATAGCTTCTCGTTAAAAATCCATTATCGAAATAATTGCATTTACACATGCATCAGGATTATCTTCTTGTAAAAAATGTCCAGCATTCTCAATTGTTACATGTGGCATGTTTTTACATCCTGGAATATATTTTAAAAATGAATTTTCTACACCAGCAAATATAGGATCTTTATCACTAAAAGCGCAGAGAAAAGGTTTATTCCACATTTTCAATTTCTCCCATGCTTCCTCATTAAATTTTCTACTAGGAGACATAGGGGATGAGGGAACAATATTCGGAAATTGTCTTACACCTTGTTTGTAGGTTTCATCTGGAAATGGTGCGTTATATGCATCTAGAGCTGACTGATCCAGTCCATTAGTACCATTTCTAACTTGACCTGCAACGTGAAGGTCTTCTTTAATATTCATAAATTCTTTGAAGACTAAAAATCCAGTATTCAGTGGGGCTTTACCAGTTGGTAAACCTGTATTGGCTGCAACTATACGATTAAATCTATCATCATATTTTGCTGCCAACCTTAATCCAATCAAGCCACCCCAGTCTTGACAAAATAATGTGATGTTTTCTAGATTAACTCCTTCAATCCACTGGGACATCCAATCAACAAATTCTTCATACGTATAGTGATACCTTGAAGTAAATTTATCCGATTTCCCAAATCCTGGTAAGTCTGGTACAACAACCCTATACCCCTTGTCTTTTAGTGGGTCAATCATATTTCTATACAAATAACCCCAGGTAGGATTACCGTGCATTAAGAGTATGGTTTCTTCTTTATCTGTATTTTCATCTACATAGTGAATATTTATGTCACCGTGACGTGAGTTAATGGTATGAAAGTTCTCTTTATATTCCCAGTCTTCAATATCTTTAAAATCTTCTAAATTTGTTTTTAATATTTCCATGCATCATTATTTTACAATTTATCTTCGGTCCATTCAGCTTTATTTTGAAGTTTATAAGTTATGAATAACATTTGTAACGACTCCCCAAACGAAAGCCTCACTTTCACGGGGAATAACAATTGAATCAAACGTTTCATTTTCTGGCTCTAAAATTATGCTCTTGCCTTTTTTGCGATATCTTTTTACAGTCAGTTCATTATCTACAACAGCAATGACTACTTTTCCATCTTCAGCTTTTAAGCTTCTGTCTACTACTAAGATATCGTCTGGAAATATACCAGCATTAATCATGGACTCTCCGGATGCTCTTACCAAAAATGTAGAAGCGGGATGTTTTACCAAATATTGATTTAAATCTATTTTGTCTTCTAAATAGTCGTCTGCAGGGGACGGGAACCCAGCTGCAACTTTATTGCTATACATTGGTACTTCATATAAGCCTTTGTTGATGACCTCAGAGATATACTTAATCTTACTTACAGGAATACGGACAGCTTTTGTCTGCTCTCCATACTTGCCTTGACCTTTTGGCCTACCGGCTCCTTTTCTTGCTCCACCTCGTGGCATAAAAATGTCTTTCTTTTTTCTTAGAATAGTGTACAGTATTCAAAGGAGTAAGTAAGTGAATAATAAAATTTTTGCCCTAGTGGACTGTAATAACTTTTATGCGTCTTGTGAGAGAGTATTCAACCCAAAGCTAGAAGGAAAGCCCATTGTTGTTTTGTCTAACAATGATGGATGTGTTGTTGCTAGATCAAATGAAGCAAAAGCTTTAGGCATACCGATGGGAGCCCCGTACTTTAAATACAAACAACTTATCAATAGAAACAGAGTTCATGTATTTTCATCAAACTACACTTTTTATGGTGATATGTCGGCCAGAGTGATGACTTCACTGAAATCTCTTGTAAGCGATATAGAGATTTACTCTATTGATGAAGCGTTTCTCGATATCAGTAGCTTTTACTACTGTGATTTAGAAGAGACGGCTCAAGAGATACGAAGATTAATTAAACAGTGGACAGGGATTCCAGTTTCTATAGGCATAGGCCCAACAAAGACATTGGCAAAAGTAGCAAACAGACAAGCTAAAAAATACACAACATCTAATGTCTTCGATATACGAGATCAGAGTGTAAGAGATGAGATTTTAAAAGATCTACCACTTGAAGAGATATGGGGAATCTCGACAAGATGGGGAAGAAGGCTTCGAAAAATTGGAGTAGATACCGCTTATGATTTAACGAAGGCAAATGCTCGTTATGTCAGAAAAACAATCAGCATTGTAGGGGAGAGGATACATCATGAGCTAAATGGGATTTCCTGTATTGGCATAGAAGAGGTGAAGAATAAGAAAAACATCATATCCTCTAAGTCATTTGGTAGAAAAGTAATGCTAGTAAGTGAGTTAGAGGAAGCTGTTTCTAACTATGTTGCTAGAGCATGTGAGAAGTTGAGAGCACAGGGTTCTAGAGCACAAGGCTTGTATGTATTTTTAAGAACCAGTCCATTTGTTGATCCAGATAAAAGATATAGCAACGGTATGAGTACATTTTTTTCAATACCAACAAGCAATACGTCAAAGATTGTCAAAGAAGCAAAATACTTAACAAGAAAACTCTTTGTGTACGGATATGAGTACCAGAAAATTGGTGTAATGCTGCTAGACATCACTGACGCAGAGAACGAACAGTACAGTTTTTACGAATATGAGAACTACGATCAATCAGACCGTGTCATGGAGGTACTGGACGGGGTTAATACCAGGTATGGATCAAGCACATTAACACTGGGAGCACAGGGTATAAAAAAAGATTGGAGAATGAAGTCGGAAAGAAAGTCTGCTGCTTACACAACAAATATGCTTCAAATACCAGTTGTGAAGTAAGAAAAGTATGAAGTAATCTGTTTAAATTAATGTTATGGTTTTAGAGAATCCATATGCACACTCACTAGATGGTCTTGAAATAGATGACCCAGTACAAAGCTTTTTTGATTACTGCAAGAAACGTGAAGCAGTACGTATTAAAAGAGAGTCAGGAGAAGTATATCCCTGGAGTGATGATCCAATTTTACAAAAAGGTCGTTTTTTAAATGTTTTTAGAGAGGATGACAAAGTAAGTAAATCCATTATTAAATTTGCTGAACCAGCAAAAGAGGATTTACCTTTGTTAATCCAATCTTTATTTTTTAGTAGGTGGTGCAACAGAGATTTAACTATTGATCAGTTAACGATAAATGATTTAAGTAATCCAGAAGCTTTAAAAGAGAGGCTTCTTAGTTTAGAGCAGTGGGAGAATTTCACAGCATACCCAGTAGAAGATTCATATTGGAATCAAAATTTATATAGACGAATAGATGCAGCCACATACAAATTTTATGAAAAAAAAGAAGAGTTAGCTGAAATAGTTTTAAATTCTAATAGAGATGTTATTACTGCTACAAACAATATAAATATGCAATTTAAGATGAATAATGACTTCCCAATATTTATGGCTTTGATAGATATTGCCTGGTTTAGAGAAGATGTTATACCAATTACCACTGATGTTCCAACTGGCATTGGTGCAGAACCATATTTAGATAGGCTCCAAAATTTTCTCAATTTAAATAGCCACCAAGATGTAGGCCTTAAAATGATAGAACTTCAAGGAGAGTATTGGCCTGAAGCTAAAAGAGAGTTTTATCCTATTGACATAGAGTATCAATCTTGTGAATGCAGAAAGTACTTTAGCTATGTGAATGGTACAAAAAAATTTGAAGGAAAAAATCTTTTTTCCATCTGATGAACTTATTTAGGATTTATCTAAATTCTTCCAGATATTTCTTGTGGATAAATACCAAACAAATCCGAATAAAAATCCTATTACTGGAAACAGTTTAAAGACAAAAAGTACCCCATATATAGTTGCAAGGTATCCAATCATTAGAGTTGAAATTGTATTCATTAGAAAATAAAGTGAGTAATCAATCCCAGCAATTCTTCCCCTGAGCCTATCTGGCGTGAGTACTTGTAGTCCATATGTAGAAAATGCCCACTGAGATCCACCACCAGAGTGTCCAAGAATTAATAACAACACTGTTAGGTAAAGAGATAGTGAAAACGGTATAAAGAAATAGAATAAACCCCATGCCATGATGGTTATTCCAATTGTATTTAACAGTTTTCCATCTGTGCTTCCAAAAAAATATCTAATAGCAATTGGACCAATAAGCGCACCAACACCTCTTGCACCAAACATAAGCCCCGTACCAAAGTCACCAGTTTTGTATATATCATATGAAAGTACAGTAAATAAAGACAGTAGACCGCTAGCGGAGATACTAAATGTTGCTTTTGTAATAATTAAGGAAAAAATTTCTCTTCTAGATGCAGCATATTTAAGACCTTCTTTATAGCTAATATCTTCCTCTTGATTTTTATTTTGAGATTTTTCGCTTAAATTTTTTTTTATAGAAAAGACAATTAAAGCAGAAAGAACAAAAGTTAAACTATCGATTGCAAATAACATGTTTCTACTGATTACTGTTGTTAAATATCCACCAAGACCAGCACCAAGACCAGCCATTACACCCCAACTTGAGAAAAAAATAACATTAGCTTCGGCTAAGTTTTCTTTTTTAACTACATTAGGCAAAGCCGCATCAGAAGTAGGCATGTATGGAGAACCTACAACTGAAAGTAATCCAAATGAAAACAAAATAAATACTACGTTTTCAGTTGTGACTGCATATAGAATTAACAACACAGTCATTCCTGATAAGAACTCTGAAATTGCGATTATTTTTTTTCTATCAAATCTATCTGCTAAGTAACCACCAAAGCTTCCAAGCATGAATAATGGTGCACTCTGAACTACTAATACAAGAGATGTTATAAATGGATTTTCAGTCAACTCGTATATTATGCCTAAGAGTGGTACAGTTAATAACCAGTCTCCGCCTAATGTGATTAAACGAGCTGCAAAAAGTTTACGAAAGTTTTGATTTTGCGTTAATAATACTCTATATTTTTGAAAATTTTCCATTTGCAGTTCAACTGTAACTGAAATAAGAAATAACTACTATACTTTAAAAATAATGAAAACTGCACTTGTAACCGGTGGAACAAGAGGTATAGGACTATCCACAGCTCAAAAATTCATTGATCAAGGATGGAACGTTTATATCACATCTAGAAAAGAAGAGAATCTAGCGGCGGTACTTTCTGATAATTCACAATTAAAGGGTTTTGTTGCAAGAGCAGATGACCTTGTAGCTGCAACTGAAACTTGCAAAAAAATCGTGGATGAAACAGGGTCTTTAGATGTTTTAATTAACAATGCTGGTACAAATCCTTCTGGGGGTAGCTTGCTTGATGTCGATCTATCAGCAGTACAAAAAACATGGGACGTAAATTTGATGGGTCCTTTAATGTGGACTAGAGAAGCAGTAAAAGCTGGATTAAAAGAATCAGTTTTGAATGTTTGTTCAGTCGGAGGTATAAAGCCCTCTCACTACATGGGTGCTTATAATATTTCAAAAGCTGGATTAATTTATATGACAAAACAATTAGCAATGGAGCTTGCACCAGACGTAAGGGTAAATGGTATAGCACCAGCAGTAGTAAAAACTAAGTTATCAGAAATGCTGTGGGCAGGGAATGAGGGGGGAAGCGCAGATCTTCATGCTCTTAAAAAACTCGGAGAACCTGAAGATATTGCTAGTTTGATTTATTTTCTTTCAAGTGACGATGCATCATGGATTACAGGTGAAGTTGTAACAATTGATGGTGGCTTCCTTCTTTAATTAGCCAATAAAATATTTAGCTAATTCGTTATACAAAGGTATACCAAAAATTATATTAAATGGAAAAGTTACACCTAAACTTAGTCCTAGGTAGATAGCAGGATTCGCATTTGGTATGGCATCTTTTACAACTGCTGGTACCGCAATATAACTTGCGCTTGCTGTTAGCACCATAAGTAATGTTGCGTTACCGACTGAAAAATTAAAGTTTACAGATGCTAGTAAAGCAATAAATGAACCTATCAGCGGAGTACATAAAGCAAAGGCAATTAGGTTTATCCCTTTACCTTTAAGTTCTCCGATTCTTTTAGCAACCCTAGTTCCCATAACAAATAAAAATGAGTACAAAACGTAATCAAATATTTCAACAATAATGAAATCTAAATTAGATAAAATTGTCTTGTTTACAAAATATCCAATCAATAATGATGAAATCAATATAATATTTGGTATTTCTAAAAAAGCTGTTTTAATAGTTTCCAAATTATTACTTTTATTTTGCTTGTTATGTGTAACTAAATAGAGTGCCATGAAAATTGCTGGAAACTCCATTACAACCAAGACTGCAGACATATAGTTATCAAATTCTTGACCAGTGGTTGAAAGATATGAAATAGCTGTTACAAAAGTTACGGCGCTTACAGATCCATAAGTTCCAGAAAGTGCTGCAGCATCATCGTTATTGAGTAAATTTTTAAGATAAAAATAAGCAATAATTGGAATTAGAATAGCAAATATAATTCCAAGTGTTAAAGCGATTGTAACTTCATTTATAAAACCATTTTCTTGAAGGCTTGAACCACCTTTAAGTCCTAATGAAAGTAGTAAGTAATATCCTAGGAATTTAGAGATAGAGTTGGGAAGAATTAATTTAAACGATATGCCAATCAGAATTCCTGAAAGGAACATTAAAAGTGCTGGATTAAGTATGGCTTCCACTTAAAAAAAATAATAGTTAGATAATAGATTTGTATTGTAGTAATAAAAATTATTTTATTTTTCTTACTAACTCTTCAACTCTATTGATGTCAACCCTTTTAGTAACATCGTTATCAAATTTAAAACTTGTACCAACGATTAGTATGTCTGCCAAATCTTGATAAGCGTCAACATTTGTTGAAGTTACCCCAGAACCAATAGCTAGTTTTCCTACTGGAACAATGTTTCTTACTTTTTGTAAATCTTCAATATTTATTTCGTGTCCAGTCCCATCTCCAGTGACAATGACTACATCTGCACCAGCTCTATGAATTAATTCCTCTGCATGGTTTTCAATTTTTGAACCAGGAGGGGGTACGGCATGTTTTACAAATACATCTGCATAGATTTCTACATAACTATTGAGACTTGATTTAAACTGGTTAACACCGTGAGCATCGCCTTCTATAACACCCTGGTCTGTAAACATGGTGTTATTTAAAACATTGATTCTTACAAAATGTGATTTAGTTGCTTCAGCAATTGCAAGAGCTGAAATACCGTCATTTCTTAAAACGTTTATTCCAACTTTAATATCACGTTCAATAGTTAAATTTTCAACAACTGTAGTGAAACTAGCAAGTGTACGTTTTGAAATATCTTTTTTCACAAACGGGGTGTCACCAAAATTTTCAATTATAATGCCATCAACACCACCGTAAATTAAACTATTTACATCCTCTTGCGCCGAGTCAATTATCTCATCAATAGACAATCTGTTAAATGGGGAGCCAGGGAGGCTTTTTAAGTGAACTACACCATAAACTTGCATTATATTTTTACATGATTAAATTTAACAAACTTTTTGGCAAAATCACCTTCTGTAGAAAGTGTAAGTTTATGACCTCTAGGAACTCTGCCAGTGACAACTCTACACCAGTCACTTGCATTTCCTTTAATACTATTTTCACTTTGCTCATCTCCAAATTGCCAAGCTTTATACTCAGGACCTATGAGTTCTACTCTTAAATCTTGAAATTTAGTTTTGTTGACTTTACTAGCTTGTTCAGCATTTAACCATCCAAAAAGAGCTACGTGTTCGACTCTTACAGTATCTTCATAATCTTTTTTCATCGCATCATATACATCTAAACTATGCGCCCAGGTTTCTGCTAATTTTGTAACTGCGAATGTTCTACAATCAATTTCATTCTTCCACCAAGTAATTTTTTTTCCTGGAGATGATTTAGCCAACGTTTCAATAACAGAAGCTCTTGACATTCGCCACCATTCGATGACATCTTGTGGTCTCATGTTGTTACCCTTTTTAATTGCTTCTTTTTCAAATTTTTCTAAACCTTTTGGTCCTTTATATTTATTAAAGTCAGAACCTTTTTTCTTTAATGAATTGTGGGCAAGATCTTCAAGGGCGGCAAGATAGCTTACATGTGCAGTGATATCCCAGTTTTTGTAGGTGGTTTTAGTATTCCAATTTCTAACAGGAATACTTTGTAGGTATTGGTCTAATAACTGCTGTTCTGCAACCAGATTACTTAATATTTCTTGCACTATATTAAGTTTACTTGAGGACAAAAATTAACTCCAGTGCCAATTTCATCAAAAAAAACTTTTTTTAAATTAAGTTTGTATTTATGATGCACTTATGAAGAAAATCTTAAAATTTGCTGTTTTAATATTTGGTTTCAGATATGTTTTAAGACTTATAGATGAAAACGTTGATATCAAGATTCAAATTAAAAAACTTAGAAATGAATTAGCTAATTTGGAAACCGAAGATTTAGAAAATAAATTGAAAGATTTTTTTAAAAAGTATGATCCAAAGTTTAAAGATCAAGAAGAAAATCAGGAAGATTTTTAAATTAGATAATAAATGTGGAGATTACTAGGAAAGTCAGCACACCTCTGGCCTGAATGGTTTTATAAGCTAATCTCTAAAACTCACTCAAAAATTATCAGATTCAATCACTCTTTTTTAGGTGAAAAAATAATAGGGGACCACATTCTCTTACTTGAGACAATAGGTAGTAAATCAAATCAACTTAGAAAAACACCATTAACTTATGCGAATTGTAACGAAGATTTCATAGTCGCAGCTTCCTATAGTGGTAATGATAAAACACCAGATTGGTTTTATAATCTTTCAACAGACAATCCATACATCACAATAAACAATGAACGCTTTGAAGCTACCTACGAATTAATAAAGTCTTCTGAAAAAGAATATTACTGGGGTTTATTAGATGAAGTTTATCCAACGTTTCAAATGTACAGAAAAAGAACAAACAGAGATATCCCTTTAATAAAATTTTCTAAAGCTTAGGTTTTATAGAAGGTCCTTTTCTAACTATCGTGTTCCATAAAGTTTTGTAATGATCTAAGTCTTCTTTATTAACATGAGGTAATACAAAATTTTCCCAAGTATCTTTTAATGGATCTGCTGAGTCTATATAAACATCCAAGCCAATAGGAATTCTTTCTACAATTGTTCTTAAACTCATAGGAGTTTCTATGTTGATACTTATATCATCTGACATAAAGGAATTGTTTATTTCTGTTGCTAATTTAATAATTAAATCTCTGTACTCTTTTTGAAGTTTGGGATATCTTTTTTCAAATATAGCATCTAACTGTTCATTATTGGGAAAGGGCTTATCCCAAATCACCCATCTATCTGCGAATGCCTTATTTAAAGACTGGGTACCCGCATAATCTCTCAAACTTGTTGGGTTCATTGTTCCAAAAATATATGTATCTTCTCTTAAAGAAAGCACTTCTCCGTTTGGTAGTTCTAGTTTCCTATGTCTATCAAGTAATGAATGTAAAGCAAATAAAACCTCTGGTCCTGCTGCATTAAGTTCAGATAAATTAACAATTGCTGGTCCTCTTAAAGCTCTTGTTAGCTCACCATCTTGCCATCTGCTTTCAGTTCCACCCTTACCATCTCCATACAACTGAACAGATCCTAAAAGTGTTACATCTCTAACCTCACCAGATAAAGGGATTCTGTAATACGGAAACTTTAGCTTTGCTGCAAATTGCTCTATATCGTGATCTTTTCCTGTACCCATATGGCCCATCAATGCAATATGTATAGGAATCTCATTTTTAAAAGATTTAGTTTTGGAATTCATAACTTGTGCAAGCCTGTACTGCATTCCTAGATCTACATAAAATTCATCAACTTCAGGAATTCGAATACTACGTGAATCAAAGTCATCTAATTTTTTATTTAATTTACACTCTTCTATTTCAACAGATTGCTTTTCATTATCAGGATTTATAAATTTTTGTGAACCCATTAGGCAACTCCAGATGTTAATTTAATGTTTTTAATAAGTATATCCTTTGTGATGTTTACTATGGAATGAATTAGCTGTTCGGGTTTTTCAATTTGAACATTATTAATATACTCTCTCCAAGAACCCCTAGTACCAATTCCTATCCCAATTACATCAACACCATTTTTAGTCGCAAAGTTAATACTGTTTTGAAGCTCATTAAGAGACCCTCTAGTCATCCCATCAGAAAGTACAACCAACATCTTTGTATTTGAAGGATGATTTAATAATCTTTTTGATGCGTGCATAATATTTATTTCATCGATGTTAGTACCCTTTTCAAACATACTGACTGGTGGAATTGAATCTTCGCTTATTCCAATATCAATTGAATCTCTTAAATTTCTTGAAAATTCAATTAGTCCTATAAATTGCTGATAGTTTTCTCTCCAAGAGTCTTTAAATTCTTTAATAAAATAATGATTTGCTGTATTGTAAAGCTCCTGCGCAGAAGAACCATAGTTTCGATTTAACATTGATGAAACTGCGAATTTTCTCTTAATATAAGTTTCTTCATTTTCAGCATGTTCTGAAGCAAAGGCTCTGTTAAAAATAGAAACTTCAAAATCGATATCAAGTTCAAAACATATTTGAGATAAATAACTAGCACCAATTAATGCTGAGGCTAAAGACCAAGGATAAAGTTCATCTTTATTTTTTTCAATCATAGAACCACTTCCATCAATTAAAAGCGATATTGCATATGACTTATTGGATAGTCTTTGTTTCTGCTCAAACATTCTCTCGTATCTCCCAGACGCAAGCATGATGGGAACGTGTGGAGATAAATCTCCTTGATCAAAACCACTAATTCTCTTTCTTTTTTGATTGTGTATAAAGTAGGGTTTTATCTTGTTTGTAACTTTATAAATAGGTAAATTCCATTGTTGCAGTAAAGATTCATATGTTTCAAGACCGTTTTGGTATAAATTTTTGTAATTGTTTGGAATTTTATTTTCAACTACTTTTGCAGTATTTCCTGATGGAAAATAGATTGTAGTTGATGCCCCTACTTTGGATATATGATCATCCATTAGATTTAATTTATCATCAGTTGATTTAGACTCTGTTTGACCAAGAAATTTCTGCAAAGTATTGCCGGTTGTAACATTGTTGGAGGAGGGGATAAGAACTTTACTCAAATCATTTACTACACTTTCATCAAGCGATTCCTCAATTTCTTTTTGCTCTCCAAGTGTGTAGTTCTCTAAGTCTGGAAGAATATTGTATCTTCTACATATATCAACCATCTGAACTGTAGCCTCTATTAATTCAGATACATTTACATTTTCATAGTTCAACGTTTTTAAAATGTGTAAAGATTCATTCAATGAACTTACAACAGGCTTTTTATATTTTTCAAATTCAGGATCAATATAAGAAGTTATTGAGTGAAATAATAATGAAAGATACTGACTAAAATTACCGAGTTTTTTTATTTCTGAAAATGTCTCAGTATAAATATCTTCAAGAATTGAATTTAACCCTTCATATTGTTTTACAAAGATCTTTTCTTCGATTGAATGAATAAGGATGTCAAAAACATATTTTCCAAAGGAACCTGTAAGTATTTCAAGAATATCGTCAATATCTTCTACATCATCGAGTTCGTCAGGGAATAGTTTGTTTAAAGATTCAGAGTCTAAACTGTAGTTATTTGTTGCATGTATAGCTTCGTGCACAACTGTACCAATCATAACCTCATCTCTATCAAGATTTGTTTTAGAGATTGTATTAACAAGTATTGATGGATTTATTACAATATCATTTTTACTGTTTGACTTTGATCTTCCATATCGAAGAGATAAATCATCATTTTTCATTTGAGTTTGCAGTAGTCTCGTAATAGCCGGTCTGATTTTTTCAAAATCTTCAACTATTTGAGCTTCGATGTTTTTTTTCTTTGAATTCATCTAATTATCATTATCATTAACAACTATAAGTATAAGGAATTATCAAAGATGAATGAAATTGCACAAAAAACTGTTTTGATATCAGGTGGAGCAGGCTCAATGGGTCAACTTGTTTCAGATTACATAAACTCAAGAGAAGATTTTATTCTTACAGCAATTCATGATCCAAATTATGAAGGGCAGGAATATAAAATCTATAAAGATTTAACAAATATAGAAGAAGATGTTGTCTTGGAGTTTTCGCCTGCCTCGGTAATAAATGAAAATATAGACTCACTACTTAATTCAGATGCAGATTTAATAATTGGTTCATCTGGTGTGAGTTTAGAAATATTATCAAAATTAAAAACAATAACGAATAGAAAAGTAATAGTGATACCAAACTTTTCTATAGGTGCTGCTTTTCAAAAGCTTTTCTCATTAGCTCTTTCTGATAATTTTAATTCAGTAACTATTTCCGAAAAACATCATAGCAAGAAACAAGATGCACCATCTGGTACTGCAATAGATTTAGCAAATTCTCTTCCATCAGAACTCAACTCTCACGAACAAGATGGAGACTTCTATCAAAATAGTAATGTGAATAACAAAAATATATATTCTTTAAGAGATGATAAATTTCTAGCTGAGCAAGAAGTAGATTTCGTAAATGAATACGAATCTTTTAATTTAGATCACAAAGTGTACGATAGAAAAGCTTACCTCTATGGAGTAAAAGTTGTTCTTGATCTTTATCACGATTTAGAAGGTTTTAATCTGGGTTTAGAAAATTTAATAGCTAAGAAGATTAATATCTAAGTATGAGCGATTTCGGCAAGCTATTAACAGCAGTCATAACCCCTTTTGATAACAATGGGGTGCTTAATACAGATTCTTTATGGAGACTTTGTAAAAAATTAGTTCACGAAAAATCGGACGGTCTAGTTTTATCAGGAACAACTGGTGAATCACCAAATTTAACAAAAGAAGATAGAAAAATTATTTATTCAACAGCTAAAGACTCTGTTGGAGATAAAGCAAAGATAATTGCCGGCACCGGTACATACTCTACTAGGGAATCTATTGAGTATACAAAAATGGCCAATGACATAGGTGTCGATGGCATAATGATTGTTACACCGTATTATTCAAAACCGTCACAATTTGGAATTTTGAAGCATTTTGAAGAGATTTCCAAAAATACTGATTTACCAATTATGGCTTATAACATTCCTGGACGTACAGCAACTTTAATTGAAATTGAAACTTTAGAAAAACTTGTTGATGATATTGGAATACATTCTATCAAAGATGCAGTAGGGGATTTGGAGTTCTCTAAAAATGAGTTAGAAACACTTAAGGGTAAAGTTGATATTTATTCAGGTAATGATGGTGAGACTATAGAGTTTATGAAGATGGGTGGAAAAGGTGTAGTCTCAGTTGCTTCGCATGTTGTTGGAAACGAAATTTATGATTTAATAAACCATGTTCTTAATGGTGAGGTTGAATCAGCTGAACACTTGCAAAATCAACTTTTACCTCTTTTTGATTTATTATTTGAAGAACCAAGTCCTGGTCCAGTTAAGTACTTACTTACGAAAACGTGGGAAGATGTTGGATCACCATTAATGCCTATTAGTGACATTTCTAGTGGATTAGCCCACAAATTATTGGATAATTTCCAAAAAATTAAGAATAATTAAACTTTTTCTAACCTTTTTTATGGTATAATGCATTTGTGGCTGTAAAGACATCCACTCGCAAAAGGGTGAATGGGCGTAAGCGGGTGTCTAAACAAAACAAGTTAATAAATGTAGACAGGGCAGTAACTACACTTAAATCTACAACTTCTGGTACTTTATCTAAATTCGTCCAATCTTATCAAGCTGTAGCAGTTTTTATGTTTTCATTTGGAATGCTAACTGTATTATCAATATTCTCTCAAGGTGGACCTGTTGGTGAAGTTGTTTTCAATGTTCTTCAGTGGGCATTTGGTTATGGTGTGTTTGCTTTACCAGTATTCTTTTTCTACGGATCCGCAATACTTATTAGAGATCGTGAAACAGTAAAAGCACAAAGAGTATTAGTCGGAACGTTTTGGGTTCAAATATTTTCAGCTTCTATGTTTCATTCTTTAATCCATGCACAACCTTTATCATTAAGCGCTGGTTCAGAACTGTTATTAAAGTCTGGAGGTCATATTTCAGCCTTTATTGTTTATCCACTAACCAACAGTGTGGGTCTACAAATGACACATACAATCCTTTTATTAGGATTAATCATGTCAGTTCTTTATATGACCGATATAGAATTAAAAGATTTAATTGGAGGCATCCAAGCAATATTAAAGTACATTTATAAATTCATTTATGCATTTGTATTAGCCAGAAAAGAAGCTAGAAATATATATCTTGAGGACATTTACAAGGATCCAGTTATTAATGATGAGGAACCTAATACTGTTTCAAAATCAGCTTCAAAAATTAAAGAAAAAGTTTCAAATGTATCAGATATAAAAGATTTTAAAGTCAATAAGACTCAAACCACTAAACCAAAAGCTAAAAAACAAAGCAAATCCGCTACTTACACATTGCCTCCAGTTAAATTGTTAAAGAATGGTTCTTCTGTCTCTACTTCAAAAAAATTATTACAAGAAACTGCAAGTGATTTAACACAACTTTTAAAAGAACATGGTGTAGAAGCAGAACTTACAAATGTTGTTCCTGGCCCAACTGTAACGCGTTATGAAATTGAGTTAGCACCTGGCGTTAAAGTTTCAAAAGTCACTTCTCTTTCTCACGATATTGCATATGCATTAGCAACTCCAGATGTACGTTTGCTTGCACCAATTCCAGGAAGAAGTGCTATCGGTATAGAGATACCTAACAGGCAGAGAAAGCTGGTCTCTCTTGGCGACGTTCTTTCTTCAAAGGAAGCAGCAAATGTTGAACATCCATTAAATGTTGGTCTTGGTTTAGACATATCAGGAAAACCAAGATTACTGAATTTATCTGAACTTCCACACGTGTTGATTGCCGGACAGACTGGAGCTGGTAAATCTTCCTGCATCAACTCAATAGTGACATCACTTCTTGTAAGAACTAATCCAGATGAAGTAAAAATGGTTATGGTCGATCCGAAAAGAGTTGAGTTAGGTCAGTACAACAATGTTCCACACTTACTTACAAAGGTTATTACAAATCCTAAAAAAGCTGTCGATGCACTTGGATGGGCAGTCTCAGAGATGGACAGAAGATATGATTTATTAGCTGACGGTCAAGTTAGAGATATCAATGGTTATCACGAAAAATATGACGCTGGTCTTTTAGATGAAGAAAAATTTGATAGGTTCCCATATATAGTTGTATTTATAGATGAGTTAAATGACCTTATGATGGTTGCTGGTAGGGAAGTAGAATCTGCAATTGTAAGGCTTGCTCAAATGGCACGAGCAATTGGTATACACTTAGTAGTTGCTACACAGAGACCATCAGTAGATGTTATCACTGGTGTTATGAAAGCAAACATACCTTCACGACTTGCTTTTTCAGTAGCATCAACAACAGACTCTAGAGTTATACTCGATCAATCCGGTGCGGAGAAATTAATCGGATTAGGCGACATGTTAGTAGTTACTGCTTCAAACCCTAGATTAGAACGAATCCAAGGTGCTTGGGTAACTGAAGGTGAAATTAAAGATGTTGTTTCGTGGGTTAAAGATCAAAAAGAAGCAGTGTATAATCCAGCTGTTACAGAAGAACAAAAAACTAGTTCTACATCATCGTCTGAAGATTTCGGTGAAGACGAAGAGTTATTAGCAACTGCTAAAGAACTTGTAATACGCTCACAACTCGGTTCAACATCAATGCTTCAACGTAAATTAAGAGTTGGTTTTGCAAGGGCAGGTAGATTGATGGACATACTTGAAGCACAAGGTATTGTCGGTCCTTCTGAAGGTTCCAAAGCTAGAGAAGTTTTAATAACTGTTGAGGAATTTGAAACTAGTCTTCTAGCTTCTGTAGATGATCAACCTGAAGTGGATATATCTGAAGATGATACTACTAAAGAAGAAACGCAATATTCTGCAGAGGAAAATTGGTTCGAAGAGTAATTAACTCTTAACTACTTTTCCTTGAATAATTCTATTCCTAATTGAAGCTGATATAGCATCTGCAATTAGAACTAAGACAATTGTGCAAATTAATACTGTTCCTGCCCTAGGGAAATCTCTAAATCTTAATTGATTTATTAACTCTTGCCCAACACCTCCAGCACCAATAACACCGAGAACTGCTGAAGCTCTTAAGTTTATTTCAAATCTGTAAAGCCAGTATGAAGTTATTGTGGGCATAACTTGGGGAATTACACCAAAAATTAGTTCATTTATTTTTGAACCACCGGAAGATTTTATAGCTTCAAGAGGACCTTCATCAATTCCTTCTATTACTTCTGATGATAATTTTCCTAGAGTTCCAATAGAGTGAATTCCTAAAGCTAACGTTCCTGTAAACGCCCCTAAACCAGTGATAGGCAAAAATACAAAAGCCAATATTAATTCTGGAAAAGCACGAATAGCATTTAATATTTGTTTAGTTATTCTACTTACTGCTCCAACTGCAACATTTTGCGCTGCTAGGAATGAAACAGGAAAGCTAAAAATTGCTCCAATTACTGTGCCAGCCCATGCAATAAATAATGATTCAAAGACTTTTGGAATGATTCTATCTATAGCCTCTTGACTAGTGTCTAATGGAAACATTGCTCCAACTAATATCCCAATTTGCCTAGGTGCATCTAAAATTCTTTCAATAGTTATTTCGAGTCCAGCTGCTGACCATAATGAAGCAAAAACGATGCCTGTAGTTAAAGTATATTTTAAAATTCTCTGACTAATTGGTTGCTTTGGAATGTTCATAATATTCTTCTTCTAATCCAGACACTGAACTGTTCAATTAATATAACTACAACAAGAATGATGACAATGATTGGTGAAATTCTATCAAACCTCAAAAATATTCTCTGAGTCTCGATAATCCTACCAACACCTCCAGCACCAACTAAACCAAGAATTACGCTTGCCCTTATGCATAATTCAAAGATATAGAGAAAATATGCGGTGAAGTTTGGGAGCACTTGAGGCAATGCTGAAGTAAATACTGTTTGATTATGAGTAGATCCAGTTGCTTTTGCTGCCTCCATTGGTCCTGGATCTATACTGTCAATAGTCTCTGATAGTAACTTACCCATTATTGCAAGAGAAAACATAATGAGTGCTAAAACTCCTGCAAATGGTCCAATACCAACTGCAACAGTGAAAAGCATTGCCCAAAACAAATCAGGAATTGTTCTAACTAAATTTAAAAATGATTTGTATAAAAAATAAGAATACTTGTTTAAGTTTGTTGCTCTTGATGCATAAAAAGATAAAGGTAAAGCTAAGGCGCACCCAACGATACTGGCAAGTATTGCAATTTGAACAGTTTCTACCATAGCATCAGCAGTATTTTCCCAAGCCCAACTCCATTTAGGGTTGAATAAAGGGTCTGTAACTATAGCTCTATTAGCTAAATTTTCTCTAAAATCTTGAAGGTTAAAACCTACTCGCTGAAATGAAAATACTGTAAAAAGTATTGAAAAAGGAATTCCAATTGTAACTAAATAAGAAGGAGGTGGTTTTTTAGGTAAATTAATCATTACCGATTAAATCAGAAGATTTAATAGAACGTCCATAGATATTTTCAAAATCTTCATCAGATACACCATCAACATTTCCATCAAAAACTAATTTTCCATCTCTAAGGCCAATTAGTCTATCTCCAAACTCTTTTGCTAAATCAAGAAAATGTAAATTTACGATTGTAGTTATACCTAGTTCAGTATTTATCTTCTTTAAATAATTCATAACAACCCTTGATGTAATAGGGTCAAGTGATGCCACAGGCTCATCCGCAAGCATTACTTTAGGTTTTTGTGATAATGCTCTTGCAATACCAACCCTCTGTTGTTGGCCTCCAGAAAGGTTAGATGCCCGTACATAAGCCTTTTCTAATATCTCTACTTGATCGAGCGCTTCAAAAGCAAGTTGTTTTTGATCCTTTGGCCATAATCCAAATATAGATCTAAAAGTAGATACTGTACTTAATCTACCTGTTAATACATTTTTTAAAACTGTAGATCTGTTGACTAGATTAAATGTTTGAAAAATCATTCCAATTTGTGAACGTATGTTCTTTAAGTCTCTTTTCTTTGCATTAGTTACATCCTTACCTTCGAGGAAAACAGTTCCATTTGTAGGCTTAACAAGATTATTAATGGTTCTTAACAAAGTGGATTTACCAGCTCCAGATAGTCCAACAATAATTATAAAATCACCCTCATTGATTTCGAGATCTAAATCTTTTAGGGCTTCAACTCCACCTGGGTAGGTGACACTTACATTTTCAAATTTAATCATTTTAGATAAATTTTAACCGGGCTGTAAAAACAACCCGGTTAAAAATAATGTTTTAATCGTCGTAAAGACCGAATTCTTCAGCAGCTTGTTTTACTACATCAAATTCAGAATTGTCTGCAGGAACAACATCTGTCCATCCATAAATTTCATCCATTACAGCAGCACCTTCTTCGGTAGCCATGTAATCAGATAAAATTTGATATATCTTAGATTTTATATCTTCTGGAAGATCGCTTCTTACAGCAACAACGTCATTTGGAATTTCAGCTGAAATACCGATAGCTATAACTTTTTCACCAACATCAGGATTGGTTTTTCTTAAAGTTCTTCTAGCATCATCATAAGTAACACCAAACTTAGCATCACCGTTATACAGACCTGAAATAACTCCATCATGTGAACCAGCAAAAACTTGGGTAATATCATTTTGATAATCAATTCCCATATTTTTTAGCTGTAAAGAAGGATATAGGTATCCAGATGTTGAACCTTCTTCAACAAATAATACTTTTTCACCTCTTAGTACATTTAAATCAGCTTCACATGCATATCCTGGGCTGACTGTTACGTCAACACCATCAATATTTCTAACTTCTGGAATCTTTCCGTCATCACCAAAGGTCCAACCAACTTGTAATGCTTTCACGTCTGGAGATTCTGTTTCAGAACCTAGAATTAGTGTTGGAACACCATCGATATTTTCAAATGCTCCAATTACAGGTGGTGAATCACAGACACTTGGATCAGTTGTCCAGAAATTAGCATGGTATGAACCAGAGCCGTATCTTACAACTTTTGCAATTGCCTCAATTCTTGTTGGGAATACATTTAATGCATTAACATAACCTAATGTGTTGAATGCACCAATGTCTGCTTGACCAGATCCCATCGCAACTAATAATCCTGAAAAGTCACTAGTTACAAATCCTTCAACTTCAATTCCAAGACCATCAGTTAAAACTTTCATTAATGGTTTGATATTGTCTTGAAGATCAGCTTGTTCTGCACTTGGAATAAAACCGAAAGTTATTTTATCTAGTGTTTCAGCAACAGTAGTAGCTGGTGCGTCTAGAGTTTCGGCCTCTTCAACAACTGCAGGTTCTTCTACAGTCTCTTCTTCAGCAGTACCGCCACATGCAGCAAAAGCCAAAGATAAAACTAGTAAAAGTATAAATGATTTTTTCGTCATTCTTCCTCCGCTAACTTATAAGCCAATCATACTTGTTTCAAACTATTGGGTATTGATTTTCAGTTAAAAATTTGTTAAATCAATGTCACCATAAGTACGTGAAATTATTTCACCATTGGTGTCAAGCACTATAGAAATTGGTTGACCAACAATTTTAAAATAGTCTCTTAACTCAGGAGTAGAGAAACCAATTCTGAGCTGGCCTTTAAGATTCTCATTCACCCATGCCATAGTTGGTTCGTACTGACTGTGCGCTAGTGCAATAACATCATACTCATCAGAAATGTTAGCTAATTCATTTTCTACGACAGGTAACTCCCGCCTACATACGCCTCAGTAATCAGCCCAGAAAATTATGATTGTTTTTTTATCTGTAAAATTTTCTGCAACAATAGTTTCAGATGTATCGATATACTTAAAAGAAGAAGCAGTAATAGCATCTGTAGATTCTGGCATAGCCTCTAGTATTTCACCTTCTTGTTCTTCACTAGCTCCATACGAACAAGAAATAAATAATATAATAAAAATTAGCAAAAAACGTTTCATAACTTAATGATAATCTTATTGGTGAATAACCTTGCTATCCTAAATATGTGAATATTGCACTTTTAAGCGTTGGAACAGAGATTCTACTTGGCGATACCGTTAATACTAATCTTGCATCGCTTGGTCAAACTCTATATAACAATGGATTTATTCTCTCAACTGAAAAAACTGTACCTGATGATAAAAAATTAATACAAGATGCTGTAAATGAATTACTTGAAAATAATGATGTCATTATTACATGTGGAGGAATTGGGCCTACAGAAGATGATTTTACTAAAGAAGTGATTTCTGAAATGTTTGACTTGAATCTTGTTGTAGACGAAGATCATCTGAGTTGGATGAAATCTAGATGGGAGAGTAGAGGTATGACCATGCCTGCAACAAATGTGAAACAAGCAGAAATCCCGGCAGGCGCAACTAAATTAAATAACACAAACGGAACTTCACCAGGGATTTATATTGAATACAAAAGTAAACATGTATTCATACTTCCTGGACCTCCAAGAGAGTTCATACCGTTGGTAACAGATGATTTAGTACCATTTTTAAAAGACAACTTTGCAAAAGTAGAAAAAGATTATGAATTCATTTTAATTTTTAATGAAGCAGAGTCTGCTTTGGCAGAAAAGATTGATAAGTTTAAACCTGAAGGTTTAGATATTGCTTATTTAGCGAGCAAGGGAATAATTAAATTACGAATCGATAAAAATTCGGTCAGTGATGATGCGTTAAAAGAATTTAAAAATCAAATTAAAGAAACTTTAAGTAACAATATATTAAGTTATGAAAATATCCCTGCATCGAAAGTTCTATTAAGAGAATTAAAAGCTAATAACTATACAATTTCGCTAGTAGAGAGCATTACAGGGGGATCATTTTCTAAAGAGCTTGTTTCTCATCCAGGTGCAAGTGAAATATTAATTGCATCCAATGTTTTGTATTCTATGGATTCAAAAAAAGAACTATTGAATGCTGAACCTAATGAAGACTGGGCTCTACTCACAGAAGAGTTAGCAGTTGCGTCTATGAAAAAATATAATTCTTCAATCGGTTTAGCAGTATTAGGTGAAGCTGGTCCTGTTCCTTCAAGTAAATATAAAATCGGTGAAATATTTATATCCATATGTATCAATGGTGAAACAACTAATTTCACACATAATTTACGCGGTAATAGAGAAGATATTATAAATAGAGCAGTAAATAACTGTATATGGGATCTATTAAATTTAATTAAATAGTTGTATTCGAACAAATGTTCGATTAAAATTTGTCATATAGAGATGTTTAAATAGTTATTAATTATTGTTAATAAATAGGAGAAAATAATGGATAAAGACAGGGCAAAAAAACTCGATACAGTTTTTTCGCAGATAGAAAAACAATTTGGTGAAGGTTCTTTGATGAAGCTTGGTTCTGACCAAGTTAGAAAGATACCTTCAATTTCTACAGGAGCACTATCAATAGATCTTGCATTAGGTATAGGTGGTGTACCCAAAGGTAGAGTCATAGAAATCTATGGTCCTGAAAGCTCAGGTAAAACAACATTATCTTTACACATTGCTGCTGAAGCTCAAAAAGCTGGTGGCGTAGCAGCATTCATTGATGCAGAACATGCACTTGATCCCATCTATGCAAGCGCTCTTGGTGTTGATGTTGATGAATTACTTGTATCACAGCCAGATACAGGTGAACAAGCTCTAGAGATTGCAAATATGTTGATCGATTCCGAAGGTGTCGATGTAGTAGTTATTGACTCTGTTGCAGCTTTAGTTCCTCAAGCCGAAATTGATGGAGAAATGGGTCAATCCCATGTAGGTTTACAGGCAAGATTAATGTCACAGGCGTTAAGAAAGCTGACATCATCTATCAATAAAACACAAACAACTGTTATATTTATCAATCAAATTAGAGAAAAAATTGGTGTTATGTGGGGTTCTCCTGAAACTACAAGTGGTGGTAGAGCGCTTAAATTTTATGCATCAGTAAGAATTGACATTAGAAGAATTGAAACTCTTAAAATTGGAGCTGAAATGATTGGTAATCGAGTACGAGCAAAAATTGTAAAGAACAAAGTTGCGCCACCATTTAAAGAAGCTCAATTTGATATTATGTTTGGTCAAGGTATTTCTAGAGAAGGAAGCTTGCTAGATGTAGGTGTAGATCATGGAATAGTTAGAAAAGCTGGTGCATGGTTTACTTATGATGAAATTCAACTAGGTCAAGGTAAGGAAAATTCTAAGAGATTTTTAAGAGAAAATGCTGATATTGCTTTGCAGTTAGAAACTGATGTGTACAAGGCAGTTGGCATGATTGAATCAGACGAGGCTACAGAAGAAGATACTGTAGAAGAGTCAGAGGATGCAACACCTGAAAAATAATATAGAGATTATTTAAAAAACAATTTTATAATTCAATTGTGGAACAAACAGTTGTAATTAAGCCAAAAATGAATTTTACTCCTTCGCGTGAGGGTAAAAAATACTTTGTTAAAACATTTGGTTGCCAAATGAATGAACATGACTCTGAAAAAATAGCTGGCATGTTTGAACTAGATGGTATGACAAAAGCTACCATTGAGGATTCCGCAGATATTATGTTTATCAATACATGCACAATCAGAGAAAATGCTGATGATAGATTATATGGAACACTTGGTCAGTTAAAAAAATGGAAAAATGAAGGAATCGATCGCAAGTTACTTGTTGGTGGATGTGCTGCACAGAAAGACAAAGAACTTGTAAGAGAGAGAGCCCCATGGGTAGATGTCGTAATTGGTACTCACAATTTAACAAATATCATTAATCTACTCAATCAATCAGAAGACTGGGGCCCTATAACTGAAATAATTGATGAAATAGAAGATCTTCCAACAGATGCACCATCAATTAGAGAATCTGAACATTCTGCATGGTTAACAATTCAAATAGGTTGCAATAATTCTTGTACGTTTTGTATTGTTCCATCAGTTAGAGGTCCAGAGATAAGCAGACGACCTAGCGACATCATTAATGAAGCACTAGAATTAGTAGAGTCAGGAATTAAAGAAATTACTTTATTAGGACAAAATGTAAATTCCTATGGTAGAGATTTAAAAATTGATAATAAGAGTAGACCATACTTTGCTCAATTGTTACATAAGCTTAATGAGATAGACGGACTTGAAAGAATTCGTTTTACATCACCACATCCAAAAGACTTTAAAGAAGAAACTATAAATGCAGTCAAGTCACTAAGTAAAGTGTGTAATCAGATACACGTACCATTACAAAGTGGAAGTAGTGATATTCTTTCAAAGATGCATCGTGGATACAATAAGGAAAAATTTTTACAAAAAGTTGACATGATTAGAGGCATCATTCCAAACGTTTCATTGACGACAGATATTATAGTTGGCTTTCCTGGTGAAACTGATGATGATTTTCAAGACACAATGGACATTGTAAAATATGTCGAATTTGACTCAGTCTATATGTTTCAATTTTCGCCAAGACCAGGTACAAAAGCATACGATATGGAAGATAAATATGTTGACCAAGATATCATTAAGAAAAGATTTCAACATTTAAAAGACGTCCAGACAGATATTAGTGAAAAAAGATTAAAAAGATTTGTTGGAACTGAACAAGTCTTATTAATCGAAAAACCATCGAAAAAAAATAATCAGGTCCTAACTGGCAAAATTGATAGTGGACAGATTACACATATTGATAATAAGAATGTTTCTACTGGGGATATTGTTGAAGTTAAAATTATTGACTCAACACCTTTTTATTTAAAAGCAGAATTAATTTAGTTTGTTATATTTTCTCACAGGCATAACAGCATCTGGAAAGTCAGATTTAGCACACAGAATTGCAATTGATAATAACATGTCTATTCTTTCAGTTGATTCTATGGCTGTCTACAAAGGTCTTGATATTTTGACTGCAAAGCCATCTGACGTAATGCAAGCTCAAGTAAAATATTACGGTTTAGATATTGCAGATTGTGATCAGAACTTTTCAATAATTGATTATCTCAACTATCTAATTGATCAAGATATCCCAGAAAAATCATTTAAAGAAAATATATTAGCTGTTGGAGGCTCTGGATTATATGTAAAGGCAATAATTGATAGGTATGAATTTAAACCAACTGACCCAACAATAAGATCAGAATTAGAACAATTAAATTTTGATCAACTGATGAAATTTCATGAACTCAATGAAATACCAATTCCAGATATGGAGTTAAATAAAAGAAGATTAATGAGAAATATTGAAAACTTTATGTTGGAAGAATCTAAGTATGTTTTTCCAGAAGTAAATCTGCCTGTAGATAAAGTTGGAGTATTTTGGAATCATCCTAATCATAAAAATAATATTGAAATTAGAACTAGAAAAATGATTGATAATGGGTTGGTAGAAGAAATAAACAAAATTAATAATCCTTCTAAAACAGTTCTTCAAGCTATTGGAATGAATTTATCTGACAATCTTGAAGACAATATAAATATCAAAACAAAAAGATTAGCTAAAAAACAAATTACATGGTTTAAAAAAGAACCAAAATTACATATGATTGAAACAGATGACGAAGACCTTGTATACAATTCAATGATGGAGATTATTAATGGATAATTTTGCATACATGTCTGGAACAGGTAATGATTTTATAGTTGGAAAGTATGAAGGGGAAGTTTCAGAAATTCAAATTATTGCACTTGTCAGCGATGCTGAATATGAAGTAGATGGAGTTATATTCGTAGAACCATTAGATAATAAATCTGTGAAAATGCATTATTACAATAATGATGGTTCTGATGCAGAACTTTGTGTAAACGGTGTACGATGTGTTGCTAAATATGCACTAGATAACAAATATTTAGATGTTGATAGGTTTACTGTTAATGCACCAGTGGGGGATTTAGAAGTATATGTAGATGACAATATAGTTGAAGTATCAACTCCCATTCCTACCTATGAAGAAGAAAAAATAAATGTAAATACGTATGAAGGTGTTAAATCTTCAGTTGGTAATCCTCATTTTATGATAGAAGTAGATGATGTAGACGGTTTAGATTTAGAGAAATTGAATTCTGAAGTAGCTAATGAAAAATTATTTCCAGATGGCGTAAATGTTGAAATATATCAGATAGTTAATAGAAATTACATCAAAGCCAGAGTCTTCGAACGTGGAGTAGGTGAGACAGATGCCTGTGGATCAGGTGCACTATGCATGTTTAACTATCTAAATAAAACAAATCAAATTGATAATAATTCTTATGTGATGTATCCAGGTGGTGATTTGAATATTAGATTTGAAAATGATAATTTATACTTATCAGGAGAAGTTATATATCTCTAAATAAACTAACAACTTTTCCAATCGGTTGTGTATTTTCATTAACTTCAAAATTTTCATATTTTTTATTTGCTGGAATTAGGTATTTTTTACCAGAAATTGTATATAGATATTTAACAGTTGCTTCTGTGTCATTAATCATAAAAGCACCGATATCTCCATTTTTTGGTTCTATATTTTTATCTACAACAACAATATCATCATCATGAATACCAGCATCAATCATGGAATCACCATTGACCTTCAATGCAAAGAGATCCTTATTATATTTTTCTTCAACAATAGGAATCTCTCCAATTTTATTTTCTTCAGCCAGAAGTGGAGTGCCAGCGGAAATTTCACCAATAACTGGAATTGACATAAATGTATTTAGTTTTTGATTATTTGATAATGATCTTGATAAGTTTGCTTTTTTAGTTAGTAAACCTTTTTTAATTAAATTATCTAAGTGGTACTGTACTGAACTTGTTGATTTAAGATTTACAGCCTTAGCTATCTCTCTAACTGAAGGAGAGTAACCTTCAGTGGTTAATTTTTGATTTATGTACTCTAAAATTTCTGATTGTTTATTCATATAAATAAATTATAACATAAATTAGAACAAATGTTCGATTTAATTTTTGTCGTATACAATTTCTAGTATTGTTTTATGAAGTTAAAAATCAATTTAATAATATATTTATATTTTTTTAGCAGTTTAATGATATTTTTTGTTAAAAAACCAATTAATCAACAATATGAATATGAAAATACACCAACCGTTGAATATAAAATACAAAAAGGAGATACCCTTTGGGGTATTTCACATAAATTTACAAACAAAAATCATCAAGAGTTTATTTATCTCATCAAAAAGATAAATAATTTAGATAATTCATTACTTATTGAAGATCAAGTACTGTTATTACCCGAAAATATTTGATACAAGATTTAGAGTTAACTATAATGACACTATATATGGTATGTCCTTACTGTAATAAAGAAGAAACTAATGTTGTTGATTCACGAAAAAACAATGAAGGCAACTCTATAAGAAGAAGAAGAGAGTGCCCTAAGTGTGAATTACGATTCACAACGTATGAAAAGGCTGAAATTGGTTTAATGATCCAAAAAAGAGGTGGTGATATACAAGAATTTAACTATGAAAAACTATACAAAGGAATAGAAAATGCATTTGGAGGCCTCGATATAAATGATAAAAAGTTAAAAACTCTTGTAGACAACATTCATAATGAAATAAAAAATCAAGGAAACAAAATTAAATCTGAAATTGTAGGAGAAACTGTTCTTAAATATTTAAAAGAGACAAACGAAGTAGCATATTTACGATTTGCTTCTGTGTATAAAGAGTTTTCTGATGCATCTGACTTTGAAAAAGAAGTAGCAGAACTATAATTTACGGTAAATTCTTAAAATTAGCGTAATTTATTAGTGACTTTTCTTTAAATTCTGATAAAGCATTTTCAAAAGCTCGGCTTTCTGTCTCTTTGTTTAAAAGAATTGCTTGAGAAATTGATTGAGCAACATCATATTCATTATTTCTCAATGCTCCCAAATATCGACCGTGCAAATTTTCGGCTGTTGTAACGGCGTCATTTACGAGTTTCTTGTGATTTTCGAACTCATTTATTATTGGCAAACTTGAAATATTGACCTTACTTTGAGCAATAACATTAGACAAATTGTTAGTTATTTCATCAATATCTACATTTTCTTCTTCAGATGGCAAATCTCCGTAAATAAGAACTTCAGATATTGAAATTCTATACGATAAAACAAGGTCAAGTTCGTTAACTAATGTAAATATGTTTTGTAAATTTTCATCGACGATATCAATATCTGAAATATCTGTTCTATTTATTAAATTGTTTCGATATTGAATTAAAGATGATTCTATTTGTTGAAGATTTGCACTTGCATTAGAAACATCATATTTTGAGTAAAAAGTATTTGTAGATATTTCAATTAAATCAGGTAGAAGCGCAACTAATTCATTCGAGTTATTTGTTACAACAACAGCTTCTTCTACAACAGCTTCTTGACTGGTTCTGTAGTTTAGATATGTATTTGTTGCAATTGTTACTACAAAGACCATAGATATTGAAATTACTGCTGGTAAAACCCATTTTCTTCTACTCTCAAGATCAGACCACACTCTTTGTATCTGTTCAGTTATATTTAAAGGATTAAAAGTATCAGTTGGAGTTAGATCAGCCTTTGTCGGTTCAGTAGAATTTGCAATAAATGTTTCTAAACTGTTCTGTTGAATATATATTTCCTCAGTATTGTTCAATAAAGTTTCAAATGTTTCCTCATTAAGTTCTTCAACCTCTTCTTTTGCTCCATCAGAAATGGTGGAGGATTCGATTAAAATATCGCTTTCAAATCCTAAAAGTTCAAGTATTTTAATTTTATTAACTTTTTTAGTTTTATTTATTAAGAAATAATCTCTAATATTCATCATTGAAAGGGTACCACTGCAAAGTTATTTTAATATAAAAATAAAGATTCTTAATGAATTTGGAAAAATACCAAGTAAAAGTCATGAAGATGACATTGGATATGATCTTTATTCAGACGGAGAGTATATCATCGAACCGCAAAAAGTTGTACTTGTAAATTTAGGTATAGCAATTCAATTACCAAAAAATGTTGCAGGGTTTGTTTTACCAAGATCTGGACTAGCTAGTAAGAATCTAGTTGCTCCAATCAATGCTCCAGGCCTGATTGATCCGGGGTATACAGGAGAATTATTGGTTCCTTTAATGAACTATTCAAATGAAGTGTATACCGTTTCACAAAATGAGAGAGTTGCTCAATTAGTAACTATTACTACAGGCAGCATTTCATTTGAAAAAGTTGATGAGCTAGATATCTCTGATAG
Organism: uncultured Candidatus Actinomarina sp.; assembly: GCA_902576605.1. Classification (GTDB taxonomy): domain Bacteria; phylum Actinomycetota; class Acidimicrobiia; order Actinomarinales; family Actinomarinaceae; genus Actinomarina. The sequence continues at coordinate 14,760 of CACGVI010000004.1, read as the reverse complement.
ATCAACAGGTGGATTTGGTTCAACAGGAAAAAATTAAGTTTATTAATTAAATTTTTTATTAATATAAAAGTTACGCGGAAGTAGCTCAGCTGGCAGAGCGCCACCTTGCCAAGGTGGAGGCCGCGGGTTCAAATCCCGTCTTCCGCTCTACATGGCGACGTGGCGGAGTGGCTACGCAGAGGTCTGCAAAACCTTGTACACCGGTTCGATTCCGGTCGTCGCCTCCAATAACTATGATTGCTATAACAGGTTCAGGAGAGTTTTTACCATCAATTCTTGATGTTGATAGAAAACTTTTAAATTTCTTAGATGAGATTCCAAACGTACTTACATTTTCTACAGCTGCTGGTAAAGAATCTGATGAAAGACTTTCTTATTGGAGGAATCTTGCAATTGAACATTTCAAAAATTTAAATGTTAGTCATAAGCATATAGATGCAAGGAATAGAGAAGATTTAAATCTAAAATCCGTAATTGACGAGATGAAAAAATCAAATTTTGTATTTTTTTCTGGTGGTTCACCAAATCACTTGTATGACTCTATACGAGATTCAGATTTCTCAAGTGAGTTACAAGAAATAGAAAATAGAGGGATTATTGCGGGATGTAGTGCTGGTGCAATGATTATGGGGGAGAAAATGATTAAAGGGGTTGGTTTGAATTATGTACCAAACACAATTGTTATTCCACACTATGGTGAGAGTTTTTATTCATGGATATCAAATACTGTAAAGGTTTTAAATAGAGGCAAGTACAAATTACTTTGTTTGGAAAAAGACACATACTTTATTAAAGATGGTGATCAACTAAGTGTTCTTGGAAAACAAAATGTTCACATAATATACAAGAAAGAACATCATACATTCACTGATGGTGACACAATAGACGCATCATTATTACAATAAATATATGTGTGGAAGATACTATATTGACATTGCAAAAGATGAACTGTCGTTTGTAAATAATTTTACTGAAATCGAATTCGAACAAAATTTCAACCTAGCTCCACAGAATCAGGCTCCGTGCATAATTGATAATAATTTAGTGATTGCTAACTGGGGATATTTTCCAGAGTGGTTAAAGAGTCAATCAAATCCTAGGCCTTTATTTAATACAAGGTATGAGTCGTTACTTGAGAAGAAAACATTTACTTCAGCTTTTAAAAACTCAAGGTGTTTAATTCCAATTTCTGGATGGTACGAGTGGAAAGAAGAGGATGGTATCAAACAACCTTATTATTTTTTTGAAACTTCTGAAAGTTTATTATTTGCTGCAGGTCTTTATTGGAATAGAAGTAGTGGCGATATTGAAACCTCTATCATTACAAGAGAAGCAGTCAGCTCTCTACAGTCTATACATAACAGATCGCCATTGCTGCTTACCGAAAAACAAAGAGAGCTATGGGTGTCTGATTTATCTAGTGAAGAGATTTATTCACAGATTTTAGACTATACATATGATGATATAGAATTTCATAAAGTGGACAGAGCAGTGAATAATCCCAAAAATAATAATGATTCACTTATACGAAAATATGAAGAGGTTCCTTTTTAATGAATAGTCAGTCACCTATATATTCATTAAAATTTACAATTACATGGATATTTGTTTACGGAATTATTGTGTATGTTTTGTGGCAGTTTATACAAATTTTTTTAGCTATATATATAGGACTTTGGGTACTGAATCTACTTATTGAAATTGTTGAAAGGCTTTTTCTGAGATTTGGCAAAAGAATTATCACTGTAGAGAAATAATCAATTTAGAAAAAATCTAAATGATGCTATATTTCTAAATACGGGAGATTAGCTCAGTCCGGCAGAGCACTTGCTCGACACGCAAGGGGTCACAAGTTCAAATCTTGTATCTCCCACAAATTAATCTTTATCATTATTAATTACAAAATTCACGTATGGAGTATTTAACCCAAGAATTTTCTGTTGTTCATAATCAAATTTTTCAGTAAATCCTGCAATATAATAATGTTCATTTAAATCTTCGTCACCATCTGTAAAAGAGTTCAGAGCATTATCTCTTCTCTTCCAGTATGATTTTTTAAAATCTGGATTGTCATCATAAGAAAGAGGATTGTAAGTGATATTGGAATTTACTTTTGGAATCAAATTATCACAAACACCTTTATATTCGTCACCTATGTGCACTTCATATCCACCCAGTTCATATTTAAATGCTTTAATAACACAGAATTTATGATATTTGAATTCAATCGTATTCCAGATTGACTCTACATGGGAAGTGTCTATAAATTCGTATTTCTTATTATCTTTAAATACAATGTTTAATAAATACAATGCATCAAAGTAATTTATGAACAATTTATGTTCGTTACCAGATGCGTAATAATTATCTTCCATGTCCTATACCTTAATATTGTTAAGTCGTAACTAGTTTAAGAAGTAAGGGCAAATACAGGTATATAATTTGGATATGAGTAGACAGATTAATAACATTATTGCAATTACAGCTTTCCTCATCTTTATTGGTTTAATAAATTTTGCAGGTCAAAATATTGATATAGAGATAAGAGGTATTAATGCCTTTACATTTATTTTGATTTTTGCAGTATTACTTCAGATAGTCTTTTTTATTCCCTCTTTTTTATTAAAAACTGAAAAATATTATGACTTAGTTGGAAGCTTAACATATATTGCAACTGTATCACTCGCATATTTTTCTGTTGAAAATAAAACAATGATTGATTCAATAATTTATTTCTATGTAATGGTCTGGGCCTTAAGACTTGGAATATATTTGTTTAGAAGAGTTAGAAATGATGGTAAAGATGTGCGGTTTGAACAAGCAAAAAGACATTTTCTATGGTTTTTACAATACTGGATGGGACAAGCACTCTGGGTATCACTAACTGCATCCCCAGCAATTATTGGAATCTTATCTCCAGAAGATGACTTACTACCACTGTTAGCAATGATAGGTATGGCGTTGTGGCTATCTGGATTCACCATTGAATCTGTATCTGATTATCAAAAACGAGTATTTAGAAAAGAAAATGACCCTAGTGAAGCCTTTATTCATACTGGCCTATGGGCAAAATCAAGACATCCTAATTATTTTGGAGAGATAATGCTGTGGACTGGTATTGCTGTTATAGCTTCAAACACATTAACAGGCATTGAGTACATAACTCTTGTATCACCAATTTTTGTATATATTTTATTAACTCGTATGAGTGGTATTAATAAACTCGAGCAAATTGCTGATGAAAGGTATGGTCATTTAGAGGAATATCAACGCTATAAAAGAAATACTCCTGTACTAGTTCCTAATCTACTTAAAGATAAAACTTAAGCTACTAAAAGCTATCAAGTCTTTCAAGAAGAACGTCTTTTTCCCCAGGTAACATTTCTACAGTATGATCACTATTTGGAAACTTACCTGAACTTACATCATCTTTGAATCCTTTAATGGCTTTAGATCTCTCTATGCTTAATTTACTTTTAATCTCTTGACCATTTCCCCAGGATTTAGCATGTCGAGGCATTTTTATTCCTGATGTTTCACCACATATATCTTCAAAGAATAAAAACATTACGTCTCCGCCAGTACCTGAACCAAGTGAATTTATAACTAAGGAAGTATATTTTTTAATTTCAATTAATGCATCTTCTGCAACACACTCAACCTCTGCACCAAAAGCACCTGCATCTTCTAGTCTTTTCATATCTTTCAATATTGACAAAGCTTCCTCTGCTGTTTTACCAACCGTTCTAATTCCACCATATTTAGTTGCCATTGATGGAACCATGCCCACGTGACCTTGTACCTGCATACCTTCTTTTGCTAGCATTTCTACTACATCTAAACTTCTTGGAGTGAGAACTGAGTCAGCACCTTTCATCATTACATCGAAAGCGCCTCTTAGAATTTCTTCGTTGGTAATAAATCTTCCAGCAAATAACGCAGCTGTAATGAATGTATTCGGTGCACCTTTTCTAACATCTTCATACCAGTCACTTCCTGTGATAATCATATCTATATTTTGCTCAGCGATAATTGAAGCTTCTTCTTGATTGGCTGCTGTAACTTGAGTCATTTTTATATTGTTATTTTTGTTTGAGATAATATCACCTACTGTGATTTTTCGTTCAACTTGTTCATGGCCAAATGTATAAATTTTCTTCATCTAAATATTATACGTGAGCACTTGTATGAAAAACAAGAAGACGGAAGTTCGGTTTTGCCTCTGGCCACAATAAACATAGGCTCTTCACTAATAAACTAGTTAAAACTCCGATAAAATCTATAACTTTAGTTGTTAAAATTAAATCATGAAAAAATATTTAATATTTCTTCTACTTTTTATTACTTGTAGTGGAGAAAACACTAACTTAGATGTAAACGAATCTTCAGAAAAAATCACATCTACATCTAATGTGGTTGCTGAAGAAACAGATATTGAGAAAAAAGATTCTCAAGAAATTTCAGAAGACAATGAAATAGTTAAAGCTTTACAAGAGGCTTCTGAGGAAGCTAAAAAATGTATCAATGATAAATGGCCAAATGGCGTAAAAACAACTTTAGGAGGATACACTCCTAATGATAATGAAATGGGACTTATCTACGACTGTCTTGATGGTACAGGAGATGATAATTTTGCCATGGAAAAACAAGGTCGAGATGAAGAATGGCGGGGAATGTGGGAAGGAAAGTGCGAAGGTACTGGTCCAGTAATGTTTAACAATTCACCAATGAATATTGAAGACATAAATTTTTTAATGCCCTATGGACAGATAGTTGGAGGCCATATAACACCAATTGACCATATGTATTTTTATTCTTTAGAAGGTGAGGGCGGAAGAGAGGCTTACGAAGTTTTTGCTATACAAGATGCTTTTATTTTTAATATTGAAACCAGAGATATAGGTGTTGAGTCACAACAAAAACAAGAGACTGACTATAGATTAGATATGGTCCATACTTGTACTTTTGGAAGTTATTTTGATCTAGTAACAAAATTAAGTCCTGAATTAGAAAAAAAATGGAAAGAAAATAGAAATCAAAACGGTGATTTTACAGGAGCTTATGTGAAAGCAGGAGAAGTAATCGGATATGTAGGCGAACAAAGTTTAGATTTTGGAGTTTATAACTATAATAACCCACTTGACTTTATTAACCCAGAAGCTTATGAAAGCTTAGAGCCTTGGAAAATATATACTGATGATCCTTTCCTTTATTTTCCAGATGACATCAGAGGAAATTTATTAAAGAAAATGATGAGAAGGGTTGAGCCAAGAATCGGAAAAATTAATTACGATGTTGATGGAACCCTATCTGGAAATTGGTTTGAGGTTGGTACTAATTTTTATGAAGGTATTGATAGAAGTAAGTATTGGGATGGCCATTTGTCTTTTTCATTAAATGATATAGACCCTACTTATTGGCAAATTGGTATAGGTTTTCTTGAAGTTTATAAAAATACTTTTATCATCCAAGGCGACCCTACACCTCTTGAGGTAAAAGTAGGTTCAGGAAAACAAATATATGAATTATTTAACTTCAGAATGTTTGTAGAAAATAATCCAGAAAAAGATTGGTTTAGAGAGCCTTATGAGGAGAATGATGTATTAAGTATTGCATTAGGTAACGCTGTAGAAGGCTATGTAATGCTTGAACTTATAGATACACGATTACTTCAACTTGAAATATTCTTTAATGTTGAAAGAGAAGAAATAAATGATTTTACAAATCAATCTAGAACTTACGAGAGGTAGATTAATATAACAAAGACAGACACAGGGACAGAAAACTAAAATAATTAATGTGAAAAAAGTATCAATACTCTTAATACTTTTAGTAGTTACATGTGGTGGCTCTAGTGAAGAAACTGTAGCTATAGATACTGCAGCAAACGAAGTTAGAAATGTAACAACAACTTCTACTAAGAAAATTACCTCAACAACAGTAAAACATTCAGTAGATATTGAAGGCCTTACGGTGTTATATGCAGGACATAGCTTTGGTATGCCATTTGCTCAAAATCTCACAAAACTTGCAGAGTTTTCTGGTATAGAAGACCATAGTCAGCGAATAGTATTTCGAGGAGGTGAAAATGGTGTGCCACAAGCAATGTGGGAAAATCCAATTGTTAAAAGTGAAATTAAAAAAAATTTAGATGATGGAAATGTAGATGTTGTTATTTTAATATGTTGTTCTGAAGAATTGATTGAAAGTCGAGGACAAAGTGATCAAGCAATAGTAGAAATAATAGATTATGCACTTAGTAAGAATACGGAAACAAAATTTGGTCTTGCTATGCCATGGATCGACTTTCCAAATAATTATAAAGATGTAAACGATCATAGATATATAACTGATATGGGGTATTTAGCATATATAGAATTTGCAAAAAGTCTCTCAAAAGAATTCAACGACTTAGAGGTATTTACTTTTTATCATGGTATGGCAGTTTATGAATTGCGTAAAATGTTCGAAAAAGGAAAGTTACAAGACATAAAGACTTTAATTGGGCCAAAAAGAACTTCAATATTTACTGATCAAAAAGGACATGCTGGTGATATTGCTATAGATACTGGTACCTTAATTTGGCTTAAAGCAATATATGATATAAACCCGATGGACATTCCAAAGATAGAAAAATATGAGTCAGATATTAGAGAAATTGCTACAAGAGCCTTAAGATTAACAGGTAAATAACTGAATAAAGCTATGGAAAATTTTAAAAACAAAAAAGTTTCGATAAAAACTGCATTAATAATACTTTTTATTACTTGGCAGTTAACAACGATTGTCCTCAGTTATTTATAGTGCTCATATATACGTTTCATATGGTTTAATTAGATATGAGCATCTCTATATACAAAAGTGCAAAGGAAATGTTTGAACACTCGAACACCTTATCACCAATAAATGATTTTGTTGGAAAAATAGAATATTTTGATGAAGAGAATGCAATTATTGAAACAGATCTTTTCGATATTGATTCATTGCGATATTATGCAAAAAAAAATTGTGGTTTAGAAGTAACAGAAAAAGAAAAAGAATTATTTGAAACAGAATACAGGGGAGGCTCTCAGGGAGATTACTCTTCTGAAATGGAACAAAAAATAAACAATGTAGTTGATTCTTTAGTAAAATTTCCTGATACTAAACGTGCTGTTGTGATGATGAACAATCAATGGTGGTTCCACGATGATACGGATGAAGCTAAATGCTTACGTGAAATTCACTTCAGACTTGAAAGAGACGCTAATCATTATAAATTATGTTCAACAGGCATTTTTCGTGCTCAAGCAGTAGATATTATGCCCAAAAATTTCTATTTTGTTTACACAATCATGAGTGAGGTATTAGAGAAAGTTAAAAAAGAAGTTAAATTTGAAGTAAAGATGGGTTCATATACGCATTTTGTAACTATTTTAGTGCCAACCAGATTCGATTAACTTATGGAGCATATTGTTATTATCGGCGGTGGTTTTGGTGGGCTAAGTTTTTTAAAAAAAGCGCGCAAAAGTAATAACAAATTCACTTTAATTGATAAAACTAATCATCATTTATTTCAACCTCTTTTATATCAAGTTGCCACTGCGGTTTTATCACCAGCTGATATAACAGTTCCAATAAGAAATTTATTTAAAGATGATAAAAACGTAACGATAAAATTAGGCGAAGTAGTAGATATAAGAAGAGACAGTAAGAAAGTAATCTTAAAAAATGGTGATGAGATAGATTATGATAAATTAATAATTAGTACTGGAGCAAGCTATTCATATTTTGGTAATGATGAATGGGGAGCATACTCAAATGGTCTTAAAAACATTAATGATGCATTAGACATTAGGGACAAAATTCTTAAAGCTTTCGAAAAAGCTGAAAATGAAATTGATAAAGGTATAAGGCAAAGATACTTAAATTTTGTAGTAATTGGTGGTGGTCCAACAGGTGTTGAACTAGCAGGCTCTATAGCTGAAATTGCATTTAAAAATATAAATAAGGAATTTAGAAACTTTAATAGTAAAGACTCCAGAGTTTACTTAATTGAAGCTGGAAGTAGGATTCTTCCTGCATTTAGCTCAAAACTTTCATTTAAAGCTCGTGTTTACTTAGAAAAACTTGGTGTGACTGTTAAAACTGATGAAAAAGTTGAAAATATTAAAGAGATGATAGTCACCACTAATAGGGGAGAAATAATATCAGATAATATAATTTGGGCAGCTGGTAATAAGGCAAGTTCCCTTATAGAAAAACTGGATACTGAAACAGACTCAGAGGGAAGGGCGGTTATTAATCAAGATTGTTCAATTAAAGATAATGACAATATTTTTGTCATCGGTGATGCAGCAATCATTAAAAACTCAAAGGGTAATCCACTTCCAGGTATTGCTCCTGTCGCTATACAACAGGGAAGATATGTTGCATCAAATGTCATAAAAGATGTTCCTAAATATAAGCGGAAACCATTTAAATACATGGACAAAGGCATAATGGCAACTATTGGTGGCTTTAAGGCAATAGGTGTAGTTGGAAAATACGAGATATCTGGTTTTGTAGCATGGTTATTTTGGAGTCTTATCCACTTGGTTTATCTTATTGGATATAAATCTAAATTTGTTGTTGCAATTGAGTGGATATTTGCTTTTTTCTTAAACAAGCGAGGAACTAGATTGATATATAGGGAAAACTCGTAATTAATTAGTTAACAATTAAAATCTAGAAAAAAGCAACTATATCTCCAAAACAATATTGTAAAGAATAGAAATGCTATACCAAAAATTACTTTGTAATTTTCAATTATAAGGTTGTCAAAGTTACTTCTATTTTCCTTGTTTTCTAACTTTGAAATAATATTTGTAAAGTTGATAATTAATAATGCTGCGATGATAAGTATATAAATCATTCTAGAAACTAGCTTTCATCTCTTACACTCGAACCTACAACTAGTGCAGCAGAAATAATAATCAAATTTTTAACAATATATTGACCCTCTAACGTTAATCCAAATGGAAAGGTTGTAAAACATACATCTGGAAAAAGTATTAAAGGTAAAAATGTTCCTGGCATTTGTATGAATAGAAGAACAATTGAAATTCTTATTAATGGTTTTATGCACATAGTTAGTCCAATTAATACTTCCCACCAACCTAAAATAGGAACAAAATCAGATGGGTTATCAAACCAATAAACAGTATTTTCGACTAATTCTTGAGCAGGGCTGAGACCGAAGGGTTTTAAAATACCAAACCATATGTATATTACTCCTAGTGAATATCTCAATAATGTAATACCCCAACGAGACATAAAATTTGTTATCAAAATATCCAAATCATTAAAAGAATTAATTTTCTTCATGGAGTAACTTTATTGCGTATTTATATTTATTAAAAATTACTACTTATTTTAAATTATTTTACTTTAAGTGGATCTCCATATTCCCATGTGACACTTCCACCACGATCTAATTGTTCGATTAAATTCATGTCTTCTTTATCAATTGTGAAATCAAGGTCAAAATTTTCTTGCATACGGTCTTTTTGTATGCTTTTGGGTAATATTGCATATCCAAGTTGAAGTGCCCATTTAAGAAGTATTTGAGCTTCTGTAACTTGATATTTAGAAGCCAATATTTTAAAAGGTGAATTTAAATCATCACCATCCTTATACATTTCATCAGTTTTAAGACTATTTTCACCATCTTTATGTCTCCAAGTCGCAAGAGGCACAAGACTACTATATGCAATAATATCAATACCTTTATCTTTAAGATATGAAACTAGTTCCGGTTTTTGGGACCATGGATGTATTTCGATCTGATTTGCTGAAGGTAATGGTAAACCTTCTTTCACAAGCTCTTCAAGATGGTTTATACCCCAGTTAGAAACACCAACATTCTTTGTCTTACCGGTTTCTTGTAAAAACAATAACGTCTCCCACTGTTCAATTCTTTTATCTTTAGCATGAGGAGAGTGTATTAAGTATAAATCAACGTATTCTTGGTCTAAATTTCTGAGACTTTTTTCAAGAGATTTAACAGTTCCTTCTTTGTTTTTAACTCTATCTAATTTGACCAAACCACCAGGCCATAATTTTGTAGATATGGTTATATCTTCACGTTTGAGTTCTGTATCAGAAAATATCCTTTTTAACGCCCTTCCAACACCATCTTCGTTTTTATAAACAGCAGCTGTATCAATATGTCTGTATCCGTAATAAATGGCTTTGTAAGATATATCTTCAGCTTCTTGAGAACTCATATTGTATGTACCAAGACCAATACGTGGTACAACGTTGTTAATATTCATGTCCATGTTTTAGTAAACCAAATATAAAAGACCGAAAAACATCGGGATTAAAAGAGCAAACGCTAATAATAATATTTTTTTGGGTTCCATAGTTTATATTTTACATCTGGTTAAAAACAAAATTTCTTATAGCTAAAGAAATAATTATAAGCCAAAATACTTTCTTTAGTCTTTTGTGGCTCAAAGTATGTCATATTTTCATATCGCACTGTTCAAAGTAGATTAAATGGAAAAAGAGTCCAGTTTCCTGAACTCTTTTTTGAGGTAACAGGCTTATTACCTAATAACAGAATAAACTATTGAAAAAAATAATGATTAATGTATTTTTGATTATTTTCTCAAATCAAAAAATGGCATGAACACTTGAAGAACTCTACCTATTGATAAAACAATAATTATCGAGGCAATACCAATTTTGCCACCTAAAAGAAAACCAATTGAAAATGCGACAAATTCTAATAATGTTCTTGCATTTCCAATTTTTAGACCAAGTCTTTCTAAACCAACCATAATGCCATCTCTTGGGCCAGCACCCAAGTCTCCTCCAACATATACTGCAGTTCCTAAACCTATTAATGTTATTCCAGTTACTAGATAGGCTATTTGTGTAAGTAGTGTCTGAGGATCTGGAAGAATACTAATAATAAAATCTGCTGTTAAACCTATCCAGAATGCATCAAAGATTGTTGCTATTCCAGGTTTTTGCTTTAGTGGAATCCATAACAGTAGGGCAATAAGTGATGTTAATATACCAGCTTGACCATATGTTATATTAATGGTTTTAGATATACCATCATGCAATACACCCCAAGGACCTAAACCAAGATTTGCCATATAATTAAATGCAACACCAATACCAATCATTGTTATTCCGGTGACGGCTTGAATATATCTACGAATTAATAATGGCATATAACAATGTAACATTTTGTTTTAATTAGATTATTATTCAAATATAAATTATGGCAGATAAAGAAATTACAGAAGCCCGACGTCAGGCCCGTAAGAAAAAACATATGTTAAAACGGAGGGGGAGACTGGATTGGAGAACAAACAGAACGGGTAAAAGAAAATAATTATTCTTGTTCTTGTTTAAGAAGCTTCTTTTTAGTTTTTATTCCACCCTCACCACTGTATCCGCCTATTTTTCCGTCACTGCGTATAACTCTATGACATGGAATTGTTAAAGGATAAGGATTTTTACCACAGGCATTCGCTACTGCTCGAGAACTATTAGGTTTTCCTATTGCATTGGCTAGATCCTTGTATGTACGAGTTTCACCATATGGAATTTTTGCAATCTCTTTCCACACTGATATTTGAAAATCAGTGCCTTGAATATCTTGAAATATATTATTCTTTAATATCATAAACTATTTTGTCAGTTGTAATCTTTTTTGACGCTAAACTTTCTAAATTAAATCTATTATTTGCTTTTAGTGAATCTTTATAATCAATTCTTCCTTTAAGAAAAGTGTATTTAGCTAGGGGGCTTATTGCACCGAAAGCTATAAAATCATAATGAGCTGACTGGGTCATATAAAATCCTTGAGCAAAGTTTTTATTCTTAACATAACTTCTATAGACTTCAATTTCATTTAGATCATTAATATCTTCATATCCGTTGTACCAATCTTCACTGTAAATAAAGTATGAATCAGTTACTAAATCTATTGTTCCAACTTCTTCTAATAATGGAACAAAAAATGGGTCTTGAAGTATTAAAGAATTACAATCATTTCGTGAGCAATACAGATGCGCTGAACCACCACCGGTAGAATGTCCTATTAGGCTTATATCTGAGAAATCAGCGTGGTAATTTTTATTCTCTAGATAATTTATTGTGTTTTCAATATCTAATGACATTTCATACATAACATCATAAACTTTCGAAGAATCCTCTGTTGATCCAGAATTGTATATTGTTCCGGTTGGTAATTCTGTGAACATAGCTAATCCTGTATGGTCTAGAGCAACGACGACATATCCTTGTGAAGCAATGGTAATTAACTGGTCTGTTGCAAAAATTTTCTCACCTGACCAACCGTGAGTATATATAACTACAGGAGATTTAATATCTAGTCTTTCTAAATTTGTACCAATGTCTAAATACGACAAATTTAAATGACTTAATAGAAACTCAGGAAGTGATATACCCCAAGTTCGGTTTAAATATCTAATTACTGTTTTACCCCAATTTGTATCAACATCTTTAAAAAGCTGGGAAGCTTCTGTTTTGTCACTACTAGGGTAATAAACGTCTACTAGCAACTCCCTATTACTTTCAGTTGTTAAATTACTAAGCTCATAAAACGCTTTAGGTTGTTCTCTGTCCGAAACTACAACATGAAATTCTTCATACCCAACTGAATACTGTTTATTTTCAATCTCAAATTTTGGTATTGGAAGAATATAAACAAGTGTTGCACTAATCCCAATAATTAAAAACATCAAAAAATAATAAACAACTTTTGTAATTTTATATTTACTCTCCATATTGAAGAAATGCATAGTCGTAACAATAAAAATAATTAAATAAAGTGGTACATATTGCCACTTGTAGCCAACAATTACTAACTGGATAGTTGATGAGATATAGAATATAATCAATGCAAAATTTACAATTTGAAATGGAATTCGAGTTCTAAATATCAAAGCGAAACCAATTGAATGTAGTAGTAAATCAAAATAAATATCCATATCTATACTTTAATTTTTACTTAGGAAATGTATTATTTATTTAATGGAAAATTCGCATACACGATTAGCTAAAACAATACATTGGACTTTCTCAATTCTCTACGCTTATGGAATATTTAAACAAGTAGAAGATTTAGAAGAATTAGAAGACGCTTCTCTTTTAAATTTTGAAATATTCTTCGCTATAGTTTTTTTAGTCATTGTTATGCTTCGATTCTTCTACATGAAAGATGCAAAAACGTTACTTGGTGCTCATGAAGAGATGCACAAAGGTCATTTATTCATCGCAAAAGCAACACACAGGCTTGTCTACTTTAGTTTGATAATGTTACCAACTACAGGATTGTTAATAGCTGGTATCTTGAATGCAGGGCTTCCAGGAATGACATTAGCTATTGCTCTCCATGAATTATCAGCTTTTCTAAGTTATATAACGATTGGTGTACATATAGTTGCATCGCTATATTCACGGTATAAGGGAGAAGGAGTTTGGAATGCGATGGTTCCTTTATGGCAAGAAAGTAAAAAAAATGATTCAAGAATTATTGTATCATTGGAAACTATTGAAAATAAAGTATATGACCAGATTGAAGACAAATTTATAAAATAATTAGTACCTATCTGTCCTTCCCTGAAAAAGTCTTGATAAAAAACTTTGTTTGTCTATTACAGGATTAGGTTTGTTTACCCTTGGTGACTTATAATTAGTTTGAATTTGTTCAGAGTCTTCTAGGGATTCGTCAAACTCTTCATCCAATTCTTCCATTTCAAAATCAATATCAATTTCATCTCTATTGTTGTTTTCAATTTCTGAATCAGCATTTGTGTTATTTTTTCTAGGGGAGCGACCAAGATAATATATTATTAACAAGCTAACAAATACACCTCCAATTACATCATCATTAAATGAATTTGTTACAACTGCATCTACTACTCCTGAGATTGTTGATAAGAGTATAAAAACTGCAATAATTCTTCTTATTATTAAACCAATAGATCTTCTTTGTTTTGGTTTCATAAATTATTTAATTAATTTAATCCTGCTTTAAAAGTTCTGAAATTTGGACCCATAGCAGCTAAGTTTTCTTTCATTTCATCAGATACATCACCTAAAATTGTCATATTTTCAAAGGTTGTAATTTCACGAAATTTTAAATTAACTGGTGTTCCTATTGCTTTAGTTGCGATTTCTTTAAAACTATCAGCATTATCAAATTCTTCGATTAATGTAGCGGTATTTGTTTCCTCATTAACATACCATTCAAACTTTTTAAGACCATCTACGTTCAGGCTATCAATAAATTGACACTGCTCATTTTCGATAAAATCTATAAATTCATCGTGTGATGTATAACTCACATCAATAATAACTCTTAGTGACTTACTGTCTTTATGTAACTCCATTTTGACTCCTTTTAATTTCTATATTTATATTAATTAATTTGTTTAATGAACGCTTCCCTTACAAGGAAGAAGTAACAGGTTTAAATCATATGGCTTTAATGAAAATATTTATTACATATAGTTAAATTTCAAATATGATATGTATCATAATCTAATGAAATATAAATTTATTCTATTACTCATATTGTTGATTGCCTGCGGTTCAGAATCAGCAAATCAAGACTCAAATTCAGATAATTATAATGAAGAAGATTTTGAAGAATTATATGACGAAGAGGCAGAAAGAGAAGAAGCAATAAAAAGAGCAGAAGATCTAGGTTGTGAGGGTTTTCATACTCATGATGATTCCGGTCAGCTCGTA
>CACGVI010000003.1 GCA_902576605.1 uncultured Candidatus Actinomarina sp. | reverse complement strand
AGCAAATTGAATTCATTAAACCAAAAGTTATAGTCCTAGCTGGTTCTACAGCAGTACAATCGTACCTTAATATTGATGAGCCAATTTCTAAAATAAGAGGAAAGTGGATAGTTAGGGATGGTATCAAACACATGCCAATTTTTCACCCATCCTATCTATTACGAAATCCTTCAAAAGAAAAAGGTAAGCCAAAATGGTTAACTTGGCAAGATCTAAAGAAAGTAAAGAAAGAAATTATCTCAGTTTGAAAACTCTTCTTTGGTGTTTATCAATAGAGATATAAATATAAAGACAGCAGCCACAATTATATTTGAATTAAAAGATTCATTTAAAAAAACAACTCCTGCTGTCACTCCAACAATTGGAACTAAATAATCTACAGATGCAACTTGTAGTGCACTAACTCGTCTAATGAGCCAGGTAAAAGCAGTAAATGCACTTAGGTTTGAAACAACTAATGCTGCGACTCTAATTATTTGAGTTGTTGATAATTGCTGTGGTGCAATGTCAAAAATTAGGTAGGCAGTGATGCTCAAAATAATCACTAAAGGATACTGATATGTAAGCCAAGTCGCAACTTTATACTTAGGGGCATATTTTCTATTTAGCACTGTCGCAAGAGCAATACACTGTACACCACAAAATGCTAGAGTTCCTCCAAGTAAAATATTTCCGTCATTCAATAATCCTGTTTCACCTGTTAGAAATAAATAAATAATCCCAATAAACCCTGTTGCTATAGCTATGTATCTAAGTTTTGAAATTTTTTCTTGTTTTAAAAGCACTTTCAACCACAGAGCTGTGAATATGGGAGCTGAGCTAATAAGTAGAGTTACCAGACCGGAGGAAATGTATTGTAATGCATAAATAAAAAACCAACTAACAGAAAAAACAGAGAAAGTTCCAGTTATAGTTGCTTCTTTAAATATTGTTATTTGAAATTTTTCTCGTATGAATAAAAAATAGTTCAAAAATAATATTGAACCAATTAGCGTAACTCTCAGTGTAACTAAGAATATTTCATTTACTCCTTCAATTAATAAGCTTCTTGAGAGTACATTACCTGAACCCCACATAACAGCAGCAACCAATATTGCACCTAGAGTCTGTAGCAAAGTTGGTTGTTTTAAATTAGTTTTTTCGGTTGAGTTCATTATTGAGATAGTAATGTGTCTTAAAAAATAACTTTTACTATCAATTGCTAGTAGTATTTGGGTAACGGGAGCAAAAGCTGAGAGGGTTTAAATAACCGACCGTAAGAACCTGTTAGGTAATTCTAACGAAGGGAACTCGGACTCAAATCCCATAACTTTTATATGAATGAGGTATGGATGAATGCAAATGTAGTTTATTTAATAGTTGTATTAATTTTGACTTGGATCTACTTTCAAACAAGAAGTTTGAAGTCCAATGAAGATGAGTATTTTGTTTTAAATAAGTCAGAGGGTGTACTTGGCCTAAGTTTAAGTTTTTACGCAAGTGGAATGGGACTTTGGATTCTAACCTCTCCAGCTGAAGTTGCGTGGTATGGATTAGGATATGACATTTATGGTTATGCTCTTTCAGCAGCCACACCTTTTATATTGATTTATATTTTTGGCCCTAAAATTGCAGATTTGTTGCCGAAAGGAGCAACCCTTGCGCAATTTGTGGAGACTAAATATGGAAATATTGCTCAAAAAATTGTTTCCATAGTAGCAGTAATATACATGGGGGCTTTTTTAATAGCTGAATTTGCCTCAATTATTTTTGTTTTTGAATCGATATCATCTGTGCGTGGAATTCTTATAAGTTTGCTTGTTGGAATTACGACATTGGCATATCTGTTCAGACATGGTTTTAAAGCTTCTTATTTTACAGATAGGCTACAGAGCTTTGGAATAATTTTATTACTATCTATTGTTTTTTCAATATGGTTTAGCCAGAATAATCTTTCTGAAATAATGACCTATGCAAATGCAGGAGGACTAAATACTTTCGAAACTTTTAGTCTTAAATCTGCATTAGCTGTAATAATTGCTGTAACTGCCGCTGAGGTTTTTTCCATGGGTTATTGGCAGAGAACTTTTTCAGCAGAAAACTCAAAAGCAATTAAGCAAGCTAGTATTTTTTCTGGAATCGGTGCATTCTTAACCATTCTAATTTTAGGAATTGGTGGTGCAGTTGGTGCAGGAAAAGGGATAGAATCACCTGGATTGAGCTTCATTGAACAGCTTGATTTAAACAATTTTTCAATTATATTGCTCGTTTCTCTCGCTACTCTGCTTGTAACATCGAGCATTGATACTTTGGAAAATGCAATCGCATCAACTATTTCGCTAGATATCCTTAAGAAAAAATCTAAAGAAGCTAAATTAATAACATTATTAGTAGTATGTGTCGCATTGGTAACATCAATTGAAGTAACGAGTATATTTAATGTATTTTTAGTAGCCGACTTATTTGCAGCATGCCTTGTGTTTCCGGCTTTCTATAGAATAAAAAAATCTAGTAAGGATATTTTTCTTATAGTTCCATTTGTCGGATCACTAATTTCTGTTTATCTCTACAGGTATTTATTTATAGATCTCCAAGTAAATCCTGGTGGAATATTTATTCCCACAGATCTTTATGGTTTAGCTGACTTGAACACTTTTGCTATTGGCTTGCTTTCTTCAATGGTCATTACACTTGTAGCAGATAAAGCAATCAAATAGAATTAATAGTACATGAAGCCTACAAACTTAAACTCTTTTTATACATTATCGAACCTAGTTGGAAAAGGTACCAGTTTGTTGGTACAAAGCACACGAATGGACTTTGAAACAAATACCTATATAAGTGAAATATGGAAAAGAAGTAATGGTCAGTGGAAAAGTTTTAAGGCAGGAAAAAGCAACTTTAGTAATCCAAAATTTGGAGATAAAGAAAATACCATTTTTTTTATAAAAACAAATAGGTCTGTTCAAGATAAAAGTAGACCAAAAAAAACCTTGTCAACAATTTATATGCAAGAAGGCAGGTCTATAGATCCTGTTTTTGAAATTGAGGGTGGTATAAGTAATTATATTTTAAGTAGTAATGGAAAATCAATGTATGTTGTTACAAGTGAATGGAGCAAAGAGTTTAAAAACATTGAAGATAGAAACTCTGAACCAATGTATTATGAAAATCTTCCTTTTAGATATGATACAAGAGGCGTAATATACAACAAAAGAGCTCACGTTTATAGAGTAAATATTCAAACCAGAAAATTTACAAAATTAATTGATGGTGACACAAGAGATATTATTTCCATTACATCTTTAGTTGAGAGAGAGAAAAATATTGTACTTTCTTTTGATCAATACAATCTTAAAGGAACCATGCTGGAAGAGAAAATTGGGGCAATAGAAGGATCAAAAATTAAAGAAATTTACTCCAAAGGTAGCATAGGAAATCTTTTCTATTACGAAGATGCTCTTCATGCCGTAGGTTTGAGAAAAAGATTTGATTGGCCAACAAACACTTCTATTTTAAAGATTTCAAACTCAGGAAAAGTATCTTATAAATTCCATTCGTTTGATAGGAATGTAGTTAAAGCAGAAGTAAACGAGTCTATTCTCTACTTTTTATATGAAGACTCGGGAAAAACTTTATTACGAGATGCTACAAACAATATCGACCTAATAAATTCAGAAGTTACGATAAAAGATTTTGCTTTTAATGATGAAAAAACTTATGTTATAGCAAATTCATTTGCAAGTCCCGATGAAATATATGAGTTAAGTAATGGTCAACTTACAAAAGTATCAAAAGCTAATAATTCTTTTACTAAAAAAGTTAAAACATGGGATTGTCAATATAAAAGAATTGATACTGGCAAATCTGAAGTAGATACTTGGGGTATTTTTGTAGGTAAAGATAAGCCGACAATCTTAAACATACATGGTGGACCTGCAACCCAGTATGCTTTTACTTTTTTTGATGAATTTCAAACATATGCTTCTGCGGGTTTTAATGTTATTGCTTGTAACCCAAGGGGTTCGAGTGGTAGGGGTCATGATTTCTTAAGAGATGTTTGTGGCAATAAATGGGGTGTAACAGATATGCACGATGTTCTTACTTCATTTAAAAACATGAAAAAAGTAATGGGTATTACAAATAAAAATGACGGAATTATGGGTGGCTCATATGGTGGTTTTATGACATCTTGGATTATTAGTCACCATCCAAATATGTTTAAATCTGCAATTGTTGAAAGAGCACTTTTAAATTGGGAAACAATGGTGGGAACATCTGATATTGGAATAGGTTTTCCTGAGATGTATTTGCTCGATGATATGGATAAAAATATAAATCTATATAGAAAGAAAAGTCCTATCACCTACGCATCAAATATTAAAACTCCCACTCTTATCCTTCATTCACAAGAAGACTACAGATGTCCAATTGAGCAAGCAGAGCAACTGTTTTCTAACCTTAAAAGAAGAGGCGTTAAAACAGCAATGCTAAGATTTCCTGGTGAAAGTCACGAACTTTCTAGATCTGGAACTCCAAATCACAGAAAACAAAGATTTGATCACGTCATAAAATGGCATAAAGATAACTTGAATTAGTTTTCGTCTTCACATCCGCACTCTGGACACATCATTTTCCACCTCCCTTTTCTTCTAATCTAATAATTGCCCTATTTTCATCGGGTCCTTTCATAATCATTTTTGCTATCACTCCATATTTTTTTCTAATTATGTCTGCAGCCTGCTTTTTTAGATCTACATCCTCAATAAGTGATGCCTCAAGGTCAAGGCTTTCTGATAGTTTTTTAGAACCACTTTGGTTAGTAATATAAATTGTTGCCTTGCCATTGTTTCTAACCCTCTTAACTTTTCCTGCGTTCAAACTTGTTGTTATAACTAATGAATTAGAAAAGTCAGCAACCCATACAGGTGTGGTTATAGGTGTTTTATCTTTTTTGTATGTAATTAGATTTATATATTCAACACCTGAGAAGTCTTTTAGATTCATAAATACAGTTTAAAAATAATTTAACAATAGTTCAGGAAGTTGCTTAAATCTTCTTGCCGTGTCATCTTCAGAAAAGAGTATATATAAAAGTAGCACAATAAGAAGTACTCTTGTTGGAGTTATTTTTCTAAACATAGAAATATGCTAAATATTTTCAATACAAAAAAAAGGGATTTTATAAAAAATCCCTTTTTTTCTATGCGTTATCTATTCACAAAGATTTTATGTTGGAGTATCTCCTTCATTGAAATCAATAAATAACTTACCTGCATACACAGGTCCCATATAAGCTACTGTACTTCCGTCAAACAGTTCGGACTCTGATTCGCTGTCCAATGCTGCTTGTAGTTTTTCAACAGCTGCGTTCATGTCCTCTTCGGAATCCCAGAAGTTCCAGCTAATTGCGCTGCTTCCATCAAAAATAGCTCCAGTTACTTGAAGGCCTTCTGACTCTTCATAAATCGGTTCTACTTTTTCTTTGAGAAAACTTAAGACTGCATCTGTGTCTTTTGCAACACCAACAACCAATCTTAAGTAGCTTGGTCTTGTACTCTCTTTAGCCATGGTCTGGTAGACCTTACCATAAACTGCATCTCCTTGATAAATTACAGGAGGTGCTGCCATCATTCCAGCTGCTTCTGATAATACTCCTTGTATTTTTTCTTCTAGAGCTTCTACAGTTTCTTTACTTTCATAAGCAGCCAAATTGACTCCAGAGGTCTCACTTGTAATAGCTGCCATCATCGTTAGAAGTCCAGGTGTGCCATCAAACTCTGGCATCACTTTATCTTTAACAAAAGATATGGCTTCGTCTTTTTTTCCATCCTGAAGAGATGGAATCGTTATTCTAAAGTACATAATTTCCTTTCTATTTATCTTAATTAATTGAGTTCCCTGCTTTAAAGTCGGTAAATTGCCTAATTGCATAAGGCTCACCATAATAATCCTTGAACCCTTCCATCAATGGCATGAATTTTTCGTATATATTTTCATCAGCATTAAGTTTTTCATCAAAACTGTGCTTTGCATCATGAGAAGTCCAAAATTCAAACAAAACGAGTGTATTTTCTGCAGATTTAAAAGCTCCATAGGAAATAATGCCCTCGTCTTGTTCTAGCTTTGGTAAATAAATTTCTTTTTGAACATCCATATACTCATCAACATTTTTTACATCTAATATTGCAAATGCTAAAAACAATGAATCTAGGGGATTATCAACTACTGAGTCTTGCAAAGTTTTCCCAGTGATTAACTCTCCTTCATAAACCCTTGGGAAACTTGTGAGAATGTCTTTTATTTGCAATAAATTTTCATTTCTGATTTCAGCAAATTTTTCTGCAGTTTCTTTATCCTTCATAAACGCAATACCTAGATTTACATTATCTTTTGGATTAAAGAACGCAATTGAATACATATCTCCTTTTAGTTTTTCTAGAGCGGGAAAGCCTGAATTTTCAAAAAAGTCTTTGAGCTCTCCAAGCTTTCCATCCTGGAATAAAATAGTTACCGCTACTGCGTACATTTAGTTTGAAAATGCCTTAGATATTGCAAAGAACCAAACTGGTGACAATACTACTCCTAAGACGACTTGCAATGGAATAAATGCCGCATCAGGAAACAGTCCAGATAAGAAAACAGCGGTCACTGCTATTATTCCGTATCCAACTGCATTACCAACTGCAGGTCCCCATGAAGGTAAAATACTTTTACCATATTTTGCAAATTGTATATTAAAAGGAGCTATAAACAAAAATACTGCTGGCGTTACATAAAATACAAGGTCAGCAGCCATATCAGCCGATAAAGCAGTGGTTGTAAACGCATTATGAATTGCTGCTGGAACTAGAGACATTACTAGTCCTACAGCTGAGACCGTATAGCCTAAGCCAATTGATCCAGTCAGTAATGGTTTATCCTTGTCATCTAAAAGCTTTCCTGACAGCCTAATAACACCCATTCCAGCCATTAGCTGCAAAGCGCTTATTAATCCGATTACTGGACCCCATGTTTCGTTATAGCCCGATGCTTCTGGACCTAATACGAAAACTTGGATAAGAAAGTTTGCTAGAAGAAATACCAGCGCACCTAATGCAAATCTTCTTCCAAGCTCTTTTTCTTCAGAAGTTATCAATATTATTCACCTCCTGAGTTTTGGAAAGAGACCCCAAGAGCCCACACAGTTGCGGGATAGAGTATTACTCCTCCTAAAACTAAAACAATCAAGTTAGCTGCGTCTGGAATAAGTCCAAATGCTCCGCCTACCCCATTAACCGTAACCAGTATTGCAGCGCCATACCCAGCACCTACACCCCAGCTTGGAAGAAGGTTAACTTTACTACTTCTTAAAACTGATAGTGTAAAAATGCCTAAAAATAATGCCCAAACCGGACCGTTGGTTCCAGTTGTTTGCAAAATTTCTGTTGTTGTAAACAATGCATCACTATTGTTTTCATTTAATGGTCCTGCAAAAGCGTCTTGCACAAAGATACATTGCGTAACAAATGCAATAGATCCTGTAATTCTTACATATGGGTTGTTATCGTCTCCAAACAACTTTGTTGTTAGTGCAAATACAAATAACAAAGCAAATCCAGTTACAACATTGAGTACCGAAATTACCGGACCCCATGTTGCATCATAATTAGGATTTGCTGGATCAAGTGCAAAAGCTTGGATTAAAAAGTTTGGAATAACTGCAAATGCAAATATTCTTGCCATACTTGAACCTATTTTTACCTCTTTATTACTTAACATAATTTCCTTTCTATATTTTTCCTACTGGAAAGTCAACATAATTCTTCCATACATTGCATTCTCCAGTTAGCTCTTTCGGAGCTTCTTTTATTAAATTTGCTACTGCATCTTGAACGACGTTTGAGATTACATCAGATGCTGCGTGTGCAGCATCATGGCTAGTCCAAAAATTGAAACTAAACCCACTGTTGTCATCTACTTTACAAGCTGCTGTAGCAAATATACCTTCAACATTTTCATACGCTGGATAAACAGTATTTGTCATAAACTCAGCAATATCATCATATGTTTTACCTTCTTGAGTTCCGCCGCCAAGTACAAATCGTGCAAAAAATGGGTTTTCACCATCTTTTGGAACCATAATATATTGCTGCCCAGCAACCATTGGTCCTTCAAATATAGTTGGGGGTTCAGCTAGATAATCGGCTAACCCAGCAAGATTTTGCTGGAATTCAGACATTGCTGCTTCTTTTGCATCATTATTAGCCCATGTTGTCCAAGCCATCAGTTGTCCTTCATTATTAATACACGCAGCAGCTCCTAATAGTCCACTTACTTGGTCGTATACTGGTATAGCTACATCTCTAAAATAATTGAGTGCCTCTTCTGTCATACCTTCTTTTGGATTTGCTAATCCAAGTCTTACATACATAATATTCTCTTTCCTTTTAATCTTCTCTTGTGTCTTTTATGGTTGTAAAAAATCTATCAACAGCACCGGAAATTAAATCACCATTTGTCATTCCATATTCAAACCAATCGGTTACTCTCTTGTCGGTCATAACTTTTTCTCCGACTTCTTCAGTCTCTCCCATTGATTCATATGTAGTTACAAATAACATCTTGTACTGGTCTCCCCAGCCTTCTTTGTAAATTACAGCATCTTTGCCTGTAATTTCTTTCCATAAATCTGCTCCTTCAGAAAGCCACTTTTCTGCTTCAGCAATTTTCCCAACATTGATGGTAAATTCTCTTGAGTTAGTAATTGACATGATTATTCAACCCCTTCGCTAGATGCTAGTTTGTCTCCCCAAGCAAAGTAGTTTCCAAAACTTAATCCTGTAATCAGAGAGACCCAGCCGATTAAAAATAAAATATCAAGTGTCTCTGGAAGTTCATACCCAAATAAATCAGAACCAGTTCCAATAACAATTATTAGTGATCCTAAGATTGTTAGATTTTCAAAAACTGGGCGTACTATTCCATTACCCCTAAGAACAGCTCCGTAAATTAATTGGTTGAGGGCCCAGAAAAAATACATAGGTAAAAAACCAGTTTCTTGGTACTCAGGTGTCATTTCAAGAAATGTTCCAACTAATATAACGGAAGCCAAGACACCACCTGCTGTTTTCCAATATTCTGGAACATAGCCCTCTGCCAAGTAATAGCCCGAAGTTACGATACCGAAAAGTGAAAATCCCCAAAGAAAATTTATCAAGTTCTCTACTGGGTCTACATTAAATAGTTCAAAGTTTGCAGCTAAGGCTACAATGTTTACAACCAAAAATACTAATGAATTTTGTCTAGAAAACTCGCCAATTGGTTGAGTAAAAAATTTTTTCATAGGTTAACCTACCTTCCATAAGCTCCCCCTAATTTTTGACGTAACTTAACTTCCTTAAATTACATGGCTATTCTACAAAAATATAATGAGGCTTGTATTAAATTTTGTAAAATTTGTATAAAAATTCAATAAATTACTGCTTTTCAAGGACCAAAGGCTTTACTTTTTTGCCTATTAATGAATATGTCTCTATTTAAATTAGGAAATATTTTTTAAAGTTTGTACAAGACTTTCTATGAGCATTTCAATATGGTCAATTTGGACACTTTCATTTGGTGCATGTGCATTTCCTAGTTCTTCATCAGCAGCGCCTACAAGAACGAGTTCAGCATTAGGAAACTCTCTAACAAAATCATTTGCAAAGGGAATTGAGCCACCAACGCCAATATAAGCAGTTTCATTTTCCCAGATTGAATTAAAGCTGTTAACTAATTCTGTTGTAAATGGTTTATTAGGATCTGCAACTACACCGGAGCCTTTAGAGTTTGGAATAAATTTAACAGAAGCATTCCATGGAATGTTTTTCATTACGTGCTCTTCAAGCATCTTCATAGCGTGCTCTGGGTCTTCTGTTGGGGGAAGTCTAAGGCTAATTTTTGCACTAGCTTTAGGAATGACTAAGTTTACTGCGTCCTTAACTGGAGGTGCATCAATAGCTAGTACATCTAATGCTGGTTCTAACCAGAGTCTTTTTGAAATGCTCTCTGTGTCAAAAAGATTTATTTCATCTGATCCAAGCATTTTTTTCAAAAATGATTCTTCTAGTTCAGTTACTTGCATATCTGTAGGAGTTAAACCTTCAATCATAAGCTCTCCTTTTTCGTTATGAAAAGAAGCAATAATTCTACTTAACACCATAAAAGCATCAGGAACAACTCCTCCACCGACACCAGAATGTATCGGTCTCATTGGTTGATCTACCTCAATAATTGCATCAACCAAACCTCTTAATGTTGTTGTGATAGTTGGTACGCCAATTTTTACATTTCCTGAGTCAGCAATAACAATAACGTCAGCTTCCAACGCTTCTCTGTTCTGTTCAATGAAATCTGACATTGTAGGAGATCCGATTTCTTCTTCTCCTTCGATGAAAATTTTGATATTTACAGGTAAATCACTCAAGAGTTGTTTAACAACATTGTAATGAACGACTACTCCTGATTTATTATCACCAGAACCTCTGCCATACAGCCTTCCATCTTTTACTACAGGTTCAAATGGTTCAGTGTTCCATAAATCTACGTCCCCAACTGGTTGTACGTCGTGGTGAGCATAAAGAAGAACGGTTTTTTTAGAAGGATCAATTTCTGTGTGAGCTACAACAGCTGGCATTCCACCTGCAACTTTTATAACTTGTGTATTTAACCCAAGATCTGCAAACAAGTTTTGTACAAATTGTGCTGATGCATCAACATCATCTCTATGGTTTTTGTCAGAGCTGATAGATTCTATCTCTACCATCTCAGATAGTAACTTAATTATTTTTTCATGGGACATAAGAATATTGTAAGGTTAAAAAATATTTACTCGTAGGAGATAGCTTCAAGTATGTTTTGTCTTGCTGCCCTAATTGCTGGAAGTATTGCTGCAATTACTCCCGCAATTATTGCAATGCCAATCCACAAAAATGTTTGTGGAATAGATACAGCAAATACAGTAAATCCTTCGTCAGCTAATGTTTGAATCAAACTCCAGGCAAAGAATATTCCCAGCCCTGTACCAAGAGCGGCACCAAATATTGAAATAATGGAGGATTCAATAAAAATCATTCTTCTTATTTGTTTTCTATAAGTTCCGATTGCCCTCATTAGTCCTATTTCTCTTGTTCTTTCATATACAGATAAAGAAAGCGTATTCGTAATACCAAATAGAGCTACAAAAATAGATATGGAAAGAAATCCATAAATAACGTTAAGAAGTAACTGTATTTGGTTATTGGCTTCTTCAACAAGCCCATCTTCATCTCTTACTTCAACCCCTGGGTATTCATCAACAATTGCGTTTATTTTTTCTTCTAGTTCCGGTGTTTTTTTACTTACGTTGAAATACAATTCTGTATCAAGTGATTCATCTGCAAAAAAAGTATTGTTTTCAAGAAGAACAAAAAATTCAGCTGGTGGTTGAGTGGTCCAGTCAAAAATATAGGCAACAGTAAAAGTCTTTTCTCCTTCTTCAGGAATTGTTAGGACAACTTCATCTCCCACAAAGAGTTCTTCTCTTTCCGCTGTTTGTTTAAGTATCCCTATTGAGTCTTTTTCAAGAAAATCTTTTCTATTTCCAGATATATCGTCTGTTTTGACAAGATCAAAGACAGTTTCATCAACGGCACCAAGAATAAGTGGTCTTTGGTTATAACCAACAACTGTTGCTCTTGTTCTAGAAAGTTTTGTCACTTCATCTAGCTCTAAAAGTTCTTCCGACAAACCTGTTGGAATTCCTGGGGAAGCAAACACATTAGAAGCGCTTACTTGATAGTCAGCAAGTATTACTTCACTTATTAATGATTCTGCCTGAGCTTTAAATGAAGTGGTTATAACATTTGCTAGTGATATCAAAGTTAATCCAATCATTAAAGCTGAGGCTGTGGATGCCGTTCTCCTAGGTGTTCTTTTTGAATTCTCCGTTGCCAATTTACCAAGAATTCCAAATACTAAGTTATAAGCTTTATCAAAAAGAAACACAAATGGCTTTGTAATCGATGGAGTAATTACAGAAATTCCAATAAATATTATGCCTGCCCCAAACCCTACTTGCTGCAAAGAAGATAGAGTAGGAAGATCTAAGAAGTCATATAAAACCCCGAATAACATTCCAAAACCAGCAACAGATATGAGTGAACCAAAAACTAAACGAATAAATAAAGATTTTCTCCTTGGAGTTGAGACGCTGTCTCTAATTGCTTCCATTGGACTTACTTGAGAAGCTTTTCTAGCAGGTAGCAATGAAGATAGTATTGTAACTGTTATCCCAATGATTAATCCAGTTATTGCAGCTTCTGTTGTTAAAACTAATGGTCCATCTGGAAGCCCAAACTCAAAATATTGCAACCCTTCTTTAACCGCTACAGATAATCCAATTCCAAGAGCAATGCCAAGACCAGATCCAATCACAGACATAAACAAAGATTCAGAAATTACTAATCTATATATTTGTTTTTTTGATGTACCTAATGCTCTTAGTAGCGAAAGCTCTTTTGTTCTTTGAAGCAAGAGAATTCTAAATGTGTTTTGAATTATAAAAGCACCCACGAAAATTGCTATTCCAGCAAATACATTGAGTATTGTATTGAAGAAATCTAGGCCTTGCTTGATAGAATCAGCTTGTTCTGCTGCAGCTTCTTGAGCATTTATTACATTTAAATTTTTTGAATCTAAGTTTGTTATTTCAGTTTTTACATCATTAATGTCAAAATTATTTTCTATAACTACATTTATTAAATCTACTTCACCTTTTGAATCTAATAACTTTTGAGCAGTTCTAAATTCAAATAATGCAAAAGTTGCTCCGCCTGGAGCGCCTACGTTAGCAAACTCTGCAATTCCTACAATTGTGAATGATGCAGGTGTTGCACCAGCCAAAACTGTTACTCTATCTCCAACAGAAAAATCATGATTTTCAGCAGTCACAACATCCATTACTACTTCTTTTGTATTAGTTGGGGGCCCTCCTACAACTAACGACCATTGAGCTGCATACGGATTGCTATCCCATGCAGCCCCAAATGTTGGTGCAAACCCATTAGAAATTAATACTGTTTCTCCATCTACAATTTTTATAAATTGAGCAAAACCCAATACCTCACCCCAAGCAGCTTTTACGCTTGGTAGATTTGAAATCTCCTCAATTCTTTCATCGGGTATTTTTTTAACTTCAAAAGAAATTGGCCCTTGACCACCGTCGCCACTAAATCCCTCAGCAAAATCTTCCTGTATTGGCTGCACTACTAAATCAACTCCCTCATAAATACCTGAGAATAAGTTATCAAATGCAGATTTATTGCTTTCAGAAAAAATATTTGAGGCAATAATAACTGCTACCCCAAGAATGATGGATGATGTTGTTAAAAATATCCTTACTGGATAGGTTTTTAAATTTTTCCAGGCTATTAGAAAAAGGGGGCGCTTCGTAAATCCAAACATTAGATGTTAGTTAAAGTCGTAACCTCTGCAACAATTTCTTCTTGTGTTGGTTGGTCTAAGTCGCTAGCAATTCTTCCATCTTTAAGCATTATTACTCTATTGGCGTAGGAAGCAGCGTATGGATCGTGTGTAACCATGATGATTGTCTGGTTAAGCTCGTCAACCACGGACTTCATGAAACTTAAAAGTTCTTTACTTGATTTTGAATCTAAATTTCCTGATGGCTCATCTGCAAAAATTACTTCAGGTTTTGTAGCCATGGCTCTAGCAGCTGCTACTCTCTGTTGCTGTCCACCAGATAGCTCATTAGGCCTGTGTGTTAACCTATCGCCAATATCCACTGTTTCAACTACCTGTTTGACCCATTCCATATCTGGTTTTCTTCCTGAAATAGATGCTGGTAGTGTAATATTTTCTTCAGCAGTTAAAGTGGGGATTAAATTAAAAGCCTGAAAAACAAATCCAAAGCTGTCTCTTCTAATTTTTGTTAATTGTTTATCGTTTAAAGTTGATATATCATCTTCTTTTAGAAATATTTGACCAGATGTTGGTCTGTCTAATCCTGCTAAACAATGAAGTAAAGTTGACTTTCCCGAACCGGATGGACCCATGATTGCTGTAAACTCATTTTCTTTAAATTCAACATTAATATTGTCTAATGCCGTAACGCTTGTTTCTTTCTCACCATAAACTTTTGTAAGATTGACGGAGTGAATTATTTTATTCATGCATCCAATACTAGGTTATGAATAGATATATGGATATTTTGATACTTCCTGTTAACAAAAAATTTACAAAAATAATTTTGAAATTTTATTAAAAACATCTACATTAATAACAATGTATAAAGTAACAAACTGGAACTGGTGGACGCTACATATGTAGGTGCCTAGTTCTATGTTGTTTTCTAAAGCCGGGCACAGCCCGGTTTTTTTATTTTAGGAGGAACAATGAGCAAGCAATATAAATTTTTACTATCAGAATCTGAGATGCCGACACAGTGGTATAACATAATCCCGGATTTACCAAATCCATTACCACCACCATTGAACCCGCAAACAATGGAGCCAATTGGTCCGGAGGATTTAGCTCCTTTATTTCCAATGGGATTGATTTTACAAGAAGTGTCTCAAGATTCTTTTATAGATATACCAAAGCCTGTCCTAGATTTATATAAGCTTTATAGACCTTCTCCTTTATTTAGAGCAGTTCGACTTGAGAAAGCTCTAGGTACAAAATCAAGAATCTATTACAAATATGAAGGTGGATCACCATCTGGCTCTCATAAACCTAACACTGCAATCCCCCAAGCGTTTTATAACGCGGAAGAAGGTGTTACAAAAATGGTTACTGAAACAGGTGCTGGCCAATGGGGCTCTGCTTTGGCTTTTGCATGCCAGGCTTTTGGAATTGAGTTAGAGGTGTTTCAAGTAGCTGCATCATACTTAGCAAAACCTTATAGAAAAACGATGATGGAGATATACGGCGCAAAGGTATACTCAAGCCCCTCTGAAAGAACAGATATTGGTAAAAAGTTTCTTTCCGAGGACCCTGAAACTCCAGGAAGTCTAGGCATTGCCATTTCAGAAGCAATTGAAGTTGCTGCTAAAGATGAGAAAACACGGTACGCACTTGGAAGTGTTTTGAACCATGTTCTAATGCATCAAACCATTATTGGAGAGGAAGCACTAAAACAATTGGCATTGGCAGACGATTATCCAGATGTGATAGTTGGTTGCACTGGTGGTGGTTCGAATTTTGCTGGTCTTTTTACACCTTTTGCTAGAGAAAATATTCAAAATAACAAATCTACAGTTATACGAGCTGTTGAACCACAGGCTTGTCCATCTTTGACTAAGGGAACGTATGCATATGATTTTGGGGATTCAGTAGGAATGGCCCCCGTAGTCAAAATGCATACCCTTGGTCATTCTTTTGTGCCTGATCCAATTCATGCAGGTGGTTTAAGATACCACGGAATGGCACCACTAGTCAGCGCAATGTATGAAGAAAAATTAATTGAAGCAGAAGCAATAGGCCAAAAAGAATGTTTTGAGGCTGGTCAACTATTTGCTAAGACAGAAGGCATAATACCTGCTCCAGAAGCAACTCATGCAATTGCGTCAGCAATTAGGGCAGTGAAAGATGCCGACCAAAATTCTGAAAGTATTGCCGTATTGACAGCAATGTGTGGACATGGTCACTTTGATATGAAAGCTTATGAAAACTTTTTGAGTGGGGAGATGGTTGACTACGAATTTCCGTCTGAAAAAGTTCAAGTAGCTTTGGAGTCAGTAAACAAATAGATGAAAATGGATGATCAAATAAATTATGGTAATAAAGCTAAAAACCTAGAGTTTGTGGCAAACCATACGGATATAGAAATTCCATACTTTAGAGAGCTTTCTTTGAAAGATTTAGAAAATATTAACGAGATTCTTAATGATTTTTCAGAAGAAATAATGATTAGAAGCAATAGTTCTAATGAAGACTTAGAGAGCTCTTCTAATGCAGGTAAATATCTTTCCATCGGACCAATTAGCAAGAAAAGAATAAATGATATTAAAAAATCATGGAATCAAGTGTTAAATAGCTACGAAAAAGATGTTAATCAGACCGTGATTTTGCAAGATTATGTAAAAAACGCAAGAAGTGTATCTGTGCTTACATCTTTTAAGGTTGGGACAGACTCTCTTTACAGATCATTTTCAATTTATAATGGGCCAGAAACTGATGCTGTTACATCTGGAAAGTACAATCAGATTAAAAATTTTTATGTTCATAGATCAATAAACAAGTTACCAAAAAAATATGATGAATATTCTATATATCTAAATATTCTGACAAAATTAGAAGATTTATTTGGGAACAAACATTTAGACATTGAAATGGTTTTAAATAACAATTCTTCTCCACTGCTTTTGCAAGTACGGCCTCTGATGGAAAGGAAAGTTGATAAGGATTTGATCTTTACAGAGAAAAAAATAATTGAGCAGAATATAAAAAAATATGAGGCTTTAAAAGATACTACGGATGATCGTTTTGGTATAAATCACCTTTTTAGCAATATGTCAGACATGAATCCAGCCGAAATGATTGGAAAAAAACCTGACAATGTTGCATTTGGCTTATATAAATTTATGTTTACAGACTCAACATGGAATATACAGCGCGGTGAATTTGGTTATAGAAAATATAAACCGGCTAAATTAATGGAGCTTTTCAATAATGTACCCTACATAAATGTGAACCATAGTTTAAATAGTTTTTTAACTCGAAGCTTACAAGTCGATACTTGCGAAAAAATAATACAACATCAATTAGATAAATTGAAAGAGAACCCACATTTACACGATTCAATTGAATTTAATATCTCTCGATCGTCATATGTGTTTGATTCTGAAGATGAGTTCGCAAATGAATATAGAAAAATTATTAGCCCAGAAGAGATTGAGAAATGGCATCAAGATTTAATTCATATTGATAGCTTTAACAAATCGACTCTAGAAAAAAACAATAAAACTATGTTGAAAGCATTCTCTTTGCTTGATGGAAATTATGAATACTCTAAAAAAGAAAATATAAAATTTATTAGAGACAATATGGCATTGCCATTTACGCATCATTCAAGATTGGGGTTTGTGTATTTTGCTCAGTTAAATAATCTTTTGAGAAAAGAAGTAATCTCCGAAGCACATAAAAACTCGTTATTGTTGTCAGTAAAGTCGATAAGTACGAAAATGAAGGCGGACGCTTATCAAGTCAAAATTGGAAAAGAAAGTCTTAATAGCTTTTTAGACATTTATGGACACATTAGGGCCGGTAACTATAATTTATCTTCATCTAATTTAAGAAATAATTTAGAGTTCACTGAGCTGTTGATTCAAAATAGTGAAATACATGATGAAAATGTTTCATTGCAAAAAGCTATATTTTCAAATATTGATAAGTATTTTAAATTTAACAATATTCCATACACAGCATCATCGTGGATTGAGATGTTTCAGAATGCTATTGCAACAAGAGAGAATTCAAAATTTTACTATACGAAAGGAATTGATGGTATTTTAAATGAAATAGAGGAGCAAAATATAAGCGACGAAGAACTTTTTCAAAGACTAAATATTGAATTTAACCAAGAAAATACAATTAATTTAGATCTTAAAAACACATTAATGCCTGACTTAATCTCGTCATCCGATGATTTTTATTTATATGAGGAAATGAGCAAAGAAGGAAATTACATTGGACAAGGAACAGTTTCTGGAGAAATTTTGCTACTTGACCATCATTCAAATCAACCTTACGACCTTGATAATAAGATAGTAGTTATTCCAGCAGCAGACCCAGGATGGGATTGGATTTTTAATTATAAAATCAAATCATTGATTACCCAGTATGGAGGTCCCAACTCTCACATGGCAATAAGGTGTGCTGAACATAGAATTCCAGCAATTCTTGGTATTGGTGAAAATAATTTTTCAATAATATCTACATCACAAAGCTTATCAATAGATTTTTCAAATGAAAGTTTTGCAATTGTTTAGATATCAAAAATATATTTGCTGTTTTGGAATCAATCCAGAAGAAGAGTGGTTATCTCCTTCCACTCTGACACTTTAGGGCCTGTTTTGTAAACAGTAATAGTGTCAAAAGTGAGTGTTATAGGGATGAGTTTATTAAGCTCCCCTAAGTCGAAAGATTTAGGTAACTCATCCCCGTAACACAATGACAAATGGGGTACCCAAAGACTTGGCCAACCTTCTATTTTTGAAACATAGTTAAAAAAATAAGTATTATCTGATGATTCGAGGTATAGCTTTTGAAAGTAAGTATCTCCTGTAGAAACTTTATCAAAAACAATTGAAGACTTGTTGTCTGATAGTTTTTGCAAAATTTTAAGTGCATTTTCTTTTGAATTGATATTGGAAACAAGTGTTACGTGGGGAGAGAAAGAGTCTTTGTTTTCTTCACTTGCATATCTTTTGATAAGATTATGAATCTTTTTATTATGTACTGAATTTTGAAGCCAAATAGAGTAAGTTTCTTCAGTCATTCCTTTATATTATTAAGAAATAGTTACTGTTGCCAGAGATCCTTTTTTTCTAATTTTATTTGATAAAAAAGCTAGAACAAATATTGTTGTTGCAACTAAAGACATTGACGGGCCTGAAGGAAGATTAAAAAAATAGGAAAGGTAAAGTCCTGTAATTGAAGAAACGACACCAAAAAGTACACTTACCTTTATAGAGGTAACAAATGTATCAGTTACAAGCTTTGCAGCAGCTGCAGGAATAATAAGCATGCTGAGTACCAAAATAATTCCAACTGTCTGCAGCGAACCAACAATAGCTATGGATAAAAGAATTAAAAACAAATAGTTTAAAAATGTTGTATTAAGTCCTTTTACTTCAGCGCCAATTGGATCAAAAGAGTAAAACAACAGTTGTTTGAAGTAAACAATTAATATTAAAATCACTGCTGTTAGCAAGCTAACTACAATGTATACATCAGATGTATTTACAGCAAGTATTTGGCCAAATAACAAGTCCTCTAAGTTTATTGTTACATTTAATAATGAAATCAGAACAAAGCCTAGTGCAAAAAAAGAGGAGAAAATAATTCCAATCGCTGTATCTTCTCCAACGTTAGTATTTTTGATAATAATACCAAGAAAGATTGCAATTAAGATTGCTGCTGGTACTCCTAACTCAGATATACTAAATCCTAAAAATACTCCAACAGCAATTATTGGTAGCGTAGCATGCGCCATAGCATCAGCCATAAAACCCATATTTCTATTGATTGCAAAGGGTCCTAGAAGCGAAAGCATAGCTCCTGAAGCAAATGCAGTAATTAGTGATCTAATCATAAAATCATATTTTAAAGGATCTAGAATCAGTTCAATCATTACTGTTGTTTCCCTCTGTTTTAAAATGAGATTTATTGATAAATAGTTCAGTATGCGAACCATACATCTCTTCAATAACTTCGGGGGTTAATACTTCTGATGGATCTCCATAAGCACAACAGTGCTTATTCAAACATAGGACCTCATCAAACTTTTCTTCGAGATTGTTTACATCATGAGTTGCAATCAAAATAGTTTTACCGTCTAAATTAATGCTGTTAATTAATTGCATTATGTCTTCTTGAGCTCCTATATCAACAGCACTAAAAGCTTCGTCCAGTAATAAAATTTCCGAATCCTGTGCTATTGCTCTAGCTATTAAAACTCTTTGAAGCTGTCCTCCAGATAAGCTTCTAATATTGTCGTTAATTTTTTCTTCTAGTCCAACATCTTTTAATGCTTTTTTGATTTTGTCGTTAGTTTTCTTTTTATTAAATAAACTAGAAACTTTTCTAGTAGTTATACCCATTTCAACAACCTGTTTTACTGAAAGTGGAAAATTCCAATTAATTAAATCTTTTTGTGGAACATAACTAACTTTGCCTTTTATCTGATCGGGACTCTTTCCGTCTATTTTTAAAGAGCCTTCAGTGAGAGGAATTAGTCCAGCTAGTGCATTGAATAATGTGGATTTACCGCCACCATTTGGTCCTACAACTGCTACTTTCTTACCTCTACTTATAGAAAAGTCGACACCTTCTAGAGCTGGGGCGTTTCCAAAATGCACGCAACACCCGTCTGACACAATCAGAGGGGTGTTCACGCTATTTACTTCTTTAGTATCCATGTAGATACCTCTCTTAAAGCCATCGAAAGTTATCTATAATCAACCTAGTCAGTATTTCTTAGGTTCTCCACAATTAATTTAACAGCATCTAATAAAAACTCAGGGTAGGATTGACCTTCTTTTAAGGTTTCAACCCATAATCCTTCTACTGCTTTTATCCCAGTTTCTGCAACAATTGTTTCCGCATACACAGAAGGTGCCTCTGCTTCAATGAAGATAACTTTCACACTATTGTCTTCAATTACATCAATTACATCAACAAGTTGTGAAGGAGATATTTCATTAGCTGAATCAAGACTTGGAATTATTGTTGATAACACCTGAAGTCCAAATTTAGCTTCTAAATATCCCAACGATTCGTGAGTTGTTATAAGCTTCCTGTTTTGAGACGGAACTGTAGATATTAAGTCAGATACCTGACCTATTAGACTTTTTAACTCATCTGTATAAGCACTTCCAGCTGACTCATAGCTTGCAGCATTGCTTGGATCAAATTCTACTAATTTGCCTTCAATATATTCAGCTCCATATGCAACTCTATTTGGGTCAAACCAGAAGTGTGGATCGTATGCTCCGTGGCCGTGCCCTTCATGTCCGTCATGATCATCATGGCCTTCTTCGTCATCATGATCATCGTGACCTTCTTCACCATGATCTCCATGGTCGTCATGTCCACCTTCTTTAAATTCAATAGGATATACGTTTTCACCAACTTCAGCTAAAACATCTGTACTACATGCTGAGCTTTCAAGCAATTTAATAACTGCTGCCGGTTCATATTTCAACCCTGTGTAAAAAACTAAATCAGCATCCGCAATAGTTCCAGCATCCTGAGGGGCTGGTTCATAAGTGTGTGGATCTGCTTCAGGTGGCATAATGACAGTAAGGTTTATATTGTCACCACCTACTTGGCTAACAAATTCACCAATCATAGGAGTCGTTGCTACAACATTAATTTTTCTATCTTCTATTACCGGACAGCCAGCTTCATCTGAACTACCTCCGGCGCAAGCAACAAGCACTATTGAAAGTGCAATCACGCCAAATTTAAATAACTTATTGTTTTTCAATTAAGTCTCCTTCTAATAACAATAAATGAGAATAAGTCTCATTTATTAGATTGTCAAGCATAAATGAGAATTTATCTCATTTTTTTAAAAATTTGAAAGTATAATTAAAAACATGTCCCAGAGCTCAAGAAAAATATTATCAGAACACAGTGTCTCCATAACCAACCCAAGAATTCTTGTTCTGGAGGCCCTTTTAGATTTTGGTAATCCTATTACTATTGATGAACTTCAATTGAAGCTCGGAGGTAGTGTTGCAAAGTCAACTTTATATAGGGTGTTGAATGATCTTAAAAAAATTAATATCTTAAACGAATTTACTTCACCTGATAATTCAACTGTTGTTGAACTTATCCTTGAAGACCACTCCCACCATCATCATCTTTTTTGTAGTGATTGTGGAGAAGTTATTGATGTTGAACTTAGCGAGGAGTTTGAAATAATGCTCACAAAAGAAATACAAAAAGTTCAGAAAAAATTTAACTTTGAAATTACAGACCATAGGGTTGAAATGTTTGGGTTATGTACTGACGAATGTGCAAACTGTAAAAAAAGTTAAAAAATTAATGCGATTAAATTAGCATTCAACAACATCGACTGTATTATTTCGAACGAGTGTATCTGTTCCGCTGTTGTTCTTAGTGGAATTGTCATGTATTCACCATCAACAGTGCTCTGAACTGCTAAAGCAGTTTCAACAATATCATTCTCTGTTAGGTTGCAAACAAAGCACATAAAAATTCCCCGTTTATATCTACTCTAACTTTACAATACAGACAGACTTTTAAAAAGGCTATTAAATGAAATATCAAGGTATTTTGTATCACGGAATTATAAATGTAGGTGATTTACCCATACCTTTTAACATAGTGCTAAACGCAGCGGTTCTAACTATTGTTCTTACTTTTGTGTTTTTAAAAGTTTCATGGAAAGAATCAATTCTAACCTCAAAAGAAACCCTTTTTCCCACCAAACAGTCACCAAGTGGAAGATTGTTTGGCTTGTTTATACTCAGCTTACTTACTGTTCCTGGTTTAATAAATAACGAATCAGCAACAGTCTCTATAACTCCCTTGGTTTTGTGGGTGTTTTTGTGGATTGGAGTGCCAATTCTTGGCTTACTTTTTGGAGATTTGTATGCAAAATTTAATCCTCTTTCAATTTTAGTTAATAGAGAAGGTAAGCCTAAAAATGTCTACCTTGCCGGTTTCTTGTTTGTTTGTTTGACCTGGTTTGAGCTTGTTTGGAGTAAGCCAGGAAACCCGAGACATATAGGTATCGTTTTCTTAATTTTATTTTTATCCGTATCAGCACTGCAGAAGTATTCTAAAAAAACTATTATTGAAGTCGATCCTTTGCTACTGTTGCATCATCTCTACAGCAAAATGAGAGTAACAAATAAAGCTCCTGTTTTTAAAACTCTCCTAAACAATTTGTCGAACCTTGCACAATTAAAAGGCATGGAGTATTTCATACTTCTTATGATTGGTACAGTCACTTATGATGGACTTAGAGAAACAACCTTTTGGTTTAATCTTTTTGGTTCAAGAACTTATGAAACATTTTTTTCAACTGTTGCTTTTCTCTCAATGAATTTAATTGTTATTGTTTTTTATAGGTTTGCTTGTTATTTTGCTATAAGAGTAAGTGGAGAAAATATTGAGTTAAATGAAATATCGCTTAAGTTTGGACACACAATGCTTCCGATTGCTTTTGCATATCATGTCACTCATTACCTAGGACTACTTTTATTTGAATCACAAACAGTCTTATTTAGGCTTAACGATCCGTTTGGTTTTGGATGGAATCTTTTTAATATACAGAATGCTACAGTTGACTACTTTTTAGAACCTATTGTGCTTTGGACAATTATGGTAATCGTGACACTTGCTGGGCATATGATAAGTGTTGTATTAGCTCATGATTTAGCAGTGAAAATCTTTGGCCATCAACAAAGTGATAAAACTCAATATATTTTCTTATTTATAACAGTTGCGTTAACTCTTCAGGCTTTATTTGTGCTTAGTGTTCCATAAAATATACAGGCAACGTATATTTTTTAAGGCTAACATCCTGGTTAATGATAAAAAATAGTAACAAATTAATCATACTAATTTTATTTTTTTTAGTTATTTCCGCCTGTTCAAGCAATGATTCCTCTGGCCCTACATTAGTTGAGGTATCTTCTGATGAAGAAGATGTGGATTTTGAGGAAGAAAATAATGATGCGAATGAAGAAAGCGGTGAAGAGGAAAATAATGATGCAGAAATTGTAGAATTTATACCTCCTGAATTACCAGATTTACCAGATCCAGCACTAAGTTCTTCTAAATGGAATCAAGTAAATGGACCATTTGGCGGAACCGTAACAAGCTTATTTAAAACTGTGGATGGATACTGGGCAACTACAACAGATAACTCTGGGTTTGCCGATAGTAACTTATATTTTATTGACAAAGAAACTTTTACTTGGGAATTGAAAAAAACTATAGGTGGAAATATGGCCGGAGTTGTTGTTGGTAAACATAATCCAGATGGAGTTGCTTTCATTACAGAAGCATCAAACACATCAGACTCAAAATTATTTATATCACTCGACAAAGGCCTCACATGGAAAGAAACAAATCCCATAGGAAATTTTGAGTCTGGTGTGGTTGAATATACAGGAATTGCTATAGATAAAACTATGGATTTTCTATATGTAGCAGGTAGATATTTGCCATTTGGAGAAGACTGTGAAGATGATGAAAATGGAGATTGTTCTCCAATAGAAAACTCAGCTGTTTATATTTCTCCTGATTGGGGAGATCAGTGGACAAGAACTAATCCCGTGCCAAAAGGGGTGTTTGAAGAAATTGAGCTAGAAGAAGGACAAGAGCTTGATGAAGAGGAAATTGATAGAATCGAAACTGTATATGTCGATCCACAAAACCCAAGCATAATTTTTGTTGGAACTGACAACCTAGTAGCAAAAACTGAGGACTCGGGAGAAACTTGGAAAATAGTAAGTGAATCTTTTCATAGATCCGATGTCAATGGTATTGCTATTCACCCAGAGAACTCAGACATAATTTTTGTAAGAGTTGGGAAATATACTTTTGCTGACTGTTTTAATTTAGAAGATGGAGATCCAGATTATGAAGAAGATGTTGCTAGATATTGTGCTGGAATTTACAGAAGTGTTGATGGAGGAAATAGTTGGGTTTTACTAGATGGAGTAAGTGGAGACCCTTCTGAAGGTGGTGTTTATGTTGATGATTTCAGAGAAAATGTAGTTTATTCTATCTTTTCAAGAGTTACGTTTATAAGCAAAGATGGGGGTGATTCGTCTGAAGAATTTTTAAGCACAAGCGAGCACCCAATAATTCCCGATGTAGGTGTTGAAATAATAATGACAGGTGAAAACAGTACAGAAGTAATTATGGCTGGGCTTCAAGGGGTATACAGAACATACGATGAAGGAATTAATTGGATTGAGACTAATACTGGATTTGTTGGTTCTGAAGTTGTTGATATAGCAACAGCTGCTGATGGAACAATGTATGCAACAACTTACAATATTGGAATATTTAAAAGCATTGATGACGGTAAAAACTGGGGTTTTGCATCTTTTGGAATCAAAAATTGGTACGGAATGCAGTTAGCTCCTCATCCTGTTGATCCAAATATTGTATTTGCAACATTCGGTGGTGGTGTGTACAAATCTGAAGATGCTGGAATGTCTTGGAAGATTATAGGTGGATCTGAACTTTGTGATGATCCAGAACCAGGAGGTGGAAACTGCCATTATCACGGAATAGTAGTTGAGACAGAAAGCCCTTACAAAGTATTAGTGGGTAGTGGAGGTGATCAATCATCAAAAAGAGGTGTGGGTATCACAGGTTCAGAAAACTTAGGTGAATCATGGAGAAGTTCAGATGATGGTTTTACTCGAGATGTACACGTAAGCAAGTTAATTATCGATCCAAATAACAGTGATGTTTTCTATGCTACTACTCAAGGTCAGACAGACTACACGGATAAGATAGGTGATGGTGCAGGAGTTTTCAAAAGTATAGACAGAGGTTCAAGCTGGGAACAGATAAATAATGGTTTAAAAACTCTAGAAACAAATGTTTTAGTTGTTGATCCTAATAATTCAAACACACTTTACTTAGGTACCGATGATGATGGTATCTATAAAAGCACTAATGGGGGCGAGAAGTGGATGCAATTAAATGTATCCCAAATATCAGAACCTTTTGGAGTGGGTGATATAGTTGTAGATCCCGAAGATAGCAATGTAGTTTATTTAGCAACAGTAGATTATTTTAGACTTGCAGGAGAAAGGGGAGCTTTGGGAGATTTTGGAGTTTACAAAAGTACCAATGGTGGAGCAACATGGGAAGACTTTAATATGGGGTTGCTACATCCTGGAGTATTTTCTTTAGAACTGAACACTGAAAAAAGAATTTTGTATGCAGGAACAAGAGCTGGTGGAGTCTACTGGATAAGCTTAGATGGCTAAATTCTTGCTATTTTCTCTCCGTCTTTATTAGTAAATTGTCCAGTTACAATAAGAATTAGATCTATTAGTACCCATATTCCTAAACCACCAAGTGTTAAAAGCATTAATATTCCAGTTCCTGTTTTGCCCACATAAAACCTGTGTGCACCAATAACACCTAGAAGAAAAGCTAAAAGTAGTGTGACAACCCATTGAGAATCGCTTACTGGTGAACTACTATTAAGTAGCTTTTCTTTTTGAGAATCAAACTCTTCTTGAGATATGACCCTGTCCTTTAGTAGCTCATTTAATTTTTTAATTTCGTCTGCAGTACTCATGTTTTAATTATTTTTTAACTTATTTTCTATACTAGCGACCCTTTCAGCAATTGGAGGATGTGAATAGTAATAAGAGCTATACAAAGGGTCTGGGGTTAAATTAGAAGCATTGTCTTTGCTCAGCTTCAACAAACCTGAGATCATGTACTCTCCATCAGTAAATTGAAATGAAAAATCATCAGCTTCAAATTCTCTTTTTCTAGAAAGTGCTGAAGTGAACGGTTTCGTAAAGAACGTATATGAACCAGCAACTAAATAAAATAGTAAAAACTTAGAATATACAGTTAAAGATTCCAGTCCGTGATCAAGAAAGAAGTTATCACTTTTAAGTACTTCACTTAAAATGTAAAAACCAATAAAGCCAAACACTAATGAACCAATAAGTGTCTTCCTTATGTGACCTAGTTTGTAATGTCCTAATTCATGACCAAGAATTGCCTCCATTTCATCTGGAGTGATTGTTTTTAAGAGTGTGTCAAAAAATACAATTCTTTTATTCTTTCCAAATCCAGTAAAAAAAGCATTTCCATGAGTGCTTCTAAGGCTTGCATTCATAACAAACAAGCCTTTTGATTTAAAATCGACTTTTTTTAATAATTTTTCTATAGGTTTTTTAAATTCTTCATTATCAAGCGGTTCAAACTTATTGAATAGCGGCATTATTAATACTGGATAGAGAAAGAATATAATTGCTTGAAGGATGAAGACAGCACCAAATGCATATACCCACCAGTTGTCACCTAGATTTACGACTATATAAATTACAGTTGCGTAAATAACTGATGAGATAGTTGCAGAAATTAACAAACTTTTAAACATATCTGTCACAAAAGTTTTTGTTGTTGTTTTGTTAAAGCCGTGTCTTTCCTCTATAACAAATGTTGAGTATATAGAGATTGGAATTGAAATTACTTGCTCAACTATTAACAGTAAGAGTCCTAGTAAAACTGCTCCGAAAACATCTGATGAAGTTGTAGAGACAACTATTTCGCTAAGGAAATTAAATAATCCTCCCAAAGTAAAAATTATTAATACTACAGCGCCAAATAAAGCTGTAAAGATTTGAAGTCTGATTCGGTCAACATTGTAGTCTATTGATTTCTTGTACTCTTCCTCTGTGACTACACTAACAAACCTTTCAGGAATAACGTTTTTGTTTAATTCAATAGATTTAAGATTTCTAATTTTCAAATATGTCTCAAGCAAAAATTTGACAGCTATCAGAGATATAAAAATAATTGTGAAGTTTGTAGAAGCTAAGAATTCTTGCATAGTTGAATTAGTTTAACATAAATATTTTTATTGTCCGAAGCGACGTTCTCTTTGAGAGTATTCTCTCAAGCAACGAAGAAAATCGATTTTTCTAAATTCAGGCCAGTAAACATCTTGAAAAATTACCTCAGAATAAGCACTTTGCCATAATAAAAACCCTGACAACCTTGACTCTCCACTTGTTCTAATAATTAAATCAATATCTGGAGTTTCCGGAGAGTACAAGTGTTTTCTTAATTGCTCATCTGTTACATTCTCTATCAATTCGTCAAAATTATTGTTATCTTGTCTGTTTTGGTCAATCAATCCCTTAATAGCATCTAAAATTTCTTGTCGACCTCCATAACCTAAAGCAATTGTTAAAGTTTTTTGTCCTCCACCTCTAACTTCTTTGAGCTGTTTAATAGTACTTTGTAAGAAATTCGGTAAAAGGTCTGTGGACCCAATAAATTCAATTCTAAAGTTATCAACTACATCATCAATTAATAGTTCCTCAAAGAGTTCATTCAGCACTTGGAAATATGGTGCGAGTTCATCTTGTGGTCTTGATAAGTTTTCTCTTGATAGAAGCCAACTAGTGATGAAATCAATTCCTACCTCATCACACCACCCAATACACTCCTTAAGTCTTGTCATGCCGATTTTATATGAAACTTCAAAACTAAGTAATCCTTCTTTCCTTGCGTACCTTCTATGGCCATCGTGAATTAATCCGATGTGTTTAGGTAAGCTTTCGTTAACTAATTTATTACGTAAACGATTTTCATAAATTGAGTAAATTAATCTTGGAGAGGACATTTTTTAGGCTGTAACTGCTTCAATTTCTTCAATTGTTTTTGGAGCAGTCTCTGTTAGGTTAATTGGTCCGTTGTTTGTGCAAACTATATCGTCTTCAATTCTTATACCAATACCCAAGAGATCTTTAGGGATCTCATGTTTTACTGTTTTAGCATTCATGATTTCTTGTTTTTCTAATTTTGTGGCTTTCTCCATCCCTATAATTTTTCTGCGTTCTCTAATTTCATTTGGATCTCGTTCAAGTAAAGGGAATTCTATAACGGGCTTCGTTGGCCTTACATAGATTCCTGGCTCTATAGTTGTTACCATTCCATGCTCAAATACTCTTGGTTGTCCATTAACTTCATTACTTCCAGCATCATGTACATCAAGCCCTAGCCAGTGCCCAGTACCATGCATAAAGAATTCGAAAAAATGCATCATTGAGATTGTCTCTTCTATGCCAAGTGGAACTAGTTTTAAATTAACCAATGATTCAGATAGAGTTTTTATAGTTTGTTGGTGTACTTCTTTCATGGAGTTGCCCACAACTACTCCTTCTACACCCTCATTTTGTACCTTTAATACTTCTTCATATACATCTTTTTGGGGTGATGTAAATTTTCCAGATACGGGAAAAGTACGAGTTACATCAGAAGAGTACATTCCATACTCTGCTGCTGCATCAATTAAAAGTAGGCTTCCATCACTAAGCTGATCTCTATTTGTTGAGTAATGAAGTATGCAAGCATTGTGACCACCAGCAACTATTGAGGGATAACCTAATCTTTCCGCACCTCTATCATGAAATATCCTTTCCATTTCTGCACCAACTTGGTATTCGTACATTCCAGCATTTGCAGTTTTCATTGCATAAATATGACCCTCCACAGTTATGTCACAGGCTTTTGTTAATAGTTCAATCTCTCTATCACTTTTAATTAATCTAAGTTCTGAAACTAGCGGTTGCAGTGAGTATAGCGTCGCATTACTGAAGTCAGCACCTCGTTGATCATACGGAACTGCATAGGTAAGAATTTCCTTATCGTATTTTTCAAAATTATTTGAAGAGTAATCACAATAAATATCATTAAAACCTCTAAGCAGGTTCGGGAGTATTTTTTCGTAGTCTTGAAATGAATAAGCTTTAAAAGCTTCATATTCATCAACTGCTCCAGACTGACCTAAACGTTTCCCTTCCCATGTCTCCATTTCCTCGTTTCTATCTTGAACAAACAAGTGCAACTCGGGTTTTGAGTCTTTAATGAGGATTACAGCATGAGCATCGGGTTCAGGCCATTCTGTTAAATAATAAAAATTTGAATCTTGTCGAAATGGATACCAAGTGTCATTGTTTCTGTAAACAATCCTTCCACTATGTAAAATGACAGCACCATTTTTTATTTGTTTCGCCAAGTTTTCTCTGGCAATTTTTGAATTACCCATCACTGAATAAGAATAATCTATCAAGCAATAAAAAAGCTAGTGGTTTTTATATTGACACTAGAAATTCACGAAGAATAGGATTCCAGTGTGTTTCGTTGTGCTGGCCCTTTTCTTTGAAAACGAAATTAGTTTTAATGTTGTTCAACTTAAGTTCCTCTTCAATTTTTTTAACACCAGAAACATAGAAATCATTATTATTTGAAAAATCTAAATCCCATTCTTTAGGAAATATATTTTTTACTTGGTCACCAAAAATATCTCCCTCTTTTGTTCCAACTGATAAATTGCAAATAGATTTTTTACTTAAGTTATTTAGATCGTTAACTATCCCTGGAAATCCAAACCAAAATGCTGGAGAAAGAGAGATTATATTCTCAAAAGAGGGATTTAGAATACCTGTCTTTATTGACATTAACCCTCCCATCGATGCTCCCATGACAATTTTTTTTAAATTGGCTACATCAACGTCGTAATCACCGTAAATCTGAGGTAAGTGATCTTCT
The DNA here is from genome assembly GCA_902576605.1 of uncultured Candidatus Actinomarina sp. Taxonomy (GTDB): domain Bacteria; phylum Actinomycetota; class Acidimicrobiia; order Actinomarinales; family Actinomarinaceae; genus Actinomarina. The sequence goes on along the minus strand of CACGVI010000003.1, from coordinate 35,952 downwards.
AATATGGACTCTATGTGCATAGTTGCAAAGTTTTCTTGTTCGCCTCTTGGGTAGGGGTTGTATTGTTTTTGTCTGCTAGAGTTTGAGGTCACAGCAACCACAAAATAACCTCTGTTTTCTCTTTCCTCTAAATCAGTCAATAGTGATTCTAAATTAAAAAAATAACCGTATGAACTCTTTGATTTTAAGAATAAATTCTCCGCATCAAACGCAAGAATCATGTGAGTAACTCTCTTGAACTTTGGAAACCTGACCAAATAGTTATTTGTATCTCCAAGATTTATATCTACAACAGGTTGGCTTATGTAGATGTTTTCTAAACTTTTATCGTATTCTGAAAATAGCAGCATTAAGTTATTTTATATTATCCTCAATCGTCTTTGCTACTTCTCTTGCTTTTGATTCATCAGTAGAAATTATTAATACAACATTGTCACCTGCAATTGAAGCAACAATATTGTCGATATATAAATTATCAATGGACTCTGCAATCACTTGTGCAGCAGCTGTTGTTGTTTTAACAACAACTTGGTTTGAGACTGGTTCAACATCGAGTACAAAATCTTCTAATGCTTTTTTCGCAATTTTAACCTGCGCATTGTTGTCTTGATTTTTTGGAAGCACATAAATTAGTCTTCCATTTTTTAATCTTTTCTTGATTGCTCCAATTTCATTTAGATCTCTAGATAGTGTTGCCTGGGTTATTTGTATGTGATTCTTCTTAAGAAGTCCTTTGAGTTGATTTTGCGAAGAGACATTTTCTGAATCTATGAAATCTGCAATTAATCTTTGTCTTTGAATAGTTGATTTCTTCATTGTATAAATATACATGTAAATGAATATTTATACAATTATAAATTATTGAAAGTTTCCTTAGCTAGTTTTATCGCTTCCTCTTTAGAAACTTCACCCTCGTTAATTCTTTGCTCATATAAAGCCTTCATAATCAAGCCGACTTTTGGGCCTGGTTCTAAATCAAAAAGACTCATGATTTCATCTCCGCTAATTGGTGGTCTAAGTTTTGACATTTCTTCTTTTTCTAAAACTTCTTTTATTCTTGTTTCCATTTCATCAAGTTTTTCAAAAATTTCTTGAGCTTTTTGTTTATTTTTAGTTGTTACATCAGCTCTAACTAAGTTATTGAGATCTTCCAAAACTTCACCGGCATCAACAATATATCTTCTAACTGCAGAATCTGTCCAACCCATTTTAAATGTGTGCGGTCTTAGGTGCAGCTCAACTAAGCTCGCTACATTTTTAATAGTTTTTTTATCGTACTTTAAGTTTTGTAAAATCTTTTTTGTCATTTTTGCACCAACGACTTCATGGTGTCGAAAGTGAACTTTTCCGTTTTCAACACCTTTAGTTTTTGGTTTCGCAATATCATGAAACAAAGCTCCCAGTCTTCGGGTTAGTGTAGGTGTTACATTGTCAATAACCTTGAGTGTATGTTCATAAACGTCTTTATGGTGATATTCGGGATCGACCTCAATTTTAAGTTCGTTTAGTTCAGGAAGAATATAAGAACTTAAGCCACTTTCTACAAAAGTTCTTAAACCAAGTGAAGGGTTTTTACCAACAAGCAGTTTAGATATTTCATCTCTTATTCTTTCGACAGATACTATTTTGATTCTTTCTACGTTATCTCTCATTGCTACATAAGTATCATTATCAGGTGAAAATCCGTGAGTACTTATAAACCGACAAACCCTCAACATTCTTAAAGGATCATCTGAAAATGAAATAATTGGATCATCAGGGGTCTTAATTATTCCTGAAGCTAGGTCTTTTAGTCCTAAAAATGGGTCTACAAGTTCGCTTTCATCAATCGAATAAGCTATTGAATTAATTGTAAAATCTCTTCTGGAGAGGTCTGTTTCTAAGTCAGCTGCTGATTCAATAGATGGGTTTCTTGAGGAGTTTTCATATGTATCTTTCCTGTATGTTGTTATATGAATTGAATTATCATCAATCTGGAGTTCAATAGTTCCAAACTCTTTACCAATTTCTGTTGTTTTATATCCATTACTGTTTAACAAACTTATGGACTCTTCTGGGGTTGCGTTGGTTGTAAAATCAAAATCTTTTGTATCGATACCTAACATGCCATCTCGAACAGCTCCTCCGACAAGATAGAACTCAAAACCATTTGATATGTAAAGATCTGAAACGATTTTTAAATATTCGTTTTTGTCAATTAGGTTTAATAAGGTTCTTGGTACCATATGGATAGCTTAGAAGAAGAATGGAAACAATAGAAGTATGAATTCAGGAGTAGATTTTGCAGCGGGTGGGATTGTTCTTTTGGAGCAGAAAATTCTGATTGTAAAAAACAAAAGAGGCGATTCACCAGAAGATGGCCTGTCTTGGTGGGGTTATCCAAAAGGTCATATGGAAGAAGGGGAAAAGCCCGCAGATGCAGCTGTAAGAGAAGTGTTTGAGGAAACAGGATTCGAGGTAAAATTAAAAAGCAACAAACCAATCGCTGAGTCCAGATACGAAATAAGTCGTGATGGAGAAAAGGTTCAAAAAACTGTTTGGTTCTATGAAATGGAAGTTATTGAGTCTTTCAAAAATGAACCTGATGATGAAATTGAGGAAATTGCACTTGTTGATTTTGATAGCGCTTTTGATTTACTAACCCACAAAGAAGATAAGAAAATTTTAAAATATGTTTTTAACAAATGAAAAAAAGAAACATAGCACCTGGCAAGGAACTTTTTATACTCGAAAATGGAATGACCAAACACCTGTTGTTTATTTTGAAAAACTATATGGTGGAAGACCTTTATTAAAGAAGATTAATCAACTTGCATTACAAGATAATCTCATCTTTAACTCTTCTATGGTTGATGAGAATAATTCAGCAGTTTGGCAGTCAGCTGGATGGGAGGTTTTAGAAAAATTAAATGTACTGTCTTTAAGTCTAAAAAACATTAAGCAGTCAGATAAAAACATAGAGAATGTTGATGTGTTTACTGATGCAAAAATTCCTGAAGTTCTTAATTTAGATCACGATATTTTTGACCCATATTGGCAAAATTCAAGTGCTGCGTTTAAAGAGACAATTGAAAGTTGTGTGCATAATTATTTATTCATCCAAAAAGCTGATGGTGATACGGCTGGTTATGGCATATTAGGTATAACTAGAAATTATGGATTTTTGCAGAGATTTGGAATTGTAAAAAAGTATCAAAATAGCGGCTTAGGTAAAAAGTTACTCGAAGACGTTATTGCATTCTCAAAACAAAAAAAACTAGTTAATGTTCGTCTAAACACACAGACTCAAAATAAACATGCTCAGAATTTGTATTTAAATAATGGATTTGTTTATACAAAGACCAATTTTTTAATTTTGGCAACTAGCAACCATAAATAGAACTTCATTAATAATCCTCGTTAGCTTAATATAAGTTCTATGGAACAAGAAGATAACTTTTTAGAATCATTTGAAAGCTTGTTAGACACTATCAAAAGACTGGTTGTTAAACCAGTAAAAAGAGTGACTGGCTTTGCTTCATTGGGTTTCCTTTTAATTGTTTTGTTATTTTTGTCGTTAATATTTATATTTATAGGAATCATAAAAATTATGCAGGGTTTGGGGTTACTCCTTGGAGTTAACCCAACTGGTTTCGCATTTGCTTCTCTGGGTATTCTGTTTTTATTTTTATCAGTTAAAAGTTATTGGAGAAAAAAAGTATGAAAAATGTAGCAATAATTGGTTCTGGACCAGCTGGATACACAGCTGGAATTTATGCAGGAAGAGCAAATCTTGAACCAGTGCTTTTTGAGGGACTTGAATCTGGCGGTCAGCTAATGCTTACCACCGATGTTGAAAATTATCCTGGTTTTGTTGATGGGATAATGGGTCCTGAGCTAATGCAAGTTTTCAAAGGACAAGCTGAAAGATTTGGCACAGAAATTAAGACCGAGATCATTGACTCAATTGAAAATATTGATGGAGGTTTCAAACTAACAAGCAGTAAAGGTGAGTACGAATTTAAATCCGTAATTATTGCATCAGGTGCGTCAGCAAGGTGGCTTGGCGTTGAGGGTGAAAAAGAACTTCAAGGATATGGCGTTTCTGCTTGTGCAACCTGTGATGGATTCTTTTTTAAAGAAAAGGAAGTAGCAGTAGTTGGTGGTGGAGACTCAGCAATGGAGGAAGCTTTATTTTTAACCAAGTTTGCAACAAAAGTGTATGTGATACATAGAAGAGATCAGTTTAGAGCCAGTCAAATAATGCAGGATAGGGTTTTAAATCATGAAAAAATAGAAGTGATTTGGAACAGTACTGTTGAAAAAATTAATGGTGATGGTGCCGTGTCTTCTGTGGTTCTAAAAAATACTGAAGACAGTTCAGAGTCTGAGCTTAACTTAGACGGAGTATTTGTAGCAATTGGTCATGATCCAAATGTAGAGTTTCTTAACAATTTCGTTGAACTAGATGAAAAGGGGTATATAAAAACCGGGTTCACAACAGACACTAGTACTTCTGTTCCTGGAGTCTTTGCAGCAGGAGATGTTGCAGATTCGATATATAGACAAGCAGTTACTGCAGCAGGAACCGGATGTCAGGCAGCTATTGATTCTGAAAGATGGTTAGATCATTAATCAAGAAAACTTGAGTTATATTGATGAATTGTCATCTGATGAACTTTTAGATTTAAGCAACAAAATTCAAGCAGCAGGATATCAGTTTCCTGCTGATTCAGTTGAGTGTAAGTCATTAGTTGAGCTTTTTTTAAATGATTACAACATAGACAAAACTATTTCAAAAGAAAATCTCTGGTTAGAGCTTTTAAATCATGGATACGATTTAGGTGATCGAATACTCAATTTTTCAAATCCTGTATTAAAAGGGTCTGATGTAGAAGAGCTTCAAGAAATGTTGTCTCGACTTGGGTTTTATTCTGAGCCAATCAACTCTGAGTACACAAAAGAACTGATGAAAGCTGTGGAAGCATTTCAAGAAAATCGAGGACTAAGTGTAGATGGTGTTGTTGGCTTGAATACGGCCATTGAAATTAAAAAATTGATCAGACCAACTTTAGATAAGTCTCTTAATGAAGCGATTAAGGGCTTTAAGCCAGATGGCTCTGTATTGAATGTGTGTATAAACATTGAAAACAACGGGGAGTACAGAGAACAAGTAGTGTTTTATGAATCAATTAAAGGATCTGGAATAGAAAATGGAATGAATATTACTTTTGTTTCCGAAGCTGGGGAAGAGATGAGTAAAGAAAATATTATTTCTTTTGTAAATAAAATTAACCCTTCGCTTTTCATAACTTTTGAAAACAATGAAACACAGTCCGTAGATTATTTCAAAGGAAAACACTCTGTGAGTAATATTGGTAAAAAATTGGCTGATGAAATTGCCACAAAATTAAACCTTGATTCAATTGGTAAAAACAATATGCTACTCAAAAATACTAAAGCCGTGTCATTAGTGATAAATGGTAATTTTTACCAAATTAATACCAATATAGTTTTTGATATAGTTTCTGATATTTATTCGGAAATTTTTTGAAACTAATTTAATTTCTCTATAAATTTTTTAAGTGCTTCTATATTTTGAAAGTTCAGATTTACTTTAAATGACTTACCTGATTTTTTAACTTGAACTTTTGAACCAAGTGTATTTTCAAGATTGCTCTTAAGATGTAGGACTTCTTCGCTCACAGAAGACTTTCCATTTAACTCACTCACCTTGTCCTCAACCTGACGACTGTTTAGAGATAAGCTAATAATTTCTAAAAGTAATTTGTCTTGCAAGTTTTCATCTAAAACTATTAAAGGCCTTGCCTGTCCGAAGGAAATTTTATCCTCTTTTAAAGCTTCTTGAACTTTCTGACTCAGATTAGAAATGCGCAATAAGTTTGCAATAAATGGTCTACTTTTACCCACCAAAAGGCCTATCTCTTTTGCATTCAAGCCATATGTTTCTTTTAAACTTTTGTACCCAAGCGCTTCTTCAATCGTATTAAGTTGTGATCTTTGTACATTTTCCACAAGACCTAGAACTGCAGCGTCTTTGTCTGTTACATCTTTTACTAAACAAGGAATTGTTTTTAGTCCAGCTGCTTTACTTGCTCGAAGTCTTCTTTCACCAGCAATTAATTGATACCTACCATTACCTAACAATTGAACAATTATGGGTTGTAGTAAACCACTTTTTTTTATTGATTCTGAAAGTTCGCCTAGCTTTTTTTCGTCAAAATATGTTCTTGCCTGCGTTTTGCTTTCAGAAATTTTTTCAACTTCAATATCGACTACTTTAAATTCTCTAACATCTGTGTTTTCTATAAGCGAACTTAGGGATCTTTTCATAAACCAACCTTTTCTATTAATTCACTGCTTAATTCTTCAAATTCAATTCTAGCTTTACTGTATTCACTAAAATCTAATACAGTTTTAGCATAGAATGGACCATCTGCAATTTCAGTTAATTGTGATATGTGTGTTCTAAACAACTTATCGGACAGTATTTGTTTTAGCTCTGAAACAAAGTCGTGGTAGCTTGCTCGTCTTGTATCAACTTGATTCAGAACTACCCCCAGAAAATGAGGGTCTGTATGGGGTACTTCAGAAATTGTTTGTTTAGCAAATGACATTGCCTGGCCAACTCCCTCCACCGCTAAGAACTCTGGCTTACTTGGTATAAAGTAATAATCAGATGTTGAAAGTGCTTCTTGCACCAAAGAACTCATAGTTGGTGGTGTATCGATAAATACTATATCAAATGTCTTTATGGTCTCATTTTGTCGAATTTTTCTTAGCTTTGAACCACCTACTATTTTTTCTGTATTGTGTTTTTTAATGTCTACATTAGAAGGTATTAGGTATAAATTCTCAAATACTTTTATAGGTTCTATGTTGTTTTCACCTTCTAAAATTTGAGTTGTTGAGGTGGTTAATTCTGAAGTTTTGTTTTGATTAAGGTACGTAGATACATTTCCTTGAGGATCTGTGTCAATAATTAATGTTTTAAAGCCTCTTCTTGAAAGTGCGCTAGCAAGATTGATTACTGTTGTTGTCTTACCAACTCCACCCTTTTGACAAACTACAGCAATTGTTTTCACTTAACATTTATAACATCAATGTGTCTTATATCATCTTTATTAATTTTAAAATTCTCGTGTTTCACGTGAAACAGGTTTGAATCGTAATCTAAGTCTTCTCCATTTGATGAGACCAAATATGTGGTGTTTTTATCAGTTTTTAAGGAATTTATTACTTTTTCACTTGAAATAAAGCATCTGGACACAAAAAAACCACCATTTTTTATGTGGTTATACGCATCGTCCTGAATCGCAAAAATATTATTATTATTAAGTATTTTGATTAACCGTGAAAGTTCAAAAATTCTTTTTTCTTTTACATCAATTAAATTAACTGTAAGGTTTGTAGTGATTCCTATTGGAATTCCAGGTATTCCTCCTCCAGTTCCAAGATCTGAAACTACATCAACCTCACCAGAGAGCTCAGATAATATTTTTCCAAAATAAAGAGAGTGGACAACGAACTCATCCCATACAAATTGTTTGCTTTTTGGACTAATAAGTCCTGTTTTTATACCGGTATTACAAAGCCAGTCATGATAAATGATTAGCTGGTCTAAATTATCACCAACAAGTTGTTTACCCCAGTTAGGAACTTGGGGTTCGAAAGTCATTCTTCTTCTTCAGGTGCAAAGACTACTGACCTATAAGGTTCTCTTCCTTCTGAATAGGATTTTATTCCTTCAAAATTTGAAGCTGCGTCATGAAGGGTTTTACGGTCTACCGAATTCATCGGTTCTAACATAACTTCCTGCTTGTCCTCTAGTATCTGTTTACTTAATCTTTCAGCATAAATTGTAAGTGCCTCTTTACGCTTTAGTGCATAGTCTGCTACATCTAATCTGAGTCTTGTGCCAGCACCAGTTTTTCTTTGTATAACTGTTCTGGTTAGCTCGTGCAAGGATCTAATAATAAAACCTTTCTCGCCCACGAGAGCTTCTGTTTGCTCACCTGTAACTTTTACTACTAAATTATCTTCTTCTAAGCTTCCTTCAACATCTCCGTTAAGTCCAAAAGATTTAACTAATCCTTTCAAAAAATCAATTGAAACTTTGAGTTGTTCATCTTTGTCTGCTTCAACTCTTGGTTTTTTGGGTTCATATTGCTTTTTATACTCATTTTTGTTTGAGTTTTTGGAGTTATTATTTCGATTATTATTACGTCTTTTGTTTGTATAGTTCCTTGATCCCCCATTTCTTACAGAGACCCTTACAAGTGCTTTTGTACCACCAACTCCAAATACGCCACCCTCCGGTTCGCGAAGTATATTAATATTTGCTTGAGTTGCATCATCGAGATTTAGTTCGTTTAAACCTGCTTTTATCGCATCATCAATTGACCTGGCTTCTACTTCAACCCATTTGTTATTTGCCACTATTTTCTCCTTCTTTTTTTGCGGTTTTTCCGAGGATTTTCTTGAATTGGATTTGAATTTAAATCTCCATTACTTTCCTCTTTTTTATCTTCTTTTTTAATTCCTTCACGATCATCTAGCTTTACTATTAGGGCTTGTTGACCAATTCGAAATATATTTCCAGTTAAAAAATAAACTACAAGTCCTGTTGGTAGTGTCCATGAAATAAATCCAAAAAATACTGGCATTACCTTGCCAATCATTTGCATTTGCTGGGCTTGAGGATTGTCACTCTTTCCTGTTTTCTTTGTAATTTGTTGCTGTTGATATAAAGCAGTCAAAATAACTAACAAAATCAATATTAGATATGGGACTCTGTCAATCCACTCTGATACTTCAGCCGGTGGTATTTGAAGGTCCATATTAAAAAATGTAAGATTTGTACTTACTTCAAGATCTTTAAAAAGAACTGAATTTGACGGAATAAAGCTTAAGGGCTCTCTCAAAACCCTAAATAAGGCAAACCATATAGGCATTTGAATAAGTAGAGGAAGTATACACCCAAGCGGGTTTATTCCTTTTTCTTTATACATTGCGGCCATTGCTTTATTTAATTCTTCTTTGTTGTCCTTATGTTCCTTTTGAAGTTTTTTTATATCAGACTGCGCGTCTTGCATTCTTTTGGTCGATCTAGTTTGTCTAAGTGTTAGTGGGAAAATAATTACATTGATAATTACAGTCAAAATAGCTATTGCAAAACCATATGAGAGCGTAAAATCATAAACATAGGAGAGTAAAAACCCTATTGCAAGTGCGAATGGTTCTAAAATTGCCAATTTTTACCAAATTTCTTGTATATTGGGTTGCAAATTTTAATTCTCTTTAAAATCACAGGTACAGAACTTAATAAACCATTTTTTTCAAGGTTTTCAGCTATTACTTGGGAACAAGACGGATAATACATACAGTTTCCACTTCCTAATCCGAGGTAGGACAGTAAAGATCTGCAAATCTGGTATAGAACCGTTACAATTTTCATTTTTTTGTCTTAAAGCAGTGGATGTCTAGTTAATATATTTTGAATTTCAACTAATTTTAGGTGTGATGATTCTGCGTTTCCCTCAACCAAAATATCTATGTCTAACTCAGTTTCTAAACCTCCGACCGCTTCTTTAATCCTTCTTTTAAATCTATTTCTGTTCACAGCATTGGCGTGTTTGCTTGATATGCTGATGCCGAGTCTATTTGTACCAACACTATTCTCTTTTACAAAAACTTTTACGCCTTTATCTGCAAAGCAGAACTCTTCTTTTCTTAGGTTTTCAAAATGACTTTTTTTATTTAGTGCAGTAAATTTCACTAAAAACCTAGGCAGATATAATTTTACGACCTTTTTTTCTTCTTCTTTTAAGAATTTCGCGACCAGCTCTGGTTCGCATTCTTGATCTAAAACCGTGTTTTCTGCTTCTTTTTCTATTACTAGGTTGATAAGTTCTTTTCATTTTTTACCTTTAACTAACAATAAATGAATAGAGTATTTAAACAAACCAAAATTATTTTTTAATTTTACATATTCGCGAAAATATTTTTTAACTCGCGAAAAACAAACTAACTAGGATTCTATAACCACAAGGAGTTGTTGGTTATTTGATAGTTTTGAACATATAATCCTCAATAAACATTGGGTTTCTTAAATTATTGATAAACCTTGTGAAAAATTAATATGTTTTTCACACTCTATGAAATTTTCATACTGTCGTTTAAGTTTAATGAAGTTGTAAGCGGAGTTATGAATAGTAAGGTTGATGAATTTCTATCTTATTTAGACAATGAGATAGAAAACAAGACAGATAAATATTGGTTGGAACAAGTTGTCTTCGAAATTGGGGATGATAAAAACCTAAACATCATTGTAAATTCTGAGTTTATTAAGAACTCAATTGAAAAAAAGGTTTTTGATACCATAAAAAGGGTTTATAAAAGCATAAATGAGTTTGGTGATTGTGTTTTTGTTCTTGATAAAAATCTATCTATTACTACTAACGAATTTGAGGTTGTAGAAGAAGCTAAGGTGGTAGAAGATAAGCTTGTTCAGGAACAACCCGCCTATGAACTGGAAGTTTTTGATGAATTGTTTATTGGAAGTTGTAACAACCTTGCAATAACTGCTGCTAAAAATGTTGTAACGAGTCCCGGAAAAAGGTTCAACCCCTTGTTTGTTTACGGAAAGCCTGGGGTTGGTAAAACTCACTTACTAAAAACAATTGAAAGATCTTCTATTTCTTCTTTTTATATTGATTCTGAATCTTTTCTTGAATCGTATATAAATGGAATTAAAAATAAAGATATAGATGTTTTTAAAAACAAAATAAGGTCGGTGGACATTTTGTTGATTGACGATATTCAGTTTTTTCTAGGAAAAAAAGGAGTTTCAGAAGAACTATTTCATACAATTAATTATTTTCTAAACAACTCAAAAGCGGTGGTTTTAGCATCAGACCAAAAACCCCAAGAACTCATTGGTTTTCCTGAAAGGTTGGTTTCAAGAATTTTAAACGGATTAGTTACAGACATAGAAATACCTGATCAGAAAATGTTTTCTGAAGTTTTAAACAAGAACAACAATGAATATGGTGGAAACCTTATAACCAAGAAAGAGTTCGATTTATTAACCTCTTTAGAGTTTCAAAGCTTCAGAGAAATTAATGGTGTTGTGAACAACTTAATAATCAACAAACAAACAGGGACTGGAAACACTAATTATGTTGCAGAGCTTGTTTCTATGTACTCTAACAGCAAGGTCTTGGAACTTACCCCAGAGTTTATTCTTGATTATTGCTCTGATCTATATCAAGTAGATAAAAGGTTAGTGTTGTCAAAAAACAGAAGCGAACAGGTTAGTAATGCTAGACATCTTTTTATTTACTTGATGAGAAAACACACCGAGTACTCGTTAAATCAAATTGGTTTATACGTAGGTAATAGGTCTCACTCCACAGTTTTATCTTCAATTAAAAAAGTTGAAGACTCTCCTGGTTTGAAGAAAGAAATAAACATTTTCAACAATAAAGTTTCTTCTAAAGAAAATCTATTAACAAGGGTCTAAAATGTTTAAAACTTACAACATAAATTTGTCGTTGTTTAAGTCTTTAATTAGTTTATTAAACAATTTAAACGGTTTTATTGTTGTTATATATAAAGGAATAATTTGAAATTTAAAACGAAAACAAAAGATCTAAAAGAAGTAGTTTTATCTGTTTCTAGAGCTGTTGATATTAAGCCATCCACCCCTTCTCTTCAGGGTTTGTATATAAAAGTTGAAGGTGGTTCGTGTGAGGTTGTTGGTTCCGATTTGGATTTGGTTATTAAGGCAAAACTTAATGTTGACTCAATGGTTGATGGAGAGTGTTTAGTTAATGCAAGAATTTTATCCGAAGTGGTGAGAAAAATGTCATCGGGAGAAATTTTATTCTCCGATCTTGGTAATGAAGTAATGATTGAAGCTGACAAATCAGAATATAAACTGAGAAAACTAGATCACCTAACATACCCCAAAGCTTTATTAGAGAACTCTGTTGAACAAGAAAAAAGCCAAAAACTGGCTCCTTTTGAACTTTTTACAGCACTTAGAAAAGTAGGTATAGCAGCATCTCCAGAAGGAGGAAAACCAATACTTACAGGTGTTTTCTTTGATAACGATGGAGAAAAAACAACACTTGTCTCGACAGACAGCTACAGGTTGGCAACAAACGTAATATCCAACTTACCTATAGACGATGCAGGAATTGTTTCTTACAGGTCTCTAAATGAAACCATAAAACTTTTTGAAGACAGTGAACAAGACATTTATATAAACTCAACAGAAAGAGAACTTCATTTTTATAACGAAAAATACTACACGTCTGTTAGAAAACTTGAGGGAAACTACCCCGAATACCAGGCTCTTTTTCCAAAAGAGAATGTTTTCTCAATAGAGGTTGATAAAAAAAAGATATTGGAATCCCTCGACAGATCAACCGTGGTTGCTGAAGGGTTTATACCTGTGACATTAAAAGTGGTTGACGAAAACAATCTCAACATATCTTCCACAAACAAAGACATTGGAGGTGGAGTAGAAGAAATAGATATAAACATTCTTGGACTTGAAGTAGGGGACGTGACAGATTTTCAAATTTCCTTCAACCCGAATTATTTAATCCAAGGTATAGAGGTGTTAGATGGAAACAAAGCTTATTTACGATTTTCTGGGAATGACAAACCAGCTGTTATTCAAGGTGAAGAAGAAACATATCAATATTTACTTATGCCTGTTAGAACTAACGAATAGTGTTAAATAAAGAACCAGAAAAAATTAACCCAAATAATAATTCTTTAGGTATAAATTTTAAAAACTCTAAAAAAATAGAAAACTACATTACCAACAGTCACTACAAGTGGGTTGACGATGTTGTGACAGGACCAGTTTTAGGAGACACACTAGTGGTTTATGTTGACAACTCCAGAGTGAAAAAAATCGTGCAACTAGACGAACAAAACTTAATCATAAACATTGAGAAAAATACCAAAATAAGCCTTAAAAACATAGATATTCAAATATCTAATCTCAAGCAATAATCTAGAAATCTAGTAAAATAGGAGTTCAGCAGGGGCTGTAACAAATAAATAGAAGCGTATCTTGGAGATAATTCGTGTCTAAAAAAGATTCAAATAGTTATGATTCAAAAGATATAAAAATTCTTGAGGGTCTAGAAGCAGTAAGAAAAAGACCAGCAATGTATATTGGTTCAACCGGACCAAACGGTTTACACCACCTTATCTGGGAAGTATTAGACAACTCTGTTGACGAAGCTATGGCTGGAAGGTGTTCAACTATCAAAGTTGCTTTAGAGAAAAACGGATCTGTTACGGTAGAAGACGATGGAAGTGGAATACCAGTAAAACCTCATCCCAAAACAAAAGTTTCAGCACTTACTACAGTTTTAACCACGCTTCATGCTGGTGGAAAGTTTGAATCCGGAGCATACACAGTTAGCGGTGGCTTACACGGAGTTGGAATTTCAGTGGTTAATGCTCTATCAACCTTTGTAAAAGTCCAAGTTCAAAGAGATGGGTATTTTTGGAATCAAGATTTTGATTTAGGTAAACCAAAATCGAAAATTAAAAGAGGTAAAGTTTCAAAAAAGACCGGAACAAAAGTCAACTTTTTAGCTGATCCTGAAATATTTGATGAAACACAAACCTATGAATATAACATTGTTTCCGAGAGACTGAGACAAACTGCTTTTCTAAATAAAGGCTTGAAAATAACCCTTGTTGACAACAGGGTAAAACCAGCAACAAAGGAACAGTTTCACTTTAAAGGTGGGTTGGTTGATTTTGTTGAGTATCTAAACGAGGGATTCGAACCATTACACGATAAAATCATATCTTTTTCAGATCAAACAAAGGACTCAGAGATAGAAGTCGCTCTACAGTGGAAAAACGAAGACGATGTTACGGTAAAAAGTTTTGCAAACAATATCCACACACTTGAAGGTGGTACTCACGAAGAGGGACTTAGAACCGCAGTAACAAAAGCTATTAATGATTTCGCAAAAAAAAGAAACCTCCACTCAGACATATCACTAACAGGAGACGATATTAGAGAAGGTATGACAGGAGTAGTTTCGGTCAGAGTTAAAGAGCCACAGTTCGAGGGTCAAACAAAGACAAAACTAGGCAATACTGAAATGAAATCTAAAGTCCAAGTATTAATAAACGAAGAGTTTCCAAAGTGGCTTTCAAAAAACACAAAAGAAGGTAGAGCCATTGTAGAGAGATGTGCCGTGGCCGCAAAAGCTCGCATGAGTGCAAAAAAAGCAAGAGAGCTAACAAAAAGAAAAAGTATTTTAGAGACTTCTGGGTTGCCTGGAAAACTTGCAGACTGTTCATCAACAGATCCAACCGAAAGTGAACTTTTTATTGTTGAGGGAGATTCTGCCGCCGGTCCGGCAAAACAAGCTAGAGACTCTAGGGTCCAGGCCATACTTCCAATTAGAGGAAAAATTATTAATGTTCAAAAAGTTACTGAGAACAGAGCTCTTCAAAACGAAGAAATTAGTGCGCTAATAAAAGCAATTGGTACTGGAATAAAGACACAATTTAATGAAGAAGAGTCAAGATATGACAAGATTATATTTTTAACAGACGCCGATGTAGACGGAGCCCACATTAGAACACTTTTATTAACTTTCTTCTTTAAATTTATGCCAGGCCTCATAACAAGTGGAAAAGTATGGATTTCAGAACCACCACTTTACAGGTTAAAAGCTGCTTCTGGAATTACTTACTTAAAGGATGATGATGAACTTAATGCATTTAAAAAAGAAAACAAGAACAAAAAATTTGATATAAGTAGATTCAAAGGTCTGGGTGAAATGAATGCAGGAGAGTTGTGGGATACCGCAATGAACCCAGAAACAAGAACACTTATTAAAGTAACCCTTGCTGATGCTAAAGGTGCAATGGCAAAAGCCTCAGATATGTTTGAGGTTCTTATGGGCAACGATGTTTCAAAGAGAAAACTTTTTATTGAAAAGAACGCAAAAGACGTAAGGTTTCTAGACGTATAATGCCTGCTAAAAAACCACCAGCAAAAAAAACCGTAGCTAAAAAGTCGGCTCCTAAAAAAGCTCCTGCAAAAAAAACTGCAGCTAAAAAGTCAGTTGCTAAAAAACCACCAGCAAAGAAGACAGAGGCCGTAACCAAAGAGACACAACCAAAAGAGGCCGTTACAAATAACGGAACAATTGCTGTTGAAGATGAGATTTCAAAGTCATTTTTAGACTATGCAATGTCTGTTATTGTCTCAAGGGCACTACCCGATGTTAAAGACGGATTAAAACCCGTTCAAAGAAGAATCTTATATTCTATGTATGAAACAGGAATTAGACCTACGGGCCCTTTTAGAAAATGCTCAAAGGTTGTAGGTGATGTAATGGGTAATTATCATCCTCACGGTAATGATGCGATTTATGGAACCCTAGTAAGACTTGGTCAACACTTTAGTACAAGATATCCACTCATTGAACCCCAAGGAAACTTCGGTACTCCCGATGATCCACCAGCTGCTATGAGGTATACAGAGTCCAGAATGTCTTCATTATCATCCCAACTACTAGATGGTATTGATGAAGAGACTGTGAATTTTGAACCAAACTACTCAGGTGAAACTTCTGAACCAAAAGTTCTTCCTGCAAGGTTTCCAAACCTTTTAGTTAACGGTGCAGAAGGTATAGCTGTTGCAATGGCTACCAACATGCCCCCATATAATTTAAGAGAGGTTACCGAAGCGGTCAAATTTGCAATTGCTAATAAAGACGCAAAGCCAAGAGACTTTTTAAAAATAATTAAAGGTCCAGACTTTCCTACAGGTGGTTTAGTTGTTGATACCCCAACCATCAAAGATGCTATTTTGAAAGGAAGGGGCTCCATTAAAATACGAGCAGTTGCAGATGTGGAAGAACTCGGAAGAGGACGCTCCGCGATTGTTGTAAAAGAACTTCCTTACCAAGCCTCTACAGATCGTATTATGGAGAAAATTGCCACACTTGTACAAGACAAAAAACTTCAGGGAATATCTGATCTGAGAAATGAAAGCAGTGATAGAAATGGTACAAGGCTGGTTGTAGAGCTTAAAAGAGATGCGGTTCCACAAGTAGTTCTAAACCAACTTTTTAAGCAGACGCAACTTCAAGACACCTTCTCTGTTAATTCGGTTGCTCTTGTGGACGGAGTTCCTAAGGTTCTTTCTGTTCCAGAGTTAATAAACTATTACATTGATCATCAAATTGATGTTATACAAAGAAGAACAAAATACAGGTTAGATAAGGCTGAAAGCAGGCTCCATATTGTTGAAGGGCTTCTTTTAGCCCTTAAGAAAATTGATCAAATTATTAAGGTCATCAAAGCATCTAAAGATGTTGATACAGCTAAAAAATCATTAATGACAAAATTTAAATTATCAGAAGTTCAGGCCTCTCACATTTTAGATATGCCACTTAGGAGACTTACGGCACTGGAAATGGAAAAACTTGAAGAGGAAAAGAAAGAGTTAAAAGAAACAATAAAAGAACTTGCAGCAATATTGAAAAGCCGACCAAAGCAAAACACAATATTAATTGAAGAACTTGAAGCAATCACAGATAAATTTGGTGACGAAAGAAGATCAAGGATAGTTCCTGATGTGGGAGAAGTATCTATAGAAGACCTTATAGAAGATGAGGAGATTATCGTTTCTGTATCATCAAACGGATATGTAAAGTCTGTTCCTTCGACCTCTTACAAAAAACAAGGAAGAGGAGGAAAAGGGGTAAAAGCTGCCTCATCAGATGAAGATGTAATAGAACACCTTCTTTCTACTTCCGTACATTCTTATTTGTTATTTTTTACCGACCAGGGAAAGGTGTATAGATCAAAAGCACACGAGATTCCTAAAACAAACAGAACCGCCAGAGGGTCTTTAATTCAAAACGTATTATCAATGAGTCAGGACGAAAAAGTACAAGCAATTATAGACACAAGAGACTATGAGACAGAAAAGTTCTTATTAATCATGACTGAAAAAGGCACTGTGAAAAAATCTAAGTTTAAAGACTTTGATTCCAATTATAAATCTCTTCAAGCCATAAAACTTAAAGACGATGATAAGGTTGTTTCCGTCAAAACCACCTCAGGTAAAGAAGACGTAATACTGGTTTCTCAAAAAGGTCAAGCCATTAGATTTGATGAAACGAATCTTAAAGCCCAAGGAAGATCCGCGATGGGAGTTAGAGGAATAAAGCTTCGAGAAGGAGACAAAGTAGTCGGTGCTGCTACCTCAAGAGACGAAACACTACTGTTCATTACTGCAAAAGGATATGGAAAACGAACCAAGTTAGATGAATTTAGAAGAGCAGGAAGAGGAGGTATGGGGGTCAAAGCCTTAAAGGTTACTGAAAATAAAGGAAATTTAATAGGCGCAAGGTCTGTAGATGAAGATACAGAGGTTATGCTTATGAGTACAGGCGGAACTGCAATAAGATGTGCAGTGAAGCAAATTAAACAAATGAGTAGAGCAGCACAAGGAGTTAAGGTCATGAAGCTTTCATCTGAAGAAGAGGTATCAGCTTTCATACCAATTAAAAGTTAATTATGGTTCGCGTAAATAGAGTTAGAAGAATAATTCGAAAGATTGATCCTTGGACTGTTTTAAAAGTCACTCTAGTTTTGAACTTTGTGGTTGCATTAACTGTCGTTCTCGGTTTTTCAATCATGTGGGTGCTTTTAGTCAACGCTGGAGTTCCACAAGGGCTAGAAGAAATTGCAAGACGACTTGCCCTATTAGATCAAAATGCTTCTTTAGTTGGAAATATAGAACCACTGTTTACCGGCTTAGTATCTCTAGCGGTTGTATATATGTTGACCCAGACAGCTATTGCCACAGTGGGTGCCTTCTTTTACAACCTAGTTTCCGACTTGGTTGGAGGCATTGAAGTTGTTGTACTGGAGGAGACTCATCTAGATGCTCAAGAAAAACCTCAAAAAGCTAAAAGCAGCTCAGGCAACGAATCAAAAGAAACAGTCATGATGTCGTTTGTAAACTCTATTAAAAAAGCAAGAGCGGAAAGAACAGCAGAAAAAACACCATCAACATCCGACCTTCCAAGACCAGATGTACCAAGAGACATTGAAGAGCCCACACTAATGGATGTCCTAAAAAACGAAGAAAACGAAGAAGAAGATTCTATTTAATCTGCTAACATCTTAAAAGAATACTGAAGCGAAGTTAGTGAAAACCTAACACTGTCCCGCAACTGTGATTCGAAAGATAAGTCAGGTCGCCTTCAATATTTATAAGACAACAATCCTCGAGAGAAGGAATGAAGTTTCTAAAATTTCGTACATTTTCTCAAGGTAAGAAAGGAAATTATGAAATTAAAACTAATTTTTCTTGCCTTGCTATTTTCGATGTGCTCGAACATAACACAAGAAAACAATGAAGAGATCAGGGTGGTCTCGTTATCAACAACACATACAGAAGTTATTCAAACACTTGGTGGACAAGACACTTTAGTAGCTGTAGATTCCTTTTCTGAAGTAGATTTTCCAGTTGAAAGAATTGACGCATACACTGTTACAGCTGAAGAACTAGTTCCACTACAACCAGACGTAGTAATTATAGCTTTTGACTTTAACGGAATTGTTGGCGGCCTAGAAGATCAAGAGCTCAACTATGTACTTTTACCGCCTGCTAGAACACTTGATGATGTTTATTTACAAATAGAAACAGTTGGTGACATTATAAATAAACGCAGCGAAGCAAGAACAAAAATTAGAGATATGAAGCTTGAAATTAATCGAATACTTGACGATTCAAACTTTGGAAGCGTCTCTGTTTATCACGAAATCGGCTATACATATGGAATCTACAGTGTAAATAATGAATCCCTAATTGGGCAGATTTATAACTCAATAGGCGTTGAAAATATTGCTGGTCTAGAAGAAGACCCATTTGGCAGTGGTTATCCGGCACTTAGTGAAGAGGTGGTAATCGAATCTAACCCCGACTTTATAGTTGTTGGGCACTCAGATTATTTAAATAAGGACCTGTCCATTAGGGATGGTTGGGGTAATTTAGCAGCAGTTCAAAATTCTAACGTTTATTTCCTTGACGACACACTAGCTAGCAATTGGGGCACTACTACAGTTGAGCTAGTACGATCCCTTTCTGGCGTGTTTGAAGAAAGTGCTCAAACCAACGTTTATTCAGATTATTTACTATTAATATCATTAGTGGTTTTAGTAATAATGTTGTTTGTGTTTACAAGAAGAACAACAAAAGAAAAAATTTAAAGGAGACTTGTGAAGGGATACTCAAGCGATTTATACATTCTTGCATTTGACCACAGAGGCACCTTAACCAAAGGACTTTTGGGCGTTGAGGGAAGAGCACCCAGTAGTGATGAGGTCGCAAGAGTATCCTCCATGAAAGATATTATTTTTGATGGTTTTCTTGAAGCAAGAAATCAAGGCATCGAGGGTGGAGACCCCGCAATATTAGTTGATGAAGCTTTTGGCCTACAAGTACAAGAAAAAGCAAAAGAAATGGGAATTAAATTTGCTGCCCCAGTCGAAAAGTCTGGACAAAAAGTATTTGACTTTGAATACGGAGATGACTTTGGAGAGAAAATTAAAGAGGTTAATGCAGACTTTGTAAAAATTTTAGTTCGTTGGAACCCAGATGACGATACAGACACTAGACAAATTCAAGGAGAAAGAATTAAAAGATTATCTGATTGGCTTGATGAAAACGAAAGAAAATTTCTTTTAGAATTTTTAGTTCCTGCATCCGAACAACAGTTAGAAAGTGTTGGTGGAGATCAAGCTAGGTATGACTCAGAAATTAGACCAAAACTTGCTGTTCAGGTAGTTGAAGAAATGAGAGAGCGAGGAGCTGATCCAGATATTTGGAAGATTGAAGGACTAGACACCACTGATGACTGTGAAAATGTTTCTAAAGTAATCAAAGATGGTGGCAGAGAAGATGTCATAGCAGTTGTGCTTGGTAGAGGCGCAAATGATGAAAAAGTTAATGAGTGGTTAAGAGCTGGTTCATCAGTTGACGGATACAAGGGTTTTGCAATTGGAAGGTCTATCTTTTGGGATTCTCTTAAAGGGTGGCATACTGGTGAGAAATCACGTGAAGATGCTGTTTCTGAAATAGCAAACTCTTACCTAAGTTTTATATCTGTATACCAAAACGGGAGTTAAAAAATGCCACAAGGCAAAGCAGTAATTGGACAATCCGGTGGTCCAACGGCTGTTATAAATAAATCACTAGTTGGGTTTATTAAAGAGGCAACCAAATCAGATTTCGATGAAATTCTTGGTGCAAGACATGGATTAGAAGGAATGCTCGGTGAAGATTTTGTTAATTTATCAAATTTATCTGAAGCCCAGCTTTATGGAATTAGTAAAACGCCTGCCGCAGCGCTTGGTTCAGTAAGAAAAAAACCAACAGACTCCGATATAGAACAGCTTATATCAATATTTGAAAAACAAAATATTAGAAACTTCTTTTATATTGGAGGTAATGATTCTGCCGAAACAGCAAACCTAGTTTCTGAAGGAGCAAAATCTATTGGATATGAAATGAAAGCATTCCATATACCAAAAACAATTGATAATGACTTGCTTGAAACAGACCACTGTCCAGGCTATGGTTCAGCTGCTCGTTTTGTTGCACATGCATTTCAAGGTGATGATGCCGACAACAGAAGCTTAAAAGGAATCAAGATTAATGTTTTGATGGGAAGACATGCCGGATGGCTTACTGCCGCTAGTACTTTAGGCAAAGCAACTCAAGATGACGGTCCACATTTAGTTTATGTTCCGGAAAAAGTGTTTCAAATTGATGAGTTTCTAAAAGAAGTCAAAGAAGTCTACGACTCACTAGGAAGATGTGTAATAGCCGTTTCAGAGGGTATTCATAATGAAGAAGGAGAGTATTTCTTACAGACCTATGCTAGTGAAACAGGATCTGGGCTAGCTGGAAAAACAGATAGTCATGGAAATATCCAGTTATCAGGTTCAGGTGCATTAGGAGATACTTTAACAAATATTGTTTCAGAACATATAGATGGAGCAAGGGTTAGGGCTGATACTTTTGGATACTTGCAAAGATCGTTTTTAGCTGATGTTTCTGAGGTAGATGCTGAAGAAGCAGAGAGAGTCGGACAGCATGCTGTTGTTGCTTCTAAAGAAATTTTAAGTGGATCAGTAATTCTAAAAAGACAATTGTCAGAAACATATAGCTGTGATGTAGATGTTGTCGAGCTAAGTAAGGTTGCAAAGCACACAAAAGATATGCCACAAGAGTTTTTAGATGAAAGTAAGCCGTATGTTACAAATGAATTTTTTGAATACGCAATGCCTCTTACAGGAGGAATAGAGCCAAAAACACAAATTTTTGTTTAGATGTCAAAAATAGCTCTTTCTAAAGATGACTTCCAAGCTTTTTGGGAAGCGACAGTGAGATATTATGAACTTGATCCACAAGGCGTAATGCATAACGCAAATCATGTTGCATTTTTTGATCAAGCTATCACTGCTTATTTTAAGTATGTAAATTATGACTATCTAAAAGACATAGAAGATACTCAAAAAGATTTCCATACAGTACAGATATTAGTCCAATACAACAAGCCACTTTACTTTGATCAAGATATTGAGATTGGTGTCAAAATCAAAGATATTGGTAACTCGAGCATGACTTGGACGATGGGAATGTTTTTAAAAGAAACAGGCGAGTTAGTAAGTTCTTGTGAAGCTGTTCATGTGTACACTGACCAAACAACTATGCAACCAACACCAATTACAGACGATCTTAAAGAAAACCTGCAGTTTAATTAATCAAAACGTAGGCACTAATATTATTTACATGAACCAAAGAAGATATGATATAGATGCATTGCGATCTATAGCAATGTTTCTGCTTATTTTTTACCATCTTGCAATTTCGTTTACTTCCGTTGCTCCTTACATTGGATTTGTACAAAACAAAAGATTTAATGATGAAGTTTGGGACTTATTAAGCATAATGAATTCATGGAGAATACCCCTTGTGTTTTTGATTTCGGGAATTGCTCTGAGACTATCTTTTCAAAGACGAACAAAAGTAGAAATGCTTAAAGAAAGAATAAAAATTTTAATTATTCCCTATATTTTTGGCACAATAATCTTCGGTACTGCATCACTTGCAATTACTCTTACTTTTTACGAAGGTTGGTCTAGTGAATATTTATGGTTAAGCGTTATCACAATATTTGATGGCGCTCATTTATGGTTTCTAAAAAATATATTTATTTATTGCCTTATTCTGATTCCGTTTTTAAATCTAATTTCAAACAAAGCAGCAAAGGAAAATATATTTTCAAAAATTTTAAGTATGCCGGGTGGAGTTTTTGTTTTTTCAATTCCAATTATTCTTGAAGGCCATTTGTTAAACACTACTGCCTATTCTGAGTCTGTAAATTATGGAAGATCTTATCAAGAGTATGCAAACACAAGTCACGGTTTTCTACTGGGTTTTATATGGTTTTTCCTTGGAATCCTCTTAGTTTCCCAAGGTGAAGCATTTTGGGAGTCTAATAAACGAAATTGGAAAACTCACTTTTTTATTGGGTTCGCATTTTACTTTTATAGATTCTTTAACAACTTTGAAGATGGTTTTTCGTTGGATAATCGTTTAATCTCTTTTGAATCATTCAATTTTATATTTTTAATGCTTGGGTTGGGGGCTGTTTATCTTAACAAGGACTCGCCCCAACTAACTTATTACAAAACAGCTGTTTATCCTGTTTATATTGTTCATTTACCAGTACAAATGGCAGTAATGTATTTTTTTTCTGGCATAAATATTCATCCAATAATAAAATTTCCAATTGCTCTATTCTTGATTTGTTTTCTTTCTTTAACTATTTATCACGCTATAAAAAACATCAAGCCAATAAGGCCTTTGTTTGGTTTGAGAAACAAATAAAATTGAAAAAAATAAATATAATAATTTTTACTCTTCTCTTTAACTTATGTTCACCTTCTAGCGATGAAGGCGTAGCCTCTTTATCAAATGACACAACTACCACTTCGGTTATAGCGGAAGAGGATTATCCAATTGTTTTAACTCAATGCTTAAACGAAGAAATGGGATATAACATTGCAACACCATTTGATATTGAAGATTTAAAAACGACAATTAGTCAGTTAAGTAATAGCAAAGAGGAACAGCTGCAGTTAAGAGAAGATGTTGATTACTGTTTAAGCAAATATAATCTCTGGTCAGATTCATCTTCACTGAATCCAGAAGAGCTTGCCAAAATATATGATGAAAATCTTGAATTGGCTAAATGCTTAAGAGAAAAAGGGTTAAACGTTCCTGATCCAAGTCAACAAGAACCCAAGGTAGACCTAAGTGGGCTCAAGGAATCTAGAGATGATATTATGCCGTTATTACAAGAATGTGGCTGGCAAAAATAAGTATTTAGAAACAAGCTAATTTATGTTTTGACGATCTTGGAATTGACCCACCACAACAAGGGGGAGGTTAAAGCTACATATAATTTATAATTTTATATGTACAGAAAAGCCTCAATAATATTAGTTTTATTTACTGCTTGTTCACTATTCCAACAAGAAGAACAAGCTGTTGTTTCAGTCGCAGATACCGATAAAGGAAAAGAAGCAATTGCCTCCGGTGTACAGCTTACTGACGAACGAGAAGAAATTTCAGACGACGACGCACCATTAGTGCTTGTTCAGTGTGTTAATGAATCTGGGTATAAATTTAAAGAACCAAAAAACTTTTTAGACCTATACACCACAATTGCATCATATTTTGAAACAATAACAGAACAAGAAGCAGAGGAACTTTGGGATATTATCGAGGAATGTGCTTTGAAGTATAATTTATGGGGTGTAGCAGATGAAAATCAATTTGAAGACCCAGCCCAGGTATCGAAAGAAATAGATAGATCACTGTTTATGGCAAAGTGTTTTAGAGAAAATGGATATCCAAAAGTTCCAGACCCAGACTATTTCAACAGAGAAGTTAGGTTAGATGTTTATATTGATGAAGATTGGGAACTTAGAGAAGATGATCCTATAGTTCAAACATGGCAAGCATGTGAAGACAAAATGCCAGAAGAGTTAAAAGATGAGGAGTGGGATGCATAAAAAAATTAATAAATTAATTCTCAGAAAACATACATGTTTAATAAACTACTCTAATTGGAATAATGATGAAAAATATATTTAAATTAAGAAACTTACTGACTTTAATTGCTTTAGCTGCATTGGGATTCGGCGGCTATTATTTTGGAACCCAGAACACAGACACATCCTCAAGCAATAAAACTCTAGAACTTACTACTGTTGCTATACAAAAGGGTGATCTAGAAAAAAAAGAAGAATACAACGGAACATTAAGGCAGACCGATAGCAAGGTGCTCAACTCACCAATGTCAGGAGTTGTGACCTTTGTACCTAAAGAGGGAACAATCATAAATTTTGGAGAAGTACTCTTTGCTATTGATAATAAACCTGTAATTTTAGTTGAAGGGGCGACACCATTTTATAGAACTTTAGATTTGAACTCTGACCCTGGCCCTGATGTTTTGCAACTTGAGCAAGCACTTGTGTTTTTGGGCTACACACCAGATGAGTTTACACCAGATGAAACTTTTGATGAAACTACTTCAAATATGCTTAATGCTCTTTATATTGATTACAGCATTGATACAAAATCTGAAATTACGCCAGCAGAGCAGGTTGCTATAAATTTAAAAAAGACCGAAGTTGAAAATATTGAAGAGACAATCTCAGATGGTGGAACTACTTTGGCACAAGTCAACGACAAAAAGAAAAAGTTAGATGATGCAAAAGAAGCTGCTACTGAAGAAAGCGCA
Organism: uncultured Candidatus Actinomarina sp.; assembly: GCA_902576605.1. GTDB lineage: Bacteria > Actinomycetota > Acidimicrobiia > Actinomarinales > Actinomarinaceae > Actinomarina. The sequence goes on along the minus strand of CACGVI010000003.1, from coordinate 11,053 downwards.
GCATGGATTGCAGCTGATGAAGCAATTAAAAATGCCGAACAAAGTATTTCATTACTTCAAGATGACTCAAATCCACAAACAAAAGAAAAAATAGAAAATGATACTCGTGACTCTGAAATCCAGGATCTTAGAGATGAGATTGAAAAACAAAAAAGAATTAAAGATTTAGAAAAAGGCAAGGAATCTGGAATTGATGCAACAGAAGCCTTAGCTATTGAGACAGCTCAAAAAGCATTTGATGATGCCTTAAAAAGTTACAATGAAGGTGTTGACCAAGCAGCTGAATTAGAAAAAGCAAAAGAAGAGTTGGAAGAACTAGAGCTTGCTTCAAAGTCAGAAACTTTTAGCCCAACAAATGCATATGCATCAAAAACACCAATTATTGTTGGTTCTTATATTAATGATGTTGGTTCCGCGGTCGTATTAAACTCACCACTTTACAATATTTCTTCTATTGGAATTGAAGTTGTCTTCCAAGTTGACGCAACCGATCAGGAAACAGTATCTCTTGGTGATAGTGTTGAGATAGAACTTCCGACAGACGAGAGAGTCCCAACAGTTATCACTTTTATAGACCAAGTTGTAACACAAACTCAAGCAGGAGAGTTTATTGAGGTAACACTTGAAGTTCTGAACCCTGAGGAGATTGAGGCTTACGATCAAGCTCCTGTAAAGGTGTTTGTTACAACTGAGATTTCAGAAAATGTTCTTTATGTTCCAGTGAATGCTCTTCTCGCTTTAGCAGAAGGTGGATATGCTTTAGAAGTTTATGATGGAGTTCTTGATTCTGGAACATTTGAAGGAGAATCTGGTGTTGATACAAGTTATGTTGCTGTTGAAATAGGAGTATTTACTGATGGCTTTGTTGAAGTAAAAGGAAATATCTCAGAGGGTCAAATAGTAGTTGTACCAAGATGAAGACCAGTACAAAAACTGTAATTTCTATTAACAATATTTCAAAAGTATATGAAGGACCTCCACCCGTAAGAGCTTTAGACGGTGTCTCGCTTGAAATTAAAGAAGGAGACTTTGTCTCAATAGTTGGTCAATCAGGAAGTGGAAAATCAACATTTTTAAATATGATTGGTCTGCTAGACAGTATAACTGATGGATCTATTGAAATTGAGGGAAAAGATGTTTCAGCACTTTCAGACAATGAACTTTCAAAGTTTAGGGGAGAGAAGATTGGGTTTATATTTCAAAGTTTTTTTCTACTACCGGGCTTAACAGCTCAGGAAAATGTCGCTGAAGGTCTTTTATATCAAGGTATTTCAAGATCAAAGAGGTTAGAAAAAGCAAAGGAAGTCTTAGAACAGGTTGGCCTTGGAGATAGATTGACCCATTTACCCAAAGAATTGTCCGGTGGGCAACAACAAAGGGTTGCGATTGCACGTGCCCTTGTCCAAGATCCTGCATTCGTACTAGCAGATGAACCAACAGGAAACTTAGATATGGAATCTGGCATAAACATACTCAATATTTTGAAAGACTTAAACAATCAAGGTAAAACAGTAATAATGATCACTCACAACCAAGAACATGCGAGCATGTTTAAAAAAGTTATCGAACTAGTTGATGGAAAAATAGTAAATCAATGAAAAGAAATAGACTAAAAATTAAAGACTTGTTTTTTGTCGCTTTATACGGTGTTAGAGCAAGAAAAGGAAGGGCGACACTTACTTCAATTGGTATTGGTATTGGTATCGCAGCAATTGTTGCTGTATCTGGAATTTCAGCTTCAGGCAGGGCGGACCTTTTATCAACACTAGAGTCTCTTGGCACGAACTTAGTCAAAGCATCTCCACAAGCTGGTTTTTTTGGTACACAGGAAGAACTTCCAAAGGGGGTTTTGGGTATGGTTGAAAGAATTGGACCTGTTCAGGAAGTAACTTCTACAACTCAAACAGACCTTCTAGTAAGGAGAAGTAATTTTATTTCAGAATTTGAAGGCGGTGGTATTTCGACAATTGTTACAAGTGCCGAACTACTAGATGTTATAGGCGGTAATCTAGTTGATGGTAGATTTATTGAGGATGGGCTTTCTGATATTCCAGTAACAGTACTAGGAAATGTAACTGCTCAGCGATTAGGGATTAATAACTTATTTAAACCTACAAAGATATTGATAGAAAACGAATGGTTTGGAGTAGTTGGTATATTAGAAGAACTCAAAATTCATCCAGACTTAGATAGATCGGTATTTATTGGATATGGTGTAGCAAAGACACTTTTTGATATTAATGAAGAGCCAACAACTATTTACTTAAGAGCCAATCCAACATTTATTGAGGATGTTGTTGAAGTCCTTGCTCCTTCAATGAATCCTGAAAACCCAGATCAAGTAGAAGTCACTCGTCCATCTGATGCGCTCGAGGCGCAACAGGCAGCAGAAGAGGCATTCACTAACTTACTTTTAGGACTTGGTTCAGTTGCGCTTCTTGTTGGTGGAGTTGCAATTGCAAATGTTATGGTCATGTCTGTATTAGAGAGAAGAATGGAAATAGGAGTTAGAAGGTCTATTGGTGCTACCAGAAGAGAAATTAGATATCAGTTTTTACTTGAAAGCATTGTTTTATCGGGCATAGGTGGTCTCGTTGGAGTTCTTTTGGGAACAGCGATAACCTTGGGTTACACTAATTACACAAATATTGTATTCTCAATACCTGTATGGCAAATTTTTGGAGCAGTACTTTTAGCATTATTAATTGGAGCTATTTCTGGTGTGTATCCAGCTATAAAAGCTTCAAAAATTCAACCAGCGGAAGCAGTTCGAAAGTAAAAACCTTAGCCTTTGTAGCTGTATTTACTGCATGCACAATTGGCGGAGAAGAGTCTCAGGGGGTTGTGACTATTGAATCTACTACTGCCACAACAATTGTCGATGAGGAAACAACTTTTGAAGAGGGAGTTCTTGAATTTGCTCAATGTATGCGTGAAGAAGGCATCAACTTCCCTGACCCAACTTTCGACATTGATGGAAATCCTCAATTTGATAATTTAGAAATTGAAAATGAAGAAGAATTTGAAAGAGCTTTTGAAAACTGTGAAGATATCTTAAGAAATGCTCTTCCAGAACAATTCGATTTAGATCCAGAAGTAGAGGCAGCTTTAGTAGATGCTTCTTTAGAATTTTCCCAATGCATGAGAGATCAAGGAATAGATTTTCCAGATCCTAAACCTGGAGAGTTTGGATTCTTTGCTTTTAGAGATGCAGATATTGATTTTAGTTCTGAAGATGTTCAAGAAGCATTTGAAATTTGCCAACCAGAAAACCCTTTAGAAAACTTAGAAGATTAAAAGCTTAAATTCCTGAATCAAAAAACTCTGGCTGACTTACTCCTATAGTTCTCCAACACGGTTTCTCATCACAAATTGTTTTTTCAAATACCCATGTAATTACAAAATAATTACTACTATTAGCGAGTACTTTTACTTCATAATGAATATTTTCCTCACTTTCAAAAATAATTTCGTATGAATAATCTTTAAGATCAATTATCGAATTATATGGTTCAGAAGTAAGCATCACAGAAAACCGTTCCTTCGGACCTGTTGTTTCTTGATTTTTTTCATGAGCATAGCTCCAAATAGTATTTACTGCTTTAACAGGATCCTCAGAGAATACTTTGTAGGTTTCAAATATCTCAACCAGAATCTCTTCAGACGATAAGGATTTCTCAACTACTGTTTGTGAAGTTTCTGTTAAAACATCTGATGAAGATGTGCATGAAATTATGAAAAGAAAAAGAAGAAGCTTTCTACCCACCGATAAGTGAAATTACTAAATATAAATGTAAAAAGAATGCAATGGCTAAGAAGCCAAAGAACGATTTTTTTTCAACTTTATTCACAATCAAATAATAGCAACAGTCTAATTTTTACGTAAACTGAGTTACTTATTTGCTTGTTCGTAAGCCTGGCTATAAAGAATAAGTGTCGGAGCCCAAAGCCCTACGTAAATCGCAAGGTCAGAATCATCTAATACAATATAAATAAGCACAGACGCTATTACAGACACCATGCTTGCGTACAAACCGAGTTTTGCCATATTTCCTTTCTCAATTTAATTATACTATGTAAATTTGTTATGATAAAAATATGATAGAGACATTAACGTCATCACCATTATTTTTAATTCTTTTATTTCCAGTAGGCACTCTTACCATTTTTGTAATTGGGTTAATTCGCGTAGACATTCGTGACTTAAGAGGAAAAGAAACAGCTGGCCAAAAGCTTGCCTTAGAAGAAGAGTAGCAATTTGTCTCACCTAACTGTTTATATATAGTTATGGACAGGGTAAATCTTGAAAATTTAGACGAAGAATCTTTATTTAGGATACAAAATACAATTTCTGAAATTATAAAAGAACGAAATTTTAAAAAAGGGGATATTGAGGCAATAGTTGATGATTCTTTTAATATTGCTTTTCCAAAGATAGATGGTTTGGGTTTAAACCCTTGGGTTGAAGGTTCTATGCTAGTTTGTCCAGGAGCAAGAATTGACAAATCACAGACAAAACACATTTGCAAATTCGTTGCTGTTGGTGAAGACTGGTCATGGGAATCAAACAATATGATCAGTGATGTAATTCGAAGAGACCAGTCCTCTAAAAAGTTCAGACAGCATTCAATAACTTTAATTTCTCCCTATGAGGGTATGACTGTAGATGTGATTATGCAAAAGTCACAAAATGGTAAACATTTAGTTGATAGTGTTGAGTCTTACATATTTTCAAACGGTACTTTAGAGAAGACAATGTCTAAATCATCTAGATCCAGAGAACATTAAATCAAGAGAACCAACTATGTTTACCAAATTGATTTTTTGGAACAGGAGTATTTTCTTTAATATACCAATCAATTCCACTAAGCACTGAGAACAAGTAAGATTTCAATTTAATATTTATATATAAAAAATAAGGCAGAAAAGATAATATCCTTGGCCAATTGCTTAATAAAAATGGATAAACCGTAATAGTTAGCTTTGATCTATTGCCTGCTTTTTCCAATCTCCACTCAACGAAAGATTGATCTTTATTATTATCACCAATCCAGAGATCATATCCCTTTAAAGCTTTCCAACTTACGAATTTTCTTATATAAGTCTTGTTATTTAAATAGAGTATTTTGTCTTCATGGTGATCGTTGTTCCATTTAATAATTGAGTTTTCCTTACAAAAAGGGTGCACGTTATTTAAATAATTAGGGGATGAAACAACTTTCCATAAATTTTCAACAGAATAATCATAAGTCATACTATTTGATGTTTTAAATCTCTTCACAGACTAAGAATAAATATTATAGGGTATACATAAAATCAGACACAGGCCAATCACTTATGGAAGTGTGTTTGAGTGATTTACAACGCATACACGTGATTGACCGATAAATTAAGTATAATTAATATTTCACAACCCTGCAAGATTGTGATAATTTTTTCACAATAAGTATATGTTTGTGAAAATAATTATTAAAGTAAGTGCAAAGCTAGCAATAAACACATTGTAAACCCGTATATTGCAATTACTACTGAATAAAGCCGGTCTCCCTTTTTAAGCCTCACAACACATAAATTAGTAATTGTATAATAGATCAAAATAAAAAATGAGCTTAGTCTTATAGACTCAACAACATCAAAACTATAAATACCAATTATTACAGAAATAAGCACAAAGCCTTCTGAGAAATAAGCAGAGTTAAATTTTTTATGAATTTTTGAAAAAGCTTTTGGAAGTACTCTGTCTCTAGAAAGCGCAACATATATTCTGCTAATTCCAGGCATCAAAGCAAGAAACACAGAAACCATAGCAATAGAAGAAGCAAAAACAATTAAAAAGGAAAACTCTGAAAACCTACTCACATCCATGGCAACAAGAAGAGGTGTGTTTGAGTTCATAATAAATTCTGGACTGATTATTGATAGAGTTAACCAAGTAATTCCAAAATACAGCAAGATTGTTACCCCTAGACCAGTAAAAATTGCTGTAGGGATAATTTCTTTAGGATTTTTTATTTCCTCTCCAAATGTCGCAAGTCTCGAGTATCCAGTAAAAGCAAAAAACCATATACTTGCAGATAACAAGATACTATCAAATGAAACACTCTCAAAGATTGGAATACTTAAATCAACATTTGGTGTTGAAATGATTGAGACAGCATAAAATAAAAGCAGTCCAAAAATTATCCAAACAAACCATTTAGCGATTTCTGCTGTTTTGTGAATTCCGGAAAAACTCAACAAAAATACTAAAACACATAAAACAACACCAATTTCTTTTCCATATACAGGAGAAAGATAGTTGCCTACTGTTAGCGCTATTGCAACACAACTAATTGTTTTGCCAATAATGAATACTGCACCAGCAATAATTGCATATGGTCTCCCAAGTACTTCATTTGCATACAAATACGTACCACCAGTTTTTGGAAACAGTGATGAGAGTTGTGCAGAAGAAGAAGCGTTTGCTATTGCTAATGTTGAAGCTAAAAGTAGTCCAAGGATCGCACCGTACGAACTTATTTTTGCTGTAGGGGCAATATTATTAAAAAGTCCAGCTCCGATCATTGAGCTTAAACCCAAATAAATAGAACTTTTTAGAGTAAGTGTACGATTGAACTCTTTGTTTTCCACGGACTTATTCTATCTTGTCAGACTTAATTTCGTAAATACCCATAATGTTTTGGGTTTATACTATTTATATGTTCAATAAATTATCACCTGTTGTAATCACAAATGAAAAAGATAGAAAATTATTCATTATCGCTATGCTTTGGTTTTTTATCGGTGCATGGATAGATTCGAGTGCTCATACATATTTAATCGAGGATATAGAAACTTTTTTTACACCTTGGCATGCTGTTTTATATTCAGGCTATGCTTTTTCAGTTTTAGTAGCAATGTATGTAAAAAATAAAATGAAAGACTACAAGTTTGATGTCGGAGTTTTAGGTGCAGTCATCTTTGGAGTTGGTGGAGCATCAGATGCTGTGTGGCATACGTTACTTGGTATCGAAACAGGCGTAGAGCCACTAGTTTCTCCATCGCATTTAATGTTATTTCTTGGAGCATTTTTAATGTTAGATTACGTGTTTACGACAAGACCTAGCAAAGATCATCTAGACACGGCCTCGGTTGTAGCGGTATCAACTATCTATGCTTTAGTTATGTATATCACACAGTTCCTCCATCCATATTTAGTGTACGGAGTTTTTTTTGGTTACGACGATGCTTTTGCGGCAGGGACATTATTTTTTCAATCTATGCTTGCAAGTATTGTTTACGTATACGCAATACGATTTAAAATGTCACCAAAGCAAATGACCTTGCTTTATTTTCTCTCATTTCTATATGTATCGGTACAAGCTTCTTTAGGAAACATAAGACTAATGATGTTGATTATTGGTATAGGAAGTCTTTTTAGTTTTGGGGTATTTAGAGTAACAAATTGGTATTACAACACGGATCATGATAGAAAAATACAAGTAAGTGCAGCTGCAATCGCCTCACTGTATGGATTATTTTTTGTTTTATACCTACTGATCAATCAAGCACAGAGCGATTATGAGCTTACTTGGAGATTTTATGGACTTGGCGGTTTAGTTACTACACCACTTTTATTTGGATATATGGTTGGCAACTTAGGCGTTAGCCCAAGCACAGGTGAAGTTGTAGAGTAAAGTTACTTAAAATTTCTCAAGTACAGAAACCTGTTTAATTTCAATACAGACTTTTTTCTTAAGCTTTCTGTTCTGTACCACATCTGTCCAATTGCAATATCAGTGTTATCGTTTAATGTGTTTACATTCACAGGCTTACCAATCTTTATGGAAATCTCTTTCCCCCTTTTGTTGAACAGTTCATTTAGCTGGGAGATATCTCTAAGTTGCTTGTTTACGTATGAGGCAAAATAAAAAAACCAAGAGTTTCTTCCCTCTACATATACGGGAATTAATGGAAAGTTGTATTTTTTTGCGAGTGCAATAGGTGTTTTCTCCCAAGGCCTATCCCATAAACCAAGAAAAGTAAGTTTAGAGAGACGACCTGATGGAAAGATGATACCTGGCCTATCATCCCCAAAAAAAACACTTAGACGTTCAAGGGTTACTTTGTTTGCTGAATGAGTTTCTTTTTCTTTATTCCACACAACAGGTGCTAAAAGTTCATGAAATGCACCCAGCAGGTATACAAAAAGTTCGTTTGCAAAAAAGAAAAGATCATTACGAACCGGATATATTTGATGATAAAGAGCTATCGCATCTGCAGCTCCCATAGGGTGATTTGATACAATTAAAAACTTTCCATTTTTTGGAATATTTTCAAGGCCCTCTACAGAGGCATTGCTTGTATACTCGCTGCCCAACCAATTAAAAGCCTCTTCGCCAGTCATGCTCTGGATGTGGTCACCAACAAAAACAGTCTCATCAAACCTAAGATATTTTTTTAACAAGGTATAAATTGTTTTAGATAGGAAGTTATCTTTCAACAACCAAGGGTTCCTCTCTTTTATGAGTTGATGAATTTTTTCTTCCATTAAGCCTTAAACCTCTTTTTTCTTCCCTTAACTCCATCAAAACAGTAACGAAGCCTTTGTATGACCTCATCCTCGGAACCATCAAGATTTAAACTTTCTAAAAACTGTAAAGTATCGTGTTCATAATCGATTTGTACTGGCATAACTTCAGCCTCTAACTCTTTGGCTAAATATAAAAAACTACTTCTAAATCTGGTTGCATCAAACCTTCCTTCAGGTGTAATAATTAATAAAAAGTTATCTCTCTCAAGAAGCTCCTGAACTACAGAGTCGTACTGGCCACTATTTCCTTTTCTGTCTACAGGGATAGCACCAAATTTTCTAAATACTATTTCTTGCAGCCAACCAAGTGGCCATGGAATTCCTTGATTGTCGATATCTTTTGGCTTAACAAATGGATTAGGTATTCTTCGCATGGTCCACTTTGCAGAGAGATAACAGACATCAATATCTAAAGCTAAGATCATCAAAATCATTAAATATTCATCTTTGCCGGACTGGTGTGGCGCAGCAGTTATAATTACTCGTTTATTATCTAAAAAAGACCCTTTTGCTTTAACGCTTTCAAACAAAAGTAAAAATCTTGCGAGATGTTTTAAAAAGAACCTTCTTTTTCTTGGCGTAAGCTCGCTTATCGTTACCTCAGGTAAAACTCTTGTATAAGGCATAATTTTTTGTAGTTAAAATTATCTTAGTATGTTTGTTCTTCGTCACTATCGGTAAAAGAGACATTATTAAATTCTTTAAGTCTAAAAAAGTGACCACCTGAAATCTGAGTTGATTTTAGTGTTGTGTGTCCAGTGTGTCTTGGAAGAAACTTTCTCCAAGTCCACGCATAAAGAGGCATATTTAAAAAATATGATAATAAGACTGACATTGTTCCTGCATGGGAAATAATCATAAGTCTTTCAATACTTGATTCACTTAAATCAAACCTTCTATCGTACTCTGCATCTAAAGCAACAATTCCCCTGTTGCCAAGTTCTATCTCTAAATTAGAAACAATATTTTTACCAAAGACTTCCATGTATTTACCATGACTAGCTTCACTCCACTCTTCAAATGACTGAGAGTTTCTTTTAGCAAAAAAAGCCATTACTTCTTCTGTATCTTTTCCGTATAAGGCTTCTTCCTCGTGGTCTTGCATCTCTTGTAGCCATTCGTATGTATGAATAGATTTTCCTATATTTTTTTCTTTGAATGGAGTAAAAGTTTCTTGTGCACGCTTTAGGGGTGAAACCCATATTTCATCAACACTTGTTTCTTCAAAAGCTGAAGATGATTTTTCAGATTGTATTTTTCCAAGTGAGGTTAAACCAGGATTTTTTGTATAGACGTCTCCAGGCATCCATTCTGGCTGGCCATGTCTAATCAATACAATTTCCATACAAAAACAATAGCTAATTTAGGTTATTCTGATAGCTTAAGAGAAAAATATATGAAATTTTATCGTGATAGAGGTAGTTTATTTCTCCCATTTTTAAGGGGAAGCGTGCTTACGTATGTTGGCGTTGACAACATTATTACTGGTCCCTTTAGACAATTAATGATTAAATATTTCAGACTTGGGGATTTTGGTTCTAACGCAAGAGAAGAGTATTTGTATTACCTACTATTGTTTTTTGGTCTTTTACAATTATTTATAACATTACAAAATGCATTCCAACCGGTTATTGAAATAATAGATACCAAAGTAATTCTTCGAACTAAAGAGAAAACTCTCTCTGTTGTAAAAAACACTTTTGATATTACTAATTTGGAACTTGTTGAGGATAATTTCTTACAGTTTTCGTTTGGTGACAAAATATACAATGTCCAAGTAGACAACGTCTCTATCAAAGATATTCAAGAAATATTTACATCCTTTAATTTCTACGAAGAAGAATAACCTTCAAAAATTTAGTATTATTATTTTGTATTTTTATATGAAGGAGAAATATGTTTGATTTAAAAGATGGAGATTTAAAAATCGCAAAAGTATTGTGGAACATAGCAATTCCATTATTCCTTGCAGCACCTGTAGCTTTTTTTGCTGGAATTGAGTTTCCTTTTGGCTTTTTTAATTTGTTTATGTCCGTTGCAACTTACTACGCATTGAAACTGTGTACAGATGCTGAGAAGTCATTGATGACTCCTTTTTATCTATTTTTTCTTGGGAGCGGTGTAATTGACGCCTTTGCACAAGGAAACAGTATTGCATATGGTACAGAGTATGATATTTACTCTCCAGGTTCACACATTATGTTTATGATGTTTTTACTATCTTCATACTGGGGATTCAAATCTCTTATTCCAAACTGGGCAAGAATTGCAGTACTGATTGCTGGTATAAGTCAAATAGTTGCTTCTTATGCATCACTAATTGATGACACAGCTTTACATGACATTGCTGACACAGGTGCTTTTCTAATGCTGTTCTTTTTATTTGCAGTTAGAAATGCAGTTGTTGATGCTGCCAAAGGTAGCTAAAGCTCGCGAAAAATACCTTAGTAATTTTCTTGCATAAGAACAAAAACTAACGTA
>CACGVI010000002.1 GCA_902576605.1 uncultured Candidatus Actinomarina sp. | reverse complement strand
AATGCAGGAAAAATTGCAATTACTTCAAAAAAACCAGAACAAAAAATGTATCATTCTCACTCTGGTTATCCTGGAGGAATTAAGTCTGAAAGTTTTAATTCATTAAGACAAAGAAAGCCCGAAAAAATAATAGAAAGGGCAGTATGGGGTATGCTTCCAAAAAATCGACTTGGAAGAGCTGTTTTGAAAAAGTTACATATTTATCCTGATGCAAATCATCCTCACCAAAGTCAAAATCCAAAAGAATTAGTTTTTAATATAAAGAAAGTTGAAGAAAATGCCTGATAATTTTTATGGAACAGGAAGAAGAAAATCTTCTGTAGCTAGAGTAACTATCTCCGAAGGAAACGGTAAGTTTACATTTAATGGAAAAAATTTAGAACAATATTTTCCAAGCCCATCTATGAAAATGACAATAGAAAAACCATTTAAAGTTGTTTCTCTTGAAGGCAAATTTGATATGGTCGTTAATGTAAACGGAAGCGGACTTTCTGCACAGTCAGATGCTGTAGCTCTTGGAATATCTAGAGCATTAATCAAAATGGATCCTGAATTAAGGCCAAAGCTTAAGAAGGCAGGACTTCTTACAAGAGATGCTCGCAAGGTGGAACGAAAAAAATACGGTCTCAAAAAAGCCAGAAGAGCTGAACAGTTTACTAAGAGATAAAAAACAAATTGAAAAAATATTTCGGTACCGATGGAATCCGAGGTATTCCAAATAAAAATTTAACTAAAGAAATAGTTTCTAATGTTGCTTGTTCTGTTGAAGATATCTTAAAGCCAACTTCTGTAGCCGTAATTTTAGATACCCGAGATTCTTCATTAGAAATATTAGATTGGATATGTGAAGGATTTTCAGAAAATATTGAAGTAATTAATTATGGAATATTACCTTCAGGTTCTATGCCAGTATTACTAGATCATTTTGGACATAATCTGGGTATTATAATTTCAGCTTCCCATAACCCAAGTGAATATAACGGCATAAAATTAATTGATGAAAATGGCTCTAAGCTTCAAGACGAAATTGAAATTGAAATTGAAGCAAACATTGAAAACATTTCTTTACCAAGTGCACATACTAGCTATAAGGACTCCGAAGAAGGATTTAAAGTTTATTTCGAATTTCTTAATCAGGTTCTTGATTTTGACTTAACAAACTTTGATTTACTTATAGATAGTGCAAACGGCTCTGCTTACAAAATAATAGAGGAGTTATTAAAAGATAATGACTCTAAATTTAAAATGATTGCAAATGAGCCTAATGGGGAAAATATAAATTTAGCCAGCGGAGCTACGCATACAGAAAATTTAATAAAAAATCTGAAAAGAGGAGAGATTGGCGCTGCATTTGACGGAGATGCAGATAGGCTCATTATGGTTGATGAAGATGGTATCACTTGTAATGGGGATATCATAATATTATTAATTGCAAAATATTTATCCTCTACCAATCAACTTAACAATGACGTTGTTGTTTCAACTGTTATGTCTAATTTTGGATTTAAAACCGCAATGGAAAAAAATAACTTTGAAAATATTGAAACAGCCGTTGGGGATAAATATGTTGCAGAAGCAATGTTAGAAAGCAATGCTTCCATTGGCGGTGAACAATCTGGACATATAATAATTTCAGATAAACTTCCAGTAGGCGATGGTCTTCTTACATTAATATATTCTTTAAAATCTTTATCATTTTTTAAAACCACTTTATCTCAATTTCGTGAGGACAATATTAAAGAGTATCCGCAAAAGCTAATCAATATAGAATTAAAAAATATGCCGGATGTAAACCAACTAAAGGAATTAGACAATATAGCAAAAATATTGTCTGAAGAAGAAAATTTAGATGGTAGATACTTGATAAGAAATTCTGGTACTGAACCACTCCTTAGGGTGCTTGTCGAGGCAAGTGATGAAGAATCAGTTAAGAAATTCAGTGAAAATTTAGTCAACAAAATAAAAAATTTCTTACAAACTTAAATAAGTTTCTTATAATTATAACAACGAGCAATTAGCGCCAGGCCTTAAAAAAGGTGACGAGGAAGTATGTTATCGAAACATTCGGCGGATGCATACTCGGCTCTGCAGTCGTAATAAATTGTTTAAAAACATAGAGAAATCTGTGAACAGAGATAATTTAAAGCAGTCTTTATTTTAACCTGCTCGTTGGAATGGAGATATAATGTGTGGAATAGTAGGGTATTCAGGCCCAAAAGAACCATTACCAATTTTAATTAATGGTTTATCACGTTTAGAGTATCGTGGATACGATTCAGCTGGAATTGCAATTTCAGATGGTAACAAAATTACTGTTGAAAAAAAAGAGGGTAAACTCGACGTTTTAAAAAATCATTTAAAAGATATCAATATTAAAGGCAATATAGGTATTGGTCATACAAGATGGGCAACTCACGGAGTTCCAAATGATGTTAATGCTCATCCACATTCTGACAATAGTGAAGAATTTGCAATTATTCATAATGGAATAATCGAGAACTATGCAGAAATTAAGAAAGATCTTTTAGAAGAAGGTTTTGAATTTAAATCTGATACTGACACAGAGGTTGTTGCAGTTGAATTAAGTAGAAAATGGAATGGTCAATTGTTGAAAACTGTAACTGATGTAGCAAAAACTTTAGAAGGAACATACGCTCTTGTTGTAACTACTACAAAAGAAGAAGGAACAATTGTTGCAGGCCGTTTAATGAGTCCTCTTGTCTTAGGTGTTGGTGAAAACGAAGTATTTCTAGCATCTGATTCAGCAGCTATTTTAGAACATACAAATAAAATGATTTTCTTGGAAAATGGAGATTTTGTAGAAATTAAAAATGGTCAATATAAGTTGTTTGATTCAGAATTGAACAAGATAGAAAGAGAAATTCAAGAAATAGACTGGGAGGTTTCCGAAGCTGAAAAGCTTGGGTATGACCACTTTATGTATAAGGAAATACTTGAACAGTCAGAAGTAATAGAACGAACTATTTCTGGAAGACTTGAAGCAACTTCTAAAGAGATTCCAATCAAACAAGATGATGCATCAAAATATGAAAAAATTTGGATAGTTGCATGCGGTACAGCTTACCATGCTGGTTTATTCGGAAAAGACCTTTTTGAAAAAGTTCTAGGAGTTCCAGTCAGTGTCGAACTTGCTTCGGAATTTAGATATAGAGAACCAATAGTTGGCAAAAACGATTTAGGCATTGTAATTTCACAATCTGGTGAGACTATGGACACCATTGCTGCGACAGAGCTTTTAAAGGAAAATGGTGCTCATGTGCTTGCTTTAGTCAATGTTGTGGGAAGCTCGTTAGCAAGAATGGCTGACAGTGTTTTTTACTTACACGTTGGCCCAGAAATAGGTGTAGCTTCAACAAAAGCTTATCTTGGGATGTTAGTTGGACAATTACTGTTAGCTAAACATTGGGACTCTCAAAGTAAATTAGATGTTTCTTTTGATGAGATTGCCGAACTACCAAAATTGATTGAAGAGACTATGGATTGTGAGAAACAAATAAAAGATATATCTGAAAAAATTTATAAAAAGAATGATATTTATTTTATTGGGAGAGGGCTAGATTATGCACTTGCAGCAGAAGGTGCTTTAAAATTAAAAGAAATTTCTTACTTACATGCAGAAGCGTTGGCAGCTGGAGAACTAAAACACGGAACTTTAGCTTTAATTGAAGACGGAACTCCGATAATTGTAACTGCTAGTCAAAATCACTTGTTAGACAAAACAACTAGTAACGTACAAGAGGTTATTGCCAGAGGAGCTTATGTCATAGCAATTGGTGACAATCAATCAGAAAAATTAGAAAATATATCTGACGAATATGTCACCCTTCCAGATAGTAATGAAATTTTAACTACAGTCATATCCATAATTCCACTCCAGTTCATTGCTTATCATGTTGCTAACCTTAATGGTGAGTCAATTGATCAGCCAAGAAATTTAGCAAAATCAGTGACAGTGGAATAAAAATGAATAATAAATCAACAAATTCAAACAACGTTGGAAATTGGATTGGTGTTTGTACAGCAATAGGAGCTGCACTTTTTGCAGCTACAAATGAACCAACATGGATAGCTGTAGGGGTTGCAATTGGAGCAGCGCGTGGTTCACGAAAACCAAAAGGGCAAAAGGATTCAGAATAGAAAATAAAAATGGATAGAGGGTATATATACCTAAATAAAAAAAGTTTTCTTCATAATTTAGAAGTACTTAAAAATTTATCTAGAAAAGAGCTTTGTTTAGTTGTCAAAGCAAATGCCTATGGCCATGGTCTGGAGTGGGCCGTAAAAAATGCAAAAGAATCTGGTATCAAATGGTTTGCTGTTGCTTCTGTTGACGAAGGAATACAAGTTAAAAAAGTATATGAAGAATCAAGGGTACTATTACTTGCTGAACCATCAAAAATTCAGTTTGAAAATATAAAGGAAAATGATATTGATCTTACTGTATACAACGAGAGCTTTATTGATACTTTGATCGAGACAGGAGATGAATATAGCGTTCATCTCAAAATTGATACTGGAATGCACAGATTAGGATGTCCTCCAGAAAAGTTTTATGACTTATATAAAAAAATTGTCGACTCAGATTTAAATCTTATAGGAATATGTACTCATTTTCCTATGGCGGATACTGATGAGACCGAGACTAAAAAATCAATTGAATTATTTGAAAAGACTATTTCAGATATAGATTCAACCAACATGCTTTTACATGTAGATAACTCAGCATCAACTTTATACAAACTAGATAATTCTTTTAATATGGCAAGAGTTGGCATTGCTGCATATGGTGTTCAAATTACAGCAGTTGAAAATGAAAACGAACTGATACCAACTATGGAAATCAAGACAAGAATTTCTAATTTACAAGTAAGAAAAAAAGGTGAGGCAGTTTCTTATGGAAAAGTTCAAAGACTATCCAGAGACTCAATTATTGCGACTGCACCTATTGGATATGGTGATGGGTATCCTTGGAATTCATTTCCTGATGGAAAAGTCATTGTAAATAATCAATTTTGTAATTTAATTGGCCGGGTCACAATGGATCAAATATTATTTGATGTTACAGATGTAAATGTTCAAATTGATGATGAAGTAACTGTTTTAGGCAATTCTATGGACGGAAAATTAAATATTTCCGTATCTGACATAGCTCAGTGGAATAAAACAATTGAGTGGGAAATTTTGACTAATATGTCTAAAAGACTTGAAAGATTTGAAGTTGAGTAATTTAATTAAAGAAGATGATTTAGATAGCTTTCTTGAAAGTTATTTAAAAAGTTTAATTCTTCCAAAAATAATTGGATTGTCAGGTCCTCTAGGAGCGGGTAAAACTACTATTGCAAAAAAAATTATAAAATTCTTTGGATGCAATGATGTTGTTACTTCTCCAACTTTTAATATTGTCAAAAATTATGAAGTTAGCAAAATTAAAATATTCCATGTAGATTTGTATCGTCTTGGTAGTTGGTCCGAGTTTATTGATTTAGATTTACCATTAAATGAAGAAAATACTCTAGTAGTAATTGAGTGGGCAAATTTAATGGCTGAAGCAAATATTCCTATAATGGATTTGATTGAAATTAATATAGTCGATGAACACACCAGAGAGATATTTATAAATGTATAGCTTATCCATTTCAACTTCAGGCAAATATATTTCTGTAGCCATTCACGATGATAAGTTGATTTCTTCCAGCTCAGTTTTGTCAGAAAATGGTACTACGAATTTATTGATGAAATCAATCGATGAAATAACAAAGAAGTCAAAAATAGAAAAGTCCGACATTAGTGTAGTGTATCTTGATACTGGTCCTGGTTATTACACAAGCCTAAGAATTGGTTTAGCAGTAGCACAGGGAGTATGTGGCAGCCTAGGAATCCCATTGGTACCTGTAAATGGACTAGACGCGTTAGCTTTTGCAGCACACACTGGTCATAGAAAAATTTGTACAATTATTGACATTAAGAGAGAGGAATACGCTTTTTGTTTGTATAAGCCAGTACCGGGTGGAGTTGTCAGAGATTCTGAACCAGAGGTTCTAAATGCTGAAAACCTAAAGATTAAATTAGAAGAAGATAATGATAAAAAACTTGTAGTAGGCGATTGGCACAGTTTGAATGAAAATTTATTCGGTGAAAATTCATATATTAAATTTGGGTCTCCAGAACATGTCTCGTCTGAAAATATTTTTAATATTGGAAAAGAGTTATTTAAAAATAATGATTTTCCAAATTTTAACGAAGTCAGGCTTGAATATATGCGAGAACCTGACGTATCCTTTTCAACAAAAAGTTTAGAAGGTAAGGTTAACTTTCATGATTAAAAAAATTGAAAAATCAACAATTGAATTGGCAGATAAGTTAGCAAAATTAGAAAAAAGTTTATTTGAGACTGCTTGGGATAGTGTTGTAATTAACAACAAAATTAATAATGGAGAGTTTGTATATTGGGTTTTTGAACAAGACAATCAAATTGTTGGGTATCTTGCAATTCAAAAAACGTTTTTTGATATTCATATTTTAGGAATTGGAGTTTTGGAAAGTTATAGAAATAATTCAATTGCAAAAAAACTTACAAAGGAGCTAATTTCTTATTTTGAGTTATCTGATTTTTACAAAATATTATTGGAAGTCAGGCAGTCGAATGATATAGCTATGAGTCTATATAAGTCTTTTGGATTCAAACAGTATGGTGTTAGAAAAAATTATTATGTAAATGAAGATGCTAACTTATTACACTTGGAGAAAATTTATGCTTGATGACCAAATAATTCTTGGATTTGAAACATCATGTGATGAAACAGCTATTGCGATATTAAAAGGTGAAAAATTGTTAGTTAATACAATTTCATCACAGGTAGATATACATGAAAAATTTGGAGGTGTAGTTCCTGAAGTTGCATCAAGAGCACATGCTGAGATGATAAGAAATATATTCCATGCGTCATTAAATAGTGCAAATTTACAAATTTCAGATATTGACATAGTTTCAACTACAGATGGTCCCGGTCTCGTTGGAAGTCTTGTAGTAGGATATAATTTTGCTAAGTCAGTAGCTTGGTCCATAGATAAACCATTTCTAACTGTTGACCATATGGTAGGACATTTGGCAGCACCGTTAATTGAAAATAGAACAATGAAACCACCATTTATGACACTTTTAGTTTCAGGTGGCCATACACAAATTGTACTAGTTGAAGAGTGGGGTAATTACCAATTATTAGGTACAACGATAGATGATGCAGCGGGTGAAGCTTTTGATAAATTATCTAGGTTTTGTGGATTCGGTTTTCCAGGAGGTCCAGCAATTCAAAAAATAGGTGAAGGTGGAGATCCTAATAAAATAGAGTTTCCTCGACCAAAAACAAAGCATGAGTATAACTATTCATTTTCAGGCTTAAAAACTGCCGCAACAAATTTTTTGAACAATCTAGATCCAAATGACAAACTAACAAAAGCTGACTTTGCTGCATCTTATCAAGAGGCTATTGTTGATTCATTATTATCAAATTTTGTCAAAGCAGTTAATGAAACGGGTGTAAAAAATATTTCTGGGGGTGGTGGAGTGATGGCTAATTCAAGACTCAGAGAAAAAATGAATATTTTTGCAGAAAATAATGACCTTAATATCTACTTACCAACACCAAAATTATCCACCGATAATGCTGCAATGATTTGTGTAGCTGCACAAAATAATTTAATAACAAACGACATAAATGCTGATGATGTGCGTTTAAGCTCAATAATTGCTTAATTTTTTAAATAATTTATTTACATATATAAACAAAACAGTATTAAATTCACAATGTGGATATTTATTTAGGAGGTAAATATATATGAATCTTCAACCACTAGGAGACAGAGTTGTAGTAAAACCTCTGTCAGAAGAAGACAGTAAGACCCCATCAGGCATCTATATACCTGATACTGCGAAAGAAAAACCACAAGAGGGTGAAGTTGTAGCAGTTGGTCCTGGAGAGCCAAATGATAATGGTGAGAAAATTAAACCAGATGTTGAAACAGGCGACAAAGTCGTTTATTCAAAATATGGTGGTACAGAAATTAAAGTTGAAGGCATAGAATATCTTATTCTTTCAAGTAGAGATATTCTTGCAAAAGTAAGTAAGTAAGAGGAGAAGTTCATGGCTAAAAAGACATTAGTTTTTAATGAAGTAGCAAGAAAAGGACTTGAAGCTGGTGTGAATAAACTAGCAGATGTTGTAAAAGTAACACTTGGTCCCAAAGGTAGAAACGTAGTTTTAGAAAAAAAATGGGGTGCTCCAACAATCACAAACGATGGAGTAACAATTGCAAAAGAAGTTGACCTAGAAGATCCATATGAAAACATGGGAGCTCAGCTAGCAAAAGAAGTTGCATCTAAAACAAATGATGTAGCTGGTGATGGTACAACAACTGCCACAGTGCTTGCTCAAGCAATGGTAAATGAAGGTATGAAAGCTGTTGCAACAGGTGTAAATCCAATGGAAGTCAAAAGAGGTATGCTTGAGGCATCAGAAGCTGTTACAGACTTTATTGCTGGATTTTCAAAGTCAATTGGCGGAAAAGATGAAATCGCTCAAGTAGCATCAATATCTGCAGCTGACACTGAAATTGGTGAAACAATTGCTGAGGCTATGGACAAAGTTGGTAAAGACGGAGTTATCACTGTTGAAGAAGGACAGACTTTTGGTATGGAGCTTGAATTCACAGATGGAATGCAGTTTGATAAAGGATTTATATCTCCTTATTTTGTTACAGATGCTGATAGGCAAGAAGCCGTTCTAGAAAATCCATATATCTTGATCGTGAATTCAAAAATCACTGCAGTAAATGATTTACTGCCATTACTTGAAAAAGTAATGAATTCAGGAAAACCACTTCTAATACTTGCTGAAGATGTTGAAGGTGAAGCATTAGCAACTCTAGTGGTTAATAAACTAAGAGGAACATTTACCTCTGTTGCAGTAAAAGCTCCTGGATTTGGCGAGAGAAGAAAAGCGATGTTGCAAGATATTGCTATTTTGACTGGCGGAGAAGTCATTTCAGAAGAACTTGGTTTAAAGACTGAAAACACTACCGTAGACATGCTTGGTGAAGCTGCAAGAGTTGTTGTAAAAAAAGATGCTACAACAATTGTTGATGGAAAAGGAAAGAAAGCTGACGTAGATGGAAGAGTTAAGCAAATACAATCCGAAATTGACGAATCAGACTCTGACTGGGATAAAGAAAAACTTCAAGAAAGATTGGCAAAATTATCAGGTGGAGTAGCTGTTGTAAAAGTCGGTGCGGCAACTGAAGTTGAGCTTAAAGAAAAAAAGATGAGAATTGAAGATGCTTTAGCTGCTACTAGAGCTGCTGTTGAAGAAGGAATAGTTGCTGGTGGAGGTGTAGCATTAATTCGAGCGCAAGAGTCGGTAGATAAAATTTCTGGTGGAACTGAAGGAGAGATAGTTGGAAGGAACATAGTTCAAAAAGCCCTTGAGGCTCCACTTAGACAAATAGCAGTAAATGCTGGTTACGAAGGTGGCGTAATGGTTGAAAAAGTTAAATCTGAAAAAGGAAATGTAGGACTTAACGCAGCAACTGGAGAAACAACTGACTTGGTTAAAGAAGGCGTAATTGATCCTGCAAAAGTAACAAGATCAACTGTTCAAAATGCAACCTCAATAGCTTCATTGGTATTAACTACAGAAGCGTTAATTGCAGAAGAGCCAGAAGATGAACCACCAATGCCTCCAGGCGGAATGGGTGGCATGGAAGGTATGATGTAACAAATTTACATCTAAGAATTAAAAAAGAGTGGACATCGTTCCACTCTTTTTATATAGTATACAAATATTATGAAAAGCATACGTGGAGCGATTGCAGTCGTTGAAAATAATGAAGAAAGCATTATGTCTTCTTCAAAGAAACTTATTAGTGAAATTCTAATTAAGAATGCAATAACTGAAAATGATATAGAATTTGCTATTTTTACAGTAACTTCGGATATTTCTGTAGCTTTTCCAGCAAAAGCATTTCGGGAGCTTGAAATGACATCTGTTGCCGCTTTAGACACTCTTGCACCAGATATAGATGGTGATCTTTCAGGATGCATTCGCATATTGGTCTATTTAAACAAAGATTTAACAGAAGTTAATCATGTTTATTTAGATGATGCCAAAAAATTGAGACCCGATAGATAAAAATTTATTTGCAAAGCTAAATACTCTGCTAACATATCTGTTAATGAAATTAAATAACACATACTTTTACTTTAGAGAGCACATATAGGTTGCCCTAAAGTACGTTGTGTGTAATCGGGCAAAAGCCCGATTTTTTTATTTTGAGGAGGAAAATTGATAGTAGTAATGAAGCAGTCTCATTCTGATGAAGATATTGAGAAAGTAAAAGAAAAAGCCATACAGCAAGGACATGAACCACTTGTTATAAACGGTGTTGAAAGAAGTGTTGTGGCAGTTAGTGGAAAAGTGAATGATGATCACCGAGCCGTGATGAAGCTTTTACCAAATGTAAGTAGAGTTATTCCAGTAGGAAAACCATATAAACTTGCGAGCAAAAACTACAAAAAGAAAAATTCCATTATTCAAATACAAAATCTAACCATTGGTGGCGATGAAATCGCAATTATTGCTGGCCCAGACAGTGCGGAGACACAGGAACAAACAATTGAAACTGCAATGGCTGCAAAGGATGCAGGATCAAATGGTTTGAGAGGTGGTGCATTTAAGCCAAGAACTTCTCCATATAGTTTCCAGGGATTGGGTGAAGATGGATTAAAAATGCTAAAGGAGGCCTCCGAAATAACTTCATTACCTCTCTTTAGTGAAATAATGGATGCGCAACATTTATCAATGATGGAAAAATATGTAGATGTTCTACAAATTGGTGCAAGAAACATGCAGAATTTCAAACTCCTCGAAGCTGTTGGTGAATCAGAGCTTCCTGTTTTGTTAAAACGAGGAATGTCTGCAACATTGGATGAGTTATTACTTGCAAGTGAATACATCTTGTCTAGAGGAAATGAGAATGTTATGTTGTGTGAAAGAGGGATTAGAACATATGAGACAGCCACAAGGAATACATTTGATATAAATGCTATTCCTTTTTTGAAGCAGAACAGTCATTTACCTATAATTGCTGATCCTAGTCATGCGACAGGTGATAATACTTTAGTTGAACCAGTTGCGTTAGCAGCTATAGCTGCTGGGGCTGATGGGTTATTAATTGAAATCCACCCAAGGCCGGAAGAAGCTTTATGTGATGGTCCACAAGCGTTACTACCTAGCGAATTAGAAACTTTGATAAGCAAAGCATCGATTGTCGCAAAGGCGGTCGGAAGGTCACTTTAATGCTAAAAAAAGTTCATATTATTGGTCTTGGTCTAATGGGAGCTAATTTGGGAATCAAGTTGGTTAATAGTGGCATTAAAGTAAGTGGATCTGATATTTCAAAAAAAAATGTAGGGCGTGCAAAAGAGCTCGGTGCTCTTTCGCTGGATCATAAAGAATCAATAGATTATGATCTTACCGTTTTGGCTACACCTATAAATGAAATTATCAACTATTTTGATTCACCACTATCTCTGAAAACAAAAGCTATTGTTGACCTGGGAGGTACAAAAGAGCTTATATGTAAAAAAATGGATACATCTACTATTCCTTCAATAGGTGGACATCCATTATGTGGTGTTGCTGATAATAGTACATGGGTGCCGACTCCTGAAATGTATGAAGGTGCTCCATTTTTGCTATGTGAAACAAAGTCAACAGATGAACAAAGCAAAGCACTAGTTTCAGAATTTGTACGAGCTATTGAATCTAAAGAGATATGGATTGATCAATCTAAACACGACGAGTTAATTTCATTGACAAGTCACTTGCCGCATATTCTAAGTTCAGCCTTAGTATCGCTTGCTATGAAAGAACAAGATTTAAACGAATTGATAAATTTAGCTTCCGGGGGTTTTGATGGAGCTACTCGTCTATCTAGGACTTCACCAAATATGATTTCTGATATGTACTTAACAAATGTTGACAATGTCAAAGATTTAATTGATAAATTAATATCAGAACTTGAAAAAATTCAAAAAATTAATGACGAAAAAATTATGTTAGATTATTTGTCAGATACTGTTGATTGGCGAAGAGCCTTAGCAGACAAATTTGGAGAAAGAGACCTCACATAGTGAAAATTCAAGGCTCTTTGAGTATTATTGGTGACAAATCTCTTTCTCATCGAGCAGTAATTCTCTGCTCTTTAGCAACTGGAGTTTCAAGAATCAAAAATATTTTATTGTCAGGAGATACTAAAGCTACGATACATATTTTTAGACAATTAGGTGTAGAAATAAATGAAACAAACAACAATGAAGTTGAGATTCACGGAGTAGGGTTACGTGGCTTAAAACAACCTAATAATTCACTTGATGCAGTAAATTCTGGTACAACTGCAAGGCTTCTTATAGGTCTACTGTCAAAACAAAATTTCAGCACTGAATTAACAGGTAGTTCTCAATTAATCAAACGTCCAATGAAGAGAGTAGTCAAGCCGCTCAATGAAAAGGGTGCTGATATAAAAGATTCCAATGGTAAATTACCAATTAATTTTGAACCAAAAGATTATAAATTCGAAAGTATTCATTCAGATAAACCAAGTGCACAAGTTAAAAGTGGATTTCTTCTTGCATCACTATATCATGATGAATTTCCAACGACTGTTACTGAAGAGTTGCCAACAAGAGATCACACTGAACGAATGTTAAATTTAATGGGAGTAAATACCGTAAGACTTGGCAATTCTATAACAATAGAGCCTGTACAAAGCCTTAGAAGTATGGATTATATTGTTCCTGGAGATCCTTCTTCAGCAGCTTTTTTGATAGGACTTGGGCTAATGAAAAGTAAAAAATTAATCATCAAAAATGTTTTACTTAATGAGAGAAGAATTGGTTTCCTCAAGATATTAAAGAGAATGAACGCAAAAATATCAATCGAAAATTTAGAAGTCAAAAATAATGAATCAGTAGGAGATATACATGTTTCAAAATCTAATCTCTCTGCTATCAAGGTTAGTAACGAAGACGTATCTGACATGGTAGATGAATTTCCAATATTTACCCTTTTGGCAACTCAAGCAAAGGGAATAACTACAGTAAGTGGTGCAGGTGAGTTGAGACTAAAAGAATCAGACCGTATAGAATCTATGGAAAAATTTATTAAAACTCTTGGTGGAGAAATAGAGGTTAACCCTGATGGGTTTAAAGTTAACGGTCCTCAAAAACTCAAATCAGGACAAATTAAAACTTTTGAGGACCACAGAATAGCTATGACTGGTGTAATTGCAAACCTAGCAATTAATGACGGAATTAAACCAGATAACATAAACTGTATTTCAGATTCATACCCTAGTTTTTTTTCAGATCTTGAAAAAATTGGAGCAAATTATGACAATTAGATTAGGGATAATAGGTTGGCCATTAATAAAGACATTTTCTCCAAATATTCATCAAACTCTCTCTGAGATTTTTAATGTTGATGTTACTTATAAAAAATTACCAATTGAAAATTTCACTTTAGATATCTTTGAAAGTTTAAATAATAATTTTGATGGATATAACATAACAATACCTCATAAAGAAAACATTTATAACTTATCTAAAGATTTAAAAAATGTTTCGAGGTCATTAGCAGTTGATAACATTAAAGCTGTAAATACCGTAAAAGTAGATGACAATATTGTTTCATTATCAAACACAGATGTGGATGGTATAAATCAAACTTTTGAATTTTTAAATTTTGATATTAATAACAAACATGTTCTTATTCTTGGCAGTGGAGGAAGTGCGCAAACTGCACAGTATACGTTGTCAGAAAATAATAATGTTTACACAGTGTCTAGAAATAAAAAGGATGGAGACTTAACTTATTCAGATCTTAATGAGATTGCTAGTAATATTGAGGTCATTATAAATACTACGCCACTGGGAATGCCACCATATGAAAACGAAAAACTTCCAATAAGACTTCCAAATTTCTCAAAATTAAAATTGTTTTATAACTTTGGATACGGCGTATCAAAGAAATTAACAAGTGAACTTCCTAAAAATGTAACATCCATTGATGGAACAATAATGTTAATTGCTCAAGCAATTTCATCGTTTAACATATGGACAGGACAAAGTATAAAATTTAACGAAGTTTACAAGGAAATTTTAGAAAGGATAGATCATGAAAATTAAATATTTGACTGCTGGTGAGAGTCATGGACCAGAATTAACAGCAATTATAGAAGGCATTCCATCAAATTTTGAAGTAAGTAAAAATTATATTGACGAGTTTCTTGCAAGAAGGCAAAAATCTTTAGGTTCTGGCGGAAGAATGAATATTGAAAAAGATGAGGTTTTAATTACTTCTGGAGTCATTAATAATTTATCAACTGGTGGTCCGATAACAATAAAGATAATCAATAAAGACTGGAAAAATTGGAAGGATAAAGAAATAGAACCTTTCGTAGTTCCTCGTCCAGGACATGCTGACTTAGTTGGGACATTTAAGTATCAACATGATGATATAAGGCTTTCACTCGAAAGAGCAAGTGCTCGTGAAACTGCAATTAGATGTGCAATTGGAGCTATCTGTCATCAAATTTTAAATCAACTTGGAGTTGTAGTTGTTGGTTATGTTTCATCTATTGGTGAGCAAAAGTTAGAAAATATTAATTTAGAAGACATAGGTCAAATTAAAAAACTTGTTGATGAATCTGAAGTGTCCTGTCCAAATAAGGAAACAAGTGAATTAATGATAAATGAAATTTTAAAGGCAAGAAAGAAAAAAGACACATTAGGTGGCTCTATAACATTAGTGGCAAAAAATTTTCCTGCAGGTTGTGGTAGCTATGTTCATTTTGATAGAAAGCTAGATGCAAAACTTGTCTCATCAATGATGTCTGTACAGAGCGTTAAAGCAGTTGAGGTTGGCAGTGGTATAGAGGCATCTAAAGATTTTGGTACTGCTGTACAAGATCAAATAGTTTTAAATGAACAAAATGTAGAACGAATTACAAATAATTTAGGTGGATTTGAGGGAGGCATGTCAACTGGAGAGCCTATTATGATAACTTCTTATTTAAAACCTATAAGTACAACTTTGACTCCTATAAAGAGCGTAGACCTGGCATCACAGAAAGAGACAGAAACTACCTATGAAAGGTCTGACACCTGCGCTGTACCTAGAGCTGTGCCTATTTTTGAAAGTGTAATATCTATAGATTTATTAAATTCTCTGATTGAAAATACAGGTGGAGATAATAAAGAAGTAATTTTTAAACGAATTAATGAAATAAAAGACATAACTCTTGATAGTTTTAATTTGGCAAATAAAACATGGTCTATGAAATATGAAAATGAATAATTCATTTTATTTATGTGGGTTTATGGGTGTTGGCAAAACTACGATTTTAAACAACATTAAAAGACAAACTAAATATAGGTGTATTGATTTGGATGAAAATATAGAGAATAAGTATGGTCAAATAGAAAATATTTTTGAAAAAAAAGGAGAGACTTTTTTTAGGGAAATTGAAGAAAAAGAATTTTTTGCAAATCAAAACAAATTTGATTTAATTTCTTTAGGTGGTGGTGTGATAGAAAATGACAATATTTTTGAGAATTTACTTAAAAGTCACCAAACCATTTATTTAAGTCTTAACTTTGAAAGCCTTTGGGAAAGAATTAAAAATAGTAACAGGCCATTAGTCAGTAACGGAAGAGAATTTCTTGAAAGTAGATATAAAAATAGAATAAAAAGATACGAAATGATGGAATATAAAATTTCAAATGAAAATGTAAAAGATACTACAAGTAAAGTATTAGAAATAATGGAAACTCAAAATGTCTAAAAATATTTACTTAAACAGCACTGAAGAATTAATCAAACATATTAATGGAGATTTACCAAATGAGAGCTTAATTATTTTGGATTCTGCTCTCGAGCAATTTCAATTACATAGCAGCTTTAAGGCAAGCCATGTATATCTTGAAGTTTCTGAAGAAACAAAAAATTTAGAAACAATTGAAAAAATTTGGGAAATAATGTTTTTATCAAATTTAAATAGATCAGATGAAGTAGTAATTATTGGAGGTGGGGTTTTGCTCGATCTCTGCTCTTTTGCTGCAAGTACATATAAAAGGGGTGTTGCCTTCACATTAGTTCCATCTACTTTATTAGCGATGGTTGATGCATCTCATGGAGGGAAAAACGGTTTTAATAATGTTTATGGAAAAAACCAGATTGGAACTTTTAATTTGCCAAAGAGTGTTGTTGTGTGTTTTGAACTTCTCAACACATTGAAAGACAATGATTATAAAGATGGATTAATTGAGCTTATAAAACACGGACTAATTGGAAGTAAAGAAATATTTAATACATTGGTTTCTACAGAAAATTTCAAAATAGATACTAAGACAATCAAAAAAGGAATACAAATCAAAGAAGATATCGTAAAAGAAGATTACTTAGAAATCGGAAAAAGGAAATATTTAAATTTCGGACACACAATAGGCCACTTAATTGAGCAAGATTCAAAGTTCAATTTATCACACGGTGAAGCAATTGCTATAGGAATGATTTATGAACTCGAACTATCTAAAGAATATTTTGGATTACCACAAGAGGTTATTGATTTATATATATCGTATCTAGAAAAACTCGATTTTAAGAAATCATATGAATTTGAAAACAGTATCGATTACTTATTAGAAATTTTAAAAGATGATAAAAAAAGTAAATCTGATTCTATAGATATTGTTTTATTGTCAGATATATCACAACCTAATTTAATTAGTATAAGTTTTGATGAATTGATTGAGGTGATTCAAAATTAAAAATATATACATTATCAATGGTCCCAATCTAAATTTTTTAGGTATAAGAGAAATTACACAATACGGCTCCACAAGTTTTGATGAGTTAAAAAATTTAGTAGATTCTAAAGCTAAAAAGTTAAAAATCAAAACTGATTTTTTTCAATCAAATATTGAAGGCGAAATTGTAAATTATATACAAAATCTAGTTAATAATGAAAAAACATGGATTGTGATTAACCCTGGTGCGTACACACATACAAGTATTGCAATAAGAGACGCTTTGCAGACTTACTCACAAAAAAATGAAATAGTTGAAGTACATATTTCAGATATAAATCAAAGAGAAGAATTTAGAAAAATAAACTTAATTTCTGATATTTGTAATAAATCAATTATTGGAAGAGGTGTGCAGGGATATATTGAAGCACTGGAGTATATTAATGAACAGTAAAAAAATAATTGCTTACCAAGGTTCATCTGGCTCATATTCAGAAGAACTTTTAAAAAAAGAATATCCAGATTATCTTTATCATCCAACTGAGACATTTACTGAGTTAATTTCTTATGTAAAATCTGATTCTGGCATTGGGTTATTGCCTGTTGAAAATTCAATTGCAGGTACTGTGAATGAAGCATACGAAGAGCTTATAGACAGTGGTTTAAAAATATTTGCTGAATATGTACATAGAATTAACCATAGTTTAATTGGCTTAGTCGGTTCAGATATGTCAAATATTACAAATGTTATTTCTCACCCACAGGCATTACAGCAGTGCAGCAAGTTTATACAAAAGCATAAGTTCATAATCACTCCAGTCTTTGATACAGCGGGAAGTGTATTTGAAATTTTAGAAAAAAATGAAATCACTACAGCTGCGATAGCCGGTGAACATTTTGAAAGCGATGAAAGATTTCTGATTTTAGAAAAAAATATATCAAATCATGAAGAAAATTATACAAGATTCCTTTTAATTGGAGATATAGATTTAGAACAGAAACAAATTAAAAACAAGGTTTCATCAGTACTCATATCTGATGATAAGCCAGGTTCGTTATTGCAGTCTTTGAATATTTTTAGTGAACTTGATATAAACCTTACAAAACTTGAATCACGACCAATACTTGGAAGGCCTTGGGAGTACAAATTTTATATAGATTATGAATTAGAAAACTTGGAAAAACAATCTGAGCTTGAGGAAAAAATAATTAAAGTCTCTAAAGAATTTAAGTTATTAGGGCATTATCCAAAAGCTATTCAGTAACTTTCCATTGAATGCCTTGTTCAGAATCTTCTATCTGTAAACCAGAAGATTCTAATATATCTCTAACTTGATCAGAAAGCTCATATTTTTTTTCATTTCTTAACTTTGATCTAAGTAATATTAGATTTTCAACTAACATTTCGAAACGCTCATTATTTTTTTTATTAGACTCTATTTGAATTTCTAAATTAGCAATTTCTTTTAGAGTAGTTTTATCTGCAGAATTTACTTCAGTTGCCTTACTATCTATTACTTTGACTGAGCTTTTTTTGTCAGAAATCAGAAGTTTTTGTAATTTACTCAAACTTTCTTCAGAATCTTTTTCAAAAACATGAGTTCCTTCATTGTTTAAAATAGTTACATTACCTAATCCGACAACTTTGAATGTTTCTTTTTTTCCAGAAATTATTAGCGCAGTATGTTCATCGATACCAAGAATGTTTGAGTAAGAGTTTTCTAAAAGAGTTTTCATTCTATTTTCACCAACATAACTAAAGCTTGTATCATGATTTTCACCCTCTGCATTATTAAAGTGAGGAATTACCGTACAAGACAAACCATAAACATCTAAAATATTCAACCCCTTTTCCCAATAAGGGTCTTGACCTACTTTATAAATTTCGTAGACAGGCAAGGTATACTCTCCGAGAGTAGAGGCTGCTGCACTTGCAAATAAACTGTTGTTACCATTTATAAGATGATTTCTTAAAGTTTGTTGAAATTCATTACCGTACCAAAGCTTGCTTGCATAGCTAGGGCTTCCAGGTCCAGCAAAAATAAATGAAGCATTTTCTAATAATTGAATTGATTTAAAGAATGATTTTGAATGCAATTCTTCAATTTTTCTGTAAGTAGCTAATTTCATATCAACGTTTAAACTAACTTTGTAAAAATTTATAATTTTTTCAACGAGCTGATTAGCATTTTCTTGAAATCCAAATGGTGAGTCAATCATAAAAATGTCTGAAGAATCATTTAATCCATTAAGAAGTTCTCTATGCACACTAACTAAGTTAGGGCTTGTTTCTCCAGACCCTAAAATAGCCAATGACCCTGCAGCGTTTTTCATGAATCTATTATATATTTTTTTTGTACACAACTAAAGGTGTATAATTTAAACATGGCAAGTTTATTAGCTTTAATTCTTGAAAAATTTACGATTGAAATCATTCCAAAACTTCCGTTGTTTGTTAGGACACCTTTGTATGTAAACATATTAAAACTTAGAAAAATCCGTGATCGAATAAGGCTCGACGTAACAAGAAAAAATCCTACATTCCAGGATCGTCTAGATTATGCTATTGATTCAAGAGCAAACCTCAATAATTCAGGTGAAAGAATTTTGCCTTTTAATGATGAAGTTCAAATAGAAGAACTTAAAGATTCTCCTGTAAAAATTTATAAATTCACACCAAAAAATGCAGAGGGTGGAAAGTATGGGGTTTATTTTCATGGAGGAGGTTATTTTGCAGGGAGTATTAAATCCCATAAAAATTTTGTTTCAATCGTTTCTCAAAAATCTAATTTAGTAACTTATTTTTTTGAATATAGGCTTAGTCCAGAACATAATTTTCCTGCTGCCCATGAAGATGCAAAGATAGCTATAGAATTTATTGACAACCTTCACAAAGACGAACAATCAATTTGGATAGGCGAGTCAGCTGGGGGAGGCCTAGCTACAGACCTTGTGGTTGATGATGGGTTTGTATATAATCCTGACAATCTCATTTTGCTATCACCTTGGCTAGATTTGTCAGATGGGTTTCAAGATAAAAGATTTCTTAAAAACAGAGACGTAACAATAATTATTGAGGGAATGTTTGAGGTTGGAGAGTTTTATGCGGGAGAGTATGGCACTACTAACCCAATACTGTCACCAGTTTATGCAGATATTAATAATTTTCCAGATACTTTAATTCAAGTCTGTTCCGATGAATTACTTTACAATGATGCAATTGAATTTGTGAAAAAATTAAGAGATAAGAATACAAACGTACAACTTCAAACATGGGATAAGCTTTGGCATGCATGGCACTTTTTTCCAATTAAGGAAGCATTTGAGGCTATTGATAACATAGCTGAATATATTAAGTCCTCAGAATTTCACTCTTCTAAATGATGAAGGGCAAATCCAAAAGGTAATTCCAACCTGTTGTCTGACATAATTTTCTCGTTTTTAAGAATTTTATAAGTGTCATCATCTGCAGTAATTTTACCGTTGTTTAAAATTACACTTCTATTACAAATTTCCAACGCCATTGGTAAATCATGCGTAACAAGGATAATTGATACATTTAAATTTTTAAGTATATCTATTAGTTCTCTCCTAGAAGCAGGATCTAAATTAGAACTAGGTTCATCTAAAACTAGTAATTCAGGCTCTGAAGCCAGAACACTTGCTATTGCCACTTTTCTTTTTTGACCAAAGCTTAAATGGTGTGGTGGTTTGTTTTTAAACTGCAACATCTTAACTTGTTCGAGTGCGTTGATTGAATTTTTCTTTACTAACTCATCACTGAATCCAAAATTTTTTGGTCCAAACATGACATCTTCTAACACGGTTGGCATAAATAGTTGATCATCAGGATCCTGGAAAACTAAACCTACAGATTTTCTAATTTTTGAAATATTTTCTTCTGAAAAATCTTTATTATTTAATGAAATTTGCCCGTTTAAATCACCTAGAATCCCGTTCAAATGAAGAATTAGAGTAGTTTTACCTGCTCCATTAGGGCCTAATACAGCAAGCCTTTCACCTTTTGATAAACTTAGATTTATATTTTCAAGAGCTTTAAATCCATCTGGATATTCAAAACTTAAGTTATCTACATTGAGGTATTCCTGATTCATAAAACGAACCTATCTACAATACAAATTACAATTGAAAATATGGAAATTAGAAGAATTAAATTAGATGAATTAAACTCTCGTGCTTCTAGCTCTAACGTTCCTTTAAAGCCCCTAGAAATCATAGAATTATAAACCCTTTCTCCTCTTTCATACCCCCTAATCAATAAGGCACCAGATGCAAAAGCAAGGGGTTTAAGTGTTTTTATTCCTTTTTCAGAATAACCTCTTGAGCGCATTGATATTTTTACTCTTTTTACCTCGTCAATGAATACATCAATGTATCTAATTGCAAAAGAAAATATAGAAATTAACAAAGGGGATACTTTAAGCTTCTGTAATCCATATATTATTTCGATATTAGACGTTGTAGCAGTAAGAACAATTGCCAATGTGACACAAAGAGTGATTTTTATGAGAATTGATACCATTTCATCAACACCAGTCTTATAAATACTGAAATTAAAAAAACTTGTTAAGATTTCTCCATTCCCTTTACTAACAAATGGCAAAAATAAGGCAAACAATATAAATGGTATATCTATTGAAAGCCTTTTTAAATAAGTTTTAAGTTGTAATTTTGAAACAATCAATAAACCCGCAACTATTACTGCTTGAAATACAACCGAAATATTGTTTTCTAAACTCAAGAAGGCAATAGAGAGAATAATTGCAAAAAAGGAAAGTAATTTTATTTCGGGTTTGATTTTTACTAAATAAGAGTCACTATGAGTTTCTAAATGATGAGAATGGGATGTTTCCATATTTGTATATCTTAATGCAAATAATTTGCAATAAAAGATTTATTTACATTTTTTGCAATATCCTGAGTATACGAAGTGATTTGTTATCTCTCTAAAATTTGTTCTACTAGTTAATAGATCATTTACTTTTTTAGATGTTTTTATATCAAGATCTGAAATGTCTCCACATGACTCACACACAATATGTATATTTGAATGTACATCTTTTACAAAATATAATCCTGACCCGTGTACCTGGTGGGAATGTTCAATTAGATTTATATTTTCTAAAAGTTCTAGAGTTCTGTAAACAGTAGCTAAGTCAATATTTTTATCTTTTTTTAATGAAAGTTTATGTAGCTCTTCAACAGTAAAATGTTTATGCCCAGATGTTTCAAGAATTTTGCAAACAACTTCTCTTGCATTAGTTATTCTTTTACCTCTTTTTCGTAATTCATTAACGAAATCCATATTCAAGTATATTATATGTTTGACGGGCAAAATTATGAAAAAAAAGTTTCTTAGGATATTAAACAGGTATAGTTTGCTTTATCTTCCCACAGGATGGGTTATCGGACTCGCTATCATTTTTGTTGCTTATGAGCCAATAACTGTTCTATATTTTCTTAGTTTATTTGTTTTAGGTATATTTGGATTCCTTATTTTTTATACATCAAATAGAAGTATGGTTGATGACTCTTATAATATTTCAGATTACAAATATTCAATAATTGAGTTTTACTCAGACTACTGACTAGGTTGCACTGCTTCAAAATTCATAGTTGATGAATTTAAAAAGAAAAATCCAGATGTTTATTTTGTTTCTATAAATGCAAGTAAGCAAAAAGATCATGAGTTTATTGATATATATAACTTAAACAACACTCCAACATATGTATTGATTAATAATGAAGGTGAAAAACTTGGAAGAAGAGTTGGTACATTTTATCCTAAGTATTTCGAAAATAAAATAGGTTAGGAAACCTTGTCTCCAAGCTCTGCTTTGCCGGATGGCTGAAGTAATAGTACATCTCCATTTTCAGAAATTGATCCTAAAACTAAGCACTCACTCATAAATGGTCCTATTTGTTTATTTCCAAGATTTATAACTGCTATACAAGGCTTTTCTTGAAGTTCATCTAATTTATAGTTTGTTATCTGTGCACTGGTCTTTTTAGTTCCGATTAAATCACCAAAATCAATCGTCAGTTTGTAAGCTGGTTTTTTAGCTTCTTCGAAAATTTCTGCATTAATTATTTTTCCGACACGAATATCTAATTCAAAAAAATTAGTTGATTTATCACTTTCCATATAACAAACATAATTACATACTTAAATCATGTCAAAATTATTAATTCTTAGCGCAGGAGTTAGTGAAGATTCAAACAATACCAAATTAGCAAAAAAGCTAAACAAATTTCTAAATGAAAATGCTGTGGCTAATGAAATTCATGAAAATCTTTATGAAAATATTCCATTTTTGGTAGACAATCAAAAAGATGTTCCTAAAAAAATATTAGAAATGAGAAAATCTCTGGAAAGTGCAGATAAGATTATTATTTTTAGTCCAGTTTACAATGGAGGATTTTTAGCACATTTAAAAAATACTCTTGATTGGTTATCTCTTGCTTATGATGAAAATAGATATAATTCACTGTTTAAAGATAAAACAGTAGGCGTAATTACATCAGTAAGAGGTGGTGGTGGAAATGCTCAAAATGCTTTTAACATTCTGAGTGCGCAATTAATGAATTATGGATTAAGAGTTTTTGAAGAATTTCATTTGATTACAAATAAGGAACACCAAGAAGATACCTCAATTGAAGAAAATCAAACTGTTTTTGAAAATATTACAAATTATGTTTATAGATTTTTAGAGTTTTAGTTTTTTATCGATTAAATTATAAATTTTTGTTGTTAATTCTTCTACAGAAATTTCTTCGGTATTTTCAATTGGGTTTAATATCTCAATAGTTATTTCACCACTTCTCAACCAAACCTCTCCTTTTCTCATAAGATTATGTGCATTATGAGTAACTACTGGAATAATAGGCAGATGAAAATCTTTTGATATGTAAGCAGCTCCTTTTTTAAAGGGGAGGAGATCTTTCTGGTTACTTCTTTTTCCTTCAGGGAAAATCATTATAGAGTTCTTGTTATTAATTACTTTTGATATAGAGTCATTAATTTTTTCGAAATTTGCGCTGGCATTTTTTCTATCAATTCGAGGTAGTCCTAAAACTTTTAATACTCTTCCAAACACTGGGATCCTAAACAGCTCAGTTTTTGTTAGAAACCTTATTGAGACAGGTAAAGCGGTTATATGTGTAAAAATATCTAAAGTAGAAGGATGATTTGAAACTACAACATAACTTTTATTTAAATCTATTTTTTCAGCACCCATAACAATAAGCTTTATACCTACAAATTTAAGCCCAACCCAACCAAAAAATTCATAAAGCTTTGTTGCTATTAATTTCCCATTAGGCAAAAAAGAAGCAACGATAATTAAAAGCAATAATGGAAATAACACAAATATCATAAAAATTGGAAATAGAAAAAATGTTCTGATGAAAATAGGAATTGTGACTTTACTTTGCATAATTGTATTTTAAAAAAAGAATTGCCTTGATATCAAATATTTAAATAAATATCATTAAAATTAGCAAAATGAAAAAATATTTTATTGTTTTATTCCTACTAGTAGCTTTTTGTGGTGATAATTCTGAACAAACACCTCAACCTGAAGCTATTAGTACTGACACAACAGAAGTAGCAGTTTCTATTGAAGAGGAATCTACAACTACTACTGAAATTGTACAATTAGATTCTTTTGAGGGTACAGTTTATGAAATTCTAAAAGAAAAAAGCAGGGTAGGTTATTTAGCTCCAAAGCAATTTTTGAATTCTGGCCTTGAGACAGTAGAAGGTGTTACAAGTGAGATTATTGGAGAATTTACTCTTGAACTATCTGAATGCGACCAATCCGATTCTTGTCTATACATAACAAATTTGTTGATTCGTGTGGACATCTCTACTCTAAAAAGTAATAACTCAATTAGGGATTCAGCAATTAAATCTCAATGGCTTGAATCAAAATTATTTCCAGAGGCTGTATTTAAGATAGATGAATTGGTTATTCCAAATAAAAATTTTGATTCTAAAGTTGATGATACAATAGTTGGTAAATTGTCAATTAGAGAAATAGAGTTAGACACACCGTTTTCTATTACAGCATCACTAGTGGGTGATGAAATACGTATTCAAGGATTCTCAGAAATCGACACTACTTGGTTTGGTTTCGATGCTCCAACTAAATTTAATGCATGGGAAGTTTTGAATCCAATAGGTTTGACAGTAGATTTGGTCGCAAAGCAAAAATAAATTGGTAAAAAATAAATTAATTTATAAAAAATTAGATAGCTCTGTTGAAAACACAAAAAATAATTATGCTTCGGTAGCTGTTTTATTTTTTGATGAAGTTGAAATTCTATTTATAAAGAGATCAGAAAACATGCCTACACACAAGGGACATATAGCATTTCCTGGTGGAAAAAAAGAAAAAAATGATAAAAGTATTATTCATACCGCAGTACGTGAAGCAACAGAGGAATTATTGATATCTGATAATTTAATTACTCCATTTGGCTACATAGACTCTGTTGACACAGTAGAGTACAAATTTGAAGTTTACCCTATTCTCTGCCTGTTGGAAAACAAACCAAAAAAGTTCAACAAAAATGAAGTTCAAAAAGTTTTATACGCATCAATTGATGATTTAAAGTTAGAAAAAAATTGGGTATACAGAGGTCTGTATCCAAATGATTGGATTTTTCATATTGATAACGAAATTTTGTGGGGTGCAACGGCAAAAATGATTATAAATATATTAAATCTTGATTTAGATTTTAATCAAGACTCCGAGCTTCATCCTTAACTGCTAAGTAAAGTGAAATAAATATAAAAAATAATGTTACAAAAAAGATATTATTAATTACTTCATCCAGAAAAATATAGCCAACATAAATTCCTACTATTGGCACAACATAATCAACCAGAGTTGTAAACGTAGCCGAAAGTCTTTTAATTGTATAAAAGAAAAGAGAGTAGTTAAAGATGTCTATAAAAACTAAGCCAGATAACCTTAGGGCCTGAGAACGATTTAAAATTTCAACTTCCCCTCCAAGAATAAAAAACAAAATTAATGAAAAAGCTGTGCTTGCTATCCATTGAGCTAATAGATAAGTTCTCGCAGGAATGTATTGAGAGTCTTTTTTATTTGTAATATTGCTTAATGCAAGTCCCTGTACACCAATTAGTGCTAGTAATCCTCCAGTTATGAGATCTCCATCATTTGATAGACCAGTAGCTCCAGAGGCAAAAAGTAAAATTAGTCCACTAAGACCTATAAATACTGAAATAACTTTAAGTCGTGTAATTTTTTCTTCTTTATAAACAAAAAAAACCCAGAAGACTGTAAACATAGGAATTGTTGAAATAAAAATACTTTGAAGACCTGAAGAGATGCTTTTTAAAGCATAGATAAAAGTCCACCCGGGAATAGTAATTGCTAAAAACCCAGTTAAAGTTCCTTTCAAAAAGTACTCTTTATTGATTTCAGAAAAGAACTCTTTAGCACAATATAAAGTAAGTAAAAAAGTGACTAGCGATATTCTTGTAGCAACAACAAAAATTTCATTTACACCATCTACTAATAAACTTCTATTTAGCAAACCATGAAATCCAAATAAAATTCCAATTATTACTATGTTTATTAATCCTGCGTTTGCTGATAACTTATATTCGGATTTTATAAAAACTCTCCAATTTGATTTAGTTTATTAGAATAGCAGATATGAAAACAGTTTTTTCTGGTATACAACCAAGTGGCTTAGTGCATCTAGGCAATTTACTTGGTGCAATTAATAATTGGGTTAAGCTATCAAATGAAAACAGTAAAAATTACTTTTGTATAGTTGACCTACATTCATTAACAGGACTACCTAATAAGAATGATCTTAAAAAAAGTATAAATGATACTTTAAAGGTACTTGTAGCTTCAGGAATTAATACTAAAACTTCGGTCATATATACACAAAGTAATCTTCAGGAACACGCCTATCTTTCTTGGATACTGTCTAATTTCTGCCAAGTAGGAGAGCTACAACGAATGACTCAGTTTAAGGAAAAAGCTTCTTCTTTTGGTACTCACTCAGGTTTATTGACATATCCGATCTTGATGGCTTCTGATATTTTAATACACAAAGCTAATGAAGTTCCCGTAGGAGATGATCAAACTCAACACCTTGAATTGACTAGAAATATAGCAGAGCGTTTTAATACAAATTATGGTGAAATATTTCCAATACCTGAAAAAACAAGTGGAAAATCAGGTGCTCGTTTGATGTCTCTAAGACATCCAGAAAATAAAATGTCTAAAAGCTCTGATGATATAAATGGAACTATTTACTTTAATGACGAAAAAGACAACATATTAAAAAAATTTAAATCTTCAGTTACTGATTCTGAAAACATTGTTAGGTACGATCCTAAAAATAAACCAGGTATTAGTAATTTGATTGAAATTTATGCTGCAGTTAATGATAAAGAGATATCTGATACAGAAAAAGAGTTTGAAAATTCTCAATATGGGGAATTTAAAATAGCAGTTGCTGAAACAGTAATTGACTATCTTGACCCAATAAAAAATAATTTTGATGACTTAACCAGTGATAATTTAGAGGATATTGTTGTATCAAATTTAAAATCAGCAAAAGATTCTGCTCAAAAAACAATTATTGAAGTTGAAGAAGCTTTAGGTATAAGTTGAAAATATTTTCATTCTTGCAAGTAGTGTCTTTTCTTTAATGTCGTCAGTTCATCAAATTCCTGAAGCCTGGAAAAATATTTTAAATGAAAGTCAGATTGAAGCTGTAACTACTATTAATGGTCCCGTCTTAATTATGGCTGGAGCAGGATCTGGTAAAACAAGAGTATTAACACATAGATATGCTCATTTGGTTGAACAGCACAAAGTTGATATAGAGCAGATTTTAGCCATTACATTTACCAACAAAGCCGCTGAGGAAATGAAATTACGTATTGGTAATTTATTGAACTTAAAAATATCTCCTAAATGGATATCTACTTTTCATAGCTTGTGTGTAAAAATTCTGAGAATTCATGGTGATAAAATTGGTTATAGAAATAATTTTTCAATTTATGATCAATCAGATTCAAACAAAGTAGTAAGAAACTGTATGTCAGAAAATAATGTTGATTTAAAGCAGTACTCACCAAAAAGATTTCAAGCTCATATTTCAAATTTAAAAAATAATATGATTTCACCGGGAGAGGCATTACAAAACGCAGAATCATTTTTTGAGGTCAAAGTTGCAGAAATATATTCGAGCTATGAAAAGAAATTAATTTTGGCTAACTCCATGGATTTCGATGATTTATTAATCAAAACTGTAGAACTTTTACAAACAAATGACGCAATACTACATTATTGGTCAAATAAATTTCAATTTGTCATGGTAGATGAATATCAAGATACAAATAATGTTCAATATAAGCTTGTTGAACTATTGAGTTCAAACAACCAAAATGTATGTGTTGTTGGTGATTCTGATCAAAGTATTTATGCTTTTAGAGGTGCCGATATAAGGAATATTATTGAGTTTGAAAAAGATTTTAAAAATGCCAAGATAATTCAACTCGATAAAAATTATAGATCTACAAAAAAAATATTAGATTTAGCAAACACAATTATTTCAAATAATCCAAGAAAAATTAAAAAAAATCTTTGGACTGATAACGAAGATGGTCTTGAAATAAGTTCTTTGAGATTTAGATCTGAAAAAGATGAATCCAGGTGGGTAGCTGAAGAAGTTAAGGAAATTATTAAAAACGATAAAGAAGCAGAAGTTGCAATTTTCTACAGAACCAATAGTCAATCGAGATTATTTGAAGAAGAATTAAGAAAATTAAATATAAATCACAAGCTAATTGGAAGCGTTAGGTTTTATGACAGAAAAGAGATAAAAGATATAACTTCATATTTAAAATTTCTAGTAAATGAAAATGATGTAGTGTCTTTTGAAAGGATTGTCAATGTTCCAAAAAGAGGGATCGGTGAGTCAAGTGTCAAGAAGCTACGAGATTATATCGACAAAAATGAAATGTCGATTTTCGAGTTGTTGCAAAACATTGAACAGGTTGAGAATATATCTCCAAGAATAAAAAATAAATTGATTGAATTCAAAAATTTAATTTTAGATTTAAAAACATTTTCATTGGAAGGACCATCAAAATCTATCGAAAAAATTATCGACTTAACTGGCTATAAAATGAATCTCATTAAAGAAGGAACAATGGAATCACAAATGAGACTTGAAAATATAGAGGAGCTATTAAATTCTGCATATAATTTTGAAAATCTTTATGAAGATGAGATTGATGAACCCTATGCAAAATTGAGAGATTATCTTGAATCCATAGCGCTTTTTTCAGAAACTGATGAACTTAAAGATTCAGATAAAGTTTTATTAATGACATTGCACAATGCTAAAGGTCTAGAGTTTCCTTACGTATTTATGACTGGAATGGAAGAAAATTTATTTCCACACGAGAGAAGCTCACAGGGTGATCAATCTGAAATTGAAGAAGAGAGAAGACTTTGTTATGTTGGTGTAACTAGAGCAGAAAAAAAGCTTTACTTATCCCATGCTTGGTCTAGAACTCTGTGGGGTGGTACAACATACAATTTACCGAGTAGATTTTTAGATGAAGGATCAGAACATTTTGAAACTAAAGATTTTTCTCCAGAATTTCAAGAGGTAAATGAAAAAAATAATTCGTCATCAGTTGGACAAAAAATTCTTCATGAAAAATACGGAGAAGGGGTAGTAAAGGAAGTTCAAGGAAATGAAATTACTGTTGAATTTTCAGACAATATAGGGACTAAATATTTGGACATAGAATGGGCTCCAATAAAATTTCTATAAACACACAGCATAAATCTTATTTTTTTGTAATCTATACTCTTGTTATAACATTATGAATCTTTTTGAATACCAAGGTAAAAGACTTTATCAAGACTTTTTTATTCCAACACCCAAATCTATTTTTGTATCTAGGATATCTGAAATTTCTGATAATCATGGACTAACATATCCCGTTGTAGTTAAGGCTCAAGTTCAAGTAGGAGGAAGAGGTAAAGCTGGAGGCATCAAAGTCGCAAAAGATTTTGATGAACTTACCATATTTTCAGGTGAAATTTTAGGGATGGATATCAAAGGCCATATTGTGGAAAGTCTCTTAATTGAAGAGGCTTCAAATATATTAGAAGAGTATTATATTTCTTTCACACTTGATAGATCAGCAAAATCCTACTTAATGATGCTCAGTGCAAAAGGAGGTATGGATATTGAAGAAGTAGCAGAAAAGAACCCAGACGACTTAATAATGCTTCATATATCTCCGTCCAAAGGGTTAGATTCGGAAACAATCATTAAGTCAATAGAGAAAGCAAAACTCAATGAAAGTTATAAAGCTGAATTAAGTGATGTTATTTCAAACTTATACAAATTATTTGTAGAAGGTGATTGTGATTTAGTTGAGGTTAATCCACTAGCAATTACAGACAATGGAGTTTCTGCCTTAGATTCAAAAGTTTCACTAGATATGAATGCTATTTATAGACACGAAAATTTTAAAGATTTCGAAAATGAAATACCTATTCCAGTTTCTGAGCAATTTGCCAAAGAAAAAAACCTTAATTTTATAAAGCTTGAGGGGAGTGTTGGAATTATTGGTAATGGTGCAGGATTAGTGATGTCTACGCTTGATGTTGTATCTGAACATGGTGGAATGGCAGCAAACTTTTTAGATATAGGTGGTGGCGCAAAAGCAGAGACTGTTACGGCAGCACTTGAAGTATTGGAATCAGAAGATAATGTTAAAAGTGTACTAATTAATATCTTTGGGGGAATTACAAGGTGCGACCTTGTAGCCAATGGCATAGTTGAAGCCACTAAAGGTAAAGAACTTAAATGGCCGATAATTGTAAGGCTTGATGGAACTAACTCAAAAGAGGGATTATCTATTTTGGAACAAAATACAAATGAAAAAATTACAATTTCTAGCTCTATGGATGAAGCAGCTAAGTTAGCAGTTGAGGGAGCAATTTAATGTCTATCTTTATTGATAATGAAACAAAAGTTGTAGTACAAGGACTTACTGGAGAACAGGGAAAATTTCATGCATTGAGAAATAGGGATTATGGTACAAAAGTTGCTGCGGGTACCAGACCTGGTAAGGGAGGAGAATCTGTAGAAGGAATTCCAATTTTCAATA
The DNA here is from genome assembly GCA_902576605.1 of uncultured Candidatus Actinomarina sp. Classification (GTDB taxonomy): domain Bacteria; phylum Actinomycetota; class Acidimicrobiia; order Actinomarinales; family Actinomarinaceae; genus Actinomarina. The sequence goes on along the minus strand of CACGVI010000002.1, from coordinate 49,780 downwards.
CAGTTGAAGAAGCTGTAGAGGCAACAGGAGCAAATACCGCTATGACATTTGTCCCACCGCCATTTGCAAAAGATGCAGTTTTGGAAGCTGCCTATGCTGGGTGTGATTTAATAGTCTGTATAACTGAAGGAATTCCTGCTAAAGATGAGGCAGAAATGTATGACCTCTTAAAGGAAAAAACATCTTCAAGATTACTTGGTCCAAATTGTCCTGGATTAATTTCTCCAGGTAAATCTAATGTTGGAATCATGCCTCATGAAATTACTATGGAGGGAAACGTTGGTGTTGTATCCAGGTCTGGAACTCTAACTTATCAAGCAGTTCTTGAATTAACAAATTTAAACATAGGCCAATCAACTTGTATTGGCATTGGGGGAGATCCTGTTCCAGGCACGTCTTTTATAGATGTCCTTGATGCTTTTCAAAACGATTCACAGACAGAAGCCATTGTAATGATTGGTGAAATAGGTGGAAGCGCTGAAGAGGAAGCAGCAGAGTTTATTAAGAACAATGTAACTAAACCTGTTGTTTCTTACATTGCAGGACTTACAGCTCCACCTGGTAAAAAAATGGGTCATGCTGGAGCAATTGTTTCTGGAAATAAAGGTACTGCTAGTGCTAAAATTGAAGCACTAACTGATGCTGGTGCAAATGTCGTTGAAAATCCAACAAAAATTGGTCAGGCTATTAAGGATGTTGTATGAATGAAAATTTAAGTAGGAAAGATTTAGAATTAGCGATTCAAAAAACCAGAGATTCATTCGATACAGATAAACCCGTTGTACCTTTTATTGAAGGAGATGGTATAGGTATAGATATTTGGCCTGCTTCACAGAGAGTTTTCGATGCTGCTGTTGAAAAAGCTTATACAAACGGTAGAAAGATTGAATGGCAAGAAGTACTAGCTGGTCAAAAAGCATTTGATAATGTAAATGAATGGTTACCAGAAAAAACAATCGAAATGTTTGATGAATTTGGAATCGGCATAAAAGGACCGCTCACAACCCCAGTCGGAGGAGGAATTAGGTCAATCAATGTTGCAATTAGGCAAAAATTAGACTTATATGCATGTTTGAGGCCACTTAGATGGTTTAAGGGGGTTGAAACGCCAACAAAAAATCCAGGAAACGTAGATATTGCATTATTTCGTGAAAATACTGAAGATGTTTATTCAGGAAAAGAGTTAGAAGTGAACTCAGAAGATGTTGGTAAATTAAATAAATTTTTAAAAGAAGAATTCAATTGGGAAATTAGACATGATAGTGGAATTGGAATTAAACCTATTTCAAAAACTGCCTCCGAGAGACTTATTCGATCTGCACTTAATTATGCTGTTGAAAATAATAAAAAAAATCTAGCCATTGTACATAAGGGAAACATTATGAAATTTACAGAAGGAGCTTTTAGAGCCTGGGGCTATGAACTAGTGAAAAATGAATTTTCTGATGTAGCAATTTCTTGGGAAGACTGTAGTGGTGATGCAGGAGATAAAATTTTGGTACAGGATGTTATTGCAGATGCATTTTTACAGCAAGTATTAATCAAACCTCAGGAATTTGATGTTATAGCCACAACAAATTTAAATGGTGACTATGCATCTGATGCATTAGCTGCACAGATAGGTGGAATTGGAATTAGTCCTGGAGGAAATATTAATTATGAAAATGGTAAATCAGTTTTTGAGGCTACTCATGGAACTGCACCAAAACATGCTGGACAAGATAAAGCCAATCCCGGTTCGTTAATATTGTCGGGAGAAATGATGTTCAGATATATGGGGTGGAATGAAGCTGCAGATCTCATTATTAAAGCAATGGAGAAATCAATTAGTGAAGGAAATGTTACTTACGATCTTGCTAGAGGTCGATCAGATGCTAAAACATTATCATCATCTAATTTTGCTGCAAATCTGGTTGAAAATATAGAGGGTTTTAAATAAATGAAAAAAGTAACCATAGTTGGCGCTGGAAAATATGGCTCAATGACTGCACTTAGAGTTGCTGAGTATGACCTTGTTGATTCTGTTGTGATGACGGACATTGTTGAGGGCCTTCCACAAGGACTTGCATTAGATATGAACCAATCAAGATACGTAGAAGATTTTTCTAGTAAAATAATCGGAACAAATGATTATAAAGATACTGCTGATAGTGATGTTGTAGTTATTACAGCTGGCTTACCAAGAAAACCAGGTATGACCAGAATGGATTTACTTGAAGTGAATGCAAACATAGTCAGCGATGTTACGAAAAATATTCTTAATTTTTCTAAATCACCAATAATAATTGTTGTAACTAATCCATTAGATCAAATGACAATGTTAGTTTCCCAAGTGTCTGGGTTGCCAAAGAATAAAGTGATTGGCCAAGCAGGCGTTTTAGATACTTCTCGTTTTGCATACTTTATTTCTGAAAAATTGAATGTAAATATGAATGAAATTGAGGCATTAACTTTAGGAAGTCATGGCGAAACAATGGTTCCTGTTCCATCACAGTGTAGAGTTGCAGGCAAGCCTCTTAATGATTTACTAAGTGACGATGAAATTTCAGAATTAGTTCAAAAGACTTCTGATGGAGGTGCTGAAATTGTTGGCTTATTGAAAACTGGTAGTGCTTATTTTGCGCCGTCTTCTGCTGCAGCAATTATGGTAAAGTCAATTCTTTCGGATTCCAATGAAATTATGCCTGCATGCTCTTGGGTTAATGGTGAATATGGTATTAATGACGTGTTTTTGGGTGTTCCCACAATGCTAGGTTCAAGCGGTGTTACAAAAGTTGTTGAAATTGAACTTAAAAGTAATGAGTTAAATGCATTAAAAAGTGCATCAGAAGCAGTTAAATCAAAAGTAGATGAGCTCAATAGCATATTAAGTCAATAAATTCAGTCTTTTTTAAAAAAAACTCAATAAATTTAGGATTTTAAGACAAATCATATAAAAAAACTATAATTGTTATTAAGGAGTTTTTACAAAAACTCAAAAAAGAAAGGCTAAACAGCTATGAATAAAGATCAATTAGCAAGCGTTGTTGCAGCAGAAGTAGGGTTGTCACAATCAGACGCTAAAAGAGCTGTAGAAGCCGTGTTCGATGGCATAACAAATGGTATGAAAAATGGCGATAAAATAAGTATCGCTGGTTTTGGTAACTTTGAGTCAAGATACAGGGCTGCAAGACAAGGTAGAAATCCAGCAACAGGAGAAACAATCCAAATTGCTGCGAAGAATGCCCCAGCTTTTAAAGCTGCAAAAGGATTAAAAGACGCTTTAAACTAAAAGCACTTTTTATCAAATTTGAAAAGACGGCGTGAGCCGTCTTTTCTTTTTCTAAGGCGATAGGATGCTAATATCTCCTGAGATTTTTACTTTTTCATTAAAAAGAAGATCTTCCGGATGTTTTTTTCCCTCAACAATCAATAATAAGTCCTTAGTAGATATTTTAAATTTTAGAAATCTTTCAGATTTAATTGATGAGTCTATTGAGCTGCAGCTATCAAGATTGTATATTTTGTTTATATCTGTAATTTCAAAATAAATTGAAGTTATGTCAATATCTGTATTTTCTATGTTGTTTTTGATTTGTTTGAGAATATCTTCAATCAATTGATAGTGAGAGTTTCTCTTTTAACATCTTCGATGGCTTTAGTAACCTGTATACCACGAGGACAAGCTGACGTACAATTGAATGCAGTTCTACATCTAAACGCTCCATCAACATCTTTTAATATTTCAAGCCTTTGTTTCGAAGCATTATCACGTGAATCAAACACAAACCTATGTGCATTTACAATCGCTGCAGGCCCCACGTAAGTATCGGCAGTCCAAAAAACAGGGCAGCTTGTTGTACAAGCAGCACACAATATACATTTTGTAGTATCTTCAAACCTATCTCTATCTTCAGGAGACTGAAGCCTTTCCCTTTCACCAGGTTCACTATCGTTTACAAGAAATGGCATTACTTTTTTATATGAATCAAAAAAAGAATCCATATTAACTACCAGATCTTTTATAACAGGTAGGCCCCTAATAGGTTCAATTTTGATAGGTGTACTTACTTCTTTTACAAGAACTTGACAAGCAAGCATGTTTTCGCCGTTAACAACCATGGCATCAGATCCGCATACTCCATGAGCACAAGATCTTCTAAATGCTAAACTTCCATCATCAAACCATTTAACTTTGTGAAGTAAGTCTAATATTCTTTCATCAGGATCAGCTTCAAGTATATATTCTTCCCAATGACCTTTTCTATCTGTCTCAGGGTTGTACCTTAAAATGTTAACTTTGACATCCATTAGTACTTTCTTTCCTTTGGTTCATAGTTTCCAAGTTCAACATTTTTATATTCTAGCTTAACTGATTCCCCATTTTTAAATGCAAATGAATGCTTAAGCCAATTTTCGTCATCTCTTTCAACATGATCTACTCTTGAATGTGCACCTCTACTTTCTTTTCTATGAAGTGCACTGGCAACAGTTGTGTCTGACATATCTAGTAAGTACTCTAACTCAATTGCTTCTAATAGTTCTGTGTTAAAAACTTTCCCTTTATCTGAAATAGTCACATTCTGATATCTATCACGCAGATCTGTGAGTATTTTTGTTTGTTTTTCTAAACTCTCTTCGGTTCTAAATATTTTTGCATTTTCTTCCATAGAGTCTTGTAACTCTTCTCTAATCCTAGGAACAGAAAATTCAAGGCTATGATCTTTTTCTATTAATTTTTCAATTTTATTTGTAAGGTCTTCTGCAGCATTATCAGAGAGTTCCATTGGTTTTGTTGAAGATACATAATCAACCATACTTTGACCTGCCCTTTTACCAAAAACTACAATATCTAAGAGTGAATTTGTACCTAATCTATTTGCTCCGTGGACACTTACACATGCTGATTCTCCAGCAGAATATACTCCTGGAAGTATTGTACCTGATGCATCGCTTAAAACTCTAGCATTAACATCTGTAGGAATACCACCCATAGCGTAATGGGCAGTTGGTTGGACAGGAATCGGTTCGTTAATAGGTTCAATTTTTACATAAGTTCTGACAAAGTCAGTAATATCTGGGAGTTTTTGTTTTATTGTTTCAGCACCAAGATGAGTTAAATCCAAATATACAAAATCATTATTTGGTCCAGCACCATTTCCTTCGCTGATCTCTGTAGCAATTGCACGAGAAACCATATCTCTTGGTGCCAAGTCTTTGATAGATGGTGCATATCTCTCCATAAATCTTTCACCATCTTTATTCCTTAAAATACCACCTTCCCCACGTGCAGCTTCAGATAACAATATTCCGAGTCTGTATATTCCAGTTGGGTGGAATTGATAAAATTCCATATCTTCAAGAGGTATGCCTTTTTGGTATAAAATTCCAGGACCATCACCAGTAAGTGAGTGAGCATTTGAGCTAACTTTATAAATTTTCCCAAAACCTCCTGTTGCAAAAGTTACAGCTCTAGCTTCAAAAATATGAATATCGCCTGTTGCAACTTCATATGCAATAACACCCCTACAAACACCATCATCTATTTTTATATCTAAAACTTGAAACTCATCAAAAAAAGTAACACCCATAGATACACACTTTTGATACAAAGTTTGCAAAATCATATGGCCAGTTCTATCTGCAGCATAACAAGCCCTGAAAGCTGGTGCCTCACCCTCTTTTACTGTGTGGCCACCAAATCTTCTTTGTGCTATTTTTCCATTTTCTAATCTACTAAAGGGCAAGCCCCAGTGTTCTAATTCAACAACAGAATCTATCGCTTCTTTACAAAGAATATCTACAGCTGGTTGATCAGCTAAGTAATCAGAACCTTTTACAGTATCAAAAGCATGCCAATTCCAATTGTCTTCTTCGACATTTGCTAATGCAGCGCTCATGCCACCTTGCGCAGCACCAGTATGTGATCTTGTAGGGTAGAGTTTTGTAATTACTGCAAGTTTCATGTGTGGAGCAGCCTCTATCGCAGCTCTTAAACCAGCACCACCTGCTCCGACGATCACACCATCAAATGAATGCTTTATAATTTTCATACTTCCCTCACAAACGCTACTAATACATAAGTTCCTAGTATAAAAAACGCAGTTGATGTAAAGTACAATCCGTAGAGAGCAAGCTGCCTAAATGTTTTATTAGCAATGTTGTCGTGCATAACAATTCTAAGTCCATTAGTACCATGGAGAATACTTAGTGTTAACAAAAGCCAATCAAATGTTCTCCAGTAAGGTGTGTCCCATCTTGCTGCTACAAATTCATAATCTAGGTTAAGTGTATCGTTAAAAACATGCATTATAAACATATGCCCGGCAGCTAAAAGAACTAGGAATAAACCACTTATTCTCATAAAAAACCAAGCATATAACTCAAAATTACTACCTCCAATAGGTGGAGTTCTTCTTCCCCAGTCAGTTCTTTTTACCGATTTCATCATGTTTTCCAATCCGGAAGAGGCCTTACCATACAGTCAATAACAGTTGTTCCAATTGAACTTTTTTCTAAACATACTTCAAAGTAAGAATCTATCATTTTGTATGTTGTAGGAACAAATATTGCAATAAAAACAACCAACGCTGTAATATTTAATGCTTTTTGATAATCAGATCCCTTGCTCCAAAGGTCAACTGCAATAATTCTTAAGCCATTTATAGCATGAGCTAGAACAGCTGCCATTAAGCCAACTTCTCCGATTCTAAAATAAAAGTTTTTGTATATTGCCTCAGCACCTTCGTAGATTTCAGGTCCAGCCAAAATAAGTGCTGTAGATATAATATGAAGTAATAGATAACCAAATAATGCAACTCCCGTAATCCTGTGGAAGAGGTACAACCACATACCAGTCCTTCCTTTATAAACAGAACCAGTGGAAACTATATTTTGATAAGCCATAATTAATTATCCTATATTTGCGAATTAACTAATAATTATTTAGACAATTCACCCCTTGACAATTAACTTTTGACGTAATAAATTACACTTGTGTAGTTTATTAAGGAGCAAGGGTGGAATTAAAAATAATCGATGAACTAATTGGCGGGATGCCTTCATGGACTGAAGAAGCAAATTGTAAAGGGGCAGACGCAGATTTATTTTTTCCAGAAAGAGGAGCCTCCACTAGAAAAGCAAAAGCAATTTGCAGAGCATGTACTGTACAAGATGAATGCCTTGAGTATGCAGTTGAACAATCAGAAAAGTTCGGCATATGGGGAGGGCTTTCAGAAAGAGAAAGAAGACGCATCAAGAGGCAGCGTGCAGCTGAATTTGATGTTAGAGATGTAGGTTAAATACCAAAACTTTCTGAATATTCGCTAAAATCTCTTTCAACACCTATTTCGTCACTCTTTATAATTTCTGTGATTACGTTTTCTTCATTTGTAATGAATGTATACCTTAATGATATGCCAGCACCATCATGAAAACATCCAAATTTTTTAGCGGCTTCACCATGTGGCCAGAAATCAGATAAAATAGGAAACTCAATATTGTAATGTTCAGCCCAAGCTCTATTTGTAGGGCTCGCACCTACTGTTACTAGCACTGTATTCGTATCTTCTTTCATAAAAGATTCTTGATAATCTCTCAATTCACAAATTTCTTTATCACAAACACTGCTAAATGGGAATGGCATAAAGACAAACATTGTTTTTTGACCCAAGAAATCTTTGTCGCTGTATTTCGTTTTATCATGGTTGTATAATTCAAATTCAGGTATCTGATCTCCAATATTTAATGACATGCGTTTTATCCTTTCTTAATAAATCAATATTAGCGAATTTAAATTTAAATAGGGGGTAAGGAAGTTCTAGCTAACCAAGAAATTGGGTCTTCAATTTCTGATGATGAAGGAATAAGATCGATATTTGACAATATGTCTAATGTTGAATATTGACTTTCACTTTCGATTAGATAGTTTATGAAACTTTCTGATTTTTCATCATAATTCGAGATCTTGTTTTCAAAGTCATTAATATTTTCATTAGTTCCAACTAGATTTAAATCTGCGACTAAATCTATAACACTTGGATCTATATATTTTAAAAATTCTTTAGTAGAATTTTTTATCACTTGTCTATAAAAACTAAGTGGTGCAAATATTGAATCAAATATTGAATCAAAGTTGAGATTGTTTAGTTCAGGCATATTTGAAAATATTTCTTCTGGATTTGAAAAACTTGATGGATCTATATCTGGTTTCATTTCACCCAAGCTTTCAATTAAACTCTCGTTACTCTTTTGCATTTGTTCAAGAACGAATAAAAAAGGTGCATTAAATTTTCCCAAAGACAGCGCAATAAATTCTAAAGCCATTAAAGCCATGGTGGCATCTTTATCATCAACTTCAAATCTGGTAATTCTAGATTCAAAATTTAATTTGTTGATTGCAAGAATTTTACTTTTAGGAAGAACTATTCCAAAATGGCTAAGTCCCCAAGTGTTTTTACTGAGGAAACCAGAAATATTTCCTAGCTGCATACCAATTAAAGATGACTGGGCACCAGCTAAATTAAAAGGACTAGAGCTTGCTATATTTAAATTACTAAAGTCAAAATGTTTTATAGAATCTAAGAACCAATTTCCATATTCTTTTGAATTTAGTATTTGCAAATTTTCGATATTTTCATAGGGAATATCTAAAGATTGGTTATTTAGTTGTATTGCTCGAAAAATTTCTTCATAATTCATTTCACTATTGGAAAATAGAAAATTTTCTTCAGATTCTTTATTTATATGATTATTAATTTGAGAAGCTAAATTCCAATTAACATCACCATCATCATTATTAAATAAATTAAATAATTGAGAAAAAATATCGTCAGACATCTGAAGGTCGAAGATCCAACTCAAAAACAAGTGTTATTGTTTGAGAGTTTCTTAGTATTTCTATCTCTACAGTATCACCCGCTCTTTTTTGTCTTAACACTGTTATCAAGCCGTCTAACGTCTTTACATTAATACCATTAATTTTTTTAATTATATCGCCAGCTGATGCACCAGCTTTTCCAATTGCAAAAACTTCATTTCCTGGACCATACAGTTCTTGTATCATTACTCCGGAGAATACTCTTGCTCCATCATCTGCTGTATCAAAATGTTGTGCACCTAAAATTCCAAGAAAAGCATGTAAAATACGCCCTTCTTTAAGTAAGTCATCAGCTATACCCAAAGCTAAATTTACTGGAACGGCAAATCCTAATCCTTCTGCTCCAACATCTGCAGTAGCTATAGCAGTAGTAATACCAATTAATTCTCCATTATTGTTAATTAATGCACCTCCACTCGACCCTCTTGTTATTGGTGCATCAGTCTGAATCAAGCCAAACAAAGTAACTCCTGAATCCATAGCTTCGCTACCAACGTCTAGCCTTCTTTCCAATGCTGAAACAACCCCAGTTGTTACAGTAGGTGCTGCACCTAACGTTAATGGGTGACCAATAGCAACTGCTAAATCCCCAACCTTAAGAGACTCACTATTTCCGATTGATATAGGAACTAAATTTGATGCAGAGATTTTAAGTAATCCAATGTCTGTGAGCCTATCAGATCCAACAATTTTACTTTCATACATTCTACCATCTTCAAAGACGACCCTTACTTGGACTGAGTTATCAATAACATGGTGATTAGTCATTATTAGACCATCGGAAGAAATAACAACTCCTGAGCCACCACCACTTGGAAGAAATTCTCCATCTTCTGATATGTCTCCTACTTGAACCTGAACAATAGTTTTTGTAGCTAATTCAGCAATCGAAACTATTTCTGTAGAGTCAACTCTTGGCATAACTAATTCTTTTTCAGTAACAGTTTGAGTTATCGTTACAGGTTCAGGAATTACAATCTCTTCTTCATCGAACAATCCAAACAGAAATAAAAATGATAAAACTATTCCACTTGAAATTAACGACGCTCCAAAAATAATATTTATAGAACTTTTCTTTTTGTCAGATTTTTTTTCAATTAAATCAGAAATATATTTTTCCTGTTCAAAAAGTTGTTGTTGAGAAAAATTTTCATCATTCATACATCTCATAATAAATACGCAAAAATTCTAACTAATATTTGTATTCAATATTTTTATTAGGTTTCATGAAAAAAACTAATTAATTTTGTATGGGTTGAAATTATTTACTCTATTACTTAAAGTTATTAAGTAAATGTTATCTGTGAAAAACCTTGAAGTAGTGTATCAGGATGTAATTTTAGTCCTCAAAGGTATTTCAATAAATCTTCCAAGAAATAAAGTAGTCGCATTACTTGGTGCAAATGGTGCTGGTAAAACTACTGTTCTCAGAGCAATATCTGGTTTACTTGATATTCAAAATGGTAAAATTACCAAGGGTGAGATAATTTATGATGAAAAAAATATTACTAATTCTAATCCTTCTGAAATCGTAAAAATGGGTGTATCTCAAGTACTAGAAGGTCGTCGCATTTTCTCAGAAATTACTGTACTTGAAAATTTAAAACTGGGTGCACATACAAATACACAGAATTTTGAAAAAAATGTTGAAAGGGTATTCGATTTATTTCCATTATTAAAAAGTAGGGAAGGTAACATAGCAGGCTATCTTTCAGGTGGTGAGCAACAAATGCTGGCTATTGGCAGAAGCTTAATGTCAGAACCTGACTATCTTCTACTTGATGAACCAAGTCTTGGTCTTGCACCTAAATTAGTCGACCAAATTGCAGAACTGGTTTTAGAGATTAACAATTTAGGAGTGTCTGTTCTTCTTGTTGAGCAAAATGCAAACATGGCTCTTAATATATCTGATCATGCTTACATAATGGAAAATGGAACAATTGTTATGGATAAAAACAGTCTAGAGCTCAAAGAAGATGAAGATGTTCAAGAATTTTATCTTGGTTTAAACTCTAATTCCACTGAACGTAAATCGTTTAGAGATGTTAAACATTACAAAAGGAAAAAAAGATGGTTGAGTTAAGTTCTTTATTAAAATTTGAAGATGTTTCATTGAGTTTTGGTGGAATTACTGCTTTAAAAAATGTAAGTTTTGATGTAAAGGAAAAAAGCATTACTTCAATAATTGGACCTAATGGAGCAGGCAAAACATCTGTCTTTAATTGCATTAGTGGAATATACAGTCCAGATAGCGGAAATATTTTTTTTGAGGATGCAAACATTACAAATATGCGTCCAAATAAAATTGCAGAACTAGGGATAGCAAGAACATTTCAAAATATAGAGTTATTTGAAAATCTTTCAGTTTTAGAAAATATTTTAACCGGTGTACACAGAAGATTAGATTATGGAATTTTATCAGGATTGTTTTATTCTAGTAAAGCAAAAAAAGGTGAATTGTATGCTCGAAAAGAAGCAGAAGATATTATAGATTTTCTTGAAATAGAAGAGTACAGATATTCTTATGTAATGTCTTTGCCTTATGGAATTCAAAAAAGAGTTGAGCTAGGTAGAGCATTAGCACTGGCTCCAAAATTAATTTTATTAGATGAACCAGCGGCAGGTATGAATAATGAAGAAACTGAAGATATTGCGAGATTCATAATTGATATCAATGAAGAACTAAAAATTTCAGTTTTATTGGTTGATCACGACATGAATATGGTGACTGACATAGCACATGAAATAACAGTATTAAATTTTGGAGAAAAAATAGCTGATGGTACTCCAAATGAAGTTATTGAAAATTCTTCAGTAATCGAAGCATATGTTGGGAGTTCAAAAAAATGACATTAAGTATGAAAGAAATACAAGCCGAAGCAAAAGAAACTGGCGGTAAAACACCATTGCTCAGAGTTAAAGAATTAGGGGAAAGATTTCCAGAAAGTATAGCTTTAAGAAATAAGGAATTTGGAATATGGTATGAAACGACTTATCTTGAATTTTGGAATAAATGTACTTACCTAGCTTCTGCATTAATTGATTTTGGAGTCAATAAAGGAGACAAGGTTGCTGTCCATTCTGAAAATAGACCTGAATGGTTTGTATCAGACTTAGGAATTCAGGCTGCTGGTGCAGTCACTGTTGGCTTATATCCAACAAATCCTAAATCTGAAGTTGAATATTTACTTGGACATTCTGAAACAGTGATCTTATTTGCTGAGGATCAAGAACAAGTGGATAAGGCATTAGCAGTTTGTGAAAACTTACCATCTCTAAAGAAGATAGTTTATTTTGATAATAAAGGTATGTACAAATATAATTCTGAATACCTTATTTCATATGATGAATTTCTTGAGATTGGAAAAGAAAAATTAGAATCAAATATCGATAAAATTTTTTATACAATTGACAATATTGAAGATGATGATTTAGCCATGTTAGTTTATACTTCTGGCACAACCGGTCCTCCAAAAGGCTCAATGATTACTCATGGTAATCTGAGATGGGTAAGTGGAAACTTAGTCACTACAGTATTTGTCGAATCAGTAAAAACAAAAAACCCCCAGTTTTTATCTTATCTTCCTCTGTGTCATATTTTTGCAAGACTAACTGATCTCTTAATTGCAACGCAATTAATTGCTACAATTAATTTCTCCGAATCAACAGATACAGTTCAATCTGATTTAGTTGATATTCAACCAGACTTTTTTCCTGCAGTACCAAGAATTTGGGAAAGAATGTACTCAACTAGCCTAGTAAAGATGAGAGATGCATCATTTTTTAAAAGGCTAATGTTTAATTTCTCATTGAAACTTGGAAACATAGCTACTGAAAGACGTTTAAACAAATCATTTAATGATTTAATTGCACGAATATTACTGTTAATAGCTCATATATTATCTTTTAGAACACTTAAGAAAAAATTAGGTTTAAGTAAAATTGCTATTGCTATTTCTGGTGCCGCTCCAATAGCCCCCGAAGTGTTGAAATTTTTTATGGCTTTAGGTGTGCCAATATTCGAAGCATATGGCATGACAGAAAATTGTGCGTATGTTACATCAAATGATTTTGAGATAATTGAGATTGGTTCTGTTGGTAGACCACATGAAAACTGTGAGATAAAAATAGCTGATGATGGAGAAATTCTCACAAGACATGGAGGAACTTTTAAGGGATATTATAAAGATGAAAAAAGTACAAAAGACGTTATTGATGAAGAAGGATGGCTACATACTGGCGACGTTGGAAAAATTACTGAAAAAGGAAGTTTGATAATAACTGATAGAAAAAAAGATATTATTGTGACAAGTGGTGGTAAAAATGTCTCACCTTCTGAAATAGAAAATAAAATTAAGGCTTCTCCATTTATTAAAGATGCACTCGTTGTTGGTGATAGAAGAAAATTTCTATCTTGTCTTGTAGCAATTGAATTTGAAACTGTCTCAAATTGGGCTTTGAGAAAAAAAATTCCTTTTACAACATATAGAGATTTAACAGAAAAGCCTGAAGTGAGAGAATTAGTCTCTAAAGAGATTATTCGTGCAAACGAAGAAACATCTTCATTACAAGTGAGAAAGTTCGAACTAATTCCAAAAGAGCTCGATCATGAAGATGGCGAATTGACTGCTACCCAAAAAATAAAAAGAAACGTGATTATTGAACAATTTTCTGAGTTAGTTGAAAGTATGTATAAATAATATGACTTTTTTCATTCAAGTCTTTATAGAAGGAATAGCACTTGGAGCTGTTTACTCATTGGTAGCTTTAGGCTTTGTAATTATTTTTAAAGCTACTGACGTTTTGAGTTTTGCACAACCTGCTCTTGCTGCATTAGGAGCAGGATTTATATGCTATTTTGCAACTGAAGCAGGGATAAACTTTTGGTTATCATTACTAATTGGTATATTTCTTACCGGTGCAGTTGGCCTTTTAATTGAAAGAACAGTTTTGAGACAAATGGTTGGTGAACCAGTATTTTCTGTTGCTGTTATAACTATTGGTGTTGATATTTTGATAAGAACATTCTTGGATGATTGGATAGGAGATGAGCCAAGATTTTTAGGTGATTCTTTCACTTCTTATGGCAATTTTGGTTCTTTTAGCATTGGAGAATTTAATTTCAAATATTTGGAAATGGCGGGTTTATTCGTTGCCTTTATTGTGATACTTTTATTAAATCTATTTTTTAAAAAATCAAGATATGGTCTTGCAATGTTGGCAACATCCTTCGACCAAGAAACTGCATTAGCCCAGGGAATTAATGTTGGACGAGTTTTTGGACTTGCATGGTTTATCGGAGGACTGTTAGCTGCTATTGCAGGATTTGTATTTACTGGTGGATTTAATACGTTAACACAACTTAGTTTTGTTTTAGCGCTTCGTGCATTGCCTGCAGTAGTAATTGGTGGACTTGACTCTATACCAGGTGCAATAATAGGGTCACTTATAATTGGAGTAACACAAAGCTTAGCTGGTTACTACCAGTACTCTATAGAGGAATATTTTGATATAAATTTAGGTCTTGGTTTTTCTACTGTTGCTCCATATATAATCATGTTTTTTATTTTGTTAGTGAAACCAGAAGGCTTATTTGGAACTAAAGAGGTTGAAAGAGTTTAAAAATGAAAGATAGATTAGATTTTTATAATTCATACAAAGAAGAACATAGAATTTTCAATAATAGAGTTCAAAGATTCTGGGCAGTTTTTGGAGTTTTAATTTCCATTTACACACTAATTATTCTTGATGATGTTTGGTTATTTTTATTAACTTTAGCAATGATGACAACTATTGGTGCTTGGGGATTAAATATTGTATCTGGTTTTGCAGGACAAATAAGTTTGGCCCATGGAGCATTTATTGGAATTGGTACGTATACTGCATTTGTCTTGGGGGGTAATATTGGTTCAAGTGTATTGTCTTATGGCTTAGATATGGCTATTTGGCTCCCTCTCTCCGGTATAGTGCCCATGCTTTTTGGTATTTTGATATCTCCAGTAACTTCAAAATTAAAAGGGTTAAATTTAGGTTTATTTAGTATTGGAATTGTTTATTTTGTTCTACATATCTTTCAAAACTTTAGGACTGTAACCGGCGGATCAGGCCTTGGAAGAAAATCACCTGATTTTGTATTTCTAGGATTTAATTTTGAGAATGGAATAACAATAGGCAATCTTGTTTTAAATGAAAATAATTTAATTGCCCTATTTTCATTAGTGATACTTATTTTATCTGGATTTGGAGTAAAAAATATTGCTAGAACAAAGACCGGCAGAGCTTTTTTTTCAATTAGAGATAGGGATATTGCAGCTGAGGCTATCGGTGTTGACCTTCTTAGATATAAAGGAATTGCATACGCTATTTCATCATTTTATGCAGGTATATGTGGAGCGTTACTTTTTACCTTCACTGGTGGAGTTGAACCTAACCAATTTAATTTTGTGTATTCAGTTACATTTATAGCAATTGTGATTATTGGTGGTGCAGGAACAGTATTAGGTCCATTATTCGGTAGTTTCTTTTTTATATTGATGCCATCAGTAATTCAAGAGATTATTCACTTTTTTGGATTATTTGAACAATCATCTTTACTAAATCTTGCACAAATTGAAAGGCTAGTTTTTGGAATATTTATCATTGTTTTTCTTATATTTGAACCTCGTGGTTTATGGGGGATTTGGTTTAGGTTACGCAATTATTTTAAAGCTTGGCCTTTTTCCTACTAACCTCCGACTTTCCTAGTATTATTAAATCATTAGTACTAATAATTTAGGGGGGGGGATAATGAATTCAATTTCTTTGCGTAAGCGAAGTCTGATTATATTATCAATTTTAGCCTTAATCATGGTAATGTGTGGCGGAGGTGCTACTGAAGAAGAAGCAACAGAAGAAGTTGTTGAAGAAGTAGTAGAAACTCTTGATTCGCCAGCAGTCACAACTGCAAAATCCGTAAATACAGATTTTGGTGTGACTGAAGAGCCATGTCCTGAGGTAATAGGTGAATTTCCTACAAATGCTGATCAAGCAAAAGGATGTATTTACCTTGGAATTTTAAGCGATTATACAGGTCCTTATGGTGCTGCTGGTTTACCAGTTGAAGTTGGCATAAGGTCATATTGGGCTTGGAAAAACCTAACAGGTTGTTTAGGTGATTATTGTGTAGCTGTTAGAGAGGCAGCAGACACCGGATATAATCCTCAAAAACATCTAGAAGAATACAATGCAATGAGAAATGACGTTGCTGCATTGGCATTGTCACTTGGAACGCCATTAACTTTATTTATTCTTGACGAATTAGATAAAGATAATATGCTTGCGGCTCCATTGAGTTGGTATTCTGGCTGGTCTTTTGATGCAGTTGATAAGGGTCTTATCATTGAATATGGTTCAACATATTGTGCAGATGGTATGAATGGTCTCGATTGGAGTTTAGATAACTTACCGGTTGACATAAAGACTATTGGTATAGTTGCACAACAAGATGATTATGGTCTTGATTATGCTGCTGGAGTTAAAACTGCAGCTGCAGCTAGAGGCGTTGAGGTTGCTTGGGAGTATTTATATGCACCAGGACAATTTGACGTTACACAGGCTGTTGGCTTGCTTGTAACTAAACCTGTAGATGCATACTTTCCTGCAATTGATCCTGGTAGTATGGCACAGTTGGCTGGTGGTGCGGCACAAAATGGAGTTGTACCAATAACTATGATGGCAACACCATCATTTTCAGGTCAATTTGTTGTCGAAGGATCACCAGTGAAAGATCTGTTTGAATCCGGAGCTTTTTATATTTCTTCCGTTTTTGCTCCTTATGGTGGAGAAACACCAGGACATGAAAATATGAGAAATATTTTAGCTGGAGCAGGTGTTGAATCAACTAGCGTCTATATAGTTGCTGGTTGGGCTTCACAACAGCACATTTCTAGTGCTCTTGAGGCTTCTATAAAAGGAACTGATCTTACAAGGGCAGGTATAAGAAGAGCAGCAGCTAATGTTCCAGTTTCTTCTGATGGAATGTTCCCATCAAAGACACTCGGAGCTAATGTGCAAACACCAGTTAGCGTTATGACCACGCCAAATGGTGCATTACCTGGTGGAACAGCAATCTTAAATAGTGGATATACTGGTCCAACAGGAGAAGGTTATGACTGGTCAGGAGGACCTTGTTCATAAACTTTTAATATTGAATTTAAAGAGCCGGTTTTTTAACCGGCTCTTTATTTTTTATTAAATCTATTATTTATCTATGTACAAAT
Source organism: uncultured Candidatus Actinomarina sp. (assembly GCA_902576605.1). Lineage (GTDB taxonomy): Bacteria > Actinomycetota > Acidimicrobiia > Actinomarinales > Actinomarinaceae > Actinomarina. The sequence goes on along the minus strand of CACGVI010000002.1, from coordinate 32,665 downwards.
TGTCTAAAAAAAATAAAAAGCTTTTAATTATTTTTCTTGTTCTTTTTATATCAATTTCTTCATTGTCCTTAGTAAAAACCGAATATTATTTTATGTCCCCTGGTCCACCGTATCAATGGGATATTGAATACGGAAATATTGAAAATTATGAATTTGAAGGCAATCTTTTCCAATTAACTGTCAGGAGAGACGAAGCAAATGCATTAGTTTATGTTTGGTCTTTAATGATTGATTCATATGATTTATACCCAAGAGAGGTAATTTTACCAGATGGTGTTACTCCAAAAGAACTTAGTGAAATAAGTATCCAAAATATGAGAACATCGGAGAATATTGCGATTGCTGTAGCTTTAAATAACATAGGTTATGAAATAAGCTCAAAAGGTGAGGGTGTTTCAGTTGTAGGCTTACTTGATGATTCGCCGGTATATGACAAGTTAAAAAAAGGTGATTTATTGAATTCGATTAATAACAAACAAATTAGCTCTACAACTGAATTTATTTCCACTTTAAGGACTTACAGTATTGGGGAAACTATCTCAATTGGCTTGATAAGAGAAGTAGATGGAGATTTGAAGACAATGTCTGTAGAAACCACCCTTATTGAACACGTTGAATATGAAGGTGAACCTATGGTTGGATTTCTTGCCACAACTGTAAATGAAAGGTTTGACTTTCCCTTTGAAATAGATATTAAAACAGGAAACGTTGGAGGGCCATCAGCAGGCTTGATGATGGCTTTAAATGTTTACAATAATTTAATTCCCGAAGATATAACAAATTCTATGATTGTTGCAGGTACCGGAACAATTGAAATAGACGGCTCTGTCGGTCCAGTAGGTGGAATCAAGCAAAAAATAATTGCAGCAAAAAGAGCTGGTGCAGAACTAATTCTTGTTCCAGTAGCTAATTTTGAAGAGGCCAGACAATATAGAACTGATAAAACAGCAATAGTTGCTGTGGATACTTTTAAAGAAGCGTTAACAGTAATTTCACAGTATAGTTCACGTTAAACACGAGAGATAAATAATATATAAACATGGTAAATATTGGCGGTGCGAATACTGGTAATGAAAGAAGAGGATTATCTTTTCTTGTTTTTGTTGGAATTATCGGGTTTTCAATAGCAAGAGCTGTTGCTACCTTTTTTACAAATTATTTATGGTTCGATTCAGTTGAATTAAATTCAGTTTGGTTAAAAATTATTTTAACCAAATCTGCTCTCGTAGCCGCTACATCTCTCTTAGCATTTGCATTTATTTTTATTAATTTAAGACTTGCCGTAAGAGCAACGCCAGTTATGGATATTTTTGAATCATTTGAATCTCAAGATCCATTATCTAGATTTAGAGAATTTTTTAATGAGCGCTTCTTAAAGTATAGACTTTGGGGCGCTATTGGTCTTTCTTTATTTCTAGGTGCTGGAGCTTCTCAATTATGGGAACAGGTTTTATTATTTTTAAACCAAAAATCTTTTGGAATTACAGATCCTGTTTTTCAATATGATGTATCAAGTTTTATTTTTGGATTACCACTATATAGACTCTTTGTCTCCTGGGCATTTCAATTAGTCATCTTTTCTTCGTTTATAATTATTTTATTCTTTATTGCAACAGGAGCTCTTCAGCTTCGTCCAGGTAGATTACCAGAAGTAAGTAGTGGTGCAAAAGCTCATCTTTCTGTGTTGCTTGCATTTATAGCCATACTCAAAGCATTTGCTTATAGATTAGATTCTATGGAACTGCTGTATTCTCCAAGAGGAAAAGTATTTGGTGCTAGCTACACAGATGTGGTTGCGCACTTACCAGCTTTAAATTTACTGATATTAATTTCATTGTTTGGTGCAGTGTTGCTTCTAGTCAACATTAGAAGAAGAGGTTGGTTGTTACCTGCTACTGCAATAAGTTTGTGGCTTGCTGTTTCTATAATAGTTGGTGGAGTTGTTCCCGCAGCTATTCAAAGATTTAGAGTTGTTCCCGATGAGTTAAATAAAGAACTTCCTTATGTGGAGAATCATATCAACTATACAAGACTTGCCTACGGTTTAAATATTATTGAAGAAAAATCATTTGAAGCTTCTCCAAATCTTACAGATAACGATATATCTGATAATTCTCAGACTGTAGACAACATTAGACTCTGGGATCCTACTGTTTTAGCTGAAACATATAGTCAGCTTCAAGAGATTAGGGCATATTATGCACTAGATGAAGTAGATGTTGATCGGTATAGAATAAATGGTGAGCTAACACAGGTTATGGTCTCAGCCAGAGAATTAGACCAAACAAACTTGCCAGCAGTTGGCTGGGTCAATGAGAGGCTTCAATACACACATGGTTATGGTGTAGTTTTTAGTCCCGCAAACAATGTTGCAAGCCAAGGTCAACCAGATTTTTATGTTAAAGGTGTGCCTGCAACTACAACTGTAAGTGAGTTAGAGGTTGAACAACCAAGAATCTACTTCGGGGAATCAGCGGAATCAGTTGAATATGTGGTCGTAAACTCTTTACAGGACGAAGTCGACTATCCTTTGTCAACAGAGGGTCAGTCAGTAGCTTACACAAATTACTCAGGAGATGGTGGTGTTGGAATAGGTTCATTTTTTAGAAGACTTGGGTTTGCATTGCGATATAGTGAGTTAAATTTATTAATTTCAAATCAGCTTTCTGATGACTCAAAATTAATTATGGAACGAAATGTTGTTAGTAGGGTTAAAAAGGCAGCCCCTTTCTTATATACCGACAATGATCCATATTTGGCATTAATAGACGGAAATTTATTTTGGATAATTGATATGTACACAGTGTCTGACAAATATCCATATGCTCAACCAGCTGATACAAGAAGAATTAATGAAAATTCTGGCCTCCCTATTAACTTTAATTATTTAAGAAATTCGGTTAAAGCAGTCGTCAATGCATATGACGGTACAATGAATTTCTATGTTGTTGATGAAGAAGATCCGTTAATTTCATCCTACAACGATATTTTTCCAAATCTGTTTACACCAAAAAGTGCTATGAGTACTGAGTTGCTAGAGCATATTAGATATCCAGAAGATTTATTTACAATCCAATCCGACATGTATAGAGATTATCATATGACTGATCCAAGAGTATTTTATGCCGACGAAGATCCTTGGGTAATACCATCTGATTCATCAACAACTCCAAGAGTTGCTACTTTAAGGGGAGAATTCACTGAGATAGGATTCAAACCAATGTTGCCATACTATTTATTAATGAGCTTGCCTGGAGAAAGTGATTTAAGCTATTTAATTTTTCAACCTTTTAATCCAGAAAATAGACCAAACATGCAGTCATTTTTAGTCGCAGATGCAGATCCCGAAAACTATGGACAGTTAATTGACTTCAGGCTTCCAAAAGGAGAATTTGTAGATGGACCTAGTCAGGTTGCTACAAGAATTAACCAGGACCCTGATATTTCACAAATATTTACTCTTCTTGATCAGCAAGGTTCGAGTGTCATAAAAGGTAATCTTTTTGTCGTTCCTATAAATCAATCAATTCTTTATTATCAACCTATTTATCTCCAAGGTGAGCAGAATCCTTTACCTGAATTTAAATTTGTTGTAGTTGTTTTTCAAGACAGAATAATTATGGAGGAATCTTTGTCAGAAGCCTTAGCTAGTGTATTTGGTGGAGATTTCTTGACTGAGAATATTGAAGATACAGAAGGTGAGAGTGCACTTGAGCTTCTCGAAAAAGCAAACACTGCTTTTGAAAAGGCGCAGCAAGAATTACTGAATGGAAATTTAGGTTTATATCAAAATCTTGTTGAACAAGCTCAACAGTATGTAGATCTTGCTTTAGAACTTTTAAATAACAATTAAATTTCTTGAGTTTAAATTAATTCTTATTAATATTAGTAATTCAGCGCGGGGTGGAGCAGTCTGGTAGCTCGCTGGGCTCATAACCCAGAGGTCGTAGGTTCAAATCCTACCCCCGCTACCAATCTATCTGATGAAAAAATCTATTATTCGCTTTCTACCTGTTGCAGCAGCCAGTAACTTTAACGCAAATAATCCAGAAGCACCAAGATAAGCCAAGCTTCCTAAAACAAGAAAGATTCTCCAAAATAATATTGCGTCCATATACAAATTATAAACAACTCATAGACAATGGCTATTTAGTTAATTCAATAATTTCATTAGCTGTAATCTCTCCATTTAGAGTATGTAAGATTATAAGATTTCTATCTAAAACTAGGGTAGTTGGTATTCCAGTCCAGCTGAATTGAGATAAAACAATATCAGACTCTTCTTCTTCTAATATATTTGTATAAGAAATTTTATTGACTTTAATAAATTCTCTTCCATTTGATGGTGAGTCATCAACAAGAATACCAATGACTGTTGTATTTGATTGTTTGGAAATTTTTAACAATTCATCAACTTCATTTTGACAAGGAATGCACCAACTAGCCCAAAGATTAAGAATGATAAAATCTGTTTTGATTTGGTCAACATTTATTGAATTCAACTGTTTTAGTGACTCAACTTTAATTCCATTATTTATATCTGAAATAGTGGTAGTTTCCTCATCAGAGCTTGAGGCATTTAACACAGCAATACCAATAAGCCCTGTTAAAAGTATGAGCAGTAAATTTCTTTTAATCATAATGTAATGTTATTACCTAATATAAATACAATACTAATCATGGATATTCAAGACATAAATTACCCCGGATTTAATAAAAGCCTTGAAGAGCTAAATGCTATTACAAAATTAAAGAAAAAATCATGCGAAATTCTTGACTTTACTGAGATTGAATGGGTAAGAGACGTGTTACGTCAAAGGATTAATGAAAATAACGATTTAGAAATTAAGTTTAAAACTCCGTCAGAAAAGCAAATTGAAGAAGTCTCAGCAATTGTTGGTGCAGATACCGATATGGAAGATTTAAAAAACAACTTTCATAAAAATAAAAGAATTATAGGAATTACCTCTGGTAAAGGAGGTGTTGGTAAATCTACTATAACATCATTACTTGGTATTGCATTTGATGAACTTGGTAAGAAAGTTGGGATTCTAGATTCAGATATTTGGGGCTACTCTGTTCCAAAGATTTTAGGTGCTAAATTTCCTCCAATTCCATTTAATGAAAGAATCTTTCCATCAAAAATTAATAATTTAAGTGTGATATCAATGGAATATTTTGTAAAACAAGATGAGGCCGTCATCTGGAGGGGGCCAATGCTTCATAAAGCTATTGAGCAATTTTTATTCGAAGTTTTATGGCAAGATGTGGATATATTACTTATTGATATGCCACCTGGTACTGGTGATGTTTCAATTTCTTTATCTCAATTTTTAAAATATTTTGAAAACATTGTTGTTACAACTCCGCAAACAAATGCAACAATGGTTGCAGAGCGCTCAGGAATTATGTCTAAAAAAGTTAATGCAAGCATTATTGGAGTTATCGAAAATATGTCATATATGGAAGTAGCGGGAAATCAACTTTATCCATTTGGTAAGGGTGGAGGAATAGATCTATCTAAGAAACTTGATGTACCAATTCTCGGAGAACTACCATTATTAGAAGAAATAACTGTTGCTTCAGAAGGAAGTAATTTATTTGCTTTTAAAGATAATCCAAACTTTAAGAGCATTGTTGAAATTGCAAATGAAATTTTAAAATTTCAACCTAAAAAGAAACCGATTGATCTAAAGATTAATTAAGTAAGTTCCTAGCGAAACTAAACCCATTAAAAAGCAATAAATTGAAAACACATTCAATTTTGAACTAACTGTAAAATTAATAAGTACTCTAATTGCAACTAGTCCGGAAAGAAATGCAGCTATGCAAGGAATCCATAAAGTGTTATCAAGAGGTTCTGTAGCCTGCATGAATGTTAGAAGCCAAGCTCCAAAAATTGTGGGTAATCCAAGAAGAAGTGAAAAGAATATTGCTTCAGTTTTTTTTAATTTCAAATACAATGCTGTACTTAGAGTTATACCTGCTCTTGATACTCCAGGAAATAGTGCAAGGGCTTGGGCAAATCCTATTGTTAGAGATTCTTTTATTGAGAGATCTAATATACTTTTACCTCCCTCTTCTAGCTTGTCAGCAAAATATAATACACCTGCAATAAACACATAAGCCAATGCCGTTATTACTAAAATTACGCTACTTTCATCAATTAAATTACTTATTGGTAAAAATAATCCAAAAGCTGCAGCCGGCATTACACCTATAACTATAAGTTTAAAAATTTGTTTCAATGAATTACGGTTTTTTAAGATCTCAAAAATGTCTTTGAAGTAATATATTAAAATTGAAAAAAATGTTCCCAAGTGTAAAAATGCTATCTCATATGTATTTAAAATGTTGTCTTTAAACAACTCTGACAAAACTAAAAGATGCCCGCTTGAAGAAATTGGTAAAAATTCAGTGATTCCTTGAATTATTCCAAATAAAATATCAATCATAATTAATTAATTGTTGAAAAATGCCATCCTTGACATAATGTACATAAGTATATTCTAAATTTTTTGCTGTATTCTTTTTCTACAAACAATCTTTCTTTTCTTGCTTCATTTTCAGAATTAAACCTTCTTTTGTTTGAGCATTTAGGCTTGTTGTTCATACATTTATTAGATTAAATTTGTAAATTGTATAAACGAGCTATATCTTATTTATTTTTAATGAATTAGACTCAAATAAATGAATTTTTTAGTAGTAATTCTCAGTTATTTGCTTGGTTCGATAAATTTTGCCTATATTACAGCTCGAATGAAGGGCATTGATATTTCTTCTGAGGGAAGTGGTAATCCAGGAACATCAAACGTGTTAAGGACGTTAGGAAAAGGTTCTGCTGCAATTGTATTGTTTGGAGATTTATTAAAAGGAGCTATTCCTATTGTATTTTTCTATCAAAATCAATATTTTTTAGTTTATGGACTAGCTGCTGTAGTAGGCCATATTTATCCAGTATTTTATAGGTTTAAAGGTGGAAAAGGGGTTGCTACTTATGTAGGTGTTTATGTTGCAACAGTGTTTATGAATCCTTATAATTCTGAATTATTCAATATAGAGATATTTCAAATACTTAATATACCTGTACTTGCATTTTTCTATTTTGTTATATTTAAATTGACTCGTGTGTCAGCGATTGCTAGTTTGACAACAGTTTTGATAACCGTCTCATTATTAATTTATACAAATAATGAAATATCTAATGTCATAATTCTTGTTGTCCTATTTGTCTTAATTTTGATAAAACATTCGGAAAATATCAAAAGACTGAAAGAAGGCAAAGAAAATAAATTTTAAATGAGAAAATTTTTTTAAAACAAGTTATTATTAATACAACAACAGTAAGGGCAGGGCATGAGTTCTACACTAGTTTTAATAGCATTAATGGTATCGCTTTCTGTAGCGGTTGTTTTCCCAGAACTTCAATATTCAAAAGTTAATAAATCTATTTCTAATGAGTATCAATATATGGTTGAGAAACAAAGAAGAGGATTTATCACACTGGGATTAGTTGCTATATCAAGTTTTTTTATAGCTCTTCAAACCCTCTCAGTTCCAATTTTTGTTTTCCACTTAATTATTGATATAGTTTTTGGTTTTTATGCATACACTGCATTTCAAGTGCGATCATCCTCTCTTCAAAGAAACAGTTTCACTTATGTAGATGACTCATCTGCAGATGATGATAATGTTGAATACTTAAAACAAGCAGTATAATTGTCCGACTCTGAAGCTAATTTAGAAAATTTATCAACAGCTTTCGATAAATTAAATTATGTTCGTGAAAAATCTTTAACAATTTCTAGAGCGATAGTTCGTGAGTGCTCAAAAAGTATTAGAAATGTTCATAGAAATAATATATCTGATGCTGAAAAACATATAAAAAGCGCTCAAGAAAAATTAAATGATTTAAAAAGCATTTGTAGTGAAATTTCAGAAATTAGTTATGCAGGCTATGTTTTAGATGCCGAAAGAGAATTTGTAGAAGCTGTTATGTTCTATAATTTTGAAGTTAAAGGAACAATTGAACCATTTTCCGAATTCAACCTACATCCTTCTAGCTACATACAGGGAATAGGAGATACGATTGGTGAGTGGAGAAGAAAAGCACTTGATCATTTAAGAAATCTTGATATCAAAAAAGCTGAAACATACTTGGAAATTATGGAAGAGGGTATGGGAATATTAAATGAGTTAGATTATCCAGATGCACTTACGGGAGGACTTAGAAGGTACGCAGATAACGCTAGATCAATTATTGAGAGAACTAGATCTGATATAACGAATGCTTTTATTAATGAGGCATTAAGAAAAGACATATCTAACATAAATAAAGATGAATTATAAATATATAACTGGTCAAGTTCTAGAAATTGCTCCAACCTCGGGCTGGACTGATGGAACATTGCTTCAAGATATTTATCCAGATTCTTCTTTTGTAAGTGGTAATAATCCAGACAGCATGCAAATGAAACCAGAAATTAAAAATCGTAAAGTTTACGCAAAGTATTCATTTGCAAAAAGATTTGAAGGTGGGCCTGGCCTTGTTCATGGCGGTATATTATCAGCTGCTTTGGATGACATGATGGGTTACTCAACAGTTATTCACAACATATTTTCTGTAACTGCAAATTTATCTGTTAATTTTCTTAAGCCTACTCCAGTAGAAAAAGAATTTGAATTATACGCTTGGGTTAAAGAAGTTGATAATAAAAAAGTTTATACGGAAGCGGTTATTCAATTGGGTGAAGAAATTCATGTTGAGGCTCACGGCATGTTCATAGATTTAGGATTAGATGCTGCAGAGTTCTTTGCACCAGATAAAAACTATCCTTAAACTAAATTTTTGACATCAAGAAGTGGCTCATAGATTGAATACTAACCATAGGGTTCACACCTGAGCATCTTGGAAAAGTTGAAGCATCTACAATATAAACATTTTTTAAGCCATGTACTTTTCCATCTAAATCAACAACTCCGTGTTCTGGGTTTGGGTTGATTCTTGCTGTTCCCATCTGATGTGCCGAACCTAAAAGCAATCTATAAGGCTGATTTTTGATTGACAAAATTTTACCCAAAAATTCTTCTATATCTTCATTTTCATTTCTTTTCCAATACATTGTTGGAGAAGCAGAAACCATAATTTCTTTTGCACCAGCAAGATAATAAGACCTTACAAGTTGGGATAGTCCATCAAGGAGATGATTATTATCAAAATCATTTAATTTATACTTCCAGAGTGGACCATTGTTAATTAAAGAACCACTACTTGTATCAGATGTTAGAACAATTGCTCCAGACCAGTGATTATAACTTTCAATAAAATCTTCAGCTGAGGAGACAAAATTTGGAAAATACGGAAAAAAGATACTTGGATGCATTGGCAATCCCTGTAATAAGTACCCATAGTTATTGGTTTTAAACAAGAAATCCTCAGAATGCATACCCTGCATACTTCCATACCAGGGCTTTTGTTCTTCATTAAATTTTGCTGCAACTCCTGAGACTGGGTGAGTCTTTAGGTTCTTACCAAGTTGAGGGTTCTTATATCCACTATTTAACAAGATGCTAGGAGTGTTCAATGATCCACCTGCAAGAATAACTTTTTCAACTTCGATTCTTGAAACTGTTCCATTGTTTTCTACTTCAATGTGTGTAGCTTTGTTATTATCTAAAATAATTTTTTTGATACCTGTATCGCTGAAGATATCACCATTAAAATCATCATTCTGCAACCAGACTTTATAGGATGAATTTCTACTTTCGTATCCACATCCAAAGGCACAAAAACCACATTCCATGCCGTGAGTACTGCGATTATTTTTTGGAATTACGCGATAGCCAATATTATTTTTATTAAACCCTTCTGCTAATTTTTCCTCTTTCAATGGAATATGGTTAAATTCGGTTGTAACTCCAAGATTATCAATTACGTAGTTGATACTTTCCCTAAATGTATCAGAATTAAAGTAATCTTTTTGTTTAGTCAGTTCATCCCATTCATTCAACACTTCTGTCGGTGTCTCAAGTGAGGTCTGCCAATTGATGCTCGTACCACCACCTATACTTTTACCTGTAAGAAGTTGAATTCCAAAACCTCTCGTCGCACTGAGTCCATAGTGTTCAAAAAAGTTGTGATACCCAAAAGTTTCATTGTTTTTCTCTTTATTGAGATAACTTGCTTTATCAAATACAGCAACATTATATTTTTTTGAGAGAGTGTGTGCTGCTACACCTCCACCAGCCCCACTACCAATGACTGCCACCTGAACTTTTTCAGGAAATGAATGCGATTTCTTATCTACCGTTCCATTAACATGTTTTGGATATCTTAGTTTGTTATAAATTACCCCTTCTCCATCAAGAGATCTTGAGATACAGTGTCCCATTAATACAAAAATATAAATACCAAGTTTTCGCAAAATTAAAATATTTGATCCCTGGAGGTAAGTGAAAAAGTTTTTAACATTTTTATTTTTTATTAAAAGCTCTCTAAACCTAAATGAGAAAACATAAAGAAAAAGCTTGAGTTGTAAAATATTGCTTTTATCTGGAAATTTCTCCAATGCGAATAAAAAGTAATCTAAGGCTTTGTTGCATTCATTTTCATCAAGATTTGGGTAAAAGTTTTTAAAAATTGATTTGAAGCTCTTAGACACTCTTTTATCCATACATATATTCTACAGATAGTTAGTAAAGTGAGATTGTATTTTGATAGTTTTGGCAGTCATTAAGGCCTTTTAAAACTGCAGATTTGAAAAAATTAGTGAATTATAATTTTATTATGCCTGACAGAGACAACACATATTCGACTAATCAAATCAAGAAAATCTCGCAATGTCATAGTTCATTAGGCAAAAGAACTAGATTAGCTAGTCCAAAATTAGATAGATGGAAAGATCTAAATAAGGCGATTATTGATTGGCAGAATAATGATGCCCTTGATGAAACATCTATAAAAGTTGCTGAAGAGAACAACTTTCAATTTTATGACACAATCCAAAAAAAGATTTTATCTGAATTATTTGCAAGATTTAGAACAATTTATCCAAAAAGAAATTCTAACTTTAATCATGAATATCTAGTTAAGGAGGCTGTCAAGGAAATTGATGGGGAAGAGTATGGGCTCACTACGCATTTTGCTTATGAGTTTGAAGATGAAAATCATTTTGAATACATTAAATTAAAAACTGCTCATGATCCAGAACCTGAACTAATTGACAGAGCCATTATTACAAAATTAAAAACTGATAATGAAGAATTCTATACAGCAGCAATTGAATTAGATGATCTTGTTGAAATTGAGTCGGTTGAAAATCCTGATGAAATTATTGATGAATATTTTAAGATTTTAGAAGAATATTTAATTGAAAGACAAAAACGCAATCCAGGTAAACAATGCGATTATTGCGACCAATCTTCAAGGTGTGGACAATTTCCATTGATAAATGCTGATAAAATAACAAATCGTGTCAGAGAAGTAAAAATTTCAAAAACAAATTTAGTAAAGCTTTCTAATTGTGAGAGAAGGACTGCTTGGAATGTTCAATATGGTTTGCCACGAGAAGACTATGTTGAGTATGAATCTGAATCAACAGCAACGAAATTTCACCAATTTTCACAAAAGCTTTTAGTTAATAATGAAAATTTTTCTGAGAAGGAAAATATTGAAAGTTTTAATCAATTAACAAACGAAGAAGATGAAGTTACTAGAGAGCAACTCTTTTTAAAATATCAACAGTTAGTTTCACAATTAAATAATTATGATGATTTAAAAATTAAAGAAGCAGAATACATACTGGGTTTTACGTGCATTATTGATGGAAAGGGGTTAAGAGACGGTAAAATCGTAGATCAAAAAGTTGCAACAATTTATACAGGAAAATCTGATTTGGCTGGAAGACTTGGCAAAACTCCAATAATTATAGAGTTAAAGACGCGTCCGGAAACACCTGAAGATTTATTAGAAGCTCAGCTTTATGCCTTAGGTGCATCTGAGCTAATGAAATCTGAAAGTGAAATCATTGTATTGCACATTTATGTTTCCGACAACAAAGCAACAGTAAAAGAAAGAAGATTTGGAGTTAGTGAACTTGAATCTGCAAAAGCAAAATTTGAAGATATTTCAAAAAAAACAGCATCGTGGATTCCTTTTGATGCTTTAAGCCCAAACTACACTGTTGGTGAATGGTGTGAATATTGTGAGTTTAAGAATACTTGTTCAGAATACAGATAAGTTAAACTTTAGGCTCAAGTAAATATATAATTAATATGATGGATCTGTCAAAAACACATTTACAACTGGTAGAAAAAGTTTACAAAACTTTGGAATCTAATATTGCTGGGTTTAAAAATAGTAAAGACAGTCCACTCACTCTTGCTGAAAAAGTATTGTACGGACATGCAAAAGATGTCAAAAATATTTCACTCGATAGAGGGGAAGATTTTGGTGATTTTCTACCTGACAGAGTTGCGATGCAAGACGCAACCGCTCAAATGGCATTGCTCCAATTCATGCAAGCTGAACTGTCCGAGACAGCAGTTCCCACTTCAGTTCACTGTGATCATCTGATTCAAGCATATGAAGGTGCAAATAGTGATTTAAAAGTTGCTAATAAAACACATAAAGAAGTATTTGATTTTTTACGAACTGCATCTGAAAAATATAATATTGGTTTTTGGGGTCCAGGAGCTGGAATTATTCATCAAGTTGTTCTTGAGCAATATGCATTTCCTGGTGGAATGATGATTGGAACCGATAGCCATACACCAAATGCAGGGGGATTAGGTATGGTTGCAATTGGAGTTGGTGGAGCGGATGCAGTTGATGTAATGGCTGGCATGCCTTTCAACACAAAAATACCAAAATTAATTGGGGTAAGACTTACAGGAAAATTAAGTGGTTGGACAGCTCCCAAAGATATAATTTTGAAAGTTGCAGAAATTTTGACTGTAAAAGGTGGCACGAATGCGATTGTTGAATACTTTGGTGAAGGAACAGAGTCTATTTCTACTACAGGAAAAGCAACCATAACAAACATGGGTGCTGAAATAGGTGCAACTTGTTCTATATTTCCATTTGACATAAAAGGTGAGGAATACCTTAAGGCTACAGGGAGAGGAGATTTAGCGTCTCTTGCTAGGAAAAATATGCATTTACTAACTCCAGATGATGATGTTGTTGCAAACCCTGAAAAATATTTTGATCAAGTTATTGAAATTGATTTAGATAATCTTGAGCCACACGTTGTGGGTCCACATACACCAGACTTAGCTCGCCCAGTATCAAAATTGAAAGATGATGCTTTAGAAAATAGTTATCCTCTAAATATTTCAAATGCTCTTATTGGTTCATGCACAAATTCATCTTATGAAGATATTGGTCGAGCAGCTTTTATTGCAAGAGAAGCAGCTAAAAAAGGTTTAAAATCTAAAGTTCCACTTATGATTACTCCAGGGTCCGAAATTACAAGAGCAACTATTGAAAGAGATGGGTACTTAAAGGATCTTGAAGCAATAGGCGCTACTGTTCTTGCAAATGCATGCGGACCATGTATTGGACAATGGAAGAGAGATGATATTGAAGAAGGACAGACTAATACAATTGTCTCTTCGTACAATAGAAATTTTCCAGCAAGAAATGATGGCAATAAGGAAACACTATCCTTTATTGGCTCACCTGAAACTGTAATTGGCCTTGCTTTAGGTGGAACTCTAGAATTTGATTTTCTTAATGATACTTTAATAAATGAATACGGAGAAGAGGTAAAGCTTTCACCTCCAACGGCAGAGGAGCTACCTCTAGAAGGGTTTGAAAGCACTTTGGAAGGTTTTGTCCAGCCAAAAGAAGATAGTGAAGTTGAAGTTGTTATAAGTCCAGATTCTGAGAGATTACAGGCTTTAACACCTTTTGACTCATTTGATGGAGATAATTACATAGAGATGACAGTAATTATGAAAGCTGTAGGAAAGTGTACAACTGATCATATATCACCTGCAGGTAAATGGTTAAGGTATAGAGGTCACCTAGAAAATATTTCTCAAAACTTATTTATAGGTGTGAATAATGCTTTTTCAGAAGAATCAGGGACAGGTTTGAATACCCTAAACAATGAAATAATGACGTTGCCGGATCTTGCAAAAACATACCATGAAAATAACATTAACTGGATTGCAATTGGTGATGAAAACTACGGCGAGGGTTCATCAAGGGAACATGCTGCCATGGAGCCAAGGTTCAGAGGTTGTAGGGTCGTTTTGGTCAAAAGCTTTGCAAGAATCCACGAAGCTAATTTGAAAAAGCAAGGGATATTACCTCTAACTTTTGAAGATAAAGCTGACTATGAAAAGATAGAGCAGAATGATAAATTAACTATTAAAAATCTCGAAAACTTAAGCCCAGGAAGTAAAGTTACAGTCTCTATACAGAAAGAAGATGGTTCAACAGTGGATATAGATACCAACCATTCTCTATCTGAAGAGCAAATAAGTTGGTTTGAAAGTGGATCAGCTTTGAATTATATTAAATCAAATTAATGGAAAATTTTTCAGAAAAGATTCAATCTCTTCGGAACGAATACAGCGATCTAGACCTGACTTCAGAAGATTTAAATCAAGACCCCATTACACAATTTACAAAGTGGCTCGATGAAGCTATTGAAACGCAAATTTACGAACCTAATGCAATGGTTCTAGCTACAGTAGATGATAATGCTCCGAGATCGAGATATGTATTATTTAAAAATATCGTAAATGATAATTTAATCTTCCATACACACTATGAAAGTCCAAAAGCAGTGGAGATCTTTGCTAACCCTAATGTTTCTGGTATTTTTTACTGGGCTGAAATTCATAGGCAAGTCAGATTTCAAGGAATAGCAAAAAAAGCAGACTCAAAAGTATCCGATGAATATTTCAAAACAAGACCAAGAGGTGGACAATTAAGTGCATTGGCCTCTGCACAGAGTAATATCATCTCCTCCAGAGAAGACGTTACGAATAAAATTGATGAGCTTGAAAAAGAATATGAAGGAAAAGAAATACCAAGACCTGATTTTTGGGGTGGGTTTGCTATAGAGGTTAATTATTGGGAGTTTTGGCAGGGGAGAAGAAACAGGACACATGATAGGTTTTGTTATAAGCCAGAAGAAAATTCATGGAAAATTGAAAGGATGTCCCCATAATGAGACCAATAAAAGTAACCAAAAATTTTATTAATTCTGCTGAAAACTCAGTTTTATACGAATCAGGCAATACAAAGGTATTAGTTACAGTATCTGTCTCAAATAGACTTCCAGACTGGTTGCTAAATTCTGATAAGGGCTGGGTAACTGCAGAGTACAACATGTTACCTGGGTCATCAGGTAATAGAATATCAAGAAAATCTTATGAGTCAGGTAGGGCTAAAGAAATTTCAAGATTAATTGGAAGATCTTTAAGAGCTGTTTGTAATTTAGGAATTATAAACGGGTACTCCTTTACAGTAGATTGCGATGTTTTAGAAGCTGATGGTGGTACAAGAACCGCTTCTATTAATGGTGCTTGGATAGCTTTGAATGATACATTTAAAAAAATGATCCAGGAAAATAAATTAAATCAAAATCCACTTACAAGTAAAGTCGGTGCCATTTCAGTTGGGATTGTTGCTAACGAATTGGTAGCAGATCTTGATTATGAAAAAGACTCCAATGCAGACGTTGATCTCAATTTAGTACTTGATGAAAAATTTGAAATACTAGAGATACAGGGCACTGCTGAAGGAAAGCCATTTCCAAAAGAACATCTCGATCAACTTTTTGAACTTGGAAAAGAGTGTATAAAAGAAGTATTTGAAATACAAAAATAAGCAAATGGAAATCCTCATAGCTTCAAATAATAAAAATAAGCACAAAGAGTTATTAAAAATTTTTCAAGAAGCTGGAAGTAAACATACCTTGAAAGTTAATAAAGACATCCCAGATGTGATTGAAGATAAAAATACAATTGAAGAAAATGCAAAAAAGAAGGCTGAAGAATGTTACAAGGTTTTTAAATCTCCAATTATTTCTGATGATTCAGGTTTGTTTGTAGATGCATTAGATGGTCAGCCTGGTGTTCATTCAAAGAGATATGCAGGTTTAAGTTCTACGGATGTTGAAAATAATCAAAAATTAATAGATGAACTTAAAACAGCAGATAATCTAAGTGCGTTTTTTAAAACAGTTCTTTGTTTTTTTGATGGTTTAAATTTTATAACATCAGAAGGAGTTCTAAATGGAAATATTATATTTAAACCAAGAGGAAAAAACGGTTTTGGCTATGATCCTATTTTTGAAGTTAGTGGGAGAACATTGGCTGAAATGACTTTAGATGAAAAATCAAATATAAGCCATAGAAAGTTAGCAGCGTTAAAGTTAGTTGAGAAATTAAATGAAATATAAAAATAAAATTTATTTGTTAATTATGTTTTTTGTTTTTACGGCATGTGAAGTCAAGTGGAATATGGATATTGAATTCAATGAAGATTATTCAGGAAACTATAAAATCTCAATATTACTTGATCAAAACGCTCAATCCTATGCACTTGAAACTGGTCAAGCATCTGCAATAGGAGGTTTAGATGCTATTCTTGCTGACTTGCCTGAAGGTTACGGTTCATCAATTTATCAAGAAAACGATTTTCTTGGAATCCTAATTAGAAACGAATTTGAAAATACAACTGAACTTCAAGAACAATTACAAATATTGAACAATAATGAAAATACTTCTTTGTTATTACTTCCTGTAAAAGAGATTAATTTTTCCGAGTCTGATAGATCATTCTCTGTTAGTGGTATTTTTGAAGAGATATTTGTTTCTGATGAGGTTAGTGAGGTGGCTTATGAAAACTTATTTGATGGAAAATTAACTCTGATAGTTCCTGGAGATATTGTTGAACCTCAATTGGAAAATATAGTAGAAAATACAATAATCTTTGAGATAGAAGGAACTTCTGAAAAAACTTTTGAATTAATAAGCAACAAAAGTAATATATTTAATCCAGTCAATATATTATCTGCCTTTGCTTTACTTTCATTGATTTATATTATTGTTAGACAATATAAAAAAAATAACTAACATTGACTAGATGAAAAAAATTATAATTATCATTTAGGAACAACGTAATAAGCGTTGTTACCCTTGCGTTGCAAGGGAAAACATACAACTGTCTACTTTTGTAGTCTTTAGCCTCGTTGGCGTATATTTATCTGTAAAAGTATTTGGACCTAAAAACAAAGAAATGAAAACAATTACTAGTTTTACTGAAGGCGCAAATAAATATATAGGTATGACTTTTGTGACAACAGAAGAGTTAGATATGTATGAACCGACCCTACAACATGTTTATGGAGATGACTGGCAAGTAGTTTCACTTGATCAAAGAATTCCACCTGGGTCAAAAGTTAAAGTCATAAATGTAAACGGTACAAAATTAGAAGTACAAACAAAGGAAGGTTAGAATTAAAATATGGAATTTATATTTGGAATAGTGAGATGGGTAGTAATAATTGCACTACTCGGTGTTGTTTTATTTAGAATATTTAGAATCATCAGACCTTTCGAGACAGGGCTTGTTGAGAGATTAGGTAAGTTTCACAGAGAGGCAAAATCAGGTCTAAATATCGTTATACCTGGTTTAGAGAGAATAATCATTGTGGACATGAGAGAGCAGGTCATTGATGTTCCTCCACAGGAAGTTATTACCAAAGATAACGTGACCATCACAGTTGATGCAATCATTTATTATGAACCTACAGATCCTAAAAAGCTTGTTTATAACGTTGGAGACTTTATTCAAGCTGCTACTAAGTTGGCACAAACAAACTTAAGAAATGTAGTAGGTGACTTAGAGTTAGATGCTGCGTTGACTTCACGAGAGACTATTAACACCCAGCTGAAGCTTATTCTTGATGAAGCTACTGACAAATGGGGAACAAGAGTTGTAAGAGTTGAAATTCAAAGAATTGATCCGCCACAAGATGTTCAAGACGCTATGAACAAAGTTATGAAAGCTGAAAGAGACAGAAGGGCTGTAGTAACAGAAGCTGAAGGTGAAAAGAGAGCAGCAATTCTTACAGCAGAGGGTAGAAAAGAATCTCAAGTTTTGGATGCAGTTGGTGAAGCAGAAGCTCTTAAGGAAGTTGCTGATGCACAAAAATATGAAAAAATTGCAATTGCTGAAGGTGAAGCTGAAGCAATAGAAAAAGTTTTTGCCGCAATACACAAAGGTGACCCAACAAATGATTTAATTGCAATTAAGTATCTTGAGTCACTAGAGAAAGTCGCTGATGGTAATGCTACGAAAATTTTCTTACCAGCAGATTTATCAGCAACTCTTGGAAGCATTGGTGCAATTTCTGAACTCTTTAAGGATGAGAAATCTGATGATTCAGCTAAAACTTCTGACGATTCAGATAAATCTACTGAAGAATAAATAGATACCAATACCAATTAAACAGATACCACTGAATATGTTTATGTATCTTTTTATTTTTGTAGACGAATTATTGAATAAATAACTACTCAGCAAAGCATATGAGATATCGGCAAAAAGATTAATAAATATTGTCACAATTCCAAGATAAATAAGGGAAGAAAAAATATTAGATTCATCTGTTATAAATAAAGGCAGTACAGACAAATAAAAAACCCACATCTTTGGATTAGCAAGATTAATCTTAAATCCTGACATAAAAGATGCTGAGCCAAGGACTTCAGGACTATCTCCTTTGTCTTGTATGGTTTTGATTCCTTTATAAACAATATAAATTATTCCAAAAATGTAGATAAAAGTGAGTATCTCAGGAATTAACGAAAAGATGTAAGTAATGACTGCAGCAGTGATTAAGGTTATTCCGATAGCACCGGTTGCTGCACCATAAGCAACTTGAAGAGCATTTTTTCTTCCTTTTTGTACTGCTTCATTAACAACCAAAGCAATAATTAGACCTGGACTAAAAGCGACACTAATTTGGAGAAGAATAAATTCGATAGTTAGTGGTTGAAGCTGCAATATTAAGATTTAATTTTATTAATTTCTGGAACACCTTGTTTTATTGAAACTTCACAATCTTTATATTCACCTGCAATTTGATTACCCACTATAACCAATAATTCCATTACAGATTCCTTTTTTCCTGAAGAAGACCCAAAAGTATTAGGTGAGTTTTCAAATTCTTTTTTTATCTTATTGAAAACCTCTATTGCTTGTTCTTTATTTAATTTATCTGATAAGGCAGTTTTTGTAATAACTTCAAAACTTTTTCTTTGACGTCTAGGTAAATCAAATTGCATAGATTTATTCTAACTATTTATTATGAGCTTTTGTAATGAGACCTCATAATCTTCAGAATATTTTACAGTTTGTATTTCATTAAAGCCAAAAGACTTGTGGAATTTAAATGAAGCCTCGTTTATAGAAGGAAGAAGATTTATCTCAGCAGTTAAGTGTTTGATAAAATTATCTTTCGCAAAATTAAGAGTATTTTCATAAAGAGATGTGCCAAGTTTATTTTTTCTATGTGCATCATCAACTGCAACTCTATCAATATATAAAAAATTACTTACTCTTTTTTCAATCTCGTTAAAGTTTTTATGTTTTATCTCACTCATATAGTTATTAGTGTTTTCATTGTCTTGAAAACAAACAACATATCCCACAACTTCATTGTTTTTCAGTATGCATTCGTTGTAATCAGAGTTTTCTACGAGATTAATAAATCCATCTAAGGATTTTGTGCCAACGTTAGGAACATTTTTCTCGTTTAATTCATGGCATTGCGTAACAAAGTCACTATTAATCGGGGAAAATAAATAATCTTTCATATCTAGGAATATACATTTGATGTATAAAAATGTAAACTATCGGTATGACTCAAAAACAAGTTCTCATGAGTTCTCCCGATTATTTTAAAGTTGAGTACTCCATTAATCCATGGATGGTTGCAGGCGTAACTGTTGACTTAGATTTGGCAAAAAATCAGTGGAATAATTTAAAATCTACAATTGAAAAAGCAGGAGCAGAAGTAAAAGTAGTACCTCCATCTGAGGAATATCCGGATCTTGTATTTACAGCAAATTCGGGAATAATAAATGATAAAAATGTTCTTATCGCTAATTTCAAATATGAAGAAAGACGTGGTGAAGAAGATTTATATATGAACTGGTTTAGGAATAATGGCTATAGTGTTGGACGAATACCTTCAGAATTTAAATTCGAGGGGAGAGGCGATGCTTTTGTTTATGGAGATTATTTAGTTGGGTCATACGGTATTCGAAGTGACAAAGAAGCTCTGCTTTTTATAGCAGAAGAATTTCAACTAGAACCAGTCATTGCTGAGCTAGCTCAAGAAAAGTTTTATCATCTAGATACTTGTTTTCAACAATTTCCTACTGGAGATGCCATTTTTTATCCAGAGGCATTTAAAGACCAATCATTAAGCGCATTTGAAAGTTTATTTAATCTTATTCCTGTCTCAGAGCACGATGCAAACCAGTTGGCTTGTAATGCAGTTGTAATAAATAACACAGTAATATTTCCTTCAGAAGATATTGAAGCAATTAAAACTGTGAAGGAACTTGGTCTTAATGCTGAGGTAGCCAATGTGTCTGAGTTTCTTAAATCTGGCGGTGCATGTCAGTGTCTCGTAATAGCGTTAAACTAAAAACAACATGATTAAAAGACTTTTTAAATTTGTAATTTGGCCTGTGAAAAAAATTGTTTTATTGCCATTTAAATTTTTACTATACACATTGTTAATTTTTGTAATTCTTATTTTGTTTTTTCAATACAGGGCAGACTACCAGGTAGACACCAGCCCACTATCTAAAATAGAATATGAAAATTGTATTGAGGTAATTGATAGTTATGAAATAACTCTAAATCTTCTATCAGAGTATGTTGAAGAACTAGATAGTGTCCAAAGAGAGTTTTTAGAGGAACGTTTACCAGATAATCTCCAAGTGTTACTCGAACCACAAAAGATCGATCCAGATGAATTTGAAAATATAAAAGGAAGTTTAAAAACCTATCTTCAAGGTGGCAGGCTCCCTGGGTTTAATGGTAAAGCTTTACTTCCTCAAGCTGCTAGTTTATGTCGGACTGGTTTAGGTTAAATCCAAAACTTTAGCGCTAGATAAATCAATTAAACTTTCTGGCGAAAGAAAAAATTTAGAGACTCTATTTCCTGCTCCAATAAAGAGTTTTTCTCTATCAGTTACATTTTTATCGATATAAACCCTAATATTTTCAGGCAATCCCAATGGACTAATTCCCCCATAAATTTGACCAGTCACAGCTTCAGCTTCTTCTCTTGAAGCAAAACTAACTCTTTTTGCCCCCATAGCCTCTTTAGCCTTATGGTTTACATCTAATCTGTTTGCACCTAAAACACAAAACATGGCGTAAAACTCTTCCGGCTTCTTTGCTTTAATTAAAATTGCATTACAGGAATCTTCAATATCAAAACCATAATGATCGCAAAAGTTTTGAGTATCAGAAAATTCATCTAAGCACTCAAATATTTCAAGAGTATCTTTATTTTCTTCATAGACTTTCGCAACAGAATTATGAATTTCCACCATAGACATTATGATATCTGAAAAATGATTAGTTACAATTTGGGTATGGAGTTTAAAACAATCATTGAGCCTTTTAAGATAAAATCTGTTGAATCTCTACCTATTACAACTGAACAGGAGAGAAGAGAATTCCTTGAGAGAGAACATTGGAATGTTTTTGGGTTAAAGTCTCAGGAGGTAACCATAGACTTACTCACTGATTCGGGTACTGGGTCGATGTCATCAGAGCAGTGGGCAGCAATAATGCGTGGAGATGAATCTTATGCAGGGTCGCATTCATGGCAGAGATTTCATGAAGTGCTTTCTGATCTTACTGGGTACAAACACATTATTCCAACGCATCAAGGTAGAGCAAGTGAAAAAATTCTTGCAACAATTAGTGTTAAGGAAGGCGACATCATTCCAAGCAATAGCCACTTTGATACTACAAGAGCGAACTTTGAATTTGCACAGTCAAATCCTATAGATCTTCTTTGTGAGGAGGGCTTAGACCTTTTATCTCCCGCACCCTTTAAAGGGAATGTTGATTTAAAGAAATTAGAAGAACTTTTAAAAGGACCGGAAAGTAACAAAATTCCATTTGTACTGATGACAATTACAAATAATACAGGTGGTGGCCAACCTGTCTCAATGGATAACTTAAAAAAAGTTAAAGAGCTTTGTACAAAATATAATAAGATGTTTTTATTAGATGCATGTAGATTTGCTGAAAATGCTTGGTTTGTCTCACAACGAGAAGAAGAGTATAAAGATGTTGAGATAAGAGAAATAGCAAAAGAAGCTTTCCGACTTGCTGATGGTTGCACAATTAGTTTGAAAAAAGACGGATTCGGCAATATTGGTGGAGTTCTTGCGTTAAATGATGATTCTTTGGCTGAAGCTGCAAGAAATTTACTGATTCTTACTGAGGGGTTTCCGACATATGGAGGATTAGCAGGTAGAGATTTAGATGCTTTAGCACAAGGTCTTAAAGAGATAACTGATAAGAACTACTTAGAATATCGTGCGAGATCAATTTCCTATTTAGCTGAAAAAGCATTGAGTTATGATATACCTGTTGTTCAACCTGCAGGTGGTCATGCGTTGTATATTGATGCAAAAACTTTTTTACCAGACATTCCACCTCATGAATACCCTGGGCACTCGGTTGCCTGTGAAATCTACTTAATTGGTGGCGTGAGAGCTGTCGAATTGGGAACGCTTGCCTTTGGTGTTGCAAATGAAAATGGGGAACCCGATACACCGGCAACACATGAACTTGTTCGACTTGCAGCTCCAAGAAGGACATACACACAAAGTCATTTTGATTATGTTGCTGAAGTATTAGAAAAGTTAGCTGAGAAAAAAGATAAGTTAAAAGGATATAAGATCCTTGAGCAACCAAAATTACTAAGACACTTTACAGCTAGACTTGAACCTTTAAAATAATCTAGATGAAAAAATTCATTGTTTTATTTTTAATATTTTTTATCTTTTGTGGTGATGCGTCTTCAGTTGATGAAATAAATGAAATAACTACAACTACTTCCCAACCAACAGAAGAAATTACAGAAAATGAACCAGAGCTATATGTAATGTTAATGTGGCATCAACATCAACCTTTTTATACAAAAAATGATGAAGGTTATTACACCAGGCCATGGGTAAGGGTTCATGCAACTAAAGACTATCTTGATATGGTGGAGTTAGTTGCTGACTATCCAGACTTAAAAGCTACTTTCAACTTAACTCCGGTGCTTCTAAGGCAGCTTGAGGATTTTTCGAATGGCGCAAAGGATTTGTATTGGTTTTATACAGAGATTGATGCTGATAAATTATCTGATGATGATAAAGCTTTTATTGTTTCGAGGTTTTTTGATACAAATCCAAAAGTTATTGCAAGATTTCCAAGATATGTCGAACTTAGGAACAAAAACCAAAATTGGTCTTCTTGGTCAGCACAAGATTTTCGCGATTTACAAATTATGTTTAATTTAGCTTGGACAGATCCAAAATATTTAGCTCAGGAACCTCTAAAAGGATTAGTCAATAAAGGTAAAAATTATTCCGAGGAGGATAAAGTCGTTCTTTTGAATGAGCATTCAAAATTAATTGACAAGGTGATTCCAACACATGCTGAGCTGTGGAAAACTGGTCAAATTGAAATAACTACTACTCCATATGCACACCCAATTCTTCCTTTAATTTTTGATACAAACTTAGCAGCAGTTGGTGACATTGGAGCTGAACTACCTCCAAATAGATTTAGTAAACCTAATGACGCTGCAATTCAAGTAGAGAAAGGCTTAGACTTAGCCGAAGAACTTTTAGGTCAAAGACCAACTGGAATGTGGCCAGCAGAAGGTGCGGTATCACAGGAAGTTTTGGGTATGTTTGCTAAAGAAGGGGTAAAGTGGATTGCGACAGGTGAACATGTACTATCCAAGTCATTAGATATCCCAACTTTTAAAAGAAATACAAAAGGCATCGTCACTAATCCTGAAGTACTTTATACCCCATGGTATGGCCAACTAAACAGACAGGATGATGTAGCTATTTTCTTCAGAGACTTATCTATTTCTGATCAGGTTGGATTTACTTATAGCGGTATGTCCCCAGAGATGGCAGTAGCAGACATGATGAAAGCACTTGAAGCTGCTAGAGAAGTTAGTACAACAATGGATAGACCACTTGTCGTCTCCATTGTTTTAGATGGAGAAAATGCATGGGAGCATTATCAAAATGATGGTATAGATTTTTTAAGCCTAATGTATGAAACTCTAACTACAACAGATTGGCTTAAAACAACAACTCCAACAGAGTATATTGAAAAATATGGACCCCAAATTGATAAATTAGATAAAGTATTTCCCGCATCTTGGTTTCAACCAAATTTTGCTACATGGATTGGTGAGACAGAAGAGACCTACGCATGGGACTATCTACAAAAAACAAGAGCTTTCTATGATAGGTCGAATGCATCTGGTGAATATACAGTTGAACAGCTAGAAAAAGCATTTGATTATATGTTGTTAGCAGAAGGCTCAGATTGGTTCTGGTGGTATGGAAGTGATCAATCAAGTGGAAATGATGATTACTTTGGTTCTGCATTTAGGAATCTTCTAAAAAATGTATATACATCGCTTGGTCAAGAATCCCCAGCATATTTAGATATTCCTATTATCTCTCCTGCTGCTCAATTATTTGATAAGCAATCAGATTCAATTTTGAATTCAAATCAAGCTTTACTTGTAAACGGATCGACAAATGCAAATATATGGAGTGATGCTGGAGCAATAGAGACTTCAGATATGATTTCAAAAATACAATATAGATTCTCAGATGAACACTTGTACATTTCTATACAAAAGTCTTCTTCAACAATGCAGGAATCTAATCTATGGCAAAACACTGATTTAGATATTTATTTAGAAAGTCCATCTAGAACGAAGATTAGAAGGTCATCGGTTCCATTTAAAGATGGCGAAGTTTCAAATCAAGAATTTTTAGGCATTGAAACCACCCAAGCAATATTTCATAGTGGTGAGAAACTTAAAAATGGTTCGTACTTTACGTGTACAAAAAGAGATTTACCTAACGAGGGAAGTGTCAAAGAGGAAACGTTCTCTACAAATTGCTTAACCAAGGAAACAACAGAGGTTTCTGCTTTTGGAAATGAACTTTATCTAAAAATTCCACTTGGTGAATTAGGTTCTCTGAGTTTTGGAGACAAGATTAAACTTCGACTTTATTCAGATTCTTTTGATACCTACGTTCAGCCTTCTAAGCCTCTGGCATTGTTTGTTCCTGAAGTTTCAAATGTTGATCTATTTCTAGATATAAAAGATCCAATTAAAGACGATTTTGGTGAAGGTTCCTATACATATCCAACAGATGGAGTATTTATACCGGGAAGCTATGATTTTGAGAGTTTTTCAGCAGGCATTGCAGACGGAAGTCTTGTCATGAATTTTGATATTTTAAGTGCTGTAAAAAATCCCTGGGGATCTCCTAGGAGCCTATCTGTTCAAACTATTGATGTGTATATTGACAAAGATTTTGGTTCTAATACCGGAGTTAAACAGTTAGGTAATTATAGGTTTGCAAAAATGCCAGATGGTTCTGGTTGGGAATACCATATTGTGATAGAGGGATGGGAACCACAGATTTGGAAGTCACTACCAAGTGGAGAGTCAGAATTAGTAACTAATCAATTTGATATTGTCGTTGTACCAGACAAAGGTGTAATTGTTGTAAAGCTTGATATTGACAACCAGCTTGGTGGTGGAAATCCTGAAGAATGGCACTATGGAGTAATTATGATGTCTCAAGATGGTTATGGACCTAATGGTTCAAGGATTAGAGAAATTAATCCGTCAGCGGAACAGTACAGAGGTGGTGGAGCTCCAAATGTTGTTAATCATCCAAATATATTTGATGTCATTTTCCCCGATAAAGGAGTGCAGGAAGACTTCTTAAGCTCATATGGAGAGTACGAAGGTTCTGTAGATGATATTCCAACTGATTTGCTTGCAAGCATTCCATTGGTGAACAAAAACTCATGATATGCTTAGTAAAATGAAAATTGAAATATCAGATAAGCTATTTTTTCTATTTGCAATAATTTTGCTTGGAATAGTAGTTTTTAACCCATCATCAATAGCATATGTTCTTCCTCTCATTGGATGGGTAGTTCTAGTATTTTATGATAATTGGCGAAAAACTAATAATTAAAAATTTGGAACAAAGTTGGAAGAGGTGTAAAAAGCTGATTCAATCATCTAGATAGCTAATCTTGTTGGTTTTGTAACTTTTGTTTTTTAATAGGGCTAGTTCCAGTTTCTATAATTTCCTTGTATGCCCTATCAAAAGCTTCTAGTTGCCAACCAGACATCCTAGACCTACTAATTTCTATTACTTGTTTTTTTTCTTCATCTGTATATTTTGACCACTTTGCTATTTCAGGAGTAGTTCTCGCACATCCATAACACAAATCACTATCCGGATCTGTTACACATACACTTATACATGGAGAGGGAATAGTCATAATAATATTTTAATCTTTTTGTAATACTTTAATTAATTCATTTGTAGCTATCTCTAATGAGCCTTTTGGGTTATTAATGCCCTCAGGCCCACATTGAAAGTAATCTGTGAAAACATTATTATTTTTTGCTGTGTATTGTCCACCCAAAAAATACCTATCTCCTTTAAATTTTTTCAACAACTCTCCAATTATTTTTCCCTCGAGAGAGGATTCATCAAATCTTCCTTCACAAAATATACCGATATCGTAATTTTCTAATTGTTTTATCAAATTTGTTTCTTCTATAAAGTATTTAGCTCCACTTTCTATTTCACAACCGAGTATTTGATTTAATGTAAACGTTAAACCTCCAGCTGCACCTGAGTAAATTTCATTTGGATTTAAATTCAAAACAAGCTCCTTATCAATAAGAGTTATTAACCTTTCAACTTCTAACTTGTGTTTTTCTATATCTTCTTTAGATAAACCTTTTTGAGGTCCAAATACATCAAAAGCAGAGTCTTTACCAAGTAGAGGAGTTTTTGTATCACTTAAAACTCTAAGCTCTAAATTAGATTTAAAATTAGTTGCTTTAACGCTATCTATGAAAGGAAAATTTTCTGGAACAGGGTCCAAAATTATTTCACCGTTTGAAATAAATTCTATCCCCAACTTACTTAATAGCCCAATTCCAAAATCTACAGTTTTTGAACCACCTGTCCCAAGCGTTTCTGTTTTTTGCATGGCTTCAAGTAAACATCCAGAATTGATTAACATAGAGTCCTTAGCGGAGTTGATACCGATTAATTGAGCAGACTCAAAAAAAACATTGCCATTTACATCAATAGTTTCAACTACTGATAACGAATTATCACAATTTGATGTTTCAAAGCTTTCATACATTTGAAAGTTGTAACTCTTAAAGATGTCTGTACTTTCTTGCCCACCATCAGTCACACTAAATAGGTCTGCTTTAATATTTGAATCCAAAAACTTACTTTGAACAATATTTAGCACTTCTATGGCGCTTAACGTACCAGAAAACTTATCACTAAAGACTGCAATATTCATGTATGTATTTTATTTAATTCTTAGTAAGTTGCCAGCATATTTAAACTAGGAAAGTATGAAAATAGGATTTTTAACAGATGTTGATGGATACAGGGCTCCAATACACCCTGAATCTATTGAGAAATATTCATTAGATATTCATTTGGAGAAAAATATATTTGATTACTTAAATTACGCCAACTCTTCCAAAAATAATGTAAAAACTATTGCTAATGTAAGCGATCTAGACATTGTTGCCTGCGTAGAAAATATCCAAGATAAAACAATAAAGGAACTTAAAGAAGGAGCAGTTCTTATTGGTATATTTGATTTTGACAAGATTGAAGAGATAAAAAGTTTAAGACCTGATCTAAAAGTATTAAGTTTTTTTAAACTTCCTAGGATCTCAAGAGCTCAAAACCTAGACGCCCTTTCTTCTCAAGCAAACTTGCTTGGATACGCCTCAGTCTTACGAGCAGCAAAAGAGACATCAGACGTCGTACCAATGATGACAACTGCAGCAGGCAATATCCAACCATCAAAAGTATTAATTCTTGGAGTAGGAGTTGCAGGCCTTCAAGCAATTGCAACTGCAAAAAGACTTGGGGCTAGAGTGTGGGCTTTCGATATTAGAAAAGAGGCCAAGGACCAAGTAGAGTCATTAGGCGCTAAATTTGTTGAAGCAAGCACTGAAGCTCAAGATAGCGTATACGCACAAGAAGTATCAGAAGAAGAGAACCAGAAAATACAAGAAGCATTAAAGAAACAAGTAGTTGATAGTGATATTGTTTTAACATTTGCTCAAATACCAGGAAAGAAAGCACCTGTCTTGATTGAAAAGTCAACTGTTGAAAACATGAAAGAGAACTCTGTAATTATTGATCTAGCTGCTGGTACTGGTGGAAACTGTGAGGGCACAGAGGTGGACAAAGTTGTTGAGATTAATGGTGTAAAGATAGTTGGTGAAACAGATATCTTAAACACTGTTAAACATGCAGCTACAAAGCTGTATTCAGAGAATGTAAGAAATTTAATCGAATTGTATATAGAAAATAGTGACGACGAAATTTTTGTGGAGATGAGTTCATAATGGAAGCAACGTTCTTACTTACATTGTTGATAACGTTTTTAGCAAGCTTTATTGGGTATGAACTTATATCTAAAATTCCACAGACATTACATACTCCGTTGATGTCTGGTTCCAATGCTATTTCTGGAATTACATTGATTGCAGCAATTCTTATATACCCAGAAGTAGGCGAGTCTCAATTACTTAAAATTATTGTTTTAATTGCAATAGCATTTGCAACCCTCAATATTGTTGGCGGGTTTTCAGTAACTGGTCGAATATTAGAAATGTTTAAGAAAAATGATTGAAATAATACTACTTGTCTCATCTGTACTCTTTATCTTTGCTTTGAAACTATTTGGAAGACCGTCAACGGCACATAGAGCAAATACTTTTGCTATGTTGGCCATGGCATTAGCTGTTTTTAGCGCATTTAATTTTGATTTTTCAAAATATGATTCTGCTTTTTATATCACAATTGTTGTTTCAGGACTTCTTGGAGTTTTAATATCAAAACGTGTTCAGATGACACAAATGCCAGAATTAGTTGGTTTGTTTAATGGCTTTGGTGGTGGAGCTTCTGGAGCAATTGCATATGTTGAGTTGTCAAACAATGCATTAGTTATGTCTGATTTTTTTGTAGCCATATTTTCTATGGTTATTGGTGTGTTTACTTTCTCTGGAAGCATCATTGCTGTTCTAAAGTTACGTGGAAAGTTAAACAATGTAAATACAACTATCGCCAACATCTTTTCAGCTTTCTTACCACCACTAATTTTATTACCAGCAATTTGGGACGATATGGAGATATTATCCCTTGAATACTTTATGCTACTTTCACTAATTGCAGGAATCATAAGAGTTGCAGTAATTGGTGGAGCAGATATGCCAGTTGTCATAGCATTCTTAAATTCACTTTCTGGAATTGCGGCGATGTCAGCTGGGTTTATTGTAAATAGTATTATTTTGATCGTAGCTGGTGCCTTAGTGGGTGCATCAGGAATAATTCTTACACTCCTCATGTGTGCTGCAATGAATCGTACACTTTTAGATGTTCTAAAGGGTGGATTTGGCGGTACAGCTATCAATAATGAATATGAAAAAGATCCAATTAGCACTTCCCCGGAAGATGTTGCAATCCAGCTAAGCTATGCGGAATCTGTAGTTATTGTTCCAGGATATGGAATGGCAGTAGCTCAAGCACAGGCAGCTGTTAAAGAATTAACAAATACCTTAAAAGATAAAAACATTGAAGTGAAGTTTGCTATACATCCAGTTGCTGGAAGAATGCCTGGACATATGAATGTACTTTTAGCTGAGGTAGATATTGACTATGAAGATATGTTTACCTTAGAAGATATAAATTCTGAGTTTTCTTCAACGGATGTTGTAATAGTTCTTGGAGCAAATGATGTTATAAATCCATTGGCTAGAACTGATGAAGACTCTCCAATTTATGGAATGCCAATACTTGATGTAGACCTAGCAAAACAAGTCATCGTGATTAAAAGATCTATGTCACCTGGGTATGCAGGTATTGCAAATCCACTATTTATAAATGACAATACAAAAATGCTTTTTGCAGATGCAAAAGAGGGTTTAGAAAATATTATTAAATCCTTCGAATTAGTTTAGATAGACTAAGGTTCTCATATGGAGTTCTACGATATAGGTTTTATAATTGCTGCTCTTACAACTTTATTTTATGGTAAAACAATAGATTGGAAAAGTCCTAAAACATATAGAGTTTCAGTGCTTACTCTTTTAGCTATAAGTCTTGGCGTAGGGGTACTCTATATACTGGATATTTGAAAATATTTGAATTAGTTTAAATGTCTCTCGCTGAATTTAAAAAAAGAATTAAAACAAATAATAAGATTTAGATAAGACAAAAATAGTCCTGCGTAGCACGATCTATTTCAATTTAGTAAAATAAAAATATGATAGAAACAATAACATCCTACCCTTTGTTTTTAATTCTTTTATTTCCAATAAGTACTTTTGCATTATTGGTAATTGGATTATTACGCGCTCCAATGGAAAAAGACTCCCTTTGGGCTGATATTCGTGATTAGTGGATAAAAAAGCTACTTAATTGCTTTTGCTAAGTTAAGAACGTCTCTCATTGTTTTTACAATCTCATCAGCTTTATAATATTTTCTAAATAAGACTTTTCTTGAATTTACAAATGCATCTTCTACTCTTAATCTTCTTAGATTTTTCTTTGATGCCTCTATAAGTTCTTCATTTCGTTTTACAAATAGGTCTGTCAGATACTCATCATCTCCATCAAACTCACCTCGCCAATTAATCTTTAATCCCATATCAAAGCTCTCTGGAAAAAAAGCAAAGAAGGAGACGTATGTAGTTGAGGAACGTCCATGACTTCTTGTGTATACCTCTACCTCACATTTGTATCCTTCTAGTTCACCAAATATTCTTTTCTTTCTGAATATGTTTTTAGAGGATATGAATGTAAAACCCAAAATCTCCGCAGCACTAGAAAGTGCATTATTTATTCTTTTATTTGATGTAATGATTAGCCATATAATTCCCACAACAGTTAAGGCGGGTATTACTTGTGCAATTACTTTATCCACGATTTCATTTTATAGAAATAATGCGACTAAACCAGAACCCAATTTCTTAAAAACAAGGCTTAATTTATTAGATGATAAGCTGGTAAAGTCAAAAAGTCTGAGAAATCTTTATCAAACACCAACTTTTTAAATTCGTCTCTTGCCTTTTCAATATTCTCTATATCATTTATACCAGAAAAGACTGTCTCAAAAGCCTCTTCCATAAATGATTCATTGATAGTTTCACCTTTTTCAGTTTCAACTGAGTTATGAAGCCATTGCCAAAGCTGTGAACGCGAAATCTCTGCAGTAGCAGCATCTTCCATTAAATTAAATAATGCTGCCGCACCTTGTCCATTAAGCCATGAGTGCATATACAAAATACCAACTTTAATATTTGTGTGAATACCCTCCATTGTTATGGATGAGTTTTCTATCTCAAAGTTATGCAGCATTGAATCCTCAATATCATATCTTGGTACAAATGAAATTTGATTTGCTTCTCCATTGAGATGTTCGCTGAATACATCTTTACATATGCTTACTAAATCTGGATGAGCAACCCATGACCCATCAAAGCCCATAGTTGCTTCCCTTAACTTATCAATTTTTACATTTTCAAAAGCTTTTTCTGTTACCTCAGGGTCATTTCTGTTTGGTATAAATGCAGACATACCGCCAATTGCATGTGCACCTCTTTTATGGCAGCTTTCAACTAATAGTTCTGTATACGCTTTCATAAATGGAACAGTCATAGTAATTTGTGATCTGTCAGGAAATATGATTCCATCCACATTTCTATGTCTTTTAATCGCACTAAATATGTAATCCCACCTTCCAGCATTCATTCCTAGAGAGTGCTCTCTTAGAGAATAAAGCATCTCTTCTATTTCATATGATGCAGAGATTGTTTCTAAAAGAACAGTAGCTCTAATACTGCTTCTTGGAATTCCAAGTTCATCTTCAGCTAATGTAAACATGTCATCCCAGAGTTGTGATTCATTCGCATTCTCTAGTTTTGGAATATAAAAATAGATACCTAGTCCAGCATCAAGCCTACTTTGATAATTGTGGTAAACATACATGGCAAAGTCAAAAATGCTTGCACTAATAGGACTACTATCCATTAATATATTTTTCTCAGAGAGATGTAGGCCTCTAGGTCTAACGAATAGTGATGTTTGACTTTCTAGATTTAATGAATATGTTTTTCCTTTTGACTCATCAATCAGTTCTATGTTTTTATTATTTGCATCTATAAGGTTGACATGACCATTAACTATGTTTTCCCATGTTGGTGATGTTGAGTCTTCAAAATCTGCCATAAAAACATCAGCTCCTGAGTTCATAGCATTAATAATC
>CACGVI010000001.1 GCA_902576605.1 uncultured Candidatus Actinomarina sp. | reverse complement strand
CCAGCGGGTAAATCTTGAATATTTTTTTTCGAAGTGGGCCCTGCTCCGGCTGCGGGTTTTACTCCTCCAATACGATTAAAGTTTGGATGAAAACGTCCTCCAGTTACTGACTCTATCAAATCTAAAACTCGTTCCCTGTCTTCCATCGCATAAAAAATTGGGGTTAGTGCACCAACCTCAAGAGCATATGCACCATTAAAGACGAAATGTGAAGAAATTCTCGCCATCTCAGTAAGAATTAGTCTGATATGCTTTGCTCTTTCGGGTACTTCTATTTCCATTAATCTTTCAGCTCCAGCAATGAATGGAATCTCATTTGAAAATCCTGCAACCCAATCTATACGATTAACAAGTGTTGTAATTTGGGGATAAGATCTGACTTCTGCTAATTTTTCATATCCACGATGCATGTAGCCAAGAACAGGTTTCACATCATGTACTTTTTCACCATCTACTTTTGCGACCAATCTTAACACGCCATGAGTTGATGGATGTTGAGGACCTATGTTAAGTGTCATATCTTCAGTTTCGATCTCAACTGATACAGATGCCTCTGAAAATCTATTCATATTTTGTGGATCTAAAGCATTAACCATCAGCTGATTCATCACTTTCTGACTCTTCAGGCATTCCCTCTACATCAACTTCCCCAGGCCAAGGCTTAACTTCCCTACTTATTAACTCAAAAGATTTCAGCATAGGATTTCCTTCGTATCCATCAGGGAGATAAAGTTTTTCAAGATTAGGATGATTTTCAAAATTTATTCCAAACATTTCGTAAGCTTCTCTCTCATGCCAATTTGCACCATCGTACACTTCTATAAGTGAATTAATATTAGGCTCTGATTTACTAATATTTGTCGACACGGTAACTAAGTTCGTATTAGCTAAATCTGACAAGCATGTAATTATTTCGAAACTAGGTGAGACACTCTCTTTTGGTGCTTCACCAACAGAAACTTCATTGTCCCAATCTATTGCAGATAGCCAGGAGAAAAATTTCAAATTAAATTCATCTCTAAGTTTTTTATGTGCTTCAATCCAGTCTTTGGAGTCAATCTGGATGTTTATGGTTTCAAACTCAAGAGTTGCGTCTTTAAATTTTTCTTTTATTTTGTTATAAAATTCTTCCATCTTATATTGGCTCTGTTTGAACTTCTAACCATTTTTCTTTCATGTCTTCTCCTCGAATTTTTTTCTGAAGAAGAATTATCCCTTCTTGTAGCGCTTCAGGTCTTGGTGGGCAACCAGGAACATAAACATCAACAGGAATTAATTGATCAACACCTTTTGTTACTGAATATGAATCCCAATAAGGACCCCCACTATTTGAACATGACCCCATAGAAATCACATACTTAGGTTCTGGCATTTGATCATAGAGTCTTTTTACAGAAGGAGCCATTTTGTCAGTCACCGTTCCAGCTACAATCATAAAATCTGCCTGTCGTGGAGAAGCAGGGAGTGGAATAACTCCTAATCTCATAAAATCATGCCTTGGACCACTCACAGCCATAACCTCAATAGCACAACACGCTAAACCAAATTGAAAGTACCACAAAGAATATGATCTAGCCCAATTAAATACTGATGATATTGGTTTTGGAAGACCAAATTTATCTACGACTCCCATTTGAGAACATCCTTTCTTATTGCGTATATAAGACCTATTAACAAAATGAATATGAAAAAAAACATTTCGATTAACCCAAAATATCCGAGCTTTTCCAAGTTAATTGCCCATGGAAAAATAAATACAGCCTCCACATCAAAAATAACAAAAAGCAAACCAAAAATGTAATACCTAACATATGTTTGGCTCCATCCAGTCCCTACGGGGTCAACACCACATTCGTATGTTTGAAGTTTTTCCGCATAGGGCTTATTAGGCCTTAGTACTGAAGCTACACCTAGTAAAAGCACACACAAAAACAGCCCAAAGCCTAGGACAGCTCCTATAGTTAAATAATCTTGAAAATAAGAAATCATACTTTATACTTTAGTCCAGCCTTTAAAAAGTTTACTTTTTTCTCAAACTTCATTGTAATTTTTTTGTAAGATTTTCATAAGTGATAAACAAAAATTTTTTACAAGAACCTAGCCTAATAGATCTTTCGAAAGAAATTTTTAAAGCAGTAGTTCGTGACAAAGTTGAAATAGATACAAGATTTGAACTTTTGTCACAAGACCTTTACGAGGCAGATACTATAAACTTCGTACTGGCTGATGGTCTGGGTTATAAAAATCTAAGTAGTACAGATTCTTCTTTGAATAAGAATGTTACTAAATCAATTAATACAACATTTCCTTCATCAACAAACGTTGCCTTATCATCAATATCCTTCATGAAGAATCCAATTGAGCATGGCTTGATTGGCTATTATATGTATGACAAATCAAAATATGGCCTCATAAATGCTTTAAATTGGAATGAGGATAATAAAAATTTATTATCAAATAATTACTATCAAAAACAAAGTTCAATTTGGAAAATTTTTAAAGATAACAAAATTTATGCTTCAAATTTTCAACCTAGGAACCTAGTTGGAAGTCCGCTATCAAATTACTTGTATGAGCAATCGAATACTATTCCTTATGACGATGAGCAAAGTCTTCTAGAGTTGTTATCGGATTCTTCAGTTTTAGAAAATAGGTTTAATTTTATCTATTATCCATTAATTGATGTTACAGCCCATATTTTTGGAGTGAACTCAGATGAGTGGCAAATAGAAATATCTAAATTTGAAAAATTGGTTAATGTGATATCAAATATTAGTAACAAAAAAACAAAAACTATAATTTCTGCAGATCACGGTCTTGTAAATATTAACGAGGAATTTCGTCATCATTTGAATTATGACGATGACCTACAAATATACGGAGACCAACGTTCAGTTTATATAAACGGTCCTAAAGAAAATGTTTTAGAAACTTTTTCTGAAATACCAGGTGTTTTATTGGAGCAACAGGAGTTGTCTTATCTTCTTGGTGATCCAGTAAATGAATTTTTGCTATCAATTTATCCTGATTTTTGTTTTTTAGTTGAAGATAAAAACATCATATATCCGAAACATCTTTCGGCACAGTTAAAAGGCTACCATGGAGGAATATCCAAAGAAGAGTTGAAAATTCCAATAATTGAATTCTCTAACTTCTAAGTTACTTATACTAAGAATGTGAAAAATTTAAAAATTTTGCTTTTTTTGTTAACTTTTTCTTTTTGTTCCCAGTCCAGTGAAATGACAATGGGAGCGCCTGAACCGTATCTTGGAGGAGTAGAAGATATGGCTACTTCTGAAGTAGCTTTCTCAAGAGAATCTTCTTTTTCACAGGGTGACTATATTATTAAGACTGCTTATGCAAGCACAGACGTTAGTTCATCTAATTTTGAAAATACAATTAATGAAGTAGAGCTCTTGGTAAAGAGTTTCAATGGAAATATTTCTAATACGTATCTCTCAACAAATTACCAGGGACTAAAAAGCTATAACTTAACTATGAATATTCCAGCTGAAGATTTTGAAAATTTTCTAAAGGCAGTAGAAGATATTTCCAAGTTTACAAACATAAATTTAAATGCAAATGATGTAACAAAATATGTACTTGATATAGATTCAAGATTGAAATCATTAAATGATGAGAAGGAAGCACTTGAAGAAATTAAAGAAGAAGCTGTATCGACATCAGATAAGCTTCAAGTACAGTCTCAACTTCGTTACATAAATCAAGACATTCAAGTTTTGGAAGGACAAAAAAAATATTATGAAAATTCAGTATCGTACTCTTCTTTGACGTTAGATATTAGAGAGGGTTCTGGAGTATCACTATTTTCATGGAATTATTATGTACAAAGAGCATTAAATTGGATTGAATCAATTATTGGTTTTGTAGTATCTTTTGGAATAATTGCAGTTCCATTGTTGCTGATAGTATTAGGAATTAGAAAATTTAGATCTAAAGACTAATGGCACTTTCTTATATTGGTTTATTTTTAATAATTATTCTGCTTATATTTTTTGGGAAAAAAATTAAATAAGTATTTAATTCGGTTGGTATGTTCCAAAAAATACTTGCCAGGCAAGACAAGTTTTTGCAAGCAAGCTTAACCAAATGTAAGCTCTTTCACCATACAGATAATCTTTCCATTTACCTACTTGCTTATATTGCAATATCATATTTATTGAAAAAGTATTAAAGAATAAAAATATACTTACAAAAATCCATACAACGAATTGAGGAACTCCTTGCGGATTAGTGTCAGTTGCAACACCATCTCCTATAAGATTAATAAATATAAAAATCCAAGGAGTAACGCCAACTAAACAACCCATTATGTAACTAGTCCAATCAACTTTATCTGTATATTGATTATGCACTTCCATCATCCATCCAAACCAACACATTGCTGCGTTCATAAAAAATATCCCTGCTAAAGCCCAAATATCATATATTCCAACAAGAAGAGCAATTAATACAATCATCACAGATGCACTTATTGAGTATTCAATCCATCTAACTTTGTTAATTCCTTTTGATAAGTCGTCTTTGTACTTGCCGTAAAAAGGACCAGAAATCAAGTAATGCGCGACTGCTGAGGCAAGCAAAAATGTAGCAACTGCTGGCCCAAAGTTTGTAACCTCTGTCCAAATTTCAAGTTGAGGAATCAATGCAAAGCTTGAAGGATCTTCTGGAGAACCTACACCTACAAGTTGTGTTAAAGTAATTGGCACCACAAAATCTGAATTAACAACAGTACCAAGCCAAAATAATAGTCCGCCTTGAATTAAGTGAACGGTTCCCATTATTATGTTAAAACGTTTAAGCTTTTGAATTTTAGTTTCCACTATTATTTCCCCCTCAATTAATATTAAGCTAATTCTAGTTTTCAAATTAGAATTAAATAGTGGATAAAGAATTAATTTTTTCAGAAATTGAATCACTGATGTTTGATTTAGATACATTAGTAAAATCGTTAGCAAATTCTCGCGAATATATATCTGAAAACGAGTTATCAAGAGCAAATACTAAATTATCTGAGATTGAAATAGAATTGCAGTCGCTTGCGGGTAGAGTTGCTTATATCAAATCATCAATTTGAAGGAAAAGTAGTTACTTCTGATATATTGATATTTACTTTATCACCAACTTCATAAATAGTATTTGGAAGTGACCTTGCTCTAAATACTTCACCTTTGCTATTTTGGAATGAAACAACCTGGTCATGACCATAAAACGTACATTCTTTCACAACATAACTGCCTTCAGAATCAAGAAGTAACTCAATACATTCTGGTCGAATTGAAACATCCAATGCACCATTATATGCCGTAACAAAAGTACCCAAAGATGTTTCCACCCTTCCATCTATTGAGAAGCCTTTAAGTATGTTTGGGTCTCCAACTGAATTTGCAACAGTTTGACTAACTGGATTCAGATAAATTTCTTGTGGAGTAGCACTTTGGATTACACTTCCATTTTCTAAAACACTTACTACATCACAAACTGATAAAGCTTCTTCTTGGTCATGGGTGACAATTAATGCAGTAGTTTCAGTTTGTCTTAATAATGAAATTACCTCTTCCCTTAGATCTCTAGCCATATGTGCATCTAAGCTTGTAAAAGGTTCATCTAAAAGAACGACTTCTGGTTTTGGAGCTAATGCTCTAGCAAGAGAGACTCTTTGTTGCTGTCCCCCAGACAATTCCTGAGGAAACTTATTTCTATAAGTTTCTAAATTACACATTGAAAGAACTTCTTCTAATCTTCCAATTTTTATTTCATCTCGTGAGAGCCCGAATGATATATTTTTTTCAACATTTAAATGTGGGAATAAAGCATAATCTTGAAATACCATTCCAACATTTCTTTCTTCTGGTGGCAGGAAAGTGTCTTGACTTGAAATTACTCTATCGCGCATCTCAATAATTCCTGAATCTGGTTTATCAAATCCAGCAAGTAATCTCAATGCAGTTGTTTTTCCTGAACCCGAAATTCCTAAAATTCCTACTATAGAACCGTTCCAAATGTCTAAATTAAAATCAGATAAAACTTTCTCCGATCCATATGATTTAACAACTGATCTCGCTCTTATAATTAAATTTTCGAATGCCATTAGTTATTTAAATTCCTTGTACTAAGTATATATGTTGGCAATGCACTAATTGCTAGCAAAATAAATGCAGAAAATGCTGCCTGAGTGAACAAAGCTTCTGATGCATAAGACCATATATCGACAGCCATAGTGCTGAATCCCGTAGGCCTAAGTAGAAGAGTTTGTGGCAACTCTTTCATTGTTGAAAGAAATACAAGCGCTGCACCAGCAACTAGACCCCTGTAAATTAATGGAAAAGTTACCTTAAAGAAGGTATCTAATTTTGATAAACCAAGGCCCGCACTTGCTTCAATATATGATAACTTTACTTGTTCCATAGAAGCCTGGCCCCCTCCAACAGCTTGTGGTAAAAAAACAATTAAGTATGAGATTATAAGTGTTGTAAAAGTTTGATAAATTGCAGGAAAAATTTTTATTGTAATAAATAGCATTGATATACCAACGGCTATATGTGGAAGACCATATAAGGTAAGGGTGACTTTTTCAAAAATATCACCAAATTTAGTTCTATATTGTGAAATCATTACAACAATAGGAGTAGCTATAACCATTGCAAAAAGTGAAGTCACTGAAGCAGCGGTTAATGAACCTACCACACCAGAAAATGTACCGCTTACTGAATTTCCATTAGCTAATCCTCTGATTAACCAATAGGACAAGACGCTAACTGGAAGAAGCAAACTAAAGAAAATAACAATACCAAAAAATGTTAATACTAGAACTTTATTTTTTTGGGAAAGTTTGATTTTTGTAATTTCTCTAGGAGTACCAGAAACTTTAGCGGACCTACTTAATTCACTTCCACGTTGAGCAAAGCTTATTACTAATGCTAATAAAATTAAAATTGTTGAGTAAAAAATTACTGGATCACCATTTATATTTATTACATAATATGAATAAATTGCTTTTGTCATTGTTCCATACTTCATCAGAGAAACTGCTCCAAAGTCAGATATAACATAAAGGCCAACTAGTAAAGAAGAATATATTATTGGCTTTTTTAACCTAGGAATGACAACTTTTGTATACATTTTAATTTTCTTAACTCCTAAAGACCTCGCAGCATCTTCTACAGTTGAATCTAAATTTCTTAGAGCACTGCTACAAATCAATTGAACATAGGGATATGTGAAAAGTGTTAAGACTATCCAACTGCCAACAAACCCTTCTATACCTATTATTTCACTAATACCATATTTAGAAAACAGATCAACAAACAAACCTTTAGGAGAAAATGCAGAGACATAAGTTAAAGCACCAATATATGACGGTATAACTAAAGGGAGTATTGTGAGGGAAAATAGAATTTTTGAACCCGGAAACTCATATCTAACAGTAAGAATTGAAATAAGTAGACCTAGAAAAAGGCTGGAAAATATTACAGCAAAAAATAAAAAAAGCGTATTTAATAATAATGTTGCTACATCCCATGAAGAAAGAAAGTTGGTTAGGTTTTTTGAAAAATTTGCAAACCTCCAAAACATATAAAATATTGGCATCAAAAATATTAATAAGATAAATGTGTTTCCGACTAAAAGCGGCTTTGGTATATTCACTTAATTAAGATTAAATAAAATATTTAAATAATAAAAGAAAAAATTCTGGCCAGATTTCTCTGACCAGAATTTTTTGGCTTATGTTGATACTGACGGATGGACTAAAATCCTGCCTGAGCAATCAACTCCACTGCTTTTTCTTGCCATAGCGCTAAAGCTGACCAGTTTAGATTTGAAGGTGAATTCAAACTGTTAATATCTGGTAGCAAAGCATTCGGCTGAATACCTGCAACAAGAGGGAACTCGTATACTGTATTTGTAAATGTTTCTTGAGCACCCTGTGAGTGTAAGAATTCAATGAATGCCATTGCTGCTGGTTTATTTTGGCTTGAGGACAAAATACCAACTCCTGCAGGCATAACCATTGCACCACATCCACCGTCTAAGTAAACATTTTTGATAGGAGCACCAGCATCTTCTGCTAACACTCTTAGTGTGTAGTAATGATTGATCATTCCAATATCAAGCTCACCTGCTGCAGCAGCTGCTACTTGAGGTGAGTTTTTTGGATATTCACCATATCCAAGGCCATTAATTGCTGTTAGCCATTCTAAGACTTTTTCTTCACCATCTGACTCGATCATACAAGCAACCATTGCTATAAATGATGAGTTGGTTGGAGCAAGTCCTAACCTGTTACGAAATTTTTCATCTGCTAACCCATATATATCACCTGGTAGTTCAGAATCCATAACATCTCGTGTGTCTACTACAAGAGATCGTGACCTTCCGGAAGTACCTACCCAATAACCGTTGCTGTCTACTGCCCAAGATGGTACATTTCCTAGAACATCAGCAGGAAGTCTGTCGAAAAGTCCTGCTTTTGCGACAACCCCAAGGCTAACTGGATCTTGTGAGAAGAATACATCAGCGGGACTGATTGCACCTTCAAGTTCAAGTGTTCCTGCAAGCGCAGCACTCTTTGCATATCTTACTTCAACTTCAATTCCTGAAGTTGCAGCAAATTCTGCAATAATATCTGCAACAAGACTTTCTTTTCTACCACTATAAATGACAAGAGTTCCACCGACTTCAGCTTCCCTCTCCGCTAGTGCAGCTTCTACTGCTGCATCAATAGCTTCCTGTGATACTGTTCCAGCTGGTCCCTGCTCTCCTGCTGGTCCTTGCTCTCCTGCTGGTCCTTGCTCTCCTGCTGTAGGTGAACAAGCGGTTAAAACCATCATGAAAGCAATTAAAATAACTGTACTTTTTTTATTCATTTCAACCTTCGTTTATTTGCTTAACTTTTGTTAATAGTACTTAACATTT
Organism: uncultured Candidatus Actinomarina sp.; assembly: GCA_902576605.1. GTDB lineage: Bacteria > Actinomycetota > Acidimicrobiia > Actinomarinales > Actinomarinaceae > Actinomarina. Next base: position 170,243 of record CACGVI010000001.1, on the reverse strand, counting down.
TAAGTTAATGGTAATTTATTTTTAATTTTTTAATTTATGCTTTTTTTTAATTTATCGTAAAATTTAAATTATGACTTCAAACATACCAGGAGTGCTTCTAATAAACCTTGGGAGTCCCAAGGAACTCACAAAAAAATCAGTAAGAGATTACTTAAAAGTATTTTTGTCTGATGATTACGTTTTAGATCTACCTAAAATTCTTCAGCAATTAATACTACGAATTTTCATACTCCCCTTCAGGCCAAAAAACACTTTAGAAGCCTATGAACAAATTTGGACTCCAGAAGGATCTCCATTGATTTTATCTACAGACAGTATTGCAAAAAAATTATCTTCAAAAACTGGTTGGCATGTTGAATATGCAATGAGATACGAAGATCCAAGTATTGAAAATGCATTACTTAATTTCAAAAAGAAAGGTATATTTAATCTCATAGTTATATCTCTTTATCCTCATAACGCCATGGCAACAACAATAACTACTGAAATGGAAACCAGAATTGTAGCTAACAAAGTCTCTGAAGATTTTAAATTAACTTTTACAAAACCTTTTTTTGACAATGAGATATACATAGATGCTGTAAGTAATTCCATAAAACCTTATATCAAAAAAGCATCATTTGACAAAATTATATTTAGCTATCACGGAATTCCTAAAAGACAGGCAAAAAAAACAGATAAAACAGGTGAGCATTGTTTTTCAACTGGTAACTGTTGTGAGGTTGAAGGTGAAGGCTCAAAAGACTGTTACAGGTCTCATACTAGGATTGCTTCAGATTTGACAGCAAAAAAACTCGGCTTAAATGATGATCAATGGGAAGTTGCATACCAATCTAGGATAGGTCCTGGATGGCTTACTCCCTTCACAGACAGAAGGCTCTCTGAATTACCAGAAGAAGGTAAGAATAATATAGCTGTATTATGCCCATCATTTATATCAGATTGTCTCGAAACTTTAGAAGAAATAGATATTCGAGGAAGAAAAACATTTTTTGATGCTGGAGGTAAGAATATGACTTATATACCGTGTCTAAATGATTCAGATGATACTATTACTCTTTTAGAAAATTTAGTTAAAAGTGCCTGATTTTGAAAGCTTTTTAAAATTTAATGATTTGAACACAAATTTACCACCATTACGAACAAACCACATAAATCCGGCTAAAACGTAAGCATAAGGACACATCATATTATTACTATTATACACAAAACACTAGAATATTAGTAATGCAAAAAGATCCTAAGCTTGTGAGAAAATATGAACCAATTATTTGGTTATTATTTTTTGGATTAACATTTGCTGTTGGCTGCCCAGCCTTTTAATCTTCTCTTCATTTAGTGTTAATAACTGTTAACATATATACAAATGAACAATAATCCTAATATTTTCATGCAAAGTGAAATTGAGAAGTTACCGAAATCTTTTTACTCTCATGCTGAAGCAATATTTCATTTATCAGAAGTTGGAATAGACGTTAAGCAAACACGTGTAGCTGACTGGTTAGGAGTCAGTAGAGCTAATGTATCACAAGTTATAGGAAGAATGCAGAACAGCGGTTTAATTGAGTTTGGTGATGAGTTAAAGCTTACAAAAAAAGGTGACTACCTTGCGAAAATGATAGCTAGAAGACACAGAATTATTGAACGATTTCTTTCTGAAGTTTTAAATTTACCATGGGAAAAGGTTTACGCAGAAACTAAAAAATGGGAAAATGTTTTAAGTTCTACTACCGAAGATGCGATGTTAAAAATTCTTGGTAACCCAAAAACTGGATTGTTTGGAAACCCTATTCCATATTCAAATTATTTTGAAGGACCTATGGATAGATTGAGTGATGTTGATACAAACAAAAAATATTCAATTATAAAAATTTCTGAAGAGCTAAAAAGAGATAGTTCTGTTATTTCTTTTCTTAATAAAAATAACATTTTGCCTGGAAATAAGATATACATATCAAATACTAACAAATACTCAATAACCGTAAGTGTGACAAAAGATAATTTTTTTGGTCTTGATCAATTTATAGCAAAAAGGATATTTGTAAGTTAATTCAATTTATGGTTAAACAGGAAAAATTTATAATTTAAGTATGGAAGAAATTTTATCTAGAATACCTTACGAATTATTCTCATATATTGGTGGAGGAATCTTTTTGTTTATTATTTTGTATAGATTTTTCCCTAATTTATTTTTAAAGATTCATAAACCAGTATTTTTCACTATTGGAATTCTTTCACTCTCATTAGGTTATGTTGGTATAGTTGTACCAGGTTTGCCAACAACGGTTTTTATACTTATTGCTGCATGGGCATTTTCAAAATGTTCTGAAAGATTCACGCTGTGGCTTGAAAGTCACCGTATTTTTGGACCTATAATTTTAAATTGGCAAACATATAGAGGTTTGTCTAGACGGGCCAAAAAACTTGCAATATCTATGATTATCCCGACATTCGTTTTAACAATTTATTTTGTATTTTCACTTGTAGGAGACCTAATTTTTGGTTCTTTCGGTATAGCACTGTGTACATGGCTTGCTACTAGGCCTGAACCACCAATAGAAAACGGTTCTTAAATTTAATTTGCTTCAGGTATCTGATATCCAATTGGAGAGACTTTATCTAGTTCAAAAACATCCCTGGCTTGTGCTTCGTAATTTAAACCAATAGAAATTTGTTCACCTTCAGTTACTCTATTTCCGTTTTCATCTAACCGTGCATTCATTGTTGCTTTTTTGCCTGACTTACAAATTGTTTTTATTTCAGTCATTTCATCGGCCCAAGCAAGTAAGTAAGCACTTCCTGGAAACGGCTCCCCCCTAAAGTCTGTTCTTAGACCATAACAGAGAACGGGTATTTTTAACTTGTCAACTACAAGTGATAACTGGAGAACTTGTTTTGGACTCAAAAATTGAGATTCATCAACAAGTACACACGATACATGCTCCCTTTGATGCTCATGTGCTGTCCAGACATATAGATCATCATCTGCAGTAAATATTTCACACTCTCTATCCAAGCCAATTCTTGAAGCGATCTTTCCCTCACCAAATCTGTCATCGAGTTTTGGAGTAAATAAAAGCGTTCTCATATTTCTTTCTTCATAGTTGTGGGCAGACTGAAGTAAAGTTGTACTCTTACCAGCATTCATTGCCGCATAATAAAAATATAATTTTGCCATTGTTTATATATTAGTTATTTAATTTTATGTTGCTATCTAAGAGCAACTATTCTTCCAACAGTTTTCCTACTGCCGATTAAATCTAGATAAGTAATAATCTCATCAAATTTTATAGTTTTATATACTGGTTCAATTTGTTGATTGCTGTATAAATCAAATATCAGCTCCATACGTTTCTTAAGATACTCATTATCATCATTTTCAAAACTAATCATAAAAACTCCAATTATTGAAATATTCTTTACTAGCAAATAACTTAACATCTGCGAAGGTATATTCCCACTTGCAAATCCAACTATAAGAGCTCTCCCTTCAGACCCTAGCAACCTAATACCTTGTTGGTATGCATCTCCCCCAACTGGATCATATAAAACATCTACTGGCTTTTTGCCAAACTTACTTTCAATTATTTCGTTTACATTTTCTTCACGGTAATTTATTACCAATTCAGGACCAAATTGCTGGACTAATTCTTTTTTTTCTTCAGAGCCAACTGCTGCAATAACTTTTGCACCACAGATTTTGGCAAGTTGAACTGCTGAAAGGCCTACGCCACCTGCAGCAGCGTTAACTAAAACCAATTCATTTGGTTTCAACTGGGCACGTCTATGTAATGCAAAATCTGAAGTAAGGTAAGACATTAAAATAGCAGCTCCAACTTCGAAAGATATATTGTCTGGCAATTTATATGTTAAATTTTCAGATACGACACAAATATCTCCAAAACTGCCATGTCTGCCTGACCTAAAAACTGTAGTTGCAGCAACCACTCTATCTCCAACCGAAAAGGCACTTTCAGTTGAACATTCTTTGACAAATCCTGCAACTTCAAAACCAGGAACAAAGGGCTGCTCTGGGTTTGATTGATACATACCACTTGATAAAAGGAGGTCAGCAAAGTTTAAAGTTGCAGCTTTTGTCTCAATAATTAACTCTTTTTCGGCTAATTGCGGGTAGTCCATTGAAGTAAATTCAAGATTAGTAAATGGGGATACCGTTTTTTGTACCCATGCTTTATATTCCTTCATATAAATATCATAAAAGAATTGAACAGTGGTAGTCTTTTTTTTATGGAAGTAATTTTAAAGTTCATACATGTGGTTGGATTGTCAGTTTGGTTAGGATCTATGGTTACTTGGGCTGTATTTGCTCCAAGAATGAATAAATATGATCCTACAAAAAACACAACAGGCGTCTTGCGTATTTCATTCAGTAAAATTTCATGGATTTCATATGCAATTACCGTAATATCTGGTGTAGGTATTTTATTAACTGTCAACGATGCTGCTGCTAATTGGAATTTAGAAATTGGAATTTTGCTTTTAGCCGGTATTGTTATTGCATTTCATAGCTTTGCAACAAACATTAGTGCTGCTCTTAGGGGTGCATTTAATGGTGTAATGCTTATACTTGCACTAGTTGCTGTCTATTTAACTACTATATATATTTAAAAGGAACTTATTAAGTCCAAATCTTCTTCTGCAATAATTCCATATCCTCTTGTGAGAATATTTTTGCTTCCTTTTTCAATCAAAAACCAATATATTGTTTCGTTAGAGGGTATATCTAAATTTTCTAAAAATTGATCTAAATCAACATAAGCAGTAATTGTTCTATCTCTGATTCTGTCATCTCTTATGCCAGCTCGCATAATTCCATCTAAATAAACTTCAAATAATTTAGAACTCTTTTGTACAGTTGGTACTTCAATAATGTTATGTGAATCACCAAATCCATTACTTTCTAGTAAAGATATTGACTCATCTACCAGAGGTTGGTGCCATTGTTGAAACGCAACAATAATAATTAGATTTTTATCAACAAAATCATCTGGTACGACTTTGTCTCTTTTATTTAAATCTCTTCCATTTATCTCTGGAAACTCTCCATATTCAACAGTCACTTCTTTCTCCTGTTCTGCTTGACAACTTACAGAAAAAAATAAAATTAATACAAGAAAGCTAGTCTTGAACCGGACCAAGGACTGCCTCAAGATTTTTAATTTGTTTATCCATTAATTTGTTAAAAATAGGTCCTATAAAGATTCCCAATACAAAAAAAGGAAAATTGTATTTAATATCTACAGAGTAAGTAACTTCAGTACCTCTTGAATTAGCTGATAAAAAAATAGTGTCAACAATTGTAAATATAGAAGTACTCGCTTGTAAAGAGACTCTTAACGGTGGACCCCATTCAATAATTTCATAGTTATATTCTCTTGGCTTATTGTTGAAATGTGTTTTTACTTTGAAAACTGAACCTTGTCTTAAAGGTTCTTTTGTAATAAGCTCGCCTTCATCACCTTCAGCCCATTTTTCTAAATTTCTAAAATCCGACAAAAAACCAAAAGCTGAATCAATATCTGAGCTGACTGTTACTGTTCTTGAAAAATTTGGCATACGTTTATATTAAATAAATTAAATTTTTGTTGGGAATTGTTTATCTAAGATTTAGAGATCTATTTCTAAAACCTATAAATCCTATTACCAAAAATAATGCTATTTTTCCTACGACGAGCAATAAATCTTCAGCAAATAATCCATCTTGATAAGGGTTACCATATGCTCCAAAAGATGAGAGATTGTCATCAAACCATTTAAAGAAATCATTTGTACCAGCTAAAGAGTTGGTTAAATATTCGAATGCCATTAAACCTCCACCAAAAGCCCAAGCCATTGAAGATTTTCCAGTAAATGCTCCAAGAGCAAATCCTAGAGCACCAAAAGTAACACCAGCTAAAGCAGCTTGAAGTGTTGCTTTCATAAGTGGTACATAATCAAGTGTTTGACTAAGTTCCATAGTTGCAATTGGAATAAACATAATATTTGTCCATGCAAAAGTTACAAATAAACCAAATAGAACAGCAACAATTGATTGTGTTAAATACACAGAAGTTCTGGTCATCGGTAGAGCAGCAACAAATTCGAAAGTTCCATCCTCTTCTGCTTTCGAACCTAATTTATTTAAAAGAATTATTGTGGCTGTGCCAATTAAAAGAGGAACAAAAGGAACTAAAAAATAAGTTGTTACCATTCCTTCTAATGTAAATACATTATCCCAATCCTGAATTCCCAATAAATTCATCATTGTTTCATTTTCTGACATTCCTCTGAAAGCTTCTCTTTGTGTATCAATAAGCAAACTTTCTACACTTGAGTTTGCAAAAGCTAGTGGAAGTATTAATAAGTAAACCCCACCAGAAATTGCCCAATTTAAAATAAACTTTCTTGGTACTGTAATCATGTATTTAAAGTAGTTAAACATTATTCCTCATTTCTATCATAAAACGTGAAAAAAGCATCTTCTAAATCTTGGCCTTCTTCTTTTGCTTTGTTTAAAAATGTCTCATATGTTTCATCATATACTTTTGCACCTTCTCTTAGAACAGCCATCGAGTCGGCAACTTTTTCAACCTCAGAAATAATATGAGATGATAAAAGTATTGCTGCACCATTATTAGCAAATTCTTTTACAATTTCAAAAAATGTTCTTTGATGAAATGGGTCTAGGCCTGAAGTTGGTTCATCTAAAATTAATGCCTTTGGCTTATGCAGTACTGCTAGTATCAAGGCAACTTTTTGTCTATTACCTTTAGATAATTCTTTGAGGGTTTGGTCAACTTCTAATTCAAACTTTTCTGCTAACTCCATTGCATAGTTAGTTGATTGACCTCTCATGTCTGCACCAAGTTTAAATAGTGACTTAGAATTTAAATTTTGTGGAAGTTGAGGATCTCCTGGTAGATATCCTATTATTTTTTTTGCCTCTACAGGGTTTTCAATTGTATTAATTCCCTCGACTGAGAGTGTGCCTTGCGAAGGAATCAAAAATCCCATAAGGCTTCTCATTGTTGTAGATTTTCCAGCCCCATTAGGACCAAGAAGCCCTTTAACCTCACCATTATCAACAGAAATATTGATATCTCCAACACCTTTTCCATTTTTGTATCTCATAGTGAGATTTTTAATTTCAATCACAAAACAATTTTAAATCAACAGTTGACAAATTAAAAACTACTCTTCAGATTTTTCGTTTTTTTGTTTATTCCTTAACCAAGTCAAAAGTAAAGCAGGCACTAAAAACATCAACATTTCATCCCAACCACCCTGATGATAAAGATTAGGTGGAGGGATTATTTTAATGAACATTATAGATAACTTTCAACCATCCAACGAGTAATATTTACAAGCGTATTTGGAAGTAATCCAAAATATATTGTTAAAGCAGCCAATACACTTAGTAATAGCTTGTCTGATTTTTTCAATAGTATTCTTTCAACTACATTTTCTGTTTTCTCAACCGCAGCTACCCAAATTGGTCGTAAGTAAAAGTAAAATCCCGCCACTGTAGTCAGCATTAAAACTGAAACTAATACATACCTCTCATATGACCAGAGATTGGTAATAAGGATAAACTTTGATACAAATCCACTAGTTAATGGCAACCCTGCAAGACCAAGCATGAATATTGCAAATGTAATAGTTATAAATTTATTTTCTTTGAATAAACCGGAAATATTAGAAATTTGAAAATCAGAGCTCAACTGTCCACTTATTATTGAAAATACAGTAAAGATTCCTACCAATTGAATTATGTAGGTTATAAGATAAAAAGTCGAAGCACTTACACCAAAAACTCCTGAAGATATTCCGGAAAGTATAAAGCCTGACTGAATTACTCCACTATAAGCAATCAATCGTTTTAAATCACTTTGATTGGTTGCAAATAATGCACCTCCAAGCACAGATAATATAACAACTGCACTAAAAAATAAATCAAATTGGTCAAGTATAAACCTTAATGACACTGTAATTAATCTTGCAAGCACAATAAAAGATGCTGCTTTTGCTACTGCTGCCATGTAGCCTACATATCCTGTAGGAGAGCCTTGGTAAACATCTGGTGCCCATGCTTGAAAAGGAGCAGCAGCTACTTTAAATAATAACCCTACAATTATAAAAATGATTCCTATAAAACTGGTAAGTGGGACGTTGTTTAATCCAATATAGTTTATTGCAATATTTATCTCATAAAGCCCAATTATTGAGAGCGATACATATAAAAGAGCTATACCGTAGATAAATATACACGAAGCTAGAGAACCTAGTAAAAAGTACTTTAAGGATGCCTCGTTGCTAAGTTGATCACCTCTGTTTAATCCCGCCAATGCATAAAGACTAATTGAACCAATCTCAAGACCAATAAATAACATAATAAAATTTTCAGAATCAACCATCAACATAAAACCAGAAGCTGACATAAATATAAGAATTAATGCTTCTGTAGTTTTGCTTTCTATCAGTTCGGAAGTTTTCCAAAATGAACTGAAAGTAAATAGTAAAATAAATGCAATTAGAGTATTGCCAACAAGAGAAAATGGATCTGAAAGAATCATATTCGAAAAGTAAGCTGAAATCCCATCGGTTGAGTAAAGCCCAAATTTTAAAAAAACCATAAATAGAGTTAACAAAACTCCAGAAAATGAAACCCACTTTTTAATGTACATTGGTGTTGAAATAGTAATTGTGCAAAAAAGTAGAATAATGACTGTAAATAAAAGTGAAAGAGTTGGACTTATAACAACATAATTAATCATAAGATTTTCAACTAGTGTCATTTCAACTCCATAAATAATGCAATCGTATCGCTCAAAATTACCGCTTCTTTAATTACAAAGCTTTCTATGTAACTTGGATATACCCCTATGAATAGCATTAGTAATAAAAGAGGTAATACTGAAGCGGTCTCACGGCTATTCAAATCCGATAAATTTTTATTTTCTTCATACTTGATAGGTCCAGTAAACATTCTTTGATAAGCCCATAACATATATATTGCTGCCAACACTACTCCAAATGCAGCAAAAGAAGTAAGAATTTTGTAACTATTATAACTACCCATCAAAATCATAAATTCTCCAACAAAGCCATTTAATCCAGGAAGGCCAATTGATGCGAATGAGGTAAATAAAAATATAGCAGCATACCTTGGCATAGAAATTTTAATACCACCAAAATCACTTATCTTCCTCGTATGCCTTCTTTCATAAATAAATCCAACAAGCATGAACAAAGCTCCTGCAGTTATACCATGGTTTATCATTTGTATCAAAGCACCTTCAATAGATAAGAAGCCACCTGCTGAAATTCCTAACATAACAAATCCCATATGACTTACTGATGAATATGCAATTAATTTTTTGATATCAATTTGAGCAATTGCAACAATGGCTCCATAAATAATTCCAATTACGGATAGTATTGCAATCCAGTTTTTGTAAGCTAAAAAACCCTCCGTAAAAAATGGTATAGAGACTCTAAACACACCATAAGCACCAACTTTTAGAAGAACTCCAGCCAACATTATACTTCCAGCAGTTGGAGCCTCAACGTGTGCATCAGGTAACCATGTATGCAAAGGGAATATAGGTACTTTTATTAAAAACCCAAATGTAAATAATAAAAATAAAGTTTTTGACTGTGATTCAAGCAAACTCAATAAAGAAAGTGTTTCAAAATCAACAGAAAACTTTCCATTAACTCCATAGCTTATAACTGCTGTGTAAACTGTTCCAATAAAAATAAATACCGAACCAAATACAGTGTAAAGAATAAATTTTATAGTTGCGTATCGACGATTTTCTCCTCCCCATATTCCCATTAAGAAATACATAGGAATTAATAATGCTTCAAAAAATATAAATAATGAAATTAAATCACCGCTAATAAATACTCCATTTATTGCAAAATGCAGCATTAATAGTGAGCCAACAAACCCTTTGCTTTCAGAGTGATCTTTACCAATAGACAGTAGTGAAACAAAAACTAATAATGAGCTCAACAATAACAATAAAGTAGATATTCCAGAAAGACCGAAATGTAAATTTATTCCATAAGATTGTATCCATTCAAAAGTTGATAGAATTTTAAACTCTGTTTTTGCATACTCTCCAAAGAGTAAGTAAACACATTGAGTTAATGTTATTAAAGAAAATGCAATTCCAATTGGCCTAAATGTTTCTTTTCTTGAATTAGGAATTATGAATATTAGCATTGCACTAAAAAGTGGGACTAGTAGCAAAGAAAACAAAATAGATATCATCTAGGCACCAATGGATTAACAATAAACAATGCTAAAAGAATTACTAGAAATAACCCAAAGTAAACTATGTAATTTCTTACTAGACCAGTTTGAGTTGTAGAAGTTATTTTAGAACTTTTATTAAATGCATTTGATACAAAATTAACTGATCCATCAATCAACATTCCATCCACAACAACTGCTACTTTACGAGTAAAGTTCTTCATGCCGGAGACAAAGAAAAGATTACCAAGCTTATTTAAATAAAAGATATTTGAAGAAAGATCTTTAACCAGTTTAATTGGACTTTCAAGTTTAAATTTTTTTAAGTCAATTCTTTTATGAAGTTCTATTCCAAATAAGAAAAAGGCAACTATTAGTCCTGTAAAACCTGCGCCAATAGAAATTACTGCTAGCACAACTAATGTAATACCCTTTGGTAGATGCGTTACTTCAACATTCTCTAGAGTTACATGTAAAACTTTTTCTAAACCATGAAAAAATGGGGTATTTATAAAACCGATAAATATCGAGAATATACCTAAAAGTAGTAGAGGTCTTGTCATTGCTTTTGGTGCTTCAGCTACATCTGAGTGATCAAAACCATTATCTTTTTCAAAAATTAGCAACCAATGTCTTCCCATATAGAACGCTGTAAGAAAAGCCGCACCTAATGCTAAAGCCCAAAAAATATAATAGACTCCTCCATTTACAAAAACAGAAGCAAGTATTTCGTCTTTTGACCAAAAACCTGCAAGAGGTGGAATTCCTGATATTGCAAGAGTTCCAACTCCCATCATGGATGCAGTGATTGGCATTTTTTTTCTAAGACCACCCATTTTTCTAATATCCTGTTCATGGTGCATAGAATGTATTACAGCGCCAGCACCTAGAAACAAAAGTGCTTTAAAAAATGCATGAGTGACCAAATGAAAAATTGCAGCGACGTATGCACCTGCTCCAATTGCAATAAACATAAACCCAAGCTGAGAAATTGTTGAATAAGCTAGCACTTTTTTAATATCAAATTGATTTATAGCTGAAAAAGCAGCAAGAAGTGCTGTTATAAGTCCAAAGACTATTATGACTAAGCTAGCTATTTTTGAGTATTGTAATATTGGAGATATTCGAACAAGCATAAATACCCCAGCCGTAACCATTGTAGCTGCATGAATAAGAGCACTTGCAGGGGTTGGGCCCTCCATGGCATCTGGAAGCCAGCTAAAAAGAGGAAACTGAGCAGATTTACCAAAAGCACCAAGTAATAAAAAGAGTGATATAGAAGTTATAGTTGACTCTGCTACTCCACTAGTATTTTGTAAAATTTTATAAAAATCAAATGTATTAAATGTATCCAAAATAATCATTAATCCAATTAAAAATCCAAAATCCCCGATTCTATTTATGACAAATGCTTTATTTCCTGCTTTTGCAGCTGCTGGTTTTTTTGACCAAAATGATATTAAAAGATATGAACTTAAACCAACCAATTCCCAACCAAAGAACATTACTAAGAAGTTTGATGACATGACTAATAGCAACATTGAAAAAACAAAAAAGTTAAAATATACAAAATAATTACAATGATTTTCGTCTTTTGCCATGTACGAAGTAGAAAAAAGTTGAATTACAAAAGATAATCCTGTCACTAATATCAGCATAATTCCAGATAACCCATCAAGGGTAAAGCCGATACTTATATCAGGATTAGAAATCCACTGGAACAGCTCAACATTTACTGGTTTAAATTTATCAAGCGCTAGTGCAATAAATGAATACGCAGCGATAGCAAATGCTAATAGTGCTCCATTTAATGTGAAAAAGTTAGTAACTAATTCATTGAATAATTTTTTATTCAAAAATAAAAAAAATGATGTAAGAAGTGGAAGAAAAATTGGAAGTAAAAAAAGTAATTCCAATTTAACCTCTTGACACATTCAGCACATCAACCGAGGCTGAAGATTGCTTCCTAAAAATAGAAACAATAATTGCTAATCCAACCACCACTTCTGCAGCTGCAACAACTAAAACAAAAAAAACAAAAACTTGACCATCAATTTTTCCAAAATGATTAGATGCCGAAATAAATGTTAAATTTACAGCATTGAGCATAAGCTCAATACACATAAACATAATTAGAGCATTTTTTCTAATCATCATACCTAAGAACCCGATAGTGAAGAGCATTGCGGCAAGCGTGAGATACCAATCAGTAGTTACTTCAAGCATTACTATTCTTTTTCTTTGTATCATAAGCTAATGCAATAGCTGCTGCTGTTGCAACAATCAACAATATGGAGATGATTTCAAACGGAAATATCCATTCTGTAAATAAAACACCCGCAATGAGTTGCGGTGTTCCCTCTAAATCATATTCTACTGGAGGAAACCAGAGATCCCATTTAAATTCAGAACTGACTGCTACGTATGCTAATAATGAAATAAGAATTAAAAAAACTCCAATAACTAAAAATGTTTGACCTTTAATTGAGTCAGTTGATTGTTCTTTTTTATCAACACCAATCATCATTATTACGAAAAGAAACAAAGTCATTACAGCCCCGGCGTAAACTAACATTTGAACCATTGCAACAAAAGTCGCATTTAAAGTGATATAAATTATTGCTAACGAAACTAATGTCAAAACTAAACCCATAGCGTTATGAACAGGATTTCTAGCAAAAATAACAATGAGTGCGCCTATGATAATGAGACTTGCTGGAGCAAAGAATAAAAGCGCCTCAACCAATTTACTCTTCCTCCAATGTCTGTCCTTCTTCAGGGGGTTTCTTTCCTACTCCAAGTGAGCCTGACCAATTCACTATATTTTGAAAATTTGGATTTCCATTAGGGGAGGTTGCTCTCATCCATCCATCAGAGGTATTTAAATCATCAACATTAGTTAATTTAGTTTGATTCTCGTGGGTATTAGGAGTTCCATCATCTTTTACAACTAAGACATCTTTATCAAATATAGCTTCGGACCTATTAGCAACACTCATCTCAAAAAGAGAAGTCATGGTGATAGCTTCAGTAGGACAAGCTTCCACACATAAGGCACAGTAAATACACCTGAGCATATTTATTTCATAAATGAATCCATATCGTTCTCCCGGGCTTACAGGATTTTCTTCTGGATTATCCTCTCCTCGAACATAAATGCATTGTGCTGGGCAAACTCCTGCACACAGCTCACAACCTATACATTTTTCCATACCATCTTCATACTTATTTAAAACGTGACGACCGTGAAATCTTTGAGGCTTTTCTCTGAATTCCTTTGGATATTTATCGGTGACTGATTTTCTAAATAATTCTTTGAAAGTTACTTTCAATCCTTTTATTAAACCAAAACTGTCACTCATAACTTAACTCCAAGGTAAACCAAACTCTCTTAATCCTAAAACAATTGCGGACAATATAAGCCATACTAGTGATGCTGGTATAAGTCTTTTCCATCCAAGCTCCATTAATTGATCATATCTGAGCCTTGGTAATGTAGCTCTTATCCAAACAAATATAAATAAAAGTGCAAACGTCTTAACTCCTAACCAAATAATTGGCATAATTGCAGATAGGATTGGAGGCAAAAACCCATCAAAAGTAGGACCAAGCCACCCCCCTAGAAAAAAGGTTGCAGTAATCGCACACATGTTGAACATATTTATATACTCAGCTAAGAAAAACATTGCGAACCTAAATCCAGAGTATTCTGTATGAAACCCTCCTACCAACTCTTGCTCAGCTTCTACTAAGTCAAAAGGAGCTCTGTTAACCTCAGCTACAGCAGCTATAAAAAATATACCAAATGCAATAAATTGCGGAAAAATATTCCAATTAGGAATAAACGAAACAATTGAGCTTAGAATCGGAACAGTTGTTGATAAATTTCCCGACTGACTACTAACTATATCTACAAGAGATAGCGAGCCAGAATATAGGATTACTGGTACTAAAGACAATCCCATAGCTGCCTCGTAAGAAATCATTTGTGCAGAAGCTCTAACACCCCCAAGAAGTGGATATTTGGAGCCGGAAGACCACCCAGCTAAAACTACACTATATACAGCAATAGAGGACAAAGCTAAGAAATAAAGAACACCTACATTCAAGTCCGCACCAACAAAATCAACCATATAATTTTTACCACCGATTTCAATGTTTAAGTCCGGACCCAATGGAATGATCATAAAAATTAAAAAAGACGGCACTAAAGCAATAATTGGAGCCAATAGATACATTGCTCTATCAGCTTTTAGAGGCATTATTTGTTCTTTTAATAATAATTTAATTGCATCCGCTACAGTTTGTAATATTCCAAAGGGGCCAGCTCTGTCAGGCCCTACTCTGGACTGCATTCCAGCAACTAATTTCCTTTCAAGCCATATCAACAGTATTGTGTTAGTAAGCAAAACAGCTAAAACAATATTTGATTTAATTAATGCAATTATTAACTCAGTTGACATTTAGCGCTTCTTTCACCTGACTAGGTATAATGTTAATTTCCCTTGAGAAATCAAACTTATTTAGATCTCTTCTATTTTTTGGGACATAAATTAAGTCATTAGGTAAACTTTTGCTAACTTCATAGCTAACAGTAACTTCTAATTCATCTTGTATTAATGTACATTTACCTGAAGTTAGATTATATTTTTCAGCTAAACTCTCACTTACTTCAATGTATTTTTTCGAACCTAATAAAGAAATGCTATCGGAGTGCCTTACGGTAACAGAATCTCCATAAAGTTTTTCTCCAGTAAAAAACATAGTCTTTATGAGAGTTCTCACTGACGAGGAAATTTTTGGTTTAGATACATTTACCATTCCATCTAAATTTGATGGTTTATCTAAATTATCAAATACTGGACTTACAGAATCCTCAAGATTTTCATAAGCTTTTGTATTAAGGTCTTCTAAGCTATTAGTCTTAACTGTTAACCCTGCAAAATTCATTAAACTGGTTATAAATTCCCAATCACTAACAGTTTGTCCTGGAGATGGAACAAGTTTATCAATACGAGATGTTCTAAATTCAATATTCGTAAAAGTGCCTTCTTTTTCACCCAATGTTGAACTAATTGGTATCACAAAGTTAGCCTGTTCTGAAGTTTCATGATTGAAATTGTCTAATGATACAACTATATCAAGCCCTTTAATTATTGATTTTATTTGATTTGAATATACTGAACGGCCAACAGGGTCTGCACCCACAATAAATAATAGGTCTGTGCTTTCTTTTGATATATCATTAACAAAATCATTTAGTCCTTTTACATTTTCTAAAGTTTTAAAAGCTCCATAAGTATTGCCTTTTGAGTAAGCATTTAATACTTTTGAATTTGTATTTAAATTTAAAAATTCAAATAACTTTGTGACACTTTCATCAGACTGATATGGCGTAGCTTTACCCAGAATTGCCGTAATATTTTTACCAATTACTAAATCCTTAATTTCTTTAAGTTTTGAAACATCTTTTACTATTTCAAAGTTTTCTGAGACTGTTTCTTTACCATAATATACATCTGCGATGTCACTTAAGGTCTCGTTCGTGTGGCCAAAAACAACTAACTTAACACCATTTTTTACAGCTTGTCGAATTCTTAAATAAAGAACAGGAATTTTTTCTTTCAAATCTTCAGCCCATACAACTATTGCATCAGATGAGTTTAAATCGTCAATCTTAGCTAATTCTATATTATCTCCAAAAAATCCTTTGAATAACAAGTCATCATTTAAATAAAAACTTTTTTCAGACTGAGAAATAATTTCTGAAAATTCTCTAAACGCAACATAGTCTTCGTTAGTTAAATTTGAACCAAGTAAAAAGTTAACTTTTGTTTGTTTGTCTTTTATAACTTCTGAAAGTTCAGAATATACATCCTGAATTTCGATTTCTACAAATTCATTATCCATCTTTTTAAGAGGGTTTTTTAATCTTGAGTCAGAATTCAAATATTCAAAATTGTATCGACCTTTATCACATATCCATCCTTGATTAACAGCATCATTATCGACACCAAGAATTCTTAACATTTTATTTTGCGATGAATTTAATTCTATTGAGCAACCCATTGAACAACCGTTGCAAGTTGATCTTGTAGATTTTAGGTCCCAAGGCCTTGCTTTGAATCTGTAGGATGTAGAAGTTAAAGCACCAACTGGACAAATCTGAACAGTATTGCCTGAAAAGTATGACCTAAAAGGTTCATTTGGAAAAGTGTTGACTTCTGTTTTATTTCCTCTTTGAATAAACTCAATTAATGGATCACCTGAAATTTCATCTGAGAACCTTGTACATCTTGCACATAAAATACATCTCTCTCGGTCAAGCAAAATTATTTCAGATATATTTATCGGTTTTTCAAAGTGCCTTTTTTCCTCAACAAAACGACTTTCTCCAGGACCGTAAGCCATTGTTTGATCTTGAAGCGGACACTCTCCGGCTTTATCACATATAGGACAATCAAGAGGGTGATTTATCAATAGAAATTCTAAGACTCCCTCTTGAGCTTTTTTCACAACATCAGACTCGGTATCAACAACCATTTCATCACCGACTTCAGTTGTACAAGATGGCACTAAAATTTTTCCTCTTGGTGTTTCAACTTCAACTAGACACATTCTGCACATACCAACCGGATCTAAGCGTTTGTGCCAACAAAATCTTGGAATGTGAATTCCAGAATCTTCACATGCTTCAATTAATAGTTTGTTAGGATCAGACTCAATTTCTATACCGTTAACATTTAAATTAACTTTTTCACTCATAAAAAAACTTTCGTAGGAATTAAACTCTCTACCTCATCTCTAAAATCATTCATTAGTGAAGTTATTGGAGAAACCGCAGATGGACCAAGAGGACAAATTGTGGTCATTTTAGGTGGCCAAGACAAACCTGGAGAGATGTTATCACAAACATCAAGTAGTAAATTTATATCAGAAGTTCTTCCTCTGCCACTAGCTATCCTATCAAGTATCATTTCAAGCCAGGTAGTTCCTTCACGACAAGGAGTACACTGACCACATGATTCATGTGCAAAAAAACTGACTATGCTTTTTGCAGCGCTTACGAGATTAGTATCTTCATCCATCATCACCACAGCACCTGAGCCAAGCATAGAATTGTTGTTTGCAACATCATCTATTGTCATTTTTATGTCAAGTTGATCTCCTCTAAACCATGGAGCAGAAGCACCTCCAGGTATATAAGCTTTCACTTTTTTATTATTTCTTATACCCCCACCTAGTGTTTCTACAAATTCACCAAAAGAGCTACCCATTTCAATTTCATAGTTGCCTGGGTTATTTATATGTCCTGACAAACTAAAAATCCTAGTACCTGTAGAACCTTCGACTCCCAACTTATTGTACTCTTCGCCACCATTCTCAATTATCCAAGGTACAGAGGAAATTGTTTCAACATTGTTTACCAAAGTTGGTTTCATATATAAACCTTTTACTGCTGGGAAGTAAGGAGGTTTTAGTCTTGGTTCCCCCCTTCTACCTTCGAGTGAATTAAGCAGTGCGGTCTCTTCACCACATATATATGCTCCTGCTCCCAGGTGAACAACTATGTCAAGGTCGATCTCGGAACCAAATATATTCTTTCCCAAATATCCTTTTTGATATGCTTGTTCCACTGCTTGCTGAACTCTTCTAGCAGGCTTGGCATACTCTCCTCTTATATATATAAAAGCTTCTTTAATATTTGCTGAAAAACAAGTAATAATCATGCCCTCAATAAGTTGATGTGGATCTCTTTCTAATAAAATCCTATCTTTAAATGTGCCAGGTTCTGACTCGTCTGCATTAATTACTAAATATCGATCTTCATCTTCAGCTAAAAATCCCCACTTGACTCCAGTTGGGAAACCTGCACCACCTCTACCTCTTATGTTTGATGCCTTAATTTCTTCTAATATTTTTTCAGGAGAACTTTCTAATAGTGTCTTTTTTGCAGTAAAGTATCCATTATTTTTTTCATAACTATCAATTAAATGGCTATCTTCTAGATTTTCTCGCATGTGTTTTGTAAGAAGAATCGTTTCTTTCATTTTTTTACCTTTGTTGTCTTTAAAGTCTGAAATCCTGGAGCAGTGGAGGTAGCACCAGAGCTATCTTGAATAGCCCAATCGAAAGATTTTATACCTCCAAAATTTTCTTGCATTTCATCAGCTACAACTACTTCCGGTTTTGTTTCTTTTAACCATTTGCACAAATTTACTGCATTTTCAGAAGTTACACCCTCAACTGTCTCATAATTGACTTGCACTGCTGGAGCTCCACCACAAGCTCCAATACATTCCACAGCCTCAAAGGTAAATAATTTTTCTTCATCAGTTTCATTATTATTTAAGCCCGTAAATTCTTGAACTTTATTTATTACTTCACTTGAATTATTTATCTCACACGATATTGATTTACAAACACTTAATAAGTATTTACCAGTAGGTTCTTGTTTGTACATTGAGTAAAACGTCGATACAGATTTCACTTGTACTTCTGTTATGCCTACTAATTCACTTATTACAGCTATTGAGTCATCAGAAATATAACCATCCTTACTTTGTGCTAAATGCAAAAGAGGACCTATTGCAGATCTTTTTTGGGGATATAGCTTAATTATTTTTTTTGCCTGTTTTAGTAACTTATCATCCCAACTCATCTATCTACATCTCCTATCACAGGATCTAAAGAAGCTATTGCAGCAACAGCATCTGCAATTGGGCTATCCGTCATAATGACAGGAAGTGCTTGAAGGTTGCAAAATGAAGGGCCTCTGACATGCATTCTATAAGGCTTCGCAGAACCATCAGAAACTATATAACAACCTAGCTCTCCTCTAGGTGATTCAACGGCAACATATGCATCGCCCTCTGGAACTTTAAAGCCTTCTGTGTAAATTTTAAAATGATGAATGAGAGCTTCCATTGATTCATCTAATCTTTTGCGTGGGGGTGGTGTAATTTTTTTATCTTGTACTTTATAAGGGCCCTTTGGCATATTGTGCATTGCTTGTTCAATTATTTTTAGACTTTCAAAAATTTCTAATACTTTTACTCTCCATCTAGCAAACACGTCTCCTTCAGTTAAAGTAGGAACATCAAATTCATAGTTTTCAATTCCCGAATAAGGTTGAGATTTCCTTAAATCCCATGAATAACCAGATGCTCTTAGGCTTGGTCCAGTTACGCCATAAGCAAAACACTCCTCTGTAGTGAGGATTCCAACATTTTGTAATCTTCCTTTCCAAATAGGATTGTCTAGGAGCATGTCATCGTAATCTTGTAGTTTTTCTGGAATTATTTTTATAATTTCTTCAACATCTTTCTGCCACCCATCAGGTAAATCTGCTGCTACTCCACCAGGCCTTATGAAGTTATGATTCATTCTTAGTCCCGTTGTTTTTTCAAAGAAATTTAAAATTAACTCTCTTTCTCTGAAGCCAAAAATCATCATGGATAATGCTCCTATATCCATTCCACCAGTCGCAAGGGCAACTAAATGTGACGAAACCCTATTAAGTTCGGTCATCAAAATTCTTATTGTTTCTGCTCTTTTAGGCACTTCAATACCAATAAGTTTTTCAGTTGTTAGAGAGAAAACTAACTCGTTAAATAAGGGGGAAAGATAATCCATTCTTGTTGTATTAGTTGGACCTTGAAAATAATTTAACTCTTCACCAGTTTTTTCCATGCCTGTATGTAAATATCCAATAATTGGCTTAACACGTCTTACAACCTCTCCTTCAAGCTCTGCCTGAAGTCTTAAAACACCGTGGGTTGAAGGATGCTGAGGTCCCATATTTACTATCATTCTTTCATCGTCAGATGTATCTTCATCAATAACAAAATCATCAACTACGTCTGTTCCTGTCTGAATTTTTATTTGCTTTTCATTTTCGTTTTCAAGCATTTTTTGAGAACCTTCATCAGTTGAAGATATATTCCATCCACCTTCTTCTGAGTTTGTAGCCCAAAAATCTAATTTATTTTTAAAATTACTGAGCTTACTTTTTTTAGTTTTATTATTTTTCACTTAATCAACCTTTGGAGCATTTTTAAACTGGACAGGTATTCTTCCGGATCCATAATTTTTTCTTAGTGGATGCCCTTCCCAATCGTCAGGCATTAAGATTCTTGTTAGGTCTGGGTGGTCTGCAAAAACGATACCGAACATGTCATAGGCTTCTCTTTCATAAAAATTTGAACTGGGATATATGTCAGTTATTGAAGGTATTGTTAAATCTTCATCATTAACAAATACTTTTATTGTCTTACGTGAATTTTTTGAAGTTGATAAAAATTGAACGACTATTTCAAATCTAGGTTCTTTTTTTCTAAACCAATCAACTACTGTGAGGTCTACCATCATCTCAAATCCATCTTTTTTTAGGGATTCTATTAGTTCTTTATATTCTTCTGTTGTGGTATTAATAATTTCAGGGTTCATCTATTTATTTCTCCATCCATTATTTTGTCGTGCAAAGTTAAAATTCCATGCATAAGTGACTGTGGTCCCGGTGGACATCCTGGAACATAAATGTCAACTGGAACTATGTGATCTACACCCTGAACTAAAGCATAATTATTGAACATTCCACCAGTTGAGGAGCAAGCACCCATAGCGATTACCCATTTTGGATCAGCCATTTGATCATAAACTTGTCTTAGAACAGGTGCCATTTTTTGAGATACTCTTCCAGCTACAATCATCAAGTCTGCTTGACGGGGTGATGCTCTAAAAACTTCCATACCATATCTTGCTAGATCATATTTAGCACTTCCAGCAGCCATCATTTCAATTGCACAGCATGCTAGTCCAAATGTAACCGGCCACATTGACTGAGTTCGTGACCATCTGACAGCTTTATCTATAGTTGTTGTAAATATATTGTCGGGAGTATACATTATGCTACCTCCTGCAAATCTTCTTTGAAATATCTCTCTCTACGTGGAATATTCCAATCTAGTACTCCTTTTTTCCAGACATAGTAAAGAGTTTCAAGAACAAAAAATGTGAATATTAATATGGCAGCTATTCCGAACCAACCCAGATCATCAAATCTTGTAGCCCAAGCAAATAAAAATATTATTTCAATGTCAAACACAATGTAAAGCATTGCAACCATATAAAACTTAACTGGAAACCTTTGAGACGGTTCAACTTCTGGAAAAATTCCACACTCATAGGGTGCAAGTTTTTCAGGTGTTGCTTTTTTTGGCGATAAAATATATGAAGCACCAAGTGAAGCTAAAGCAAAACCAACTGCAACCACCAACATAACCAGTATTGGAAGCCAATCTAACATGTTCCCTCCATATTTGTGAAATTTTTCACAAGCTCTACTCTCATTTTACTACCAATGAGATGTTAAATTATTTCGCTATTTAGTTTTTTGAATTAAGTGGTAACAGCTTTGATGGAATTATAAATTTAAATGATATTTTCAAAACCTCTTTTAAAGTTAGGAAGGCTTCATCAAATAATAATTCCACAACAAAGTCAATTGTATCTTGATCGTTTGAAGCAACTCTTAACAATCTTTTAGTCATAAACGGACTCTGTAAAATTAGTCTTGCCAAAGCACAACTTAGATAGTGCCTTCTGAATCTTTTAGTGAATTCTTTTTCATATAGGTCAATCCCATCGCTTAATTTTTCTGTATAAATTACTTCATGTGTGTTTTTAGCTAAAAGATAACCAGCTTCCATGCCATAGAATATTCCCTCTCCACTCATCGGATTTATCATAGAGCTTGCATCGCCAATTAATGCAATATTTAAATCTTTATCTCGTTTTGGTCTCGAAGATGCAAATGGAAGTAGATAGGATTTTTGTTTTCTTATATTTTCTACAATTACTCCCCTACTTTCAAGCTCAGAGACAAAATTATCTAGCAATATATTTATATCTAATTTATCTTTTTTAAATATACTTACTGGAACACCGATTCCAATATTTAATAGAGTACCCTTACTTGGAAATGCCCACGCATAACCCTTGTCAGCCGAAACATTTATTTCAAACATAAGAGTTCTTTCATTGAATATATCTAAATAGTTGGGACTATCAATGTAAGCACGTATGGCTATTGCTTTGTGCCAATCAGAATTAGTTTTATGATTTAATTTTTTTCTAATTCTTGAGTTTGCACCATCAGCACCAATAAGAATTTTTGTTAAAAATTCTAAGTTTTCATTTTCATTCTTAATTCGTACAGTTAAACTTTTGTCCAAATTAGATTCAAAGTCTACAAAACTATGTCCCTCATAAACATCAACTCCAATTTCCTTTGCTAAATTCAATATTCGATTGTCTAGGTCTAATCGGGGAATAACATAAACAATTGAATCTTCCTTATTTTTTACTTCAGGAATATAGTTTTGAATGCCGATATTATCTGGACCGTAAAGTGTTGTTGAAACAACTTGTGGCTCACCATCTAAAATATGTTCATTGTTAAATCTTTTTAATGCACTAATTACTCCAGGACCAATGGCATCCCCACACGATTTATCTCTAGGAAATACTGCTTTATCAACTATTGCAACTGTTAAGTTAGGGTTTAAGTTTTTATAAGAAATAGCTGCATTTGCACCAGCAGGACCGGCTCCGATTATCAAAACATCATAATTTATAGGGATTGTTTCCATATTTTACTAACTTACATTGAATTTCGGTTAATACGAAACCAAATGAAACTAATAAATAATCTTAAATAATTACATATAATTTCAGTATCTAGTTAGATTGTGCATTAGTGAAAGAAAATAAAAAAATACCACCAGCTACAGTAAAAAGATTACCGTTATACCTCCAATGCCTCGACCAAGTTAGTGACAATGAAATAGGTATTTCATCAAGTAAATTAGCTGAGTTAGCTAAAGTCAATGATGCTCAAGTGAGAAGAGATTTATCTTACCTTGGTACATTAGGAACAAGAGGTGTTGGTTATGATATATCTACTCTTAGAAATCAACTACAACTTGAACTTGGCCTTGTAGAAGGTTGGAGTGCTGTAATTGTTGGAATTGGTAATTTAGGTTCTGCTTTGGCACATTATGGGGGATTTAGAGAAAAAGGTTTTGGAATTGTTGGCCTCTTTGATGATGATCCAAAAAAAATTAATAGTCAAGTTGCAGGATTAGTAATAAAACCTTTAAGTGATTTAGAAAAATATTGTGAAAAGTTTAATGTTGCAATTGGAATAATTGCAACGCCTGGTGAACATGCTCAGAGCGTTGCTGATAAATTAATAGGCTGTGGTGTAAGATCAATTCTTAACTTTGCCCCCGTACTTCTCAAAAATGTACCAAATGTACAAATAAGATCTGTTGACCTTTCCCAAGAGTTACAAATTTTGAGCTACTATCTTGATAGACCAATTCTTAAAGCAGTAGACTGAATTATTTTTGGTATAAATAACCTAACACTGCTCTAATTATCAAACTAACATTCAAACTTATCCAAAGTGTCGTTATTGTATTGTCAATTCTCAATAGATAGTTACAAATCAAAAATCCTGAAATTGATGCGCTTATAGTTAATAGTGAAAACTCTTTTGACTTATCAAGTCCCAACAAAATTCCATCCCAAAGAAATGCAAAACAACCAATAAGTAAACTAGCTGCTACCATAAGTTTCAAATTTGTATTGAGTAGTGCATTAAAACTACTGGAGCTAAAAAGCTGAACAAATTCTTCGAGAAAAATAAATGTAGATATAGCAAGCAAGATTGAAATTAATGTTGTTACAGTAATAAGTTCTCTTTGTAATATAGATTTTTGGTATTTCTCTTTTTTTGAAATTAATTCTGAAATTAAAGTTTGCGAGGCTATTGCAATTGCATCTACAAAAATGTAACCAACAGACCAAAGCTGCAGAAGAATATGTTGAAGAGCAATTTCTTCCATAGACATTAAAGAAGACCTATTTCTTAAGTAAGCCATAAAAAGAGTCAAGAATAATGAACGAATAAGTATGTAAACACCTACATTGAAAAATTTTTTTCTCATACTAAATTTGTTAACAGTTTCAGTTGTAGGGGAAAAGTTATTTTGCTGCTTTTTTAATACAACTGTTGAATAAATTGAAGCGCAGAAGAATGAAAGTGAACTTGCAAAACCAATTCCAGCAGCTCCAAAACCTAAGAATAAGCCAAAGAACAAACTAAAAACTATATTAAAAGCTGACACTATAAGAGCACTATAGAAAGTAATCTTGGCAATTTTTAGACCCCTTAAAACAGCTGTTGAATGCATGTTGACTAAATAAAATGGTAATCCTAAACATCTAAAAATTAGATAGTTTGATGACAAAACCCCAATTTTATTTGTTGGTTCAAATGTAGAAACTAAATAATCATGAGTTATATAAAGAATTAAGAATGAAACTAAACCCAATAATATAGATACATTTCTTCCAAACTTTATAAAATAATTTAATTTATTAATTTCATTTTTAGTATTTAGTGATGATACAAGTGGAGTTGTTCCATATGCTAAAAATATAAAAACCCAAATAAAAACAAAATAAATTGTTTCACCAATTCCAATAGCAGAAAGTGTATCTATATTTATAATGCTTGCTATTTTTGAATCAATTAATCCTACTATTGGCTCCAATGCAAGCCACAGAAATATCGGATAAGAATTAACCCATATATCTTTTCTAACAGAATTAGTCATTAAAACTCTTTGCTTTGGTAAGGCCCCACAACATAATTTGTTCATGTGCTTCAGTTCCTAAATGTTGTGGCGTTATAATTTTCTCAACACCATATTTATTTTTTACAAAATCGCTTAAAAATTGAGTTGGGGTTTGTGATTGGTCAATAAATGGAAGTGAAAATTCAGAAATTAATTCATTCTCTAAAGCTTGAAAATCAAAATCTACGATTTTGAGTTTTTCATTTTTTAAATAAAATTTTAAGCCATTAATTAAAGTCCCTACAAAAGAATTTATATCAATACTGCTCATGAAAAAACTTGTACGATTATTAGTCCAATAGGTCCTGATACTATTCCAATGCCTACCCTACGAAATTCATTATCTAAAATAGTACTTCTATGTGAATCTGATTGCATTAAGCTTTGATGTCCTGATCTAACAGTCGAAGCAATTGCTAAGTTTTCCCCAACAGTTTTGAAAGGGAATCCAACTTTTGAGAGCCTTTCATTTACACTTTCACCATTATTGGGATTCTGATGACACCAAAAACCTCCAACATACATTTCATATGCATAAGCTTGTGCAACATTAGACAATATTTGATTTAACTCTAGTCCGTCAACATTTTCATTTTGTCTCTCCAGAGAGAGTAAGTTATAAATCTCAATAGAAAAATCCTGTCGTGACTGTAAATTGGATTCATTATATCTTGGAATTTCTAAACATCCGTCATCGTCAACAACCACGGAAGACTTTCCAGTTAAATATTTAATCCTGTTTACAACTTTTAATAAATCTGTTCCAATAACTACTTCTAAAGTTTGTTGTGGCGAACCTTCAGGACTTACATAAAAATTAACAAGATTTGATTCTTTTATCGAATTTTCAAATAAGGTTGGGAGATTAACTATGTTGACTGAAGTAAAAATTAAAGTCAAAATTAAATTACTTACTAAAAATGATATAGCCACTCCTAAAGCTTTGCTTCCTAAATCTGAACTCTTTATACGATTATTTAAAAAATTTTGTAAAAATGATGCAATAGTTAATATTGCAACAAAAATTATTATTCCTCCGAATACTTCTGACAACTGTAAATTTGAATTTAACCAACTACTTATGTATGCTCCAATCTCATCTGAATATCGGAAACTTAAAGAGACTGCAATTAAAAGTGAAAATAAATAAAATATTTGAAAAACTGCACCTTTTTTCCATCCTAAAAAAGCAAAATATATCATGAAAATATACATAAATATGTCCAAGTATTGTTGGTTCGCTAAATCAACTAGTAAATTTTCAATTATTTCACTCATTATTATTCATTTTATTTGTAAATTATTTAATTCTGCTATTGAATAGTACTAAATATCCGCTATTGTTTAATAATTCCTACAAATTAGTAGGAATTTTTTAATTTCAGTGACTGAAAGGAAATTATATATGAAGAATCGCAAAGCTTTAGCTTTGATTGCGATTTTGGCATTAATTGCTGTAGCCTGTGGAGGTAGCGGTACCGGAGGTAGTGACGAGGCGGAAGTTGAAACAACTGAAGCACCTGCTACAACTGAAGCACCCGCAACCACTGTTGCTACTGTGACAGCCGATCCTCTAGTTCTTGGTACATTGATGCCATTAACTGGAGACTTAGGCTTTCTAGGGCCTGGTATTGAATCAGGTGCAATTCTTGCTGTAGAGCAAATCAATGCTGCTGGTGGAGTAAATGGACAGGATGTTGTCTGGGTACAAGGTGACTCAGGTACAGCTCCAGATGTTGCATCTGCTAGCTTAGCTACGCTTATTGGTGAAGGAGTTGCCGGAGTAATGGGAGCCGCTGCTAGTGGTATCTCATTAGCTATTATGCAAACTGCTATTGATGCAGGTGTAGTAATGGTTTCTCCATCAAATACATCACCACAATTCACTAAAGTCAAAAATGGTGGATTTTATGCTAGAACAGCCCCTTCAGATCTTTTACAAGGTGCAGTATTAGCTCAAGTGCTTATTGACGATGGCGTTAAGTCCCTCTCAATTATTTCAAGAGCTGACTCATATGGTAGAGGTTTAGCAGAAGCAACTGCTTCTGCATTTGAAGATGAAGATGAAGGAAGAGTAGTAAACACAATTGTTTATCACGATCAAAATGCTACAGAGTTTTCCTCTGAAGTAACACAAGTTGGAAAGAATAATTCTGACGCAATAGTCGGTATATTATTCCCTACAACAGGTTGTGGTGTTTTACAAGCTGCTTTTGAGCAAGGAACTATTGAAACTCCATGGTATTTCACCGATGGTGTTCGTGGTGCGAATTTAAGCTCAGAATGTGGACTTGGAAATGCACTTGACGGATATAAAGGTACTGCTCCAGGATCTACAGCAGGTGCTGCTTTAGACGCATACACTGCTGCTTACCAAGAAAGATTTGGTACAGATCCAGCTCCTTATTCAGCTCAAGCTTATGATGCAATTATGATTATGGCATTATCTGCTGCTGCAAATGGTGTAACAGGTGCTGATATTGCTTCTGGATTAGTAGAAGCATCAGGCAATGGTACAGCATGTATTGGAGTTGAATGTCTTGCATTAGCTGCTGCTGGTGAAAATATTGATTACAAAGGTGCATCTGGAGATATTAATTTAGATGAACAAGGTGATCCAACTGCTAGCACATACGATGTGTGGCAAATTACTAGTGGTGATGAAGAAGAGGTTATAAAGTCAATAGACTTTGGATCTTAATTCAAGCTATTAAATTTAAAAAAGGCCCGATGTATTCGGGCCTTTTTTTATAATTTACCTAAATATAAATCAATTACTTTTTCATCTTCTAATAAATCTTTACCCTGTCCTGTATAGGCGTTTCTACCTTGATCTAAAACATAACCCCTATTACAAAAACGTAATGCTCTTTTTGCATTTTGCTCTACCAATAGTATTCCAACGCCACTATTGTTTATACTTTTTATATAATGAAAAACTTCATCAATAGCTTTGGGAGATAATCCAGCAGAAGGTTCGTCTAATAGTAAAACCTCTGGCTTTGAAATTAAAGCCCTGCCCAATGCTAAAAGTTGCCTTTGTCCCCCAGACAAGTTTCCGGCTCTTTGTTTCCTTTTTTCTTTGAGAATTGGAAACATTGAATAAATTTCCTCAAATAAATTCGAATGTTCATTTTTAGTAGTCCACAGTCCCATCTCCAAATTTTCTTCTATCGTAAGACTTTGAAAAACATTTGAAACTTGTGGTACGTAAGCAATTCCTTTTTGAACTAATTCATGGCTTTTAATTTCAAATAATTCATTTCCTTTAAAGTAAATTTTTCCACCAAAAATAGGGATGAGTCCCATAATTGCTTTTAATAGTGTTGATTTCCCGGCTCCATTTGGCCCAATAATTGAAACAGCCTCATTTTCTTTTAATACCAGATCAACTCCTTGTAATATATTTAATCCCTTTACATACCCCGAAGCTAACCCATTCACTTCAATTAATGGATTATTCATTACTACTTCCTAAATATGCCTCAATAACATTTTTATCAGATCTCACAAAATCTGGCTTTCCATCAGAAATTATTTTTCCTTCAGCCATGACAACAACTCTTTCTGATATTTTCATAACTGCATCAATATTGTGTTCGACCATTAAAATATTTATTCCTTTTTTGTTTAAGTCGAAAATTATTTGTAACAACTGTTCTGATAATTTTGGATTAACACCTGCTAAAGGTTCATCAAGAAGTAATATTTTGGGGCTTTTCATTAAGGACCTTCCAAGTTCCAATAATTTTTTTTGGCCACCAGAAAGTTCTCTTGCGTAAGAGTTTTTCATATCAGACAAGTTAAGTAATTCGAGAGTTTCATTTATTTTTTCAATTAGTAATTTTTCATGGTTTTTAAGTGAGCTTGATTGGATTAGTGAATTCAAAAAACCTTCATTAGTTATGGAACTACCTGCAAACTGCATATTTTCATATACGGACATACGATCAAAAACTCGAGTAAGTTGAAAAGTTCTCACCATTCCTAATCTTGCTAATTTATACGAATTTAGCCTTGTTACATTTTTTCCGTCAAAATTTATACTTCCTGAATCAGCATTTTGAAATCTTGTTATTAAATCAAAAAAAGTAGTTTTTCCAGCACCATTAGGGCCTATGAGGCTTGTAATTTGATTTTCATTGAAATCAAATTTATCAACATTAACTGCTTGAAGGCCACCAAACCTTTTTTTAAGAGATCTAATTGATAGTAAATTATTTGACATCTAATAGAAGCTCCTCTTTTTTTCCAAGAATCCCACTAGGCCTAAAAATCATAAAAAACATAATTAAAAGACCAACAATTACAAATCTGACACCAGCTAATTGCTGTCCATCAGGACTTTCAAATAAGAATCTAGAAATTGAATCTGTACCAGCAATTATCACCCAAAATATTACCGCACCTAAAGCAGGTCCAGCCAGACTACCGACACCTCCAAGTATTAGGGCTGCCCAAACATAAAATGTTAAAACTGGAACAAAAGTAGATGCTTGAACAGTGCCATAATTGAATACTAAAAATATTCCAGAAAGGCCTCCTATAGCTGCACCTAACATAAAGCTTTGAAGCTTGAGTAATACAGCATTTTTGCCAAGTGCTCGAACTGCGTCCTCATCTTCTCTGACCGCCCTTAGAGCTCTTCCCCATGGAGATTTCTTAAGTCTTGATAAAATTAGCAATACTACAATAATTGAAATCCAAGTTAAAAGTCCAACCCAAAATTGAGATGGAGAAATATCGTAACTTTCACCAAAACGTGTTATAAAATCTGGTCTTGAGTTTTGTAATGAATCAGAAAATTGAATTATTCCATAAACTCCTCCAGTTAAATCTTCAAAGTCACGAACTAATAACCTGAAAATTTCTGCCGCAGCAATAGTGACTATTGCTAAATAATCGCCTCTGAGTCTTAAAGTTGGTAACCCAAGAAAAAGCCCAAGAAGAGCAGCCGCTAAAATGCCAATTAAAATTGCTAAAGGAAGTGGTAGTCCTGAGCTAATTACTACTCCTTCTCTACCAAGTGAGTGAGGAATTAAAAGAACAGTTGTGTAAGCACCTATTCCCATAAAAGCTGCATGACCAAAATTAAGCAGTCCGGTCCATCCAAAATGCACATTGATTCCTATTGCTGCAAGTCCATATATTCCAGCAAAAGTCATCAAATTAACAAATACTCTTGCTCCACCTGTTTCGTTTGATAGGAAAATATATAAAAATGAAATAACTAGAAGAAAAAAAGCAATAATATATTTTTTCACGAGATTCGATCCTTGCTACCAAAAATTCCTTGCGGACGCACCAGCAAAATAATAATCATCAAAGCTAAGGCTATGGCATTTTTAGCCTCTGTGTGCCCATCCATGAACTCCAAACCAACACTTAATTGAACAAGTATTCCAATTATGAAGCCACCAAACATTGCTCCGAAAGAAGTGCCTATTCCCCCTAAAACCGTACCAGCAAAAATTAATAACAGGATTAAAAAACCCATATTCCATCTTACATTATTGATGACACCCTGTATTATTCCAGTGAAACCTGCAAGCATGCTTGAGAAAACCCAAGTTACTAAAATTATATAATCAGAATTAATTCCAGAAATACTTGCCAAGTCTGATGAGTCTCTAACTGCCCTCATAGCTTTGCCAGTTCTTGTGTAAGTAAGAAAAATACCGACAAAAACCATAACTGCAAAACCAATTATTAAAACCTGAACATTTCTTGGTGTTAACTGAACTCCGAAATAATCTTCTCTCCTTTGAAGTTCTAATATGTATGATGTTGGCTTTGCAGATGCAAATAATAAATATACATGTCTTAAAAAAATCGATAATCCAATTGTTACAACCAAAACTGCTATATTACCAAAATTATTTTTTCTTAGAGGCTTGAAAAGACAAAGCTCTAGTAGACCACCAAAAACACCGGATAATAAAATGCTTAAAATAACCGAGGTCGAAAAATTTATTCCCAATGGTGAAAATCTGTCTAGGTATAATAAAGTAGAATCTGGAGAGGATGAAAAGAAAAGAGCCACTATTGCTCCAAAAGCAATTATTTCACCATGAGCAAAATTTACTATACGGGTTACACCATATAACAATGAAAGCGCAACTGATCCCAAAGCAATAATGACGCCCAGCAATAAACCGTTCCCAAGCTGTTCTAACAAAATTTGTTCCTAATCTTCATCTATAAATCTGACCTCAGACCCTTCCTCTACAACAACTTTTAATTTATATACCTTTTCAGGTTGATTCAAGTAACCTATTGTAGCATTAATCCATGTAGGTGGTACATCTACATTACCCACTACAACAATAGATAAGGTACTTGAAACTTCTATATCAAAATTTCCATTAACTTTTAGTTCTTCAAGGTTTAAATCTTTACCAAGATATATTGTTCCAGTACCGGCAATTTTTGATTCTTTCAATTTGATATCATCTAAATGCAAGTAAGAATCAAAAGATAATAAATTTAATTTCCAAATGTTTTTATTTCCAATATTGACATTCCACCCTGCAACTTTTAAAAGACTTGATGTTTGCATTTCTCGAAATAAAACAGCTTTAGGTTCCCCAACTAAAGTTTCAACTGCTTCTGGATAACCTATACTTCCAGGTTTATCAATAACGTCAGCAGTATAACCTGTTTCATCAAAAGTATTTAAATTTATACTTCCACTTGTATCAATAACAAGTACATATTCTGAATCTTTATTGAGTTCCCTATTTTCCAGATATGAAGGGAAACTATAAGTTGTTAGAAATCTTGCATCAAAAATATGAGAGATTGGAAACAATATTAAAACTGCTGAAAGATATATGGATAGATAAAAATAAATCTTATTGGTAATTCTTTTGATGTTTAAATAAAAATAAATAACGGCAGGAATAATAGTAAAAGGGAAAAAATCAATATAGTCATAAATAATAGAAGGTCTCAGATATCCAAAAAAATACAGGGCAATTTGAACGGCTACTATTGAAAATAGTAAAATTTTAAAAGAATTTACATACTTAATCACTGAGAGCCGGAGAGGGGAGTCGAACCCCTGACCTGCCGATTACAAGTCGGCTGCTCTGGCCACTGAGCTACTCCGGCAAACAGTAAAATAATAGCAAAATCAGTATTGAATCAACTACTTTTTTTAAAAAAATGGTTCATTGCAATCGCTGCAGCAACAGAGGCATTTAGAGATTCGACAGTGTTGTTCATGTTTATTTTTACAATTAAATCTAATTTGTTTTGTATCTCCTTACTTAATCCATTTTCTTCCGAACCAATAAATAGGGCAACTTTTTGATTATTCAAGTCAACATTCAATAAATCCTCTTTAGTATTCATTTCCAAGCCAACAGTCCAATACTCAAGTGATTTTAATTTCTTGATAAGAGAAAAGATAGAATTATAAAAAACAATATTTACATTTTCAAGACCACCTGAAGAAATTGCAAAAGTTCTCTCTGAAATATTTACTGACCTTTTTTTTGGAATACAAACTATGTTAAAGTCAAATGCTGATGAAGTTCTGCTTATAGCACCTAAATTATTTGTATCTTGAATATGGTCTAGTACAACAATGTTGCTTAGTGTTAACTGATCAAAAGTTTTCTCATCATAGGTCTTTTTGGGAGTACAAAGCGCAACAACCGAATGCCTATTGTTATATGTCCAACTATCTTTGTTACTAATTTTTTCAACTATTAATCCTTTATTTTTTGCTTTCTCAATTAACAGATCTAAACGATGGGATGTAGTTTTATCAGACTCTAAGAAGATAACTTTTTCTGCTCGTTCAGAATCAATAGCACTGTTTACTGAATTAATTCCTTCAACTATTTTCCCAATACCAGGCACTATCATCACCATCCTTAATAAACAAGCCAATTTCCTTTAATTTATCTCTCATAACGTCGGCTTGATTAAAATCCTTATTGCTTCTAAGTTTTTCTCTTTTTGCAAGAAATTCTTCCATTGCTTGTTCTAAATTGTCATAATTTATTTGAAATGTATTAAAAAATTTTGAAAGTTCATCGTGATTTATTTTTACACTATCTTTGATATCAAAGTTAAAACCTAAGATTTCAAATATGAATTTGATAGTTTCTTTTAAATTTTTCTCTTCATCTTTACTGAAATTGCTGAGATTGTTTATTTTTTCGAAGATTTCTCCTAAAAACTTTGGTGTATTTAAATCATCGTTCATAGAATTTTTGAATATTTCAATAATTGATAAATCTGAAACATTAGCCTCAACACTGCTTGTGAAATCCTGTATTCTTTTAAAAGTTGTTTTTGACTCTTCTAATAAGTCTTCGGAAAACTCCTGTGGCTTTCGATAGTGTGATCTTAAAAAGAAAAATCTAATAACGTTTCCACCAAACTTATCTATATATTCATTTAGGAGTTTTATATTGCCTTCAGATTTAGACATTTTCTGTCCTGAAAGGTTAATCATGCCATTATGTAACCAGTATTTTACAAATACTTGATTTTCAAATGCAGCAGAAGATTGTGCAAGTTCATTTTCATGGTGAGGGAAAATTAAATCATTACCTCCACAGTGAATGTCGATGCCTGAATCGAATATTTTATCTATCATGGCAGAGCATTCAATGTGCCACCCAGGTCTCCCATCCCCCCAAGGTGAATTCCACTTAGGTTCGTTTTCCTTTGAAATCTTCCATAGTGCAAAATCTTCAGTATTTTTCTTATCAGACTCAAGGTCAACTCTTGTCCCAGAAATGACTTCTTCTTTATTTCTACCCGATAATTTCAAATAATCTTTAAATTTAGTAACTTCAAAATAAACACCTGATTGTGTTGCATATGCATATCCATTTTCAATTAGGACCTCAATAAAATTTATTATATGATCTATAGTTTCAGTAGCTTTAGGCTCTCTATCTGGTTGTAAGCAATTTAGGCTTGAATAGGCATCTTGAAATTCTTTCGTTACTCGATCAGCTAATTCATTGGTAGTGATTCCTTCCTCTGCTGCCCTTTCAATTATTTTGTCTTCAATATCAGTTATATTTCTAACAAAATTAACTTCATAGTCCAGGAAAGCCAGATATCTAATTAAAAAGTCAAAAACTACAGCAGATCGTCCATGGCCAATGTGTGGTGAAGATTGTACTGTTGGACCACAAAGATAAATTTTTACATTATCTGAATTTGGTTTAAACTCCTCAACAGTGTTGGAGTACGTATTATGTAGCTTAAGCATCTTTCACCGAAACTAATGCAATACAAGCTGATGCTATGCCATCTCCAATCACACCTAGGTTATCAAAAGACTTACCCTTTACATTTATTAATTGTTTGTCAATTCTTAATAAATCAGCAAGGTTTGAGATTATAGACTCAGATATATTTGAAATGTTTATAGCTTGTGAAAGAATAGTTATGTCAATATTGTTTATAACTACTTTGTCATACTCAATAATTTCTAAAACTTTATTTAACATTTCCACACTCGATATATTTTTCGGCGTACTTTCGTTAGATGGAAAATAAAAACCTAGATCTTTTTTCGCTTTAGATCCAAGTAAAGCATCACTGAGTGAATGTAGAATTATATCTCCATCTGAATGAGCTTCAAAACCAGGCCCTTCGACCGTTATACCTCCGAGGACTAATTTCTCATCATTTGAATGTTTGTGTATATCAAACCCGTTGCCTACAAGCATTGTGCCTCTTTTGATTTATATATAAATTATAAACCGTCGTCGGGGTCTTCCTCAGGAAGATATTGGTTAATTTTTTCTACAGCTGCTTCTTCATCAATACTTAAGGCACATGCTATTTCACTAGCTAAAGTTGTTCTTGCTTTTGCAAGCATTCTTTTAAGTGCGGGGGAAATACCTTTATTAATTTGTGCATGTGTAAGGTCTCTAACAACTTCTGCAACTTGTATGACATCTCCAGATGTCATCTTTTCTGTCAAAACTTTATACCATCTGCTCCAATTAGTTCCAGCTTCTTCTGGTTTTTCTTTAAAAATAGGATACACTTTTCGTGAAACCGCATTTTTTGAAATAACAGGCCTTATAACTTCGTCTACATTTTCCACTGGCACCATTACAAGCAGGCCATCTGTAAGGACTTCAATCTCAAAATACTGTCTTCGTTTTGTTTTTACTTCACCATTTTCATCAAAAATTTCAACATTTTTATTAACTTTTCTAACAACCTTTGCAGCACCATGGTGGGGATGAACTACAAATTGGTTTGGTTTATATTTATCGGTGGTTTTTTTTGTTTTTGTTGCCATAGATGTAAACAATACTATAGATTCAGAACTATTTAATGTCCATTTATATAGGAAAAACCTATATTTTTAAGTAATGTATCGAAATAATCTCTTAGTTGTTGAGCCCTGCTTCTTCCAATACCTTCAACTTCAAATAATTTTTCTGGTGAAGCAGTAAGTAATTTTGGTAAGGTTTTAAATTTATGAATTATTTGATCATGAAGATTTTCAGGTAATCCGGGTAATCTTGCAAGAACTCTGTATCCTTTCGATACTGAAATATCATCAAGAGGAAGCTTAAACAAAACACTGCCAAGAAAATCTATTGCATTCAATTCATCATATGACAATATGCTTATTTCATTTATAGCTTTAGTAGTTGTTCTAAATTTCCTAACTGGAAGATGGTCTTTCAAAACCAAATTTAATGTATTCATAACACCTGATTCTAAAGAATCTATTTGGATCATAATCAATCCTGCATCCTCACCAAGCTTAAGAGCTTCAGTTTTGACTTGATTAGCTAATCGAGTAAGAAGTTCTCCTCTTTGGATGACTTCTAAAACTTCTTGATTTGTTAATGTGTTATCAATCTCAAGCTCTCCTAAATTTGTTACAGCATCATCAAACCTTCTTCTCATCCTATCAACTGATTGCAAAGATTCATTAACTCTCCCTAATATTGCTGATGATTCTTCTAATTCTATTGTCTCAAGATTTTCAAATACTTTAATCAAGGAGGTTTCTTCAGATACGGCTATGACTGTCAAGCCAGTGGTAGCTGCTGTTCGTTCTGCAGTTCTATGCCTTGTTCCAGTTTGTGTGGTAGAAATTGAGTCACTTGGGTTTAGGTGAACATTAGCTTTTAAAATTTTTGTAACACTCTCATTCACTATAATAGCACCATCCATTTTTGATAATTCTGAGAGCATCTCTGGTGTAAATTGACAGTCATTTAAAGTAAGGCCACCTGTAGAAATTTTTTCTAATTTTGTTGTTGAACCTATAACAATTAATGCTCCACCATTTTTGTCAGCGATTAAATCAACACCAACCCTTAGTGGTTGACCAGGTAATAATTGACTTCCGCTTGTACTATTGTTTAAGTTCATATTCCTCTTTATTATTTGAACAATATTGTTATTTGAATGTTACTGTATTATTTTATAAATAGGGATAATAGGCTAATTAAATGGAAAAAGTAGAATGTAAGGCTTGCTCAGCTTCAGTAGACAAGTCGATTGAGTTTTGTTCAAGTTGTGGAGAGTGGCTTGGATTAAGCATAAAAGATATTGAAAATTCAGATGCTAAAAGTGAACCTGAAATTACCAGAAGAGTAAGACCCCCTGAAGAACTTTTGTCACAACCTCTATCAAATTATGGAGCAACTTCCCTACCAACGAGAAATGAAGTTCCTGGTATCAGGGCTGTCTTTTTTTTAGCAATAATTATTCCGTTAATTGCTGCAGCTAGTTATTATTACAATCAAAATATTGCAGAAGAAGTAATTGAAGAAATTCAAGTTGTAGAACAGTCAACTACATCAAGTACTTCAACCACAATTCAAAGCTTACTTAAACTTCAAACCCCATTTAGCTGTTCCGCATCTAGTAGTCTCGGAGATGGATGGTCCTGTGAAAATATTTATGATGATGAGCCGTCTTCCTGGCAAGATAATGGAGGAGAATGTGAAAATGCAACATTAGAATTTACTTTCTCAAAAGATATTTATTTTCAATTTTTGACCTATGAAAACATAGAAGATTCAAAATCTTTTAAAAGAAATTTTAAACCAAGGGATATATTAATAACATCAGAAGAAGATGGTTTCTCAATTGAATTTGAGCTTGAAAACCAAAATACTAGCTCACAGTGGATTGATCTAAATACATCATCATCAGTTATCTCTATACAAATTTTAAGTGCGTATCCTGGAGAAGAAGTTAATGGTGCAGAACCATTTCCAGAATGTGCTATTCAGGAAATAACATTTTATGGACGTGGATAAGTAAGATATCAATTCTCTCAAATAATTTAAGGTGTCATATTGAATAAAAATTTATATATTATTTTATGGGAGAAGTTCTGAGGTATTTGTTATGATGTTAAACAATTTTTCACCATCTACTCTGTTCATCCAATGAACATTTTTATTTCTTCCAGAAATATTATTAATATCAACTACGGTTTGACCAAGCGTTAGTTGTGAATCAACCTCAACTTCAACATTTGTAATCTCTCCGGTAGTGAGAGTACTATCTACTAAATAAGCTGTTACAAATGCATCATGAACAGGAGTGCCATTTGGAAACTTTTGTTTAACTATTTCTAAATCAGCTAAAGATCCCATAAGTCCAACGAGATATTCTCCAGTTTTTGTTCCTGTTTCATTAATTTTATTCAATCTTTCTTTTGTAGAAATTGCTTGATGTGTAACATCTAATCCCATCATTACCAATTTTGTACCTGAATTCAGCACAACTTTTGCAGCTTCTGGGTCAACCAAAATATTAAACTCTGCAACAGGTGTATGATTTCCAAAACCTGCTCCTCCTCCCATGAAAATAATTTGATCTATATTTTTAGATAATTCAGGGTTAGAGCTTAAAACTTTTCCAATGTTTGTCATTGGGCCAAGAACACATATAGTAATTTTTTCTTCACTACTTTTTAATAATTCTGTAATATAATCCACTGCCCCTAAAGATTCTTCACTTTTTGAAGGCTCCGGAAAACCAACGCCATTTAATCCATCTGTTCCATGAACCCATTCTGCTGTTAGTAAATTTCTATTTAAAGGCTTTGATTCTCCTCTGTAAACTGGGATATTGTTTCTATTAGTATGTTCTAAAATTCTAAGAGCATTTCTTGTTCCAACATCAACTCCTACATTCCCGGCGACAGTTGTTATTGCAAGGAGCTCCTCATCATTAAAGTGTGCTAAAGCAATCAATATTGCAACGGCATCATCAGTACCTGGATCGGTATCAATAATGAATTTCATTTAATTATTGTAGTGTTTTTATGACTCAGAATCTACAAAATCAACTGGCGGTTCATCAGGAGCTTCTACTGACTCGAACTCTAAGGTGTTTTCATCTTTGTTTAGAGAAATAATGATTGTTGAACCAGCTTTGTACTTGCCCTGAAGAAGTTCCTCTGAAAGAGGATCTTCAAGCAACCTTTGTATAGACCTTCTTAAAGGTCTTGCACCAAATTCTCTATCGTATCCTTCTGTAGCCAAAAACTCTTTTGCTTCGTCAGACAGTACAATTTCTATATCAGAATTTTTGAGCTGGGTATGAACTCTATCAAGCATTAAATCAACTATTTCTTTAACTTCATCAATTGTAAGTTCATGAAATACAATTGTTTCATCAATTCTATTTAAGAACTCGGGTCTAAAATATCTTTTTAGCTCTTCACCAACTTTTGATTTCATCTTTTCATAATTATCAATTTCACTCAAACTACTAAATCCAACATTTTTAGCTATATCTTTTGTACCTAAGTTAGAGGTCATAATTATTATTGTGTTTTTGAAGTCAACAGTTCTTCCTTGAGCATCTGTTAGCCTTCCGTCTTCTAAAATTTGTAGAAGAGTGTTAAAAACGTCAGGATGTGCTTTTTCTACTTCGTCAAGAAGTACTATACTAAAAGGTTTTCTTCTAACAGCTTCAGTAAGTTGGCCTCCCTCATCATAACCTACATAACCAGGAGGTGAACCAATTAACCTGCTAACTGTGTGTTTTTCCATATACTCAGACATGTCAATTTGTATCAATGAATCTTCATCACCAAAAAGAAATTCAGCCAAAGCTTTTGCGGTCTCGGTTTTACCAACTCCAGACGGTCCCAGAAATATAAAGGATCCTGATGGTCTTTTAGGGTCTTTCAATCCCGACCTTGTTCTTCTGATAGCTTTTGAAACAGCGGAAATTGCTTCATTTTGACCAATAATTCTTTTGTGTAACTCTGTTTCCATTTCTAGCAATCTGGCTGTCTCTTCTTGAGTTAGTCTGTGAACTGGTATGCCTGTCCATTGAGCTAAAACTTCAGCAATTTCTTCTTCATCAATTACCATTTCGATTTCGGACGAAGATGATGAATCTAAAGTATTCACTTCATCGAGTAAAAGTTTTTCTTGATCTCTTATTTGGGCTGCTTTTTCAAATAGTTGTGATTGAACAGCGTCAATTTTTTGTTCTCTTAAATTCTTAAGTTTGTCAGCTACTTCTTGCTTATCTTGATCAAGAGGTTTTTTGTAAACTCTCATACGACTACCAGCTTCGTCAATTAGATCAATGGCTTTATCAGGTAAAAATCTATCTGAAATATATCTGTCTGCCATATTTACTGCTGAAGCTATAGCCTGGTCAGTAAACCTGACTCCATGATGAACCTCATACCTATCTTTTAGTCCATCTAATATTTCAATGGCATCTGAAAGTTTTGGCTCATCTACTTGTACAGACTGGAATCTTCTTTCAAGAGCAGCATCCTTTTCAAAATGCTTTCTAAATTCTTCAAGAGTTGTCGCACCTATTGTTTGGAGTTCTCCCCTTGCTAACATTGGCTTTAAAATTGAAGCTGCATCAATTGCTCCCTCAGCAGCACCTGCACCAACAAGTGTATGAATTTCATCTATAAAAAGTACGATATCTCCCCTTGTTTTTATTTCCTTTAGCACTTTCTTAAGACGCTCTTCAAAGTCTCCTCTGTATCTAGATCCTGCTACTAAAGCAGATAAGTCAAGTGTATAAATTTGTTTACCTTCGAGGGTTACCGGAACATCTCCAGAAACAATTTTTTGTGCTAAACCTTCAACAATTGCAGTTTTACCAACACCAGGTTCTCCAATTAGCACAGGGTTATTTTTTGTTCTTCTTGATAGTATTTGCATTACTCTTTCAATCTCAGTAGTTCTTCCAATGACTGGGTCAAGCTTTCCTTCTTTTGCCATTCTTGTAAGATTTCGTCCAAATTGATCTAAAATTGCAGAACCTGTTCCTGAACCGGGTCTTTCTCTACCTCCAGTAGACGCAGCTTGTTGTTTTTTGCTCTCACCAGCAGATGAAATTAATTTAATAACTGTTTGTCTAACTTGAGATAATTCAGCGCCTAATTTTTTGAGAACTTGAGCAGCAACACCTTCG
This sequence comes from uncultured Candidatus Actinomarina sp., assembly GCA_902576605.1. Taxonomy (GTDB): domain Bacteria; phylum Actinomycetota; class Acidimicrobiia; order Actinomarinales; family Actinomarinaceae; genus Actinomarina. The sequence continues at coordinate 129,851 of CACGVI010000001.1, read as the reverse complement.
CCTTCACGAATCAAACCAAGAAGTATGTGTTCTGTGCCAATATAATTGTGACCAAGTTGTAAAGCCTCTCTTAAAGAAAGCTCAAGAACTTTTTTTGCTCTAGGTGTAAAAGGTATATGCCCACTTGGTGATTGTTGGCCTTCTCCTATTATTTCTACGACTTCTGATCTGACGCTGTCGATATTAATATTTAATTCTTCTAAAGCTTTTGCAGCATGTCCTTCACCTTCTTGAATCAATCCAAGAAGTATGTGTTCTGTGCCAATGTAATTGTGATTGAGCCTTCTAGCTTCTTCTTGAGCTAAAACTACTACTCTTCTAGCTCTATCCGTAAATCTTTCAAACATATTGTTATATTACCAATGCTCTGTTTATACACTTAAATGAAAATTACAACTATTTATACATTTACTTTATTCTTTAATTATGGAGAGTAATGAAATTAAAAAAATAATACCTTTTGATGATATTTGGAGCAATTTGAATATATTGGAAAAAAGGCTTTTAGAGACCTCTACCTCTTCAAACGATTACCTTACGTCAATTTCTCAATATCTAATAAATGCAGGTGGAAAAAGATTTCGTCCAATAGTCACGTCTCTCGCTGGAAAATTTGGGAATGAAATTGAAAATATGAACAAAATTATCGATGCTGGTGTTTGTGTAGAGCTAATACATATTGGAAGTTTATATCATGACGATGTCATTGACAATGCTACAACAAGAAGAGGAGTTGAAAGTTCAAACTCAAAGTGGAACTCTACCCTTTCAATTCTTGCAGGAGATTATTTGCTTGCTAGATCTTCTGAACTTGCAGCAGAAAGTTTAGGATTAGAATCTGTAAAGCTTCTAGCTTCAACTTATGCAGAATTGGTTGAGGGTCAAACTAAAGAGTTGAATTTAGCTTTTGATTTTGATCAAAAGATTGAGGATTATATAAAAGTAATTGAAGGAAAAACTGCAAGTCTTATTAGAACAAGTGCAAGATTGGGATCTCTTGCTAGCTCTGCAAATAGTGAGGTTGTTGACGCCTTGAGCAACTGGGGTTGGAACTGTGGAATAATTTTTCAAATTTCTGATGATATATTGGATTTGACCTCTGACTCAGAAACGTTAGGAAAACCTGCAGGAAATGATATTTTAGAAGGAACTTATACATTACCAGTTTTAATTGCATTAAGTAAAGATAAAGGTAAGTACCAGGAACTCCTAACTGAAGTAAAAGAAAATAAAATTGATATTAAAAACATACTTAATGAATTTACTACAAAGGAAATAATTGACGACTCAAAAGAAATAATCAATGGCTACTTAAATAAAAGTATAGAGGCTATATTTACACTCAAAAATCATGAATTATTTCCAGTTCTAGAAAACATAAACAATTATCTTATTAATCGAACAAATTAATTTTCAGGTTTTAGATGTGGAAATGCAATAACTTCCCTAATTGATTCATTGTTTGTAAGCATCATTACAAATCTATCTACACCAAAACCAAGCCCCCCAGTTGGAGGTAGTCCATACTCTAAAGCTTCAATGTAGTCCCTGTCTTCTACATGTGCCTCTTCATCTCCCTGAGCTTTTTTTTGAGCTTGTTCTTTTAACCTTGCTTCTTGATCAACTGGATCAATGAGTTCAGAAAAACCATTGGCTAATTCACTACCAAAAGCAAATAATTCAAACCTTTCAGTCACTCCGTTCTTTTCTTTACTTTCCCTGGCAAATGGTGAGGCTTCTTTGGGGTAGTCTGTTACAAATGTAGGATTTACAATATTGTCTTCAATATATTTTTCAAACAAATCGTAAACTAACATTCCTGTAGTTTTAGATTCATTCTCTATATTATGTTTTGTTAACAACTCTTCTTTGATTTGTTTTAAATCTGAATTATGTTTGATTTCAACATCAAAATGGTCACTTACCAAATCAAACATACTTATTCTTTTCCAAGGAAAACTAAAATCTGCTTCTTTTTTAATAAATTCTATCTTTAAATCATGATTTAATTGACGTAATATGTACTCACACATCTTTTCAACCATGTCCATTACACCATTTACATCTGTGTAAGCTTCGTAACTTTCCATCATTGTGAACTCAGGTGAGTGTGTTTGGTCAATGCCTTCATTTCTAAAAACTTTTCCAACTTCAAAAACTTTTTCATAACCACCAATAATTAATCTTTTTAAATATAACTCAGGAGCAATTCGAAGAAACATGTCAATACTCATTGCATTATGGTGTGTCACAAAAGGTTTGGCAATCGCACCTCCTGCTTTTGGCTGGAGTGTAGGGGTCTCAACTTCAATAAACCCATCACTAACCATAAACTCTCTTATTAATTTGAGAACTTTAAATCTCGTATCTATAGTTTTCTTTGCATCATCATTTACGATTAAATCAAGATACCTTTGTCTAAATCTAGTTTCTTTATCTTTCAATCCATGCCACTTTTCAGGAAGTGTTCTTAAAGATTTGCTCAAAACTGTTAAACTCGAAATTTTTAATGAAAGCTCACCCTTTTTTGTTTTCATTATGCTTCCAAAAGTACCTACTATGTCCCCAACATCCATTAATTCAATGTGTTCTTCTAATTTTTCATCTAAATCATCTTTAGAAGCAAGTAGTTGTATTTTGCCAGTTGAGTCTTTTACATCTATAAATGTTAATTTTCCAAAAGACCTAATACTTAGTACTCGACCTCTCACAGCAACACTAATATCTGTTTGTTCTCCATTGTCAAGGCTTTGATGGTTGGCATGAATGTCACTTATAAAACTTGCATTTTTATAGTATGTTGGAAAAGACTCTGTTCCTTTTAATTTTTTAACCTTCTCACGTCTAAGGTCATATATTTCTTTTTCAGATTTTGATAATTCGGTCACATTTATATCTTAATTATTTAAGTTAAATATTTCTTCTAACCCGACTAATGTTAAATTTTCTTCATACTGTGCATTTAAATTAAGTGCAGGCTGAATAATTGGACTTAAACCTCCAGTTAGAATAATTTTTGGTTTTGTACCCAATTCTTGTAAAAGTCTCTCAATCATAGAATCTATCATAGATGCGTGCCCAAAAATTAACCCGCTCTGAATAGCTTCATAAGTATTTTTACCTACAACTTTTTTTGGAAGGTCTAGTTCAACAGATTTCAAAGATGCGGTCTTCGATGTTAAAGCATCCAGGCTAATCTTTATACCCGGTGCGATAGCTCCGCCTAGATATTCTTTTTTATTGTTTACAACATCAAAAGTAGTTGCTGTCCCTAAATCAATAATTACAACATCTGACTCGGCAATTTTATAACCAGCAACTGAATTTGCTATCCTGTCAGGTCCTAATTCTTTTGGATTATCAATATTTACTTTTAAACCTGTTTTAATACCAGGCCCCACAACGATAGGTGGGAAATCTAGATATTTCTCAATTGCTTGAACCATATTATTTGTTACTTGAGGAACAACTGAGCAGACTATAGAACCTGCTAAATCATTTCTTTTGTCATCTATTAGGTTAAAAGTTGAGTTAAAAAGCGCTAACAATTCATCTGGAGTGTTTGCATCTCTAGTAGTAAACCTGTAAGAATCCCAGCCATCATTGTTCCCAATTCCAACTGTTGTTTCAGTATTTCCAATATCAATTGCTATTATTTTTTTCATATTTCTATATCAATATTGTCTATCAACCTTACATTTTCAACATAAGCTGCAGTTAATAACTTTAATTTCTTTGAGTATTTATTTGGATAATTAAAATTTTCTTTATCCACTATTTCAAGATAGTCCAAATCTATTTCATTTTGACTAATTGAACTAATTCCAAGTTCAACAGATTCTTCAAAACTTTTACCTAAATTTATTTCTTTAGCCACTTTTTGTAAAGATTTAAAAATATTTGCTGCATTTAATTTAGCATCTTGTGATAAATGCTTATTTCGGCTACTCAAAGCAAGTCCATTTATATCTCGAAATATTTCGCCTTCTATTATTTCAATATTTAAATCAAGCCGACTAACCATGTCCTTAATTAAAAATAATTGTTGCGCATCTTTTTTCCCAAACACAGCATGGCTAGGCTTTACTAAATCAAACAGTCTATTTACAACAGTTAAAACTCCCTCGAAATGGCCAGGCCTTGATGCTCCCTCGAGAATAGATCCCACTTTACCGGGAATAATAGAAGGTACTCCTTCACTAGGATAAATGTAGCTTTCCTGGGGCAGAAAAATAAAATCAACACCCCTACTTTTCAAAAATTGAATATCTTGTTCAAGCTCGATAGGATAATTTTTGAAATCGTCATCACTATTGAATTGTCTTCTATTTAGAAATATTGATACCAAAGTTTTTAAATTTGTTTCTTTCCCAATATCTACAAGTGATAGGTGACCTTCATGTATTGCTCCCATTGTGGGAATAAAACAAATATTTTCAGAAAGGATATTATCGTTTATTGTATTTATCACTTTTGTCATTATCGTGCCCTAAAATGGTGCCCGTACTTAAGTTTTAATTTTACCAATATTAGTTATTTTTTGATCAAAAATTTTAAAACTAGATTTATCTAAAGGCTTCTTTAAAACCTCGTATAAAGGCTCGACAACAAAAAGTCTATTTTGCCAATCATAATGAGGGATAATTAAATCTTCTTCATCAATTTCTTCACCTTTAAAAAATATAATATCTATGTCTATCAACCTTGGTCCGTATCTAAAATTTTTCTTTCGCCCCATTTTAGTTTCTATTTCCTTAATTTTTACCAGTAAATTTCTAGCTGTTTCTTGATATTCAATTTCAATAACAAGGTTGAAAAAATCATCTTGTTCTTTATAAAGTAGTGGTTCTGTTTTGTAGAGTGATGACATTTTAATTATCTTGGCAAAATTAGAAATTAGCCTCAATGCATCAATTAAATTGCTTTCTTTATCACCAATATTTGAACCCAAGGAAAGAAAAATACTATTTGAATTCTTCACGATAAGAAACCGAAATGCCCTCTGTTCTATCTTTTAAAATTGTATCTGGTTTATGAACTGTGACCTTAATTTCTTGTAACATAGATTCATTTTTTGCATATTTAAATACAATTTGTTCAGAAATTTGCTTTGCCAAAGTTTCAATTAAATCATAGCTTTCTGTGTTTACGAATTTAATGACTAAATTAACAATTTCCTCATAATTAAGTGTTTTGTTGATATCGTCTTCAGAAAATTCAGAAATATTGATGTGAATATCTATCAAAAATTCTTGATCGTTTTGTTTTTCGTGATTATAAATTCCATGTTTTCCATAGCACTTGATTTTAGAAATATTTATGTCGAATGACATTATTTATGTACTGGGAATTAGAGCAATAGCTTTGGGTGAAAGTGGTTTTTCTAATATTTTTTCTAATATAGTTCTAGCCAATATAGGGTCGTCGAGAAGCTTAGAGTAAATTAAATAACCGGCAAGAATTCCTGGCACTTGTTCATCTAATAATTCTCGATGTATTAAAAGCTTTCGATCCTTATCCGATAAAGCTTCTTTGATTGCATCAAAAATAACATCTAGTGACTCTTTTGGAATGTCATCATTTAGTGGATAGTGATAAGTTCTAAAACCCACTTCTTGGTAGTTTTGAAGATTAAAGTCTGAATCAAGTAAAGAAAAAATTGCATTAATGCCCTGTCCTTTTAGCCATTGAATTTCTTCTTCCCTTCTTATTTTACGAGGAGTAAGACCCCCACCTCCAATGCATTCTGAAACAGCTAGTTTCCCTTCAATTATCCAATGAAAATCATTGGGTTTTAAACCAGCCATTGTAACCTCCGTAAATTATATAGTAGCTTAAATATAAAACTAAGAAGCTATGTGTAGCCTGACGAGGGAAGCACCAGATTCTATACAATGGTTATAAAGTTCTTTATCTGTCATCTCTAAATTTTGAGCAAATTTTTTCTTCGAATAACCCACAATTAATGGAAATCCAAACGAAAAATACTCTAGATTTTCAAATAATTTTTGTGAGTCCTTCATTGATTTACCAAACCCTAATCCTGGATCAATAGAAATTTTGTTTTTATCAACACCAAGAGAAATTAAATTTTCTATTTTTTCTTCTAAATGATCTCTTACTTCTTTTACTACATCTTTGTAATTTATCTTTTCTTGAATATCAGATGAATTTGGGTGAGTATGAACAAGAATAATCTTTGGAGCTTTTTCAACAATTAATTGAATCATTTTTAAATCATTGAAACCACTTACATCGTTGACAATTTCAAAATTATTTTCTAAAGCATGTTTAGCAATGTCATAATTCATCGTATCAACGGATAATTTAAACTTTCCAAAATAATTAGAAATAAAAAAATTAAGTCTTTTTAATTCTTGTTCATAACTTACTTCTTTAAAGCCTGGTTTAGTTGAAACTCCACCAACGTCAAGAATTTTTATTTCCTTTTCTTCTGCTGTTTTTAATAAAAATCCCAGTCTCTCTTTATTTTCAAAAACACCGTCACCAGTAAATGAATCCTTTGTTGAATTAATAATTCCAATTACTTTTTGATTAACTGAATTTAAAAGATTATTCCAATCCGTCAATTTTAAGAAAAGTTTAAAAGTGCTTCGTTTCTTAAAGAAAAGTCTAATTCATACACACCTGTTGAGTATGTAGTTATGACCTCCTCTGATGAATTTTGAGAATTCAATAAATCAGAGCAAAGATGTTTTGCAGACATTTTAACAAACACTCCATCGGCATCTAAAGTTTTGTGTATGAACGAGGCAATTTTTTCAGTTAACTTTTCCTGTAATGTTAAATCGTTTGAAAAATGTCCTACAAGATCACTAAATTTTGAAATTCCCAATATCTTTTTCTTTGGGAAAACAGCAATGCTTGCTGAGCCGTGAAAAGGCATCATATGATGTTCACATAAGCTTATGTATGAAATTCCGTTTATATAAATAGGTTGATTGTGTGTAACTTCTTTTAGAGATTCAAAAATCAGTGTTTCATCACTTTTATTAGATAATTTTTTTTGAACTTGGTTTAAAAACTTAATTGATAAATTTTTTATTTCTTCATCACTTTTATCGGTTATTTCTTTTAGCAAGAAAAATAAAGATTCCTGTGCCTGGATTAGATTAGTTTGAACTTCGCTCATCAAGCAAGCCTTAAGCTTTTACCAGTACCCTGAATTTTTACTTTTTTAATAGCTTTAAATACTTCAGCTACTTCATCTTTATTAATAGTCTCTTTCTCCATTAATAAATTAACCATTGCATCCATTTGTTTTTTAAACTTCTTTAATATTTTTCCAGCAATTATGTGAGCATCATTCAATAAATTTCTTACCTCGTCATCTATAGATGAGGCGACTTCGTCAGAATAGTCTTGTTGTCTTCCATAGTCTCGACCAAGGAATACTTCATTTGAACCTTTGCCGTAAAGCATTGGTCCAAGCTTTTCACTCATGCCAAATTCCATCACCATTCTTCTCGCAATATCTGTTGCTTTTTCAATATCGTTTGATGCTCCTGTTGTTGGGTCTGCAAATATTAACTCCTCTGCAACCCTGCCTCCCATAAGCATTGCAAGTCTATCTTTTAATTCAGCCTTAGATGAAAGATATTTTTCACTATCTGGCAATGCTTGAGTATAACCAAGCGCCCTTCCCCTAGGGATAATGGTAACTTTGTGAATTGGGTCTGCATTAGGAAGCGCCCAGCCTACTAAAGCATGGCCAGTTTCATGATAAGCAATAATTAACTTTTCTTCTTCAGTCATTACTTGACTTTTCTTTTCAGGACCAGCCATAACTCTATCAATTGAATTCTCAATATCGGCAATACCAATAGTTTTTTTATTTTTCCTTGCAGCTAGTAGCGCTGCTTCGTTTAATAAATTGGCAAGATCAGCACCTGTAAATCCTGGTGTTTGCTTTGCAAGTGTTTCAAAATTGACATTTTTTGCTAATGGTTTATCTTTTGCGTGAACTTTTAGAATTTGAGTTCTTCCAGCTAAATCAGGCCTGCCAACGATTACCTGTCGATCAAATCTTCCCGGTCTTAATAGAGCTGGATCGAGAACGTCTGGCCTGTTTGTTGCTGCCATAAGTATTACACCTTGGTTGGCTTCAAAACCATCCATTTCAACAAGTAATTGATTTAAAGTTTGTTCTCTTTCGTCATGCCCACCTCCAAGGCCAGCTCCTCTCATTCTTCCAACTGCATCAATTTCATCTATAAATATGATTGCTGGAGATGATTCTTTGGCTTTTTTAAATAAATCTCTTACCCTACTAGCTCCAACTCCTACAAACATCTCTACAAAATCAGAACCTGATATACTAAAAAAAGGAACGCCGGCTTCTCCGGCAACTGCTTTTGCAAGTAAGGTCTTGCCTGTTCCTGGAGGACCAACAAGTAAAACTCCTTTAGGAATTTTTGCACCAAGTTTGTTAAATTTTTCAGGAGACTTCAAAAACTCTTTTATCTCTTCTAGTTCTTCCTTAGCTTCTTCAACACCTGCTACATCTTGAAATGTAACTTTTGGTGCTTCTTCATCGAGCTCTTTTGCTTTAGATTTACCGAATTGCATGATTTGATTGCCATTTGACCTAACTTGAGAAAACATATAGAACATGAATGCTGCAAGAAATAGCCAAGGTAAAAATGCAAAAACATAATCTTGAAACCCTGCAGGCTCTGTGTCAGTATTTAAGACTATATCTTGATCAACTAAAAGTTGAAAAACTTCTCCTTCAAAACCTTCTGGATATTCTGTTTGATATAAGGTTTCATCATTTGCTATTTTAAATTCGACCATATTTGATTGCTCTTTTATAGTGGCTTCTATTACAGAACCGGAGGTAATTTCATTTTTAAAAACAGTAAAAGATTTACTTTCAGGTGCGTTAACAGTTGAGTTGTATTGCTGTACTCCAAGAAAGATAAGCAGTCCTAAAGCAAAGTACATAAAAAACGACTTATTGTTATTTTTTTTATTAATTTCTTTTTTCTTATCCATCTTATTTAATTTAATACTCTTGGGTTTAAAAGCAATACTGAGATTTAAGAGAGAACCGCCAAATAAGGCAATTCCCTATATTTTCCGTTGTAATCTAAACCATAACCCACCACAAACTCAGGGCCAATTTCGAATCCACTATAGTCGATTTCAATTGGGTCTTTTGAAATTCCTTTTTTAACAAACATACAAAAAATTTCAATATTTTTTGGATTTCTAGATTCAAGCAATTTTTTTAAGTTTGAAAGAGTTAATCCTGTGTCATAGATGTCTTCTACAATCAAAATATTTTTATTTGAAATATCATACTCCAAATCTTTAACTATTTTAATTTGTCCAGAAGATTCAGATCCGTAATATGATTTAATACTCATAAAGTCAAAGGTTACATCTACATCAAGTTGCTTGGCAAGATCGCTTACAACTATAAAAGCTCCTTTGAGAATACCAACAACTACCAGTTCTTCGCCTATATACTTACTATTTATTATTTCTGCAATTTCGGAAATTTTATTTTCTATTTCTTCTTGCGATATTAAAGTTTTAGAAATTTTCAATACTAACCTTTTCTGTAGAAGCACTTATTATAAATTTATCTTTTTGTGTTTCCAACCAGTTTCCCTCACTAGATTTTCTTATTCCAGGTATCCATAGAATAGTATCTTTCAGTTTAAGAACTGGCCAGACCTCTCGAAGTGACTTATTTACTCCATACGAACGAAATATTTCAGATGCTTTTTGGTTATGACTACCTGTTTTGAGTAAATCTCCATCAGAAATTTCACAAAAATAAATATCATTTTCTAGGTATTTTGGTAATGATATAGACCAATTGTTCAAAGTGTCGATAGAATTGTATTTTTCGAACTTAAAGTAGCCTTTTGGTTCCAACAAAAATCCACTGTCTGTCCATTTTTCTTTATTCACAAATATAAGAAGTCCACTTTGAGTTGAAACTTCCCATTTTTCAAAAAAGCTTTTTCTGATATTTTTTTCAATGACAGAAAGTATTTTTTTAATATCGGAACTTTGTAATCCTCTTTGTCCAATATATTGAGATATTGTTGACAGCAAATAATAAGACGTAGGATTGTTCTTATCAATGAGTGAAATTGGAACTTCTACATATCCTTTTGCAGTTTTGATATACGAGATTAGGTTTTTATCAATTTTTGTTAGTTCATCTATTTCATAAATTAAACCTTGTATTTTGTTATTTAAATCTCCTTTGAAATTCTTTTCAATGCTAGGAATAATTTCATTCCTTAACCAATTCCGTAAAATTGAGTTGTCTTTGTTTGTAGAGTCCTCAAAAAAATTTATTTTTTTATCCTGTGCATATTTAATGATTGAAGACTTTTTAATATCAATTAGTGGTCTTAAAATACTTTTTGTTTTTTGTTTTATAGAAAGTAGGCCTTTAAGTCTTGTCCCTCTGAATAGATTTATCATAAAAGTTTCTACTCTATCATCACTATGGTGTCCAAGTAAAAGAATTTCATCTTGTTGCATATTATTAAATAATGCTTCGTACCTTGCTTCTCTCATTTTTGTTTCTGACGAATCAGAATCTAACTGAGTATCTACATTCAAATGAACGATGCCTAAATCTTTAGCAATACTTTCAGCTGATTTTTGAAGTTTGTCCGAATCTTTTTGATTGTGATTAACAAAAATACTCCTGACGTTTGATGTATATGCACCCACTATATGAAGTAATACTGAGCTATCAACACCTCCGCTTAATGCAACAACATAGTTTTGAGTTGGATTAAGCAAATTAGTAATTTTGTTTTCAATTTCAGTCATTACAAGAAGACTAATTTATTTTTCTATAACTTTGTATCTTTTTCTTGTTACTTGTCTGAAGTACTGAATGACATTTCCAAGAATCACTAGAGTAGCTATCGCAACAGTAGTTGGAATTAAAAACCTGTAAGTCCAAGCTACATCCTCTATCTGCTCTGGTGGTTCCTCTATAACTATTGCGGGTACCGGCAGGTTCTCATTCGTTGTTCCCTGTTGGTTTTCATTTTCCTCAACATGATCATCAGCTAACGCAGAGATTGCTGGTGTCATGACTAAAAACAAACCAAGTACAAATACAAATTTTTTCACATTATGAGACTAGTAAAAGTTTGAAAAAATATAAAGATTTTAAAAATTAATATTAAGTTGATATTTTGCAGAAAATTTTTTTAATTCATCAGAGCTGAGTTTAGATAAAGAATATTTTTCTATTTTTTTTGGTACTTTAACGTCCAATCTCAAAGTAGTAAGGCTTTTAAATAACTTAAGCAATTCATAGTTTTCATAAATTGTGTTTGCATGTCTTTCTCCACCTCTAATATTGTTTTTCCAGATATTTAAATTTTGATAAATATTTTCAATGTTTTCATACTCTTCAAGTAGCACTGATGCAGTCTTTTCACCAATACCATTCATACCTGGAATGCCATCAGAGGAGTCCCCAACAAGTGCTAGAAAGTCTGGTATTTGTTGAGGATGTACACCAAATTTCTTATAAACATCATCTCCTGTTGTGAAAGATTTATACCTAGTGGAGTACATTGAAATATTTTTAACATCAAGACATTGCATTAGATCTTTATCTAATGATCCAATAATAATTTCTAAATTATCATTTTTAAATAACTCACATACAGACGCAATAGCATCATCTGCTTCATAATAGTCCATTGATAATAAGGTAAGTCCTAGTAGTTCTGTAACTTTTTCAGCCAAAGGGAATTGATCTAATATTTCTTTATCAATATTTTTACTAGATTTGTACTCGTTATAAATTTCATTTCTAAAAGATTCAACTTCTGAATCAAATGCAACACCTATATATTCATATTTTTTTTTCAAGGATTGCAGGTGGTATATATATCCTTTTAGTGCACCTACTTCTTTTCCATGTTTCGTCTTTCTACTTGGATAACCAAAATGTGCCCTAAAAAGTTCATAAGTGCCATCAACTAGGTAGAGTTTCATACTTAAATTTTAATTTCGATTTATTTTCACTGCAAAAAGCAAAAATCCCGATTGATCTTGCGACCCTTCGGGATTTTCTGTTCTATCTTCTTTTCTATCTTGCGATTTCTTTTCCGATAGTGTTCTATAAATATACGTTAGTTTTTGTTCTTATGCAAGAAAATTACTAAGGTATTTTTCGCGAAGTTATAAGAAGTTTTTAAGAGAATTTTCAAACAATTCAGGTTCTAATAAAAAAGCATCGTGTCCTTTAGTGGAATTGATAGTTGCATATGTAGTTTTAATTTGGTAATTATTTAAAATTTCTAAAAACTCTTTTTGTTCATCAGGATAAAAACAAACATCCGAATCCACCGATATTACTAATGTTTCAATATCTTTTAATTTATTAAAATCTTCTTGTTCAATTTTAAAATTTTGCCATCCCTTAATTATGGAAAGGTATGATTCTGGTGTAAATCTTTCTATAAACTTTTCTCCTTGATGCATCATGTATGACTCTTGAGGTGTAGAAAGAAATCCTTTAATTAAATCATCATCATATAAAGTTTCACTTTTTGCTCTATTGGAAAGCAACTCTAGAGATATATATGTTTTATGAGCAACCATTCTTGCAAGTGACAAGTATTCAATATTGCGATTATTTGAATCTTTTCCTAAATCCAAAATATATGCCTGTTCAAGATTATGTAAGGTCTGGAGTGTGGAAAGTTTGTATCCACTTGAAATAGAAATAAGTTTTTTTACATATTTTGGATACATAGTACAAAACTCAAGTGCCATTAACCCACCTATAGAAGGTCCTACAACAGCTTCTAGAGATTCGACATTTAAGTAATCTAAAAGTAATTTTTGTGATATCTCAATGTCTTTAAATGAAACTAATGGAAAATCATAACCATACTTTTCATTTGTACTGTTATTAGTAGAACTTGGACCAGTCGAGCCGTAACAACCTCCCAAATAATTTGCACAAACAACAAAATATCTATTTGTATCAATTATTTTATTAGGCCCGACAAAGCCATCCCACCACCCTGTTTCTAATTCTTCATTCCAGGGTATATTAGGATTGTCTAATTGTTGATATTTACCAGCCAGCATGTGGCTTCCAGTAAGTGCATGAAAGACAAGTATTGCGTTGTCTTTACTTTCTGATAGACGTCCTTCAGTTGTATATGCAATCTCTACATTCTCTAATAATTCACCTGAATCAAGTTCTAATTGTGGAATGTAAAACTTGCCAGAATTACTTTGTACTTTCAAGAGCTTGAGTTAAGTCTTCAATTATATCCTCAATATCTTCAATACCAATTGATAGCCTAACAAGTTCAGGTGGTGCACCAGCTGCAACAAGTTGCTCATCATCGAGCTGTGAGTGTGTGGTAGAAGCTGGATGTATTGCAAGAGATCTAGTATCTCCAACATTTGCCACATGTCTGAACATTTTTAGGTTGTCTATAAACTTCTGACCAGCATCTTTTCCACCTTTAATACCAAACACAACCATTGTTCCGCCTGTGCCTTTTAGATATTTCTCTGATAACTCATAAGCAGGATCATCTTTCAACCCTGGAAACCTTACCCATTCAACTAGCTCATGTTTTGATAAATACTCTGCTGCTTTTTTTGCGTTTTCACAGTGTCGTTCCATTCTAAGACCTAATGTTTCAAGACCACTCAAAACTTCAAAAGCAGTTTCAGGTCCCATGTTTGCTCCAAGGTTTCTTAGAGGAACTGTTCTCAGTCTTAATGAATAAGCAACGTTTCCTAAATCACCTAAATCATGACCCCATCTCATACCACCATAACTGGTATCTGGCTTATCATACAAAGGAAAGTTTCCATTACCCCAGTCAAAACCTCCTTTTTCAATAACTGCACCAGCAATAACCCTTCCATGTCCGGACATCCATTTTGTTAATGAGTAAACCACAATATCCGCTCCATACTCAAAAGGCTTTAATATAGCTGAAGTAGTAAATGTTGCATCAACTATTAATGGGATTCCTTTCGAATGTGCAATATCAGATAGAGCTGAAATGTCAGCGACAACTAAACCTGGATTTGTTATTGTTTCACAATATATTGCTCTAGTTTTATCATCGATCGCACTTTCAACTGCTGCTAAATCTGTAATATCAACTTTCTTTGAATCAATACCATATTCAGGAAGTATGTTGTCAAACATTGTATAAGTTCCACCATAAAGCTGGTTAGCGGTGACAAAATTATCCCCTTGACTCATGATATTTATAAGTGAATACATTACTGCAGAAGTTCCTGATGAGAGTGCAACACACATAGCGCCCTCTTCTAGTGCGGTTAGTCTTGCTTCAAGTGCTCCAACTGTAGGATTGCCTAGTCTTGAATATATATTTCCAAACTCTTTTAAACCAAATAGATTTGCGGCATGCTCTGTATTGTTAAATTGATATGCTGTTGTTTTATAAATAGGAACAGTTATGGAACCTTCTGAATCTGCATCTGAATCCCAACCTGCATGTATTAGCTTTGAATTAAATTTCATTTTCTCTCCTTAAATTTGGAGAAGATTTTGACTACTTAGTTGCATCTCTGCCACATCTTCAAGCACCTTGGATAGTCTTCCAGGTTGCCGAGGTCTTTACCTTCTCTTTATGTTCCTCAAATTATATCAAATGATTTAAAAATGTTTAAATATTTTCTATATTTTCCCAATTTCTTTCAGCATGTCCAAAATGAGAAAATAAAGTATCTTTTCTGTAATCTACGTTAGTTAGATCTAGCCTTTCAATAATAGCTCCCGGTTTCATGTCAAACTTGTTAACAAAATCATCTAATTTGCTTTGTTCAACTTTAAGTGTGTCGAAAGTTTCTATTGTAAGCTCATACGGATCAGCTTTGCCTATTGCATACGACACCCTGACTAAACAATCGTCTGCTAATTTATGTGCAACAATATTTTTTGCTAAATGTCGCGCAGCATAAGCAGCTGATCTATCAACTTTACTCGGATCTTTTCCTGAAAATGCTCCTCCGCCGACTGGTACAGAAGGACCGTAAGCATCGACTACTATTTTTCTACCTGTAAGTCCTGTGTCGCCAGCTGGACCTCCTTTAACGAATGATCCAGATGGGTTCAAATCTAATTCAAATTCAGATTCAACATTACTAGCAACAATATCAGAAACCTTTTCAAATAATTTCTCCATATCAATATCTTTATTGTGCTGGGTTGAAACTACAACTTTTGTTTTTTCTCCTCCACTAGTTACCTGAACTTTTGAATCAAGATCAAGCATCTCATCTGAGTTTTGAAGTTCCCATAAAGATATTTGTATATTTCTAGACATATCAAATGTTGGAGGCATAAATGATTTTGTTTTGTTAGTGGCAAATCCTACCATTATTCCTTGATCGCCAGCACCTTGATCTTCATCGTCTTCAACAGCTGCACGAATTTCTTCAGATTGTGGTGTTAATTCGTTATATATTGATAGATTTTCTAAATCAAAATCTTCAAAGCTAGTCTTGATAGTTATTTTTAAGGCCTCTTTCACAATTTCAATAACATCATCAGTAGATATTGATGCGATTTCACTGATTTCTCCTCCTACAAGAACTAAACCGCCATTCTTTGTCCCGGTAAGAAAAGTCTCGACTGCTACTCTTGACGAACTGTTGTTTTCTAGAGCCTTTGTCAAAACATAATCAGATATTAAGTCCGCAATTTTATCTGGGTGCCCCGGAGACACAGTTTCAGCAGTTACATATTTTGTCAATTAAATCCTCCAAAGTTATTTATGCTAGTTTTAGAACGCCAATTTTTGTTGTTTAACCACATCAAAAAGCACCTTAGTTGGCTACTAGGTTGCTGAGGTATTCCTCTCTCTATGCATTTAACATGGTAATTAAAATAAAATGTTTTTCAATCAATAGACAAAGAAAACTTTAAATAATTCTCTAGCTAACCTTTAACTATGATTACAGATGCCAAAAAAATATTTGGTCTTTTACTATCAGTTGGCTTTTCATCAATTGGTTTCATAGCTGCAATCACTGTCACTGTATTAGCTGCAAGAGAGGTCTCAAGTAATCCTTTATTTCTTGGATTTCCAAATGCTGTGGGTGTTGGTGGTGCATTTTTTGGAACTCAAATGTTTTATAAAATTTCAAAAAAATATTCAAGACTTGCTGCGTTGTCAATGACCTTTTTTATAGGAGCTATTGGGAGTGTTGTATTATTTTACAGTCTTATTATTGACTCTTTTATTTTGTTAATGATTGGAGCATTGATACTTGGATTTGGACAATCTGCAACACTTCAA
Source organism: uncultured Candidatus Actinomarina sp. (assembly GCA_902576605.1). Taxonomy (GTDB): domain Bacteria; phylum Actinomycetota; class Acidimicrobiia; order Actinomarinales; family Actinomarinaceae; genus Actinomarina. The sequence continues at coordinate 113,526 of CACGVI010000001.1, read as the reverse complement.
TCAAGATATGCTGCATCATTTGTTGCAAGTGAAAAATTTAAAGCTACAGCATTATCCCTTGCGGTTTGGTTTTCCGTGTTTGGATCAGTTTTTGGACCAAGATTGGTAAGTGTCTACTCTGATTATTTTGATAATTTATTTAACTCAGAATTAATTGTTGGTTATATAGTTGCAATGGTTGGTATGCTTTTTGCCTCCGCATCAGTTTTGACGTTTACCTCTTCAAACAGTTCACTTCGAGAACCAGCAGAAGTAGAAGAAGTTGCAGAGAAAGCAATTAAATCAAAAAAAGATGGAAATATTTTGACACTTCTTCTTGTGCTAAATCATTTCACGATGGTAGTAATTATGTCAGCAACACCCCTCCATGTTCAAGATATTGGTGAAACAGTTGAATTAGTTGGAGTAATTATTAGTTACCACACACTTGGAATGTTTTTGCTTTCACCAATATTAGGAAATTATGTTGACAAATACGGCTACAAAAATTTTACCTATGTCGGCACTGCAATTTTATTTATAAGTTGTTTAACTACATTTATTAATTCTGGACCACTTGCACTAAAAATAGGTCTTTATTTGCTTGGATTAGGTTGGAACTTCAACTATGTAGCAATCAGTGCAGCTATTTCAAAATTTTCAATTAAATTTAAGACACCTTTAAATATTCGTAGTGATTCTTATGTATTTCTCGGTAGTTTTACGGCACACACAAGCTTAGGGCTTTCTTATTTGTTAATTGGATATAGAGGGTTGGTTACTGTAGGAATGCTTGTAAGTGTATATTTGTTCTTAAATTTAAAGAAATTAAAGAAACTAGATATTGACTGAATGAATTCTGATTTCACTCCAGAAGAAAAATTTTTAATTAAAAGAGATAAAGTTTTGTCAAAAGTTATTAAAACTAATGGATCCATAAAATTCTCTAAGAGTAAAAAAGATCCTTTTGATACTTTTGTAGAGATAATTATTTCACAATTCATTTCCACCCTGGCTGCCAAAAGCATAAAGGAAAAAATGTTGGAAAATTTTAAAGAAAAAAATTTTAAAGTAGAAAACTTTGAAAATCTTAGTGTTGCTCAGATTAAAAATTTAGGATTAAGCCTGAACAAAGCCAAATCAATTAAAGCAGTAATCAGATGGCTTGAAATGGAATCAATGAAAAAATTTTTTAATCTTAGTCAGGCTGAAAGAGAAAAGTCATTGTTAAAAATTTTTGGAATAGGACCTTGGAGTGTTGATATGTTTGAAATGTTTTGTATTCGTAATAAGAATATTTTTTCTTATGGTGATGCTGCTTTAAGACAAGCAATGATTCAGATTGGAATGGTTGACAAAGATGCAACTCAAACAAACTTCGAAACCTATGCGAAAAAATGGGATCCATACAAAACTTTTGCTTGTTTACATTTGTGGGAGATGATTGAGTCTTAAATAGTTACTTTAACATCTTCAATTGGATGAGGAATTGGAGTGGGTCTAATGTTTAAACTTTTATCTATTGAAGGATGCTCAACATTCTGCACATATTTATAAATTACATTTTTAAACATATAACTAGCAAAAAACTTTCCGATACAAGTGTGTGCACCACCCGCAAAAGGAAAATAAGCTTTATTTGTAAAGCTTGGATCTATAAACCTGTACGGATCAAATATTGATGGATTATCCCAATACCTTTCATCATGATGTAACAACAAAGGACTTATTGTTAAATAAGTACCACCTTCTACGTTATAACCTCCAATTTTTGTATCTCTCATAATCCTTCTTATTGAAAATGGAACGGGAGGATAGTATCTGATTGCTTCTTGAAAAATTGATTCCGCAAAATTTCCATTTTTAAGTGATGAAATATCCAGCGGATCAACTTCTGACGCTTCTTGTTGTAGATCATTTAAAAAATTTGGATTTTTTGAGAGATTATAAATTGAGTTGGTAAGTGTTATCGTAGTTGTATCGTGAGCTGCGAGTAATAGAAAAATCATATGTTCTGCTATCTCATAATTACTTAGCCCTGCATCTCCCTTGTTTGTGTTTACCAATTCTGCAAACAATGTTTTTTTACTTTCTTTGTTAATCATTTGTGACTTTGACTCAAAATAATCAAGTAGATACTCTCTTGCCTTAAGTCCTTTTTTCATCTGAGTAAATGGAAGAGGCCATCGAACAGCTGAAGTTGCAGATGCAATAGAATCCATAAAAAGATTATTTAACTTTTGTGATTCATCGTTTTTTACATCTAAAAAAAATAAACTCAGAGAGATATCGAACATTAATTGTTTTATGGATTCATACAAATTAAATGATGTTTGAGTTTTTATACTTTTCACCCAACTATCAATTATTGGTTGAATAATTGAAAGATAATTTTGAATTGCGTCATGTCTGAAAGAATCTTGAAGAAGGGTTCGGTGATATTTATGATCATCAAAGTCACGAAGCATGAGTCCATTTTCAAATGTTGGACCTAATGCGACTGCCCATCCTTCTTTTGAAGAAAAATTGTCATCCTTATCTAGAAAGACTTCCTTTGTAATTTCTGGAGTTAAAAGAACTATAAAACTTTCGTTTAATAGTGAAATCTGGAATATATCTCCATATTTTTTCTGTTTCTCAGCTGTAAAATTTAGGGCATCTCTTTGAAATGGTATTGAGTGACCAATTATTGGTAAACCGGGTACTTTAGGTATTTTCATGACTGTATTTTACAACTAATTAATGTCGTTGGAAAGATTGTTCATCAATTTATAAAATAAACTCATCTAAATCTTTACCAACGATTATTTCACCTTCGTAATACTTAGATATTTCAGATTTTAGACTTTCCTCATCAAATACTGGAGGAACAAAATGGTTTAATATTAATTTTTTTACATTAGCTTTTTGAGCTAATGTACCAACATCTTCTGGTGTGGAATGGTAGTCTTTTACGTTCACTAATGTATCTTGTGTCATTCTCTTATCATCAAAATTAAGACTCACAAAAACCTCATGGATCAAATAATGTGCATTTTCTGAAGCTTTTTCCAAATTTATACTATATCGAGTATCTCCTGAATAAGTGATTTTTTTATCATCCACATAAACTTGATACCCATATGCTGGCTCAACAGGCTGATGTTGTACCTCAATACTTTTTATTTTTATACCCATTGATTCGTAAACAAATTCTTTTTCAATTTCACTAATCTCAATATCTAAACCTTCATGGTTAGGTCTTTTCTCCCAGTCAACTCTTAGATTTAATTCATCTGAATATGCTTCAAGAGTTTTATCAAAAAACTTTTTTATACCCTTTGGGCCAACAATTTTGAATGGCTTAGCTCTTCCAGTGTGCCACCCTGAAATGTAAAGTTGATATAGGTCAACAATATGGTCTGAGTGCAGATGAGTAATTAAAATAATATCTATTTCCGATGGAGCTAATCCGAACTCGCTCAATCTTTGTGTTACTCCAGAACCAGCGTCTATCAATATTTTGTGTTTTTCTGTAGAGATTAAAGTGCTTGGACCGTAGCGAATATGGCTTGGACTAGGGCAGCCTGTGCCAAGTAAAACAATTCTATTCATTTGAACCTGAATTTATTGTTAGATTGCTTAATACTATTTGAGGTCTCATGCCCGAACTTATCTCTTGCATTGCAGTTTCAAGTTTTAGAATAAAATCATAGTAATCTTGATCAAGGTTTTTCTGGATAATTAATGAACTTCCTAAATAAGAAAGACTTTCTATTAAAACAGAGTTTGGAGTTATGTTTCTGGTTTCGTCAAAATTGGAAACGAACTCATTAATTGTGTTGAGAAAAATTTGGTAGCGTTTTATTCTTTCTGATTCAGTTTCATTAATTTCTTTGAGATCCTGTGTAGCTTCTTGTAATTTTTCAACTAAGTTTTTTTCTATATCCAAATTTATATATGTTCCATCTAAAAATTTCTCGAAATCTAAAGTAGAAAAATCAAATTTAATTTCATTCTCAGATTCAAGAAATATTGTCCTGCATCTACTTTTTATCGTAGACAAAATTGTATTTTGAGAATCGTCTCGTGCATGTGACCAAAACTTACCTGAAGATAAAATTATAAAAATACTTCTGGCTGAAGGCTCCTCGATAGTTTTAAGTAATGCATTTGATGCTTCTTCGGTTAATGACTTTACGGGAGGAAATATTACTACTTTATATCTACCCTCAATAGGTGAGAGACTTTCTTTATTAATAACATCTCTAATATCTTCAACACCTAAAGTATTTAAATTTTCTGAATCTATAATCTTGATATCAGGGTGTTCAGCATAATCTTTTGAACCAAAAGCTAATAACATTGCAAACATTTTTGCCTGTTTTAATAACTCAGATGAAAAATTCGAAAATAACAAATAGGAGTGAAATGGTGATTCTACTTCTTGAATTAATTTTTTATTTACTTTTGTCAATTTCTAACCAGTTACAAATGGCCTCTATATTTACTTGAAGATTGTTTTCTGCATTCAAAATTAAAAAGCTATCTTTAAACTCTTCCGCAAGTTTTAAATATCCTTTACGCACTTTTTGAAAAAACTCTACTTTGTCGCTTCCAATCCTGTCTGCTACTTGTTGTCTTGAAAGTGAAACTTCAGGATCTATATCAAGAAGAACAACCCTTTCAGGCCAGTTGGATTGTATTGAGATATCGTTTAATTGATATATTTTTTCATATCCAAGACCTCTTCCTTCTCCTTGATATGCAACAGAAGAATAAGCGCTTCTATCTGACAAAACTACAAGGCCATTATTAAGGGATGGGAGAACTACTTCTTCAATCAACTGAGATCTTTGAGCACAAAACAAGAGTGCTTCAGCTAGAGGGTTTACTTTATAGTCATGACTTAATAATAACTCTCTAATACCCTCTCCTACGGATGTCCCACCAGGTTCTCTCACAATTGTATGTTCTTTGTTTTGAGAGTTTAAGATATCTGAAAGATTTTCAACAACACTAGTTTTACCAGATCCATCAATTCCCTCAAAGGCTATGTAATTAGAATTCATAATGGCTCATCCTCATTGCTCTCAAGATTTAATCTTAACTTGTTAAAATTTGAATTTTCAAACCCATATTCTCTTATTATTTTTTTATATCCCCTTGTAAAAGTCATGAGTCCAGAAAATAATATAAAGCAGGAACTTAATCTAAGTACCAATAAAACCCCATCTACCTCAAAGTAGTTATTTGCGAAACTTGCGACAAAACCAGAAATGAAAACTGAAACCAACAGAGATAATCTCCCTATTGTATAAAAATTACCAAAAACTCTACCTCGAAGATTTTCAGAAGTTGTGCTTTGTAAATAACTAATTGTTAGTAAATAAACAGAGCCTGAACCAATTCCAGAAATAAATATAAAAAATAAAATAGTAGAAAACTCATAAGAGTTGAAGGCAAAAAGTAATGAAAGGCCTGTGATAATCATACTGATGCCAATAAAAAAAGATACTCTATTAAAAGTGGTTACAAAATAACTTAAAATTACCATTGTGAATACAATTCCAAAACCAAATGAAGCAATCATGAAACCAAATGAGCTCTGAGTAAATTTGAGAGATTGTGTAAGGTACGAACTCCCCAAAACAAACAATGCCCCAGCGCCAATAAGACTAAGAGATATAGATGTTGTTACAGTCCTAAGTTCTTTATTTTTAAAAAAATAATTTATTCCTTCTTTTAGGTCAGAAAAAGCATTGTTTTGAGTTGTGGTTCTGACACTTTTAGAACTGGTTTTTAAGGAAAATAATAAAATAGACGATATTAAAAATGTTAATGAATCTACCAAAAATACAACTGAACCACTCCAGCCATTGCCATATGAAACTATTAATTCTATAAACTTTGCATCAGAAAAAAATCCAAATAGTAAAGATGCCAAAGGTAGAGATGCATAGGTTCCAACTACAAACAGTGAATTTGCTTTAACTAAGTAATTATTTTCTACTAACTCAGGAACAATTGCCTCCCTTGAAGGTTGTCTAATTAATGAAAAGATTTCAGCAATAAAGTTTATTAAAAATAGTTGAAAAAGAGTTGTGGTAAAAAATAATCCTAAAACAACAACCATCCTTACTAAATCACTAATAATCATTACATTTTTTTTGTTAAATCTATCAGCTAATAAACCAGCAAATGAAGACATGAATGCTGGAATTATTCTTGCAACAACAGGAACTACAGCAGTTAGTTCAGAATTTCCATCAGTTGCACCCAAATAACTAGCAAGTGCTACAGATGCAAAAAGCGTTGCCCAGTCACCAAAACTAGAAAGGGTGCCTGACCACCACAAAATAGAAAAGGGTGATCTTGAAAATATTTTTACTGATTTCATTTCTTTTCTTTAATCCTAATAATATTTAAAAATACTTTTTTTCTTAAATACTGTACATATGAACAAAATAGTGTTATCAATAAGAACATGTCAAAGCCTTTAGTAATTGTTGAGTCACCAACAAAAGTTAAAACTATATCGAAAATTTTAGGTCCCGACTATATAGTTAAGTCAAGTGTTGGCCATATAAGAGATCTTCCTAGGAATACAAAATCTATACCTTCTAAATTTGATAGTAAGAATATTTTATGGGGTGCAGTTAAACCTGGAAATTTTGAAAACATATATGTCATACCTGAAGACAGAAAAAAAATAGTTAGTGAACTAAAACAAATAGCGGATACAGCTCAAGAAGTTTACTTAGCAACTGACGATGATAGGGAGGGTGAAGCAATTGCTTACCATTTAAAAGAAGCACTTGAAATTAAAGGTGAGCCCAAAAGAATTAAATTTAATGAAATAACTGAATCAGCAGTGACAAAAGCTATGAATAATCCTGACACAATTGATGTAGGTAAGTTTAAATCTTATGAAGCTAGGAGAACCCTAGACAGAATGATTGGTTATGAAATTTCTCCAAAAGTTAGAGATTTAGGTGGTGCGTTTATATCGACAGGTAGAGTTCAAGGACCAGCAATAAGACTTATTGTTGAGAGAGAAGAAGAAAGATTAAAGTTTGTTAAATCTTTATATTTTGAAATAAAAGCAGATTGTGCAAGTAATAAAGTTAATTTTGATGCTAATTTAAAAAAAGTTGGTGAAAAGAGAATCGCTACTTCAGCTGACTTTAACGATAAAGGTGAAAAAACAAATAAAGATAAGAAGTATCTTGATAAAAATGATGCTGAAAAAATAGTAGAGATATTATCAAACTCCATTGCAAAAATTTCAAATATAAAAGAATCTTCAAGAAGCGGAAAGCCTCCAAAACCTTTTAAAACTACAAGTTTACAAACCTCTGCGAGAAGTAACCTAGGCTTTCAACCTAAAAAAACAATGGGCATTGCTCAAAGACTTTACCAAGAGGGATTAATTACTTATATGAGGACAGACTCTATACGGCTTTCTGATAATGCAATTAAAGCTTCCCGCGATTATATTTCTGCAAACTTTTCAAGTAAACATCTTCCACCTCAGCCAAACCTATATGGTGATACAAAAAATGCCCAAGCAGCTCATGAAGCAATAAGGCCATCTGGAGATAAATTTATTACACCTGGAGAATTGCTATCAACTCATAAAGAAGATAGCGATGAATACAAGTTATATAAATTAATTTTTAATACCACAGTAGCCTCACAAATGACTGACGCTCAGGGAATAACTAAAACAATTGAAATAGAAGTTGCAGATCCTGAATATTCTTCTCTAACACTTAGCATTTCTGGAACCACGTGGACGTTTGGTGGTTATAGAGATTTAATAAAAGATGCTACTGAAAAGTCTCAAGAGTTACCAGACTTAAAAGAAAATGATGAGGTGTCTATTGTTTCAGCTGAAAAAGAAGAGAAATTTACAAATCCGCCAAATAGATACTCTTCAACTTCACTAATTAACAAACTAGAAGAGCTTGGAATAGGAAGACCTTCAACATACGTCTCAATTATTGAGAGTATTACATCTGTTTTCATAAATGCTGAATCTAGTTTAAAACCTAGAATTTTAGCGATGGCTTTAATAAATAATTTTATGAAACCACACTTTAATCAATATATTGATTACGAATTTTCAAAATCTATGGAAGATGATCTTGATAAAATTCTAGAAAGTGGTGATCCAGAAAAATCTAAAATTGAATTTTTAGAAAAATCATTCAATACAATTAATAATCACGTTGAAAATTACGGTGTACAAGACCCTCTTTTACTTACAACTATAAACCTTCCATTTGAATCTAGATACGTAGTTAAAACTGGAAGAATACAAGGTAAGATACCATACCCTTATCTATTAAGAGACGACGATTTTAAGGTTGGTCTTCCACCAGAAATTACACTTGAAGAAATAGAAAATGAATACATAAAAGAATTAGAAAGTCATCAAGAAGAAAGTCTAAAAAAAGAGCGGATTGTTTCCAAATGTAATCTTTGTTCTGCTTCGATATTCATAAAACTAGGACCTAATGGAGGTTTTTATATTCAGCATGGTGAAAAAAGAAAAGGTGTTAGACAAGAGAAATGTGAATTCAAAAATCTTATCGGTCCAATATTTGAAGGAGAAGATCCTGATACTTTAACTGAGGAAGAATGTATCGAAAGATTTTCATTATCTGCAAAAAACCCGAGAAAAGTAGTTGAATTTGGTGATTGGACTTATTCTTCAGCTGTGGGGCCTTATGGTGGATATGCAATGAAACAAAAAAATAGAACCGTCTTCGATAATGACGCGCTGCAAGCTTTATCGAAAGACGAAATTAGAGAGTTGCTAGATGATGAAAAAAATAAAGTTATTTCAAATTATTTAGGTGGAGAAATTCTTAAAATTCCAAAAAGTGCAACTAAAAATAAAATGATTGAAATGATAAACAATCACTATTTATTAGATGAAAAGTATATCAAGAAACTATCTAAAGAACATTTGGTTGGTTTAGCTAAGTCTCTTGATATTGTTTTTTATAGAGGAAGATTTAGAATGAAGCCTGAAGATGCTACAAAAGATAATCTTGTCAATAAAATTCTCATCGAGAAAAAAAATAAACCCCTTGAAAATCCTCAGGATGCTTTAACGATCGAAAAAGAGACAATAATGTCACTGTTTGGAGATAGCATGGAAGTCTAAATTTCGGAAGTAAATTTATTTATAGTTTTTTCCCAGGAAAAGTTTTCTTCAACAAAAACTTTTGACTGCTTACCAAATTGTTCTATTTCTTTAGGGTTATCATTGAAATACTTTACGCCATCATATATGTCTTGTCTAGAGCCGACAATGAAACCGGTTTTTCCTGGAATAATAGTTTCAAAAGCTCCACCAGAACTGCCTACTAAAATAGGCAAACCAAAACTACCTGCCTCTAAGTAAACAAGACCTAAGCCTTCAAATTCTTTTCCAAAAAATCTAGATTTGGCTGGCATTACGAATATATCAAGTTCCTTATAAAAGTTTGATAATGAATGTTCTTCTTCATCGCTAAAAAATTCAATATTAGGTGATGAGACTTGGCTCAATTTTTTTAAATATTTCTCTAACTTTCCGTACCCAAAGATCTTCAGGTCAACATTAACTCCGTCCATCTTTAATTCATGCAAAGCATCTATTACCCAATCAATTTTTTTTCTAGATACAAACCTGCTGGAAACTCCAACTGTAAGGTTATCTTTAGTAGAGTAATCTTTTGTGTACTCGTTTGGCTCTACTCCAGCTCCTATTAAAATAATTTCCGTTTCGGAAATATCTTCTAGTTTTCTTGCGGTAAAGAAACTAACAGTAAATATTTTTTCTAACGCATTAAAACTTCTTCTCAATATTTTTTTTAATACAGGAATTGAATTGATTATATTAAATTCAGCGCCGTGAACAATCATGTATTGTTTTTTTCCTAGTTGTTCAAGTTGATTAACTAATAAAAATTGTGGGTTGCTTGAAGCATGTAAGATAAGTTCTATATTTTTTTGATTAACAATATCGTTTATTTCACGTACGAATCTGTTTCCAGCGAAGATAAAACTATATTTAGATTTGATTACATTATCACCTTCAGCCCAATTAGGTGCATATATAAAGGTCTCAAAATCTAAATTTTTAGTAAAAGATTCAATGTATGTAGAAATACCACCTTTTTTTGGTGAGTAATCATTTGTTATAACTAATGTTTTCATATCCTATTTTTCCTACATTATAAGACCAAAGAAAATATTTGTTATCCTTAGGTACCAAACAAGAAACTCCAAGATTATTTGGAATTGTGAATGCTGATGCTGCTTTTGAATCCGGAGATTTAATTAAATTTGTAATTGCTGATTTAATAGTTCCCCCATGGCTTGCCATTAATAACTTTTTCTTTTCAAGATCACTTATAAGATTTTCAACTCTTTTTCCCACTTCATGTATTGACTCTCCATCAATGCCATATTTAGTTTTATGATTTATAAATAATGCTTCTACAAAGTTTTCTTGATACTTGTTTAGTATCTCAGAAGTCTTTAAGCCTTCCCACTGGCCCAGATTCATCTCGGTTAACTCGTAAGAAATTTTAATGTTGTTTTCGGTGATTAAAGAAAGAGTTTGGTTTGCTCTTTTGTATGGAGAGGAAATATAAAGATCATAATTTTTAAATAACCCTTTTAAAAGACTCGCCTCTTTTATTCCCGTTTCATTCAAAGGGTTGTCTATATGACCTTGCCAAATGCCTTCTAAATTTGAATCAGTCTGCCCGTGTCTGATAAATGTTATTGCATTATCATTAGATTTAGCTGGAAAATCTATATTCTCTTTGCTCAAATGAATTGAATCATTAAATTTATTTACCTGTGTAACTGTTTCTCTTTTCACAATTGTTGAAATTGAAGTATTTGTAATATCTCCTATTGGAAAAGGATATGTGTTAAACCCTAATGTCAAACCTATGGCAGTGCCTATAAAAAATCCATGTGTAACAACAACCGTTTCTGAATCTTCTTCAGTCTGATTAAAAATGTATTCTAACTCGTTCCTAACTCTGTCTTTAAATTCTTTTACAGACTCACCATTAGGAAATTGAAAAGAGTCATTTTGCAGGGATTGAAAAATTTCATTATTTGAAGTGTAGGTGTCTTTCACAGACATTCCTGTAAAGTCGCCGACATTAATCTCTCTAAGATTATCTCTAAGAACTGGGGAACTAGACAAAAATGAGGCTGTTTGAGACGCCCTTTTTAAATCAGAAGAGTAAACATTTGTGCCTCTGCTGCTTATCCTTTCAGATAATAATTTAGCTTGTTCTAACCCTTTTTTATTTAAAGGTGTGTCAGTGTGTCCTTGCCAAACTTTTTGTGCATTCTGCTCTGTTTCACCATGTCTTATGAAATGAACTGTTTTCAATTAATTTAAAAAGCAGATGCAAATATAAGGCTTACAATTGTCATAACTTTAATGACTATATTCATTGCTGGACCAGATGTATCCTTAAATGGATCACCTATTGTATCTCCAATAACAGCAGCCTTATGTTCTTCTGAACCTTTGCCTGCTCCTCCACCAGCTTCGATATACTTCTTAGCATTGTCCCAAGCTCCACCTGAGTTAGCCATAAAAATAGCCAATAAGAAACCTGTAACCAACGCACCAGCTAAAAATCCGCCTAAAGCCTCTTTGTTCCAAAATCCAATAGCAAGCGGTAGAACAATAGCTAAACCACCAGGTAAAAGCATTTCCTTCAAAGCTGCAGTGGTCGCAATATCAACACATTTTTCATATTCTGGGGTGACGCCTTCTTTACCTTCCCTTAAGCCAGGAATTTCTCTAAATTGTCTTCTTACTTCTTCAATCATTTTGAAAGCTGCTCTACCAACAGCATTAATTGTCATGGCTGCAAATAAAAATGGGAACATTCCACCTAAGAACAATCCAGCGGTAACTTCAACCTGAGTAATATCTAGCTCTGTAAGTCCAGCACTTTGAACAAATGCTGAGAACAACGCAAGAGCAGTTACTGCTGCTGAACCGATTGCAAAACCTTTGGCAATTGCTGCAGTTGTGTTTCCTAGTGAATCTAATTCATCTGTTGCTTTTCTAACTTCAGGATCTAAATGAGCCATTTCAGCAATTCCGCCAGCGTTATCTGCTATTGGGCCGTATGCATCAACAGCAACTGTAATTCCTAATGTTGCTAAAACCCCAATTGCTGCAACTGCAACACCATATATTCCTCCAGCTTCTCCCAAGGCCCATGCACCAGATGTATAAGCTCCACCAACACCTATTACCACGACAACAACAGAAAATGCTGCAGATCTCATTCCTTCGGAAATTCCTGACAAGACTACAGTTGCTGGTCCAGTTTTAGCTTGATCAGCAATATTTTTTACAATTGAATAATGATCTGATGTAAACCACTCAGATATTTGTCCAACAGTTATTCCAACTAATAGTCCGATAATGACAGAAATAAATAAACCTATTGGGTTTTCTGAATAATCTGAAAACATCGCATTTGATAAAAAGTAAACGCCAATAGCAGTAAGACCTGCTGCAGAATATGTTCCTCTATGTAATGCCTGAGCAAGCTTTCCCTCCTTGGGTACTACTAAAAATGAGGAAACAATTGATGCTAGCATGCCGATTGTACCGACAGCTAGTGGAAAGAAAAGTAATGATGGTAGCACGTCTGTGCTGCTGAAAACTATTGCAGCATATGCTAGTGGAGCTACTAGAGATCCAACATAGCTCTCAAAAAGGTCTGCTCCCATTCCTGCAACGTCGCCAACATTGTCACCAACATTATCTGCAATTGTTGCTGGGTTCCTTGGATCATCTTCTGGAATACCAGCTTCAACTTTACCAACTAAGTCAGCACCCACGTCAGCAGCTTTTGTATAAATTCCACCACCAACTCTAGCAAAAAGAGCTATTGAAGAGCCGCCAAGTCCAATCGCAGCAAGAATATCATATCCATTTTCAAGATTCATAATGTCTATGAATACCCAATAACCTAAAGCTACTCCTAATAAACCAAGTCCCGCAACTGAAAACCCCATAACAGCACCACCTCTAAACGCTACTGGTAATGCTTTTAGGGTGCCTCCATCTCTTGCGGCTTCTGTAGTCCTACCGTTTGCAGCAGTTGCAATCCTCATACCAATAAAACCAGCAAGAGATGAAAATAAAGCTCCTCCTACAAATGCTAGAGATCCCCACGGATATCCCCATTCAGTTAATGTGGAAATTAATACTGCTAAAACGACAACAAAAATACTCACCCATGAGTATTGACGTTTTAAAAATGCCATAGATCCTTTTCTAATTGCATCGGATAAACTTTTAACTTTATTATCTGTAACTTCTATTGATAAAATTCTATTTGCAAAATATGCAGCAAGCGCAAGTCCTAAAAGTGCTGCAATAACTGAGCCCTGGTAATCTAATAACATTTATTTTCCCCTTTTTTGAACAAATTAATAATAATAAAATTTAACAATTTTGTAGTAAAAATTATTCTACAACTGGAGTTTCAAACCTTTCATCATCATCTCTTTCTGATAATGGTACCTTTTGCAGAATTCTATTCAATAATATAGGAGCAATAACTGTTGTAACTATTACCATCCATATAATTATTGAGATAATATCGCCTGTAATTATGTCTGACAGTGTGGTTGTAGCAACTGCAACAAATATCAGCCCAACCTCTCCTCTTGGAGACATCCCTATTCCAATCAAGGAAGTATTTAAACCCTTACCCATCGCTCCAAGAGCTGAAACGTATTTACCAACAAACGCTAAAAGACTAACTAGCATTCCATATAAAAATACATCAAGAGAAGCTAAAGTTTGAATGTTTACTTCGGAACCAATATATACAAAAAAGATTGGAACAAGTAAAAAGTTGAGAGGCTTCATCTCATCTCTAATTCTATGAGTCATACCTGATTCACCAGCAACTACACCTCCTGCAAAAGCTCCTACAATAGGATGAAGTCCTACATAATGGGCTGCTGCACCAAGCAACATTGCAAAAATAAAGCTTCCTGTTACAAATGTTCCTGGTGATGGAATTTTTACAAAGAAGTTAAATATTGGTTTTGAAAGTTTTCTTCCAACAATTACTACTGCGACTAAAAAACCGACTGCCTTTGCGCTGATTATCCCAAGATCAACTATTGAGAAATCTCCTGAACTTCCTAAAACCCCTGCAACAACAGTAAGAATTAATAAACCTAAAATATCGTCTACAACTGCTGCGCCTATGATTGTTTTTGCTTCTCTTGATTTTAAAGCACCTAAGTCTCCAAACACTCTAGCGGTAATGCCTACTGAAGTTGCTGTCATTGCTGCACCTACGAATAAAGCTATTCCGAACTGTTCTTCTCCTCCTAAATTGAGTGCGTAGATTGAGCCAAAGCCCAAAGCAAACGGCGCTACTACACCTATCAATGCTACAAGAAGAGAAGTTGAGCCTAATTCTATAAACTCCTCCAAATTAGTTTCTAATCCTACTTCAAACAGCAAAAGAACTACACCAATCTCAGCTAAAGTAGACACAACATCTCCAGATTCAAAATGTGGAAGAAGACCTAATCCGTAATAACCAATAATGATTCCGATGACTAACTCTCCTATTACTGCAGGTTGATTAATTCTTCTCATTAATTCTGCACCGAACTTAGCGGCTACTAATATAATCGCTATTTCTAAGAACTTTTCAATAATTGTTTCCATGATGCTTTATTCTAAATGAGCAGAGATTAAATGATAATAAAACAAAAAACATCCCTATGGATTAAATGTAGAAAAAAATATATAATTTATATCTGAAATGGGAAAAACATTATTTGAAAAAATCTGGGATAGACACTTAGTTGCGTCTGTAGATGAGAATACAAATTTAGTATTTATAGACCTACATCTTGTACATGAAGTAACATCCCCTCAGGCGTTTGACAGCTTGAGACTAGCTGGTAGAAAAGTTAAACATCCTGAAATGACCCTTGCAACAGTAGACCATGGTGTCCCAACTTCAAATAGGCTACTGGGAATAAAAGATCCTCTCTCTAAAATCCAGATTGAAGCTTTAGAAAATAATTGTAAGGAATTCGGAGTTACACTATTTGGCATTAATGATCCTCGTCAAGGAATCGTACATGTTATTGGACCAGAACAAGGAATAACCCAACCAGGAATGACAATTGTTTGTGGTGATAGCCATACAGCAACTCATGGAGCATTTGGTGCACTAGCTTTTGGTATAGGAACTTCAGAAGTAGAACATGTTTTAGCTACACAAACATTGGCAATGGAAAAACCCAAAACAATGAAGGTTGAAGTAATTGGAGATGTATCTAAAGGTGTAGGACCAAAAGATATAATTTTAGGCGTAATAAGAAAAATTGGAACTGGTGGTGGAGCCGGTCATGTTATTGAATATGCAGGTGATGTTATTCAAAATATGAGCATGGAAAACAGAATGACTATCTGCAATATGTCAATTGAAGGAGGAGCTAGAGCAGGAATGGTTGCTCCAGATGAGGTAACTTTCAATTATCTAAAAGAGAAAAATTATGCTCCTAAAGGTTCTGACTGGGATGATGCAATTGCTGAATGGGGAAATTTATACTCTGATGAAGATGCTGAGTTTGATAAAGTTGTAACAATAAACGCTGATGAACTTGAACCATCTATCTCATGGGGAACAAATCCTTCACAGGTAATTTTTGTTAACGATACCATTCCTCATCCAGATGATTTTAATGAAGATTCTGAAAAAGAAGCGGCATCAAGAGCTTTGGAGTATATGGATTTGAAGCCTGGAGAAAAAATTAATGAAATCCAATTAGATAGAGTTTTTATTGGTAGCTGCACCAATGGAAGAATCGAAGATTTAAGAGAAGCTGCAGAAGTAGTAAAAGGGAAAAAAGTCTCATCAAAAATTGGAGCAATGATTGTTCCTGGATCAACACTTGTTAAAAAACAAGCGGAGGAAGAAGGATTAGACAAAATCTTTATTGAAGCTGGTTTTGACTGGAGAGAAGCAGGTTGCTCAATGTGTTTAGGAATGAATCCAGACATTTTAAGTCCCGGTGAAAGGTGTGCCTCTACATCAAATAGAAATTATGAAGGTAGACAAGGTGCTGGAGGGCGAACCCACTTAGTGAGTCCAAAAATGGCAGCTGCAGCAGCTTTATACGGAAAATTTGTTGATATAAGGAACTTGTAAATGAAGAAACTAAGCAACATTAATTCAACAATGCTTCCACTTAATATGTCTAATGTTGACACTGATCAAATAATGCCAAAACAATTTCTTAAGCGTGTTGAACGCTCAGGTTATGGTGAGTTCTTGTTTTATGATTGGAAGAAAGAGCCCGAATTTCCTTTGAATAATGAAGCATATCAAGGATCAAAAGTTTTAGTTGCTGGAGATAATTTTGGAACTGGTTCTTCCAGAGAGCATGCACCTTGGGGCTTACAAGATTGGGGATTTGATGCGATAATTTCAACAAAATTTGCTGATATTTTTAGATTAAATTCAATAAATATTGGTCTTGTACCTATAGAAACAAGCCAAGAAAATGTAGATGCACTTTTTGCAAAAATTGAAGCTGCGCCAAGTACTAACATCGAAATTTCTATAGAAAATAAAACAGTTCAATGTGAGGAAATAACATTTTCATTTGATTTAGATGATTTTTCTCAAAAACGAATACTTGAAGGTTTAGACAAAATTGACATTACATTGGGCTACACAGATCAAATAGATAGCTTTAGTAAATCTAGAAAAAAATGGATGCCTAAACTAGTTTAGACAAAGTTAAACTCAAGCTGTCGGCGACCTCTTCTGACAACAAAAGCCCATTGTGTATTTGTAGTGATGGTCTTAAGCTTTCATTATTTTTGTATTCATCAAACCAATTTTCAACTAAAAGATAATCAACATATTTTTGTAAATTTGTAGATAACTCAATAGAAGAGGTTCTAGGAACTGCGCCTGGTAAGTTTGCAATTGCAGAAACGATCACACCATTTCTTATTTCAAAAGGTTCACTATGAGTATTAGGCTTAACTCCTTCAACACAACCACCTTGATCAATAGCAACATCTACTATGACTGAACCCTTTTCCATCGAACTTATGTCTTCTTCTGTAATTACAATTGGAGGCTTTCTTCCAGGTAACAAAACTGCACCAACAACTAAATCAGCAGACCTAATTGCGTTTGTAGCTGACTCACTTCCACTGACTAAAGTGGTTATATTTTCTCCATACTGATTCTTTAATTCATTCAAAATATCTTCATTTATATCAATCGCAGTAACAGATGCACCAATCTGAATAGACTTATGAATTGAGCTTCTACCGACTTCACCACAACCAATAACAGTAACTTTTGAATTTTTTTCATCAGATATTGATGAAAGAAGCAGTCCTTTTCCTTTTGAAGAGTATTCTAAAAATTGCATACCTTTCTGAATAGCTAGATTGCCAGCAATTTTTGACATAGGAATCAGCAATGGATACTCTTTCCCACTCATAATCATTTCAGTAGCAATCCCTGTTAATTTTTTTTCTAATAGTATTTTTGTAAGCGAAAGATTTGATGCAAGATGAAGATAACCAAATAATATATGGTCAGAATTTAAGAGTTCAAACTCTTCAGTTTGAGGTTCTTTGACTTTACAAATTATTTGTGCGATTCCATAAAGTTCTTCTGATGAAGACACTATTTTTGCTCCAGCTTGTTTATAGTCTTCATCAGTAAATCCAGAGCCAACTCCGGCTTGGGTTTCAACAAAAATATTTGCTAAACCAGTAAATTGAGTTATATGTTCAGGAATTAAAGCAACTCTGCCTTCGTCCTGTTTAACTTCTTTTGGTATACCTAGCTTTTTAATCATTTGATGGAACTGTTTCTTGTAGGTGCTTATCAAGATACTTCATAAAAGGTGTACCACCAGTTCCAACAATATTTGAGTTTGAATTATTTGTTAGAGACTGTTCAAAAATATATACTCTCGCATATTCCAAATGCTTATCTCTAAAAGTATGGACTTCATTTATTATTTCATTAATGATCATCATAGATTTTTCATCTATGCTTAGATTTTTTCTTTTATTTTCTGACCATTCATCTAGACCATTGAGTAACTCTCTATGTTCTTTAGGCATATACAATCTCATCTCATCCAAGTATTCTCTTAGTGGATCATTGGAATGCGTGACGCCAAGAAGAGCATCGAGTGCAGGAACAATTGAACTTTGTGCTCCTGTTTCACCTCTGAAAAGTTGAGGTTCTCCATTGTAATCTTCAACACCCTCATAAATTACACCCTCTGGTGTAGCAGGGTTATTTTTCCAACCAAATATGTATGGTCTCACCCGATTGTAGTAAATAAATGGGTCACATTTTTCAGGCATTCGATTCATAATTGAGTTGATTTTTTTAATACTCTCTAAAGATTTTTCTAATAATGATTTGTCCAAGTTTTCATCAAGAAAATATGATTTTAAATTTGAAAGTATAACTTTTGCTTCATACTCAATAGCAACATGAATCATAATAAACCAATCTTCATCTACTCCTCCCAAGAAATTTTGCATGATTACTATATTCTCTAGATCAAAAGGCTTTGCATCATCAAGCATTTTCCAATTATTTAAGGCGTATGATGCATAGGAAAGAATTGGTGGTCTTTCTAATTTTTCAGATATAGCAAACCATGTTGTAGCAAGCTCTTTAGGAATTGTATTTTCAACATGTTTTTTTCCCCACATATATGCGTGACCTACGTAGGAATACAATAGCATCGCTCTTTCCAATTCACTGTTACTTAGATTGCTGATATCTTTTTCTTGCCCTAATTGTTGTACTCTTTCGACAATTTGTTCATTTGCAAGTACTTTTGGAAGTTCGCTTGCAAGGTTTTCAATATCATCAAAGCTTGCTGGTAGCTTTTCACATATTTTGTTTGGTATAAAACCACTATCTAATATTTCTTGATGCATTTTCCCCCTTCAAGATCCGCAGAATTATAGCTTCTACATTACAATGGTAAACTATTCTTGGATAAGATGAGAAGTAAATTTTTTGTAATACTTGGAAGTCAGCTATTTAATCCAAAAATTCTAAAAAAAAATGGCTGTAGTGAAGTGTTTATGGCTGAAGACTTTGGTCTTTGTACATATTTTAAACATCATAAACTAAAGCTTTATTTGTTTCTTGCTGGTATGCGTGAATATAAAGATGAACTGGAAAATGAATCTATATCTGTAAATTACTTTGAACTTTCAAGTCGTAAAAAAGGTGAAAGTTATGTCGACTCTCTAATTAAATTCCTAAAAAAGAAAAATTTATCTGAAATCAATATTTTTGAAATAGAAGATAAAGCTTTTGAAGAAGAGTTTCTTAAAGCATTAAAAGCTGCCAATGTAACAGTAAATATTTTCCAATCACCAATGTTTATATTTGAAAGAAATGAATTTGTTTCTATGGCAAAAGGAAAAAAAGTTTATAGAATGTCTTCCTTTTATCAAAAAGCTAGGAAAAATTTAGATATTTTAATGGATGAAAATGGAAAGCCAGTCGGTGGAAAATGGTCATTTGACGAAGATAATAGAAAAAAAATACCAAAAAATGTAGAACCACCTGAAATGATTGTTTTTAAAAAATCAAAATATGATGAAGAAATTAAAAAACTTATTATTAACAATTTTGATGATCATCCAGGTGATTTAGAAAATACTTGGTTTCCTGTAAACAGGGCTGGAGCCGAAAAACAGCTTGATAATTTTCTTAAAGTTCGTTTTGAAAACTTTGGAATTTACGAAGACGCAATGCTGGAAGAGAAGAATTTTCTTTTTCACAGCTGCATAAGCCCCTTTTTAAATATAGGTCTTTTAACGCCTGATAAGGTTATAAAAAAAACCTTACAGTATGCTGAAAAAAATAATATGCCTATGAACTCAGTGGAAGGGTTTGTTAGGCAAATAATTGGTTGGAGAGAATTTATTAGGGGAATCTATCATGAAGAAGGTGCTTTACAATCAAAAAGTAATTACTGGAAGCATTCAAAAAAACTAACTTCATCATGGTACGACGGAACAACTGGCATTGATCCACTTGATGACTGTATAAAAACTACCCTCAAAGATGGTTACATACACCACATTCCACGTTTAATGGTTATAAGTAATATTATGAATTTATGTGGAGTAGATCCTAAAGAAATCTATAAATGGTTTATGGAAATGTATATAGACTCTTCAGATTGGGTTATGGTTCCGAATGTTTTCGGGATGGCTACATATGCTGATGGAGGAATGATGTCTACAAAACCATATACATGTGGTTCAAACTATATCCTGAAAATGAGTAACTACAAAAAAGGTGATTGGTGTGACACTCTTGATGGTTTGTATTGGAAATTTACAGAAAAGAATAGAAAGTTTTATGAAAATAATCCAAGACTTGCGCTGCTAACAAGATCGCTTGATCGTCTTAATCCAGAAAGAAAAAATCACATTTTTAAAAAAGCTGAAGATTTTATAAAGCAAAATACTATCTAAATATTTTTTTATTTGTTTAAATAATTACGAAATAAAATTGGTTCATCGGTAATGACACCATCACATCCAATTTCTAAACAAGTCTTAAAATTTTCTATTGAATTTACAGTCCATACATGTAGTTGAAGATTATTTAATTTACAAAAATCCACTAGTTTTTTTGAATAAACTTGTATCCCCCTCCACTTAAATGGGGCTTGGAGAGCTTGAACCTTAAAATTTCTTTTTTGTAAAGGTAAAAATCGTGCAATAGCATTTTCTCGAAAAGTTCCGGAGGTTAATATTTCTCCCTTACTTACATTTAAAAACTCGTCTAATCTTTTCGGGCTAAATGAAGAAACTAATACTCTTTCTTTTGCATTTAATGAGTTTATTATTTCTACAACCTTTTTTGCCATTCCCGTTTGCTTTAGATCAAGATTAAATTTTAACTTTTCACTCATTTTTAAGGCATCAACTAACCTTACAAAATTAGTAGTTTTATTTTTTTGTTGACTTTTTTCATAAAACTTATAACCAGCATTAATTTTAGAAATTTCACTCCAATTAAAGTCTTGTACTTTTCCAGAAACATTTGTCGTTCTGTCAAAAGTTTCATCATGATGAAGGAATATTTCACCATCTTTAGACATACGTAAGTCAGTTTCAAAATGCGAAAATCCTTCTTTAATTACTAGCTCAAGACCATGAAGTGTATTCTCAGGTACTATATTTGACCCTCCACGATGAGGAATAATCAGTGGTTTATCACCATCAAAATATGATTTATTATCCAGAAACTCCACCTGTAAAATTAAAGTTTTTTAAATGTATGGCTGGTACTTTTAACATGCCTTCTCCAAATTCTGAATCTGCATATCTAGACCTATCCCCAATAGATAAAACATTGCCAGGTGCAAGTGAAGCCATAAAGCTTTGTGTAAATCTTAATCTACCAATAGGTTTAACTATCTTTCCGTTTTCAATCAAAAAAGATCCATTTCTATTTAACCCAGTTACAACTTGGGTGATTGGATCTAAAACCCTGCAGTACCAAAACTCATTTATGTAAATACCCTTTTTAACACTTTTTATCATTTCTTCTTGTGAGACATTACCCTCCGAAAGTTTAATATTTGTACCTATTCCGCCAAAATTTTCTCCCCAACCAAACAATTCATGAAAAGTATTTTCAGCACTTAATTCCTTAGCAGTTCGCCTAGTATGAAAATAAGATTTTGAAACTCCATCTTTAACAACTTCTAAGTTTTTTTTCTTTGATCCGGACGCATCAATCTTAAACCCAATTGATTCATTATCTTCAGGAGTGTCAAAAATGTTTATTTGGCTATCAAACTGGTTTTCATCAATGTTTATCGGACTCATACCGTCAATTTTGCTTTTTGCATTAAAACCATAAACTCCAAGAAAAACCAATATAGTGCTAACTGCTTCGTGACCAAGAATTACTTCATAGTTTCCCGGTTCTATGTCCTCTGGGTTCTCACTGTCTTTTGCTAGTTTTGCTGCTTCACTACCAGCACGTTCAGCTTCTATGTCTGACAATGTTATTCCTCCCCTGTGAGAAGATCCGGCTGATGATTCTGTTCTAAATATTCCATCAATGAATGCGCTGCTAGATGAATCAGAAGAATTTAACCCATTAGTGTTCCATACAAAGTAATTATTTATATAGCTAGAACAGTATCCTGCTGCGTTCATTTGTTTTCCCGCAGAAACAAATTCTCGAACCTTATTAGCCCTCTCCTCGGGTGATGATTCAACCAGCTTGAATAGACCATTATAGGATTGGGAGGCATCAGGAAGGCCAGCCCAACCTTTGTCTATTGGACTTTTACTTAAAGAGTCCATAGCTTTAGAAACAAATTCCTTTGGATTTTTTAATGCTGTTAAGTTAGTTGACATAGTTACAGTTTTAGAATCATTGTGTAATGTCAAAAATACATCGGCAGATTCTTCATCCACATTTTGATGAATTTGAGAATTAGCAAACCTAGTTAATGCACTTTTTGAGTGCATCATTTTTAATTCACATTCTGTATCAGAAGGAATATTTTTTTCAATATCTTGAAGTAGGTCTTCCCAAATTTTCATCCACGAACTCCAATACGCGTATTTTTAAATCTTGCTGGAGAAGCTGGGTGTCCAGTGTGTCCAATTTGGCTTGGTTGCCCTTTGCCACAGTTTGGAGTTCCCCAAAATACCCACTCTTCCTCACCTGACAACATATCCATATTTCCCCAAAACTCAGGTGTAATTCCCGTATAGGTTGGGTTCTTTACCATATCAATTATTTTTCCATTTTTAACTAACCAACCAACTTCACATCCAAATTGAAAATTTAGTCTTAAGTCATCTATGGACCAAGAACGGTTAGTTTCCATATAGATTCCCTCATCTGTAGCTTCTATAATTTCATCTAACGATGAGTCACCTGGAAGCAAGCCAACATTAGTCATCCTTACCATGGGCAATCTTCCAAAACCATCTGCACGAACCATACCACCCGGTGGTACCCCTGCAACAGCAGCACTATCTCTACCTGACAAAACTCCGGTCCAAATTCCTTCTTTTACAATATCAACTCTTTGGGCAGGAGTTCCTTCGTCATCGTATTTAAATGTTGCAAGTGCTCCAGGTAGTGTTGCGTCAGCAACTATATTCATTAATTCTGAACCATATTTGTGCTTATTTAATTTTTTTAGATCTAAATGAGAGGTTCCAGCATAAGCTGCTTCCCAACCTAAAATTCTGTCAAGTTCAATAGCATGCCCTACAGATTCATGAATTTGTAAAGCAAGCTGGCTACCCTCAAGGATTAAGTCCATCGTTCCTTGGGGGCATTGAGGAGCTACCAAAAGCCTTTGGGATTCCTCAGATAATCTATCTAGATGACTTTCAAATTCAAAACTTTTTATTACTTCCCAGCCACCAGTTCTATATTCACCAAAAGATTGTGGGTATGACCTTATTTGGGTTTCACCATCGCCTACTGATAATGAAGATATTCCTCCTCCGGATTCAATAATATTTTGATATATTTTGTGCCCCTGACTTGAAGCAAACCACTTTTCTGTATCCCAAAAATCTAATCTTCCAAAAGCTCTTGAGCTACCAAGTTTTTTCATCTTTTCAGTAGATGAAATTAAAAGATCGATTTGTTCAGAACTCGAGACTGAAAAAGGATTTTCTTCGTGTGGAGTCGTATAAGTATCTTCAACTACAGGTATATCAGCAAATGGTAATTCTTCTCCAGCTACCATTGCAGATGCTTTAGCTATTTCAAAAGATTTTTTTCCTGCTTGTTTTAAAGACTCGCTAGATAAATCATATGTGGAATAAAAACCCCAAGAAGAACCTACTAGTGCTCTAATTCCAATCCCAATTTTTTCATTCTCATTAAAATTTTCGATTTCTCCATTTTTTGCTGCAATACTTCTTGATTTAGAAATTAATACTCTTGCATCAGAATATTTTGCTCCGCTATCTATTGCTGAGTCAATAGCAATTTCAAGATGTTCGAACATGTAATATAGATTACCAATTTAAAGAGTAAAGATAAAATTAAAAAATTAGACTAGGTCTTGTTCTCTAATCCCAAAAGATGGATGACGAAGTCTGCAGAGAGCGAGTTTTTCTAATTGTCTGATTCTTTCTCGGGTCAAGTCAAACTCTTCACCAATTTCTTCAAGTGTTCTTGGGACACCATCGTAAAAACCATATCTTAAAGCTAAGATTCTTCCTTCTCTTTCAGGAAGTCTGCTAATACTATCTCTGAGGCTTTCCGCTACATCTAAATCTTGAACAATTAATGAAGGATCACTTGCATCTTCATCTTGGATAAAATCACCAAGTTGTGCTCCATCTTCACCGACAGGTTGTTCTAGAGAAACTGTATCAGCAACACTTAAAGCTAGTTCTACCTTATCAACCCCTACACCTGCTTCTTTAGCAATCTCTTGTGGTTTCGGATCTCTACCTAGTTCAGCTTTAAGTTGAGCTTGTGCTGCACGGACTGCAGCCATAGTATCGTGTAAATGTACAGGAATTCTTACTGTTCTTGACTTGTCAGCAATAGCTCTTGTAATAGCTTGTCTAATCCACCAAGTTGCATAAGTTGAAAATTTAAATCCCTTACGCCAATCGAACTTTTCAACGGCACGTATTAAACCAAGGTTTCCTTCCTGGATTAAATCTAGAAAATCTATACCTGAAGTGTTTGCATATCTTCTTGCATTAGCAACAACTAATCTTAAATTTGCAGTAAGAAAAGCGTCTTTGGCCTCGGCACCTTTTTTTCTATCTCTTTTTAAACGGATTTCACCTTTTTTATCTTTAAACTGTTTCTTTTGTAACTTAACTGCAGCTTTTTCTCCAGATTCAATTTTCTGAGCTAATTCAACTTCTTGTTCTGCTGTTAAAAGGTCGAAGTTTCCAATTGCAGTCAAATACTGGCTAACTAGATCTGTAGTAAGTTTTCCTTTATCATCGGCCAATTTTTTTGTTAGCGATTTTGCTTTTTCACGAGCAGCTTTCTCCTGTTCAGGAGTTAAGGTAGTATCTTCATTAGAGAAATCAGCTTCTTTGGCCTCTGGTTTTGGCTTTGAAGGTATTGTTTTAGTCACCATTAGTATTTTGACCTTTACGCTTGCTATTCAGTTACAAAAGTGAATAATATACTGGCAATTAATTTAAAGCGAATTGATAAATAAATTATTTTTTGAAAGATCAATGCTTACATATATATAGGAAATCCACAAAAAATCGGCGATTGCTAGATGCAAGATGCTTAAAGGCAAAACTATATTGGATAAAACATTTATGACTCCCAGAAATACCGCAATAAGTATTAATGTTTGTAATGTTTTAACTTTTACATTGTATTTTTTTCTAATCCCAGTTGCATAAACGTATAAAACTATTGATAGTGCGGATGAAATAATTGGGTGTAAAATTCTTAATCTTGTCAACACTTCAGATGTTCTATCAAAATCTGCTAAAAATCCTTCTACAAATGAAGCACTTGGAAATAAGACGTCAGCCAAAGCAGTGATTGAGCCAGTTGCTCCACTTAGAAGAAACAAAGAAGAAATTAATAAAAAGTTTTTGTTGAACATATTTTTTATGTTCTCAAGATCGTCTTGAAGTATTTTGTACAATATTGCATAGCTTCCAAGTAGACCAAATGTATTTACTAAATGAATTGGAACTGCAATGATTCTTGGAAGAGAACTATTAAGACCTACCCATTCAAAAATAACAATTACTGCACCAATTAGTGCCTCAAAAATTACAAAAAAAGTGAGATAGTTAGTTACCGTTCTTACCAAAGAGTCTTTTTGCAATTTTCTAGTCTTTACAAAAATAATCAAAGTAACAACTAATAAAACTCCACTTACAGAACGATGGGAAAATTCAATTAATTCTGATGTGTCTGATAATGAGGGTATTATCTTTCCTTTACATGTAGGCCATGTTGCTCCACATCCATCTCCAGACCCAGTAGCTCTAACAAATGCACCAGCCAAAATTGATGCTATAGATAATGAAAGGCCTGCTTTTGCATAAGACTCAACTTTCATAATAAATTATCTAAAAATGTTATTAGTGAATCCCAAAATATGGAGAATGAATTATAAATAACAATAATGAGTACCAGAAGCAAAGCTGTTGTTTTGAGATTACGAGTGAAATAAAAACCAATCTGTTTTTGATCATATATGTATGGCTCTTCGTCAGAAAATTCTAGAAGGTTAGCAGTTTGGACTGGTTTAATAAGATATTCTTCAGGAGTTTCTTCTTTTACCTCAGAAACCTCAATAGATTCGTAATCAAAATCATTAAGTGTTGTTTCTTTTCTTTTGAGGGTGTTTCGAAGTTTATCAATTCTAGTTTGTTTAATTTGCACATCATCATTTTTAATAGAAAAAAGGCTTTCTTCGGTTAATAATGAACCTACTTCCTTTAATTGTTCTGTCGAGAAGCCGTCAAGTGTATTTGTTATTTCGGTACCCAACAATCCCTCAAGAGCATTAATAATTTTTATATCTGTAGGAAAGCTTGTCCCAGCCTCCCATTGCTTAACATCTTTTACTTTTACACCAGTAAAAGAAGCTATCTGTTTATTACTCAAGCCCCTGTCGGCTTTAAGTCTTTTAAATTCTATTTGAAAATTATTCATTACTTTAATTCTATTCAATATAATTTTTTTTATATAACTAGTCTTAAGTACGGAGGTGAATGAGCGCCTGGTGGGCTCCACAGTCTTCAAAACTGTTGAAAGGTATAAAAATCTTTGGCAGGTTCGATTCCTGTCCACCTCCGCTACTTTATAAGATATATATGTTTAATATGGAAAAATGGCAGAAGAAAAAAGCATATTAGATGAGGTGCAAGAAGCACCTGCTGGATTCAAGGTTTCTCCAGGTTGGAGAGTTGGACACTTAAAAGAAGAGACAATTACTAAATCTGGGCTTCTTGTACCAGCTGGAAGTGAAAAAACTTCAGAAGCTCTTCCTCTTATTGATGTTGATACAGGACAACAGTTCTGGGCTGTAGCTAGTGGTGCATGGAAATTTATCTGGCCACCAACTGGAAAAGTAGTTTTAGCTGTTAGAGAATCTCAAATTATTGCTGAAGAAGAACTTTCAAAATCTTCTGAAAATGGCCAATTACCTATAATGAAATAATTGAATCAAAGAAATAATCCAAACCAATCAGACAGAAGGCTTCTAACAGTATCTGACAGAGATATCTTTGTCACTACTCAAAAAGCATTACTAATTGGAATAGTCTTAAAAAATGAAATAAGGGCTGACAAAGAAGAGTCTCTTAAAGAGCTTGTAAATTTAGTAAAAACTGCTGGATCAAGTCCAACAATAATCCAGACTAAAAGGGTTGAAAAAATTGATCCTAAAACTTTTATTGGTAAAGGTTCTATAAAAGAATTGGTAGATATCTCAGATGCAAATGATATTGATGTGGTTTTATTTGATTGCGAATTAACTCCAAATCAACAAAAAGAATTGAGAGCTTTATTCAAGTGTGATGTAGTAGACAGGACTGGTCTTATCCTTGATATATTTGCACTTCATGCTCAGTCAAAGGAAGCCAGCTTACAAGTTGAATTAGCTTTATCAATTTACTTAAAACCACGTTTAGCTGGCTTAGGTAAAACTTTGAATCAGCAGGGCGGTGGTATAGGAACAAGAGGACCTGGTGAAACAAAGCTTGAAACAGACAATAGATTAATTGACAACAGAATTAATAAATTAAAAAGGGAAATTAAAAAAGTTAGTAAACAAAGAGAAGTGCAATCTAGCTTTAGAAAGAAAAATAATACACCCCTTGTTTCAATTGTTGGTTATACGAATGCAGGAAAATCTACCATGCTAGAAAAAATTACGTCTTCGAAAACATATGTAGCTAATGAGTTATTTGCAACTGTTGATTCTTTACAAAGAGAGTTAAAAATTGATGGAATAAATGAGCACATAATACTCTCGGATACAGTTGGGTTTATTCAAAATCTTCCAACAACATTGATTGAATCTTTTAAATCAACACTTACAGTTGTTAAAGAAGCAAATTTATTAATTCATGTTGTTGACGCAGCATCTGCAATACCCGAAATGCACATAAATACTGTGCATGAAATACTAGACCAGATTGAAGCAGATGTGCCTGAAATATTGGTTTTCAATAAAATAGATAAAATTGACAAGGCGTCTTTAAATTATTTAACAGAAAAATATCCAGATGCAATATTTGTATCATCAACAAAAGGGACAAACATTGAAAAATTAATTTCCGAGATTACAACAAATGTCTTTGGTGATCTAAATGAAGTTTCGCTTATAATATCGCCTAAGGACTTGGATCAACTGCACAAGTACTCTTCTATCATAAGTGTTAAAAATATTGAAGAGGGATTAGAAGTAATTATAGAAATTAGAAATTATTACCTAGAAAATCTGCTTCAAAAAGATGTTGTTAAACTTTTATCATGAATAAATCTATTGGTTTAATTGGTGTTGGGGTAATGGGTAGCAATATTGCTCTTAATTTTTCTGAAAAGGGCACTCCTGTTCACGTATTTAATAAATCTGAAGATAAGATTAATTCTCTTATAGAGAAAGACTCTCATGGGAACATTTCTGGCTCTACTGACCTCGAGAATTTTATAGAATCTTTACCAAAACCGAGAAAAATTCTTATGCTAATTCCATCTGGTAAACCAACATTCGATATGGCAAAAAAAGTAATTAACTATCTCGAACCAAATGACATATTGATTGACGGGGGTAATGCATACTATCTTGACAGCAACATACTTGGTGCTCTGTGTGCTGAGAAAGAGATAGATTTTTTAGGAATGGGTGTTTCGGGAGGAGAAGAGGGTGCAAGAAATGGCCCGGCCTTAATGATTGGTTCAGAGAAATCAATTAATAATGAATTAAAAGATTCTTTATCTTCAATAGCTGCGAGTTATGAAAACTCATTAAGTATTGGGTTTTATAAAGGTTATGGAACTGGCCATTTTATTAAAATGCTTCATAACGGAATTGAGTATGCTGAAATGCAAATTATTACTGAGGCTTACCATATTTTAAAAAGAGCAAACTATACCAATATTGAGATAAGTGAGTTTTTCAAGGAATTTTCCCCACAAAACAGATCTTCATACTTAATTGAAATAACTTCAGAAATTTTATTAAAGAAAAACGATTCAGGATATTTACTTGATCAAATACAATCTAATGCAAATCATAAAGGAACAGGCAAACTAACAGTTGAGACATCACTTAACTATGGTTTTCCATTACCTAGTGTCTTTGAAGCATTCAATGCAAGAGTAGAGAGTAACTATGAAAACTTATGGTCAAAAAATATTGATGGACAGTTAATAGATATTTCTTCAGAATCTTTAAACAACGCAATATATTTTGCAAGACTAGCAACAATGATTCAAGGTTTGCTTTTTATCCAGCATGTGAGTAACAAAGAGCAATTAGATATAGATTTGAAAGAGGTCTTGCAGAATTGGTCAGCTGGTTGCATTATTAGATCTGACCTTCTAAATGAATTGGGTAATGCAAAGCTACTGAATCCTATTACTACAAGATCTTCTATTCAAGATTTATTACAGAATAATCTCAGTGATGCAAAAGAAGTAATTAAATCGTGTATTGATAGCAGTATCTCAATTCCTGTTATAAATTCTTCATACAACTGGTTTGTAGGAACATCAAGTACATTTAATCCCTCTGCTTTAATTCAAGCTCAAAGAGATTATTTCGGTGCCCATCAAGTGCAATTTAAAAATTCTGACGAATTTATCCACTTGGAATGGGATTGATTTAAATTCTTACTAATATTTTTAAATGAATGAAAACATTAGGCTACCAAAAATAGCAATTCCTCAAAGATACGAAATCAATCTAGACATTAACTTAGAAGAATTCAGCTACACGGGCAAAGAAGTTGTTTTTTTGGAAATAGTTGATGAAACAAAAGAATTACAGCTTCACTCATTAGGAATTGATATAGAAAATGCATTTATAGAAAATGACTCAGGTGAACATATTGAGGCTTCAATTAATTATTTGCCTGAAGAAGAGAGAGTTTCACTTATTTTCGAAGATAAAGTTACTCAAGGAGATTGGCAACTTTATCTTGATTTCAAAGCCACAATAGTTGATGAATTAAGAGGGTTTTACAGGAGTAGCTTTAAAGATTCAGAAAATAAAGATGTTTGGATTGCGACTACTCAATTCGAACCAACAGCAGCGAGAATGGCATTTCCTTGTTGGGATGAGCCAGAATTCAAAGCTATATTTTCCATAGCTTTAACTACAGACAGTGATTTGATAAGAATTAGTAATGAAAAAGTGTTGAATGAATCAACTGAAAACAATAGAACTACAACTAAGTTTGTTGACTCTATGAGAATGTCAACATACCTAGTAGCTTTTGTTGTTGGTAAATTAGAAGTTTCTAAGATAGGAACTTCAAAAACAACTGATGTAGGAATAGTGCATAGGCCAGGTTTTTCTAACCAAACTAATTTTGCTGGCACAGCTGCAATAAAAATTCTGGATTTCTTTGAGGATTACTACGGGATAAATTATCCAGGATCAAAATTAGATCTTATAGCAATACCTGATTTTGCTATGGGTGCAATGGAAAATGTTGGGGCCGTTACTTTTCGAGAAACACTACTGCTTATTGATATAGAAAAAGCAACAAGAGCAGAATTATCAAGGTCTGTTGAAGTAATTGCTCACGAATTGGCTCATATGTGGTTCGGAGACTTGGTAACCATGAACTGGTGGGATGGTATTTGGCTAAATGAAGCATTTGCAAGTTTAATGGAAGTTATAGCTTCTGAAGCAACTTACCCCGAGTTTAAATTGTGGAATCAGATGAACCTAGACAGGTCAAGAGGGTTTGGAGTTGACTCATTAAAGTCTTCAAGGCCAGTTGAGTTTGAAGTAAAAACTCCAGAAGAAGCAGAAGAAATGTTTGATGTATTAACCTATCAAAAAGGTTCTACCGTACTCAGGATGTTTGAAACATTTATAGGTGAAGAAACTTTTAAGGATGGCGTGAGAAAATATCTTAAAAAATATGAGTATAAAAATACACACTCTTCTGACCTTTGGAACGAACTTACAAGTGCAAGTTCTTATAACCTTAGTGAAATTCTTCCTACATGGATACAACAAGAAGGGTATCCAATTGTAAATATCGAAAAAGAAGGTTCCAGTTTTAAAATATCTCAAAAGAAATATTTGATTGATGGAAGCACCGACAGCTCTCTTTGGAGCGTGCCATTGAATATTAGATACTTGGATAACGAAAAAGTTAATAAGTTAATTATGGATTCTGATTCAATCACGATTGAAAATGATGGTGAAATTCCTTTTATAAATAATGGTGGTTGGTCATTTTTTCACTCATCATATAGTGAAGATATATTTGAAGAAATATTATTAAATTTTGAAAAACTTGACTTAAACGAAAAATATAGAATTTTAGAAGATTCTTGGATGGCATTGCGAATAGGTGAGTTGAAGCTATCACTTTTTATCAAACTTTTAAACTTATATACAGGGGAAAAAGATGTAAATGTTTGGTCATTAATTAGTAGCATCTTTTCTACCTTTGCAAAAATTGGAGAAAATGATAGTTTTAAAAATTATGTTAAAGATTTTAGCTATCCGTTAATAGAATCTCTAGGAAAAGACTATCAAGATAAATTTGATCAAGAAGAATCCCAATTAAGGTCCTTACTGTGTGGAACTTATGCAAAGATAACTGAGGATACAAAATTTATTGAATTTTTTGCAAATCAATTTATTTCAAATGAATATGAAGAATACGCTGATGGTAATTATTTTAATTTAGTGTTATCAATTGCTGGAATGAATCAAGAGTGTTCCTCAGAAATATATATTGAAAAGTTTAAAAATTCATCATCACCCCAAATAGAAGCAAGATATAGAGGGGTCATCGGTACATTAAGTGACCCTGATACTTCAAAAAATGTAATTGGAGCAATTTTGGATCAAACAATCAGAGGGGCAGATGCCCCTTATGTAATCGCTACTTTACTTTCAAATAGTAAGAATGCTTCTAACGGGTTTATAGAAGTAAAAAATAATTGGAGTGCCTTGCTCGAATTAATGCCTGGATGGACAGCATCCCGAATACTTGATTCACTGCCATCAATATATGATGAGTTACTGAGTGAAGAAATTAAATCTTTTGTTAATGAAAATCCACTTCCATCAGCCGAAAAAGTAACAAGGCAAAATATTGAGCGATTAGATGCGAATATAAAATTTAAAAACACAATAAAGGATGAGTTTATTAATACTAAATTTGAACTGTAAGGAGAATAAATATGAAACCAAGAATAGCTGTATTTTTACAACCACAACATGCTGAGTATGATCAGATAAGGGCTGCTGCAATCGAGTCTGAAAAAATAGGTGCAGATGTAATTTACAATTGGGATCATTTTTACCCCTTATACAAAGAAGATGGAACCCAGTGGGCTGAAGGAGAAAGGCGTGAAGGTAAACATTTTGAATGCTGGACGATGCTTTCAAGTTGGGCAGAGGTAACTAACTCTGTCGAGATAGGTCCTTTAGTAACATGTAACTCGTATAGAAATCCAGAACTGCTTGCTGATATGGCTAGAACTGTTGACCATATATCAGATGGTAGATTAATTTTTGGAATAGGTTCAGGCTGGTTTGAACAAGACTATGAAGAGTATGGTTATGAATTTGGTACTGCAATATGGAGATTAAAAGAATTAGAAAAATCACTCGAAAGAATTGTAAACAGAATGGGGAAACTCGATCCTCAACCTAAACGAAAAATCCCTATTCTTATCGGTGGTGGTGGAGAAAAAGTCACTTTAAGATTAGTAGCTCAGTATGCAGATATATGGCATGGATTTGCAACAAAAACTGAAGAAAGAAGTGGGATTGAAACAGTCGCACATAAAAATAATGTACTTAATGACTGGTGTGACAAAGTAGGTAGGGATCCAAATGAAATCAAAAGATCAATTGGAATTGATATAAAAAGAATAGATTTAGCAGATGAGTTGCTAGAAGCTGGTGCAACTGAAATTACGCTTGCTGTGAATGGGCCAGGATACGATCTCACACAAGTAAAAGAGTGGATTTCATGGAGAGATTCTAAATAGAAAATTGAAATCATGGACATAGTCATTCTTCTTGTTGGGTTTTCGATTGGATTAGTTTTACTAGTAAAGGGAGCTGATGAAATGGTCAGCTCTGCAGTCCAAATAGCTTTAAAATTCAAACTTCCGAGTTCGATTATTGGTGCAACATTTATTGGGTTTGGAACTTCTGCTCCCGAACTTTTTGCAAGCACTGGGGCTGCGTTAAAAGGTGACCTAGATCTTGGTATTGGCAATATAGTAGGTTCAAATATAGCTAATTCTCTACTTGTAGTGGCTGTTTTATATTTAGCATTACCTAAAGATTTTTCACAAAATATAAAATTAAATCAAATCAGTCCAGTATGGATGGGAATACTCACAACAGTTTTTGTTTCTACTTATGTAATTACCAATGAGTTTCCTTTTTTACTTGGAGCAGTTTTACTTATTCTTGTTATCTATGTCATCTATAAAATGATTAGCACTGAAAGTGTCGATGAAGGAGAACTTCTTGGGGAAGAAAAAAATTACATTTGGGTAAGAGGTGGGTTGTCACTTCTTGCAACTCTCTATGGTAGCCAATTAGTTGTTGACAATGCTGTTGCAATTGCTGAACTATTTGGCGTGTCTTCACTAATTATTGGATCAACAATTATTGCTATTGGAACTAGCCTGCCAGAGGTTGCTGGAACAATTTCAGCAGCAAAGATGCGTAAACCTGATATAGTTTTTGGAAATATTTTTGGTTCAAACTTATTTAATATCGGACTTGTTGGAGCAACAGCAATAATGATAAGTCCCGGTGAAATTAGCTCTGTAATTGATTATCAGCTTTTTATTATGTATTTTGTTTCTTTTATTGTGATTTTTCTTTCAAGAAATGTAATAAAAAGAAATCCCTTACTCGGATATTTGTTTATTGTTGCTTATATTCTGTTTCTAGTTAGTTTGTTTTAAAATCTTTATTTCTTAAAAATATAAGTAATCCAATTATTGCCAACATCAATCCGCCAATTTGATTCCAAGTAAAACTCCCAATTGTTGAATCACCCATTCCAAATCTTAACGTATCAAGAACAGCTCTTTGTGATCCGTACCATACAGCCCAAAGCCCAATCCACGAACCTCTACCAAAAGTAAAACGAGACTGAAGATTTCTAAAAATATAAAATATCAACAATGCAAGAAGTAAATCGTACATGGCGACGTGGTGATAAGTTCCACATGTTGTTAAAGGCTCAAAGCACTCAAGAGAATTGTGTTGAGGAGCAACATCGTAACCTGGTTTAATTTCATAACCAAGGAAGAAATCTGTTGCCCTTCCCAAATGCTCTACAATTGCTAAATCACCGATTCTTCCAATAACTGTACCCAGTATTAATCCTGTGGCAGCATAATCTCCATACTGTTTGAAATCTTGTTTGTTGAGAATTGAAATTTTTAGGTAGGCAGCAATTATTCCACCAGCCATCCCACCCATAATTGAATAGCTTCCTGCAAGAGTAAAGATATCATCAAATCCATAATTTGGGTTAGCATACCATTGAGCTGGAATCGTAAAAAATCTAGCACCCAGGATCGCACCAAAAATAGCCCAAGTAAGTGCTTCGGAAAATAATTCACTGTCAGCACCATCCTCTTCTGATAATTTTAAGGCATGATTTGCACCAAAATAAAAACCTACAGCAGCAAAAACTCCATGCAAAGAAAATGAAATTGGGCCAACTTGTGTTATTGGTATTGGCGGATAAGTAATAGAAAATAAAAGTTCTTGCATATTTAGATACTACTCAAAGTTATGAATATATCTGCAACCATAGCTAGAAATATTACAGCAAGATATGTATTTGAAAATACAAAATATGAAATTGCTTTAATTTGTTTTCTATAAAGCTGGTATGACTTATACATTAAATACAATCCAAAAATTAGTGACAGTATAAGATATACCATTCCTAATTGAAGAATTGGAGCAAGCAACAATGAAGTCAATACCGTTGCGCATGAATATATCCCAATAAATATTGATGTTCTTTTGTATGATTCTTGAGTTGGCAACATGGGAAAGTTTGCATCTTTATAATCATTTAACTTATCAATTGATAAAGCCCAAAAATGAGCCGGAGTCCAAAGAAAAACTAATAAAAACAAAAGCCACGAACCAGTATCTAAATTTGTACCAGTAGCAGACCATCCTATTAGAACTGGAGCTGCGCCCGCAGCTCCTCCTATGACTATATTTTGATTTGTTCTTGGCTTTAAAACAAGGGTGTAAATAAATGAGTAAAAAATATTTGCAGAAAGAGCAATGAATGCAGCAAGTTCTGTTGTTTGGGTGTACAAAACTAGAAACCCTACTAACCCAAGGGAAATTGAATAAACATATGCACTTTTTTTATTAATCTCTCCAGTTACAAGAGGTCTTTTTGCTGTTCTCTCCATTAGTCTGTCAGTTTCGATTTCAAATATTTGGTTTAGAACATTTGCACTGACAGCTAATAAGGTACCACCTAGTAGGGTGAATACTATTAATTCGAGGGGTGGAAAACCATATATTGATACAATCATTGATGGAACCGTTGTAATTAATAAAAGCTCAACAATTCTTAATTTAGAAAGCCTTATATATTTTGATATGTTTTTTTTTGTAACAGTTTCCATAACGACATAGTACTTATGATTACACTATATACTATTTCAACGCTATCCTTAATAGTTGTTGATAATATAAATATGCTCGTGAAAAACATTTTTAAGTTAAAGAATTTAAGATTTTTAGCTTTGGTATTTTTGTCTGCTTGTATCGAAAATGCCCCTTTAGACTCTTTAAGTCCTGAAGGCCCTTATGCAAGATCAATAGATGAATTATTTTGGTTAACTTTTTGGATAGCTGTAGTAATT
Source organism: uncultured Candidatus Actinomarina sp. (assembly GCA_902576605.1). Classification (GTDB taxonomy): domain Bacteria; phylum Actinomycetota; class Acidimicrobiia; order Actinomarinales; family Actinomarinaceae; genus Actinomarina. The sequence goes on along the minus strand of CACGVI010000001.1, from coordinate 77,371 downwards.
TTCTTAATTGTCCAAGGAGCATTGCTTCTCTCTGTTTTTGTATTTAAAGAAAAGCCAGATAGTCCTGAACCAAAACAGATACATGGGAATACTAAATTAGAAATTCTTTGGACAGTTATTCCAGTAATTATTTTAGCAGTTATTGCGGTACCCACCGTTAGAACGATTTTTGATCTCGCAAACGAACCTAAAGATGCTCTAAAAATTGAAGTAATTGGTCACCAATGGTGGTTTGAATATAAATACCCAGACTATGACATAACTACCGCAAACGTATTAGTTATTCCAGCCGATAGGCCAGTCAGGCTTGAAATGTGGTCTAATGATGTACTTCATAATTATTGGGTTCCAAAATTAAATGGTAAAAGATACCTTGTTCCTGGACAAACTACATATTTAAATTTACATGCGGATTCTCCAGATGAATTTTGGGCACAATGTGGTGAATATTGTGGTCTAAGCCACTCTAAAATGCGGGGTCGTGTACTTTCACTTTCAGAGAATGACTTTGAAGCATGGGTAAAAAATCAACAACAAAATGCCAATAAGCTTGAAGGAAACTCTTTAGCAGCTGAAGGTCAACAAGTTTATCTAAATGCTGGTTGCACACAGTGTCACGTAATTGATGGTGTTTGGGATGTACAAGGAGATAGAATAGCTCCAAACTTAACACACTTTGCAAATAGAAATGTTTTTGCTGGGGCAGCACTTTATAACAATAGAGAAAATCTAAGCAAGTGGTTGGCAAATCCTGCTGAAATAAAACCGGGTACATTTATGCCTAATCTAGAATTGACTGAAGCAGAAATAAATGCTTTAATTGCGTATTTAGGGACACTTAAATGACAAAAATAATTGAACCGAGTAAACAAAGTAGTATTTTCAGAAGACCTTCTTCTGAGACTGGTATATGGAGCTGGATAACTACAGTTGATCACAAAAGAATTGGCATAATGTACGGGTATGCGGCTTTTTTCTTCCTATTAATTGGTGGATTAGAAGCACTTATTCTTCGAATTCAGCTATCACAACCAGATAATAATTTTTTAACAGCGGCAGAGTACAATGCAATGTTCACAATGCACGGAACCACGATGATTTTCTTGGCAATTATGCCAATTAGTGCCGCCTTCTTTAATTACCTTCTTCCACTACAAATTGGGGCACGTGATGTTGCTTTTCCAAGGCTGAATGCTCTCTCGTTCTGGATATTTATCTTCGGAGGAGCATTTTTATACTCTACATTTATATTTGGAACTGCGGGAGCACCAGAAGGTGGTTACCTAGCTGAAGAAGTTGGGTGGTTAGGATCTGCACCAAACGGTGGCTGGTTTGGCTATCAACCCAACGCTGGCATGAAATATTCTCCAGGCACTGCTATGGATTATTGGGCTATAGGGCTACAAATACTTGGAATTGCATCTTTAATTTCTGCGTTTAATTTTATTACAACCATTATCAACATGAGAACAGAAGGTATGCGATTCATGAGAATGCCAGTATTTACTTGGATGACTTTTGCCGTATCTTTTTTGCTTGCTTTTTCTTTGCCAATAATTGCAATAGCGCTCTTCTATGTAACATTTGATAGAAAATTTGGAACTACATTCTTTTTAACAGAAGGTGGCGGTGATCCAATTTTATGGCAGCACCTGTTCTGGTTGTTTGGCCATCCAGAAGTTTATATTCTAATTCTGCCCGCATTTGGGATTGTCTCAGAAGTACTTCCAACTTTTTCAAGAAAGCCACTTTTTGGTTATGCTGCAATAGTTTTTGCAGGATTTGGAATCGCATTTATAGGCTTTGGAGTATGGGCGCACCACATGTTTGCTTCTGCAATTAGCCCAGTTGCTCAGGCTGGATTTGGTTTATCGACAATGGTAATTGCTGTCCCAACAGGAGTAAAAATATTTAATTGGCTTGGTACGATATGGGGTGGCAAACTAAAGCTGAATACTCCAATGCTATTTTCTTTAGGTTTCATAGGTATGTTTGTCATTGGTGGCTTAAGTGGAGTAACTCACTCAATAGTTCCAGCAGACACACAGCAAACGGATACCTACTATGTTGTAGCACACTTTCACTACGTATTGTTTGGTGGAGCTTTGTTTGGAATTTTTTCTGGACTTTATTATTGGTTTCCAAAAGTTTGGGGCAAAATGTATAACGAGTCGCTTGGAAAGATACATTTTTGGCTAATGATGATTGGTTTTAATCTTACTTTTGGACCAATGCATTGGTTGGGACTTCAAGGTCAGGTAAGGCGTACCTGGGTATATGCAGAAGAAACAAACTTACAATTCTGGAATATTATTGTAACAGTTGGGGCTTTTATCATAGCTTTGTCAATTATTGTTTTCATGATTAATTGGATTTTCTCGAAGAGAAATGGAGAAAAAGCTCCATTTGACCCTTGGGATGCAAGGACGTTAGAGTGGGCAATTCCATCACCTACACCTGTTTGGAATTTTTCAACAGCACCTATTGTTAAATCACTTGATGACTTTTGGCACACTAAATATTCTGAAGACGAAGAAGGCAGGGCAGTTAGACGTGAAGAAGCTGATCAGATACTTCTTGAATTAGAAGAAGATGGCCTAAACCCTAGTGAACATATTGCTTTACCTAATCCTTCATATTTCCCGATTGTCCTGGCATCTGGTCTGCCATTTTTAGGCTATGCAGTTATTTATAAATCTATTCCATTAGCTTTGATTGGTACCGTGTTGTTACTAATAGGAGGATTTGGTTGGGGAACAGAACCTCTTGAAGAAGAAATCCATATAGACTCAGATGAGTAGCTCTCACTCCTATCCCCATGAACCCACAGGTGTAGAAACCAGAAAACTTGGTATGTGGGTATTTTTATCCACTGAAATATTATTTTTTGGCACATTAATTACCACTTTTATGATATTTAAAGGAAGTGATTTTCCTGGAATGAAATTAACAGATGTTTATGATATTCCATTTACATCCATTAGCTCTTTTATCTTGTTAATGAGTTCATTGACTATGGTTTTGGCTCACAATGCATTAGAAGCAAATGATCAAGAAAAAACAAGAGTGTGGCTCCTAGCAACAGCAATGTTAGGCGCAGTATTTTTAGCAGGACAAATATACGAATTTACAGAGTTTTATCATAAAGGTTTTGAGCTTACAACAAATATCTTTAGTTCATCCTTTTACGTATTAACTGGCTTTCATGGATTGCATGTTTTTATCGGTGTAGTCTTGCTTTTAGCATTGTGGGGAATTGGTCAAAGACAAAAAGGGTTAACACTTGAAGGTGGTATGAATCTTGAGTTCGTTGCGCTTTATTGGCACTTTGTTGACATTGTCTGGATAGTATTGTTTACAGTAGTTTACTTAATTTGATATGTCTGATAGTCACATAGAGCACCCAACTCCAAAAAAATATGTTCAAATAGCAATTGTACTTGGTATTTTAACTGCAATTGAGATAGCTCTTTATTACACAGAAGACATTGTTGGTGTTTTCACTGATCCACTTCTGATATTTTTAGCAGTAGGAAAATTCATAATTGTAGTTGGTTGGTTTATGCATCTGCGTTATGAAAATAAGACAATTAATAGGTTCTTTGTTGGCGGTATGGTTTTAGCTTTGATACTTTTTACTATAGTCATGGTTGAAAGAGCTTCGGCGAATTATTTTTAGGTTATAAATGCAGAATTTACCATGGCATCCTCACTATGACGTATGGGCTTTGATTGTAACCCTTGTAGTATTTTTTGAATTTACTACAAATAAAGAACATCTAAAAAAACCTAAAAGAAAAACATGGTACTCAGGCTTACTGGCACTCTGGATATTCACTGATTATCCGTTACATGATATTGGAGAAAAATACTTATTTTCTGTTCACTCTGTAGAACATCTTGTTCTAGCATTAGTTTCTCCCCCTCTTTTATTAATGGGTATGCATAGAGAAATGAAAGAGCTTATATCGGTTAAACCATTTATTAAAACGTTAAAAATAACGTCTAAACCTGTAGTTGCCTTTTTTATGTTCAATTTTGTTATGGTGGGGATGCATTGGTCATCTGTTGTTAATCTAATGGTAACAAACACAGTTGCTCATTTTTTTATACACTCGATAATGCTTTTAGTCTCATTAAACATGTGGGTACCGGTAATAGGATTTAACGATCAAATTAGGCCAATAAATTCTGCCGCAAAAATAGGGTACTTATTTTTACAATCATTACTGCCAACAATACCAGCAAGTTTTCTAGCTTTTGGTACAGAGCCACTTTATTCAGCGTATGTCATGAGTGATAACATATTCAACATATCAGTAATTAATGACCAAACACTGGCAGGTTTAATTTTAAAACTTGGTGGAGGAATTATTTTGTGGATTTCAATCCTTGTTATTTGGATGAGATGGTACCAAGATGAAAAAACGTTTGATGATGTAGTTAGAAACAACTCAAATGACTAGAATTATATAGATTTTATTATGGATGAAAAACTCGTAGAACAAGTTAGCTCAAGTAGTGGTATTCCTCAAATGTTGATATCAAGATCTGCACAAGCAAGGGCTGAAGCATCCGGAGTTACTGTAAATGATGTTCTAAACAGTTGGACTGGTGGTGAGGCTATCAAAGCAGCGCCTGCTAGTGAAACTGTATCAGAATCACAGGAAGTAGTTGAAGACACTCCTACTCCAGTAGAAGATCAAGTAGATGAACCCGTTGAAGTAGAAGAACCTGAGAATAGTGTTGAGCAATTTCAAACTGCAATTTTGATAAAAGAAGACTTGCCTCCTCCTGTAAGTATTAGTCAAAAATTATCAAGGTCTTTGAAATTTGGATTAAGTTTTGGAGTTATAGCTGGATTTGTGCAGGGGCTTCTTTCAAGCTCTTATCTCTACGATGGACTAATACTCGAAGCTGAAACGCAAAAGTTAATAGCTGAATATAATGCCGTGTCTTTTGTCATAATTATTTCACTATCCACTAGTTTTCTTGGAATACTTAATTCATTAAACGTTAAAAAGTTTTTGGATTCAAATTTTGATGGCTTTGGCATACTTACTTCTGACAGAGAATCTGTTTTCACTGGTGGTGGGCTAGGTTTAGTTTTAGGTTCCTCAACAGCATTTTTTATAATAAATAGTGTTGGACAGACGATAGAGCCTGTACTTCCTGATGATCCAGTAATAAATTTAATTACAGTTGGTGGGGCTTTTTGGAGGGTTGTAATTTTATCAACTTTTGTACAAGCAGCGATATCTACCTTGACAATGCTACTTGGTGTTCCAAAAGGGCTTGAAGATTTTGAAGATTCTGAAGCTCAAAAAATACGCCAGAGAATTGTCGGCTCAATCGTGATTCCATTGGGGTCAATAGTTGTTGGTGGTTTAATTGCAGTTGCTATAGCTCAAGTATTTTTGAACTTTCATGAATATGCACCACTATTTGCATTAATTATTTCAGCAGCAATATTACTTTTTGCAAGTGTAATGAGTGCGGCTCCTAAGATAAAAATTACAAGAAGTGAAGTTCTGATTGCATCCGCTGGAGTATTGACTCTTATTGTTATAATCGCTAGTGTGGCTGCAAGCCAACACTAAATTCATGAATCAAACCTACTTTCGAAAAAAGACTCTACAGAGAATACACAATTTTAATAGAATATAAAAATGACATATTTTAAAAACAAAACAGTAATTATGAGTGGGGGCTCGCGTGGTGTTGGTCTCGAAATTGCAAAAGCACTTGGCAAAGATGGAGCAAATATTGCGATCCTAGCAAAAACTACAGAGCCACACCCAACTCTTCCCGGCACAATCTTTACTGCAGCTGATGAGATTGAAGAGGTTGGAGGAACTGCACTCCCAATAGTCTGTGACATTAGGTACGAGGATCAAGTTGAAGCAGCAGTTGAGGCAACTGTAAATAAATTTGGTGGTATAGATATATGTATCAATAACGCAAGTGCCATACATTTAACTGATACTGTCAATACACCTATGAAAAGATATGACTTGATGCACAACATTAATGTGCGTGGAACTTTTATGCTTAGCCAAAAATGTATACCTCATCTTATTAAAGGAGATAACTCACACATTTTGACGCTTTCACCACCTTTGGATATAGCGCGAAAGTGGTTTGGTATGACTCTTGCTTATACAACTGCAAAGTATGGAATGTCACTTGTTGCACATGGTCTGGCTGAAGAACTTGAAAAGCACAATGTTGCATCTAATTGTCTGTGGCCAAGAACCTCTCTTGACACCGCAGCTGTAAGAAATGTAATCGGAGAAGAGCTAGTAAAAGGTTCCAGGAAGCCTTCAATATATGCTGATGCCGCATATGCCGTATTAAAAAGAGACTCTTCATCATGCACCGGTAATTTCTTTTTAGACCAAGATGTACTTGAAGAAGAAGGCGTTACAGATTTTGATCAGTACGCGATAGATCCAGAGGCAAAGCTTGTATCAGACTTTTTTGTAGATGACAATCCTGATGATTGGATTCAGGCTTAGTTACCTAGAAAGTCTATTACGCTTTCCCAGCCTTTAGAAACACCTTTATAGAACTCTGTATAGTTACATTTTGAACAAGTTACTGCTAAAAACTTTCTATTCTGTATGTTCATAAATCTTGACCAAGTTTTACCAGTCATTGTCACTGTATCTTCGGAATATTCAGTTGATTCACATTTAGGACATGTCCAGATTTTTTGTTGTGTTGGATATCTTTCATCCATATTCTTATACTAATTATTTTTTTAGATGGAATCTGCAATTTGAGAAAGGTAAAATCTAGTATGAATAATATTCTGCGCATACTTTTTTTATCTTTTCTTATGATGCTTTTTGCATGTGGAGGTGAAGAGTCTGCCAATTTAGATCCACAAGTTATAAGAGTTGTCGATGATGAGTTTTCTCCAAAAGTAATAAGAGTTGAGCCTGGTACTACAGTAATTTGGGAATCTGGTGGAGCAAATGATCATAATGTAATTGCGAGTGACGGTTCCTGGCAAGCAATTTCATCAGACTATTTTGAATATGGAATTATTACTAAAGGTGATCAATACGAGCACACATTTAATGAACCTGGAGTTTACGATTATTACTGTCCATATCATGGAACAAATAACAAAGGTATGGTTGGAACAGTAATTGTAGGTGATGTTGACTATGCAGTTGAACCTGAAAAAGTGATCGTCAGCTTAAGTGAAAATGTTTTGAGTGTAGGGCAAAGTGAAAAATTTACAAAAATTCAAGATGCTGTTGATGTTGCACAAGAAGGAGATTTGATTCTAATTTACCCAGGAGTTTATAACGAAAGCATAACTGTGACTACTTCGCATTTAACACTAAGAGGCACTGATAGAAACAAAGTGATAATAGATGGTCAGTTTATGAGTGAAAACGGAATACAGATTTATGAAACAGACGGAGTGACAGTTGAGAATTTATCTGTAAGAAACTTTACACTAAATGGTGTTTACTGGAATACAGCAAAAGGGTTTAAGGGTTCTTATTTAACTGTTTACAACAATGGAGATTATGGTGTTTATGCATTTAACTCAACTGATGGCGTATTTGATAATATATACGCATCTGGACACCCGGATAGTGGAATTTATATTGGACAGTGTTATCCGTGTAATTCTTTAATCTACGATAATGTCGTTGAGGGTAATGCATTAGGTTATTCGGGAACCAATGCAGGAGGTCACCTATATTTATATAACAATATATGGCGCGATAATATGTCAGGTATTGTTCCAAATACTCTTGACTCTGAGCTCAATCCTCCTGGCAAGGAAACAACAATTGTAGGAAATCTTGTGATTGATAATAATAACTATGAAGCTCCTACAAACCGATTTGGCGTTGTAGCTAAAGGAATGGGGATAGTAGTGCCTGGAAGAGTGGGTGACATAATAGAAAAAAATTTGGTTGTTAACCATGACAGGTATGGCATTGTTGCAAGTCCTATGTTGGATGCAAATTTATATTTCTCACAACATGTGAGCGTAAAAGACAACGTTGTTTTAGATTCTGGATACACTGACTTAGCTCTTGCAGGACCATGGGGTCCAGGAAATTGTTTTGAGGACAATGTTTACCAAACAAGTACCCCACCACTTTTAGAACAACTTCATAAATGTTCATCAATAAACTCTTCAAACTTGATTGCAAGATTTCCTTTACAAGGAGATCCTTCGGGTTTAATGATGCTTGCTGGATTTTTTGCTGATGCTCAAACAACAGAACTTGATAAAAACAGATATAAAGAGTACCCATGGCCAAAAGAACAAGAAAACATGCAATTTGCAGATATCAATAAACCTTCTCCTGCAATAAATTTATTTTATGTACCTGATTTAGACTCTATTCAGGTACCAACAAACTTACTAAATGAAGACTTAGAAAATTACTACAATTCTGAAAAGGAGATAATTATGAGCGGAGTGCCTATTTCTAGCCCTACAGTATGGCAGTTATTGTTTCAACTTTACGGTTACTTGATGCCGTTTGTGTTGTATGCTGCTTGGGCTGCTTTAGCAATAAAAGATATTGACTCTAACGATAGAGTTAATGGGAGCATGAAATATGTTTGGTTGGGTGTTGTTTACTTAGTTCCATTCTTTGGAGTTTTGGTATATCACCTATTCGGACCTAGTGCAATTTCTCGAAGCATGAAACTGGCTGCCATAGTTGGTGGTTTATTTAGCTACATCGCAATCCTGGTTGCAGGAGCAGTAATTAGCGGACTCGTGTAATTAAGAAATCTTAATTCATGTCGTTTAAGAATATTCTTTGCTATGGAACTTTAAATCCTGATTTAATTTACTTTGTTGATGAGTTACCTAAAAAAGGTGACGACATTCGCAGTTCAAATTCTTCTATTAGGCCCGGGGGGACTGCTATAAATTGTTCAGAATTAATTTCTCTTTGGAACAAATCAGTTCATGTTAGGGGAAATAGTATTGGTAGTGATCCTTTGGGCAAATACTTAGTTGACTATTTAAAAGAAAATAATATAAATTTTGATGATTTAATAATCAGTCAGTCATTGACACCAACATGTTCTATTTTTGTAGATTCTTCTGGTGAAAGAACAATAGTGTCTTCAGGGTATGAAGGTCTAGAGTGGAGTAATTTTAAAAATATAAATAATTTTGACTCGTTAATTTTAGATAGGTACTCCGTTAAGTTCATAAATGATGAACTCAAAGATCTTAAAGAAATAAATAATTTGTTTGTGTGCCAAGCGGGGTATGAATATGAAATTGATTATAAATTAGACTTTCTTATAGTCAGTAAGGATGAGATTAGTGTAAGTGAAGCAAATAATCTTATAGATTCAGAAATTGTAGAGTATATTCTTTTAACATCCTCAAGCTTGCCAGCAAGACTCATAAGTTTAGAAGGTGCAATAGAGATAGTTCCGCCTGACTTTAAAACTATTAATTCAAATGGTGCTGGTGATGCAACTGCAGCATATATTGCAGCATTTGGTGTTGCTGATTTAATTCCTAATATAAAAAAAGCATGTGCTGCAGGTGCTATTGTAGCTGGAACAAATGATATACCTACAATTGAAAAAATTGAGGAAATATCACAGCTTGTAGAAGTAAACCCGCGATAGCAATTTATACTTTTTAGAAATTTCTACTATTATAAATACTTATGGCAGTACCCTATAAAGCCCCTGTTAAAGATATAGTATTTGGATATGAAGTAATAGATTCTTATAATGTTTTAAATAAAATTTCAGCATTTAGTGATTTTTCAGAAGATATTGTTATTCCAACAATGGAAGAGTGTGCTAAGTTCTCTGAGGAAGTCCTTGCACCAATAAATGCGATTGGAGATCAGCAAGGAGCAACAATTAAGGATGGGGTTGTAACCATGCCTGAAGAGTTTGTTGATGCTTATCAAAAGTTTTCTGAAGCCGGATGGGCCTCAATTTCTCTGCCTTCTGATATTGGTGGTGGTGGGATGCCTATAACTCTGTCTGGTGGAACTTTAGAAATTCTTAGTACAGCCAATTTAGCCTTTGGTTTAGCACCAGGTTTAAGTGCTGGCGCGATTTCTGCCATAAATTTTCACGGTAGCCAAGAACAAAAAGATAAATTTTTACCAAAACTTGTTTCAGGTGAGTGGACAGGAACAATGAATTTGAGTGAGCCTCAATCAGGATCAGATCTTGGAACAATTACTACAAAGGCTGAGCCTCAAGAGGATGGTTCATATAAAATAACTGGTACAAAAGTTTGGATTACATTTGGTGAACATAATATGACGGAGAATATAATCCACCTTGTTTTGGCTAAAGTACCCGGATCGCCTGAGGGAACTAAGGGTATCTCTATGTTTATAGTGCCAAAATATATGGTTGATGATGATGGATCTGTTGGTGACTCAAATAATGTAAACTGTATATCTATTGAAGAGAAGTTAGGAATTCATGCTAGCCCAACTTGTGTCATGGAATACGATGGCTCTGTTGGTTATTTAGTTGGAGAAGAAAACCGAGGTCTTAACTATATGTTCACAATGATGAACGAAGCTCGCGTATGGGTAGGCGGGCAAGGGTTAGCATGTGCTTCAGGTTCATTACAAGGTGCTGCTCAATATGCTAGAGATCGCGTGCAGGGAAGGCCTGTAGGAATGTCAAAAGAAGATGCAAAAAATTCGACAATTATCGATCATGCTGATGTAAGAAGAATGTTAATGACAATAAAAGCCTATGTAGATGCCATGAGATATCTGATGTATGATAACCAATTAATGCTTGATGTTGAATACTTTGGTGAAGATGAGGAGATGAAAGCATTTGGTGAGGAAAGGTGTGGAATATTGACACCTATAACTAAAGCATGGATATCTGATCTTGGCGTTGAATTGTCTAATATTGCTATCCAAGTCTATGGTGGCATGGGCTATGTTGAAGAAACAGGAGTAGCTCAGTACTTGCGTGATGCAAGAATAGCTCCAATTTATGAAGGAACTAATGGAATTCAAGCACTAGATTTGATGTTTAGAAAGCTACCACTTGATAATGGTCAAGCAATGCAGAGGCTTCTATCAGATGTCAATAAAGTTATTGAAGAGATGAAACAGGATGATGAAGAACTCATATCAATGGCTGAAAAGCTTGAAAAAGAAGTAAATACATTATCTGAAATAACTTTATGGCTTGGGTCAAAGATGCTTGAAGGAGAGTTGGTTGATGCAAGTGCTGGTGCAACACCATATTTGAAAATGTTTGGTCAGGTTTTAGGTGGATATTATATGGGTAAAGCTGCAATTCTTGCAAACAAAAAGTTTAAAGAAACTGGTGATGAGTTCTACAAAGACAAGATAACATTGTCAAAGTTCTACATAGAGCAATTGTTGCCTTTAGCTTCAGGATACGCCTCATCTATTACTGCTGGTAAAGATGATTTGTATGCAATGAAAGCTGAAAACTTCTAATTGATTGATTCATTAAAAAACAAAAATAATTTAATTGCTCTTATTGGGGCAAGTAACGATAAAAATAAATATGGAAATAAGATTTTATTAGACTTAGTATCAAAAGGCCATAATGTGGTTCCAATAAACCCTAAAGAAGATATCATTGCTGGTTTTAAATCCTACAACAAAGTTTCTGAACTTAGTGAAAAGCCATCAATAATAAATTTTGTAGTGCCACCCAATGTTGGCTTTGAATTAACCAAAGACTTAGTTGAATCAGATTATGATAACTTCTGGTATCAACCTGGGGCAGAAAGTGAAGAAATTTCTTCGTATCTAGAATCTAATAGTAGAAACTATATAGATGACAAATGCATAATGGTTGTCACAAGATTAGCTGATAATTACTAATCTTCTAACTCTTTATTTACACTGTCTAATTCTTCGAATGATTTCTCAAGTTTATTTACTCTTGTTGTTTTTAATGCCTCAAAAGATTTCACAGTTTGGTCTAGCCTTTTAGTAACATCGTCAAAAGATTCAATAAACTTTCTAATTTCTACTTTTATCTTTTCATGAGTTGCCAAAATATTTTTTGTATCAGTTTGTAAACTAAATAGTTTCATTGAGTGTCTTATGGTCTCGAGATAAGCCATTAGTGTCTGGGGACTTACTAATATAACTTTTTTAGAGAAAGCATACTGAATAACAGGTGTTCTGTTCGCACCGATTTCTGAAGTTAATAAAAAGTGATATAAGTTTTCAAGAGGTATGTACATTAAAACAAAATCAACAGTACCTTCTTCAGCAGATATGTATCCTTCCCTTGCAGATGTATCATCGATTTTTGTTTTGATTGCTTTGTCTAAAAACTCTTTATTTTTATTTCTAATCGATTCAGTTATTTCTTTTCTTGCCAACTCGTCAAGAGTTTCATCTTCAAGATCTCTGTTTAGCTTGGCTATCTCCATGTAGTTCGTTAAAGGGAATTTTGAATCCATATTGATTGTTTTATTTTCAGGAAGATAAAATGTGAAATCAGGAATTGTACCACTCGACATTCTTTTTTGGGTTTGGTAATGGAGTCCCTCTTTATACTCCATAATTTCTAGCAAGTCTTCGACCTGAAACTCTGCCCACTGCCCTCTGCTTTGATTATTATTTAGTACGGATATTAAATTTCTAGTTTGCTGATCCACTCCAGTTATAGAAGACTTAATTTCACCAGTCTTTTCTAGAAAGTCTTTTACTGTCTGATCAGATCTATTAAGCAATTTGTATATTTGCGATTCTTCATTTTCAATTATTTCACTTACAATACCTTTAATTAAATATTCGTCATCTTTATTGTCATCTTCAGTTTCTTTTCTAGTTACAAAATAAAGATTGGCAAGTAAAAGAATAACGATTAAACCATAAAATATGTTTTCCATAATTTAAGAATAGCAATATAGCAAGACAGTTTATGTTGTAAGTAGTATTTAGTTATACAGTGTCGAATATTTTTTGAAAACTAAATTTAAAATTATCAGATGAATAATTAGATAAAATGAATTCTTTTGCATTTATTCCAACAGAAGTTGCTTCATTATAATTTTGAATCACATGATTTATTTTTTTTATCATGGAATCTAAATTATTACTTTCAAATACATAACCTGTTTGACCGTCTATAACTATATCTTGCATTCCTGGAGCGTCTGTAACAAGTACAGGACATGCTGTTACTTGGGACTCAAATATTACTCTTGCTAGACCCTCTGATACCGAAGGGAGAATCATTAAGTTATTTTCAGAGTAAAACTTTTTCACTTCATCCCTATTTTTATTTCCATGAATAATAACTTTGTCTTCAACATTTTTTAATTTTATTTTTTCTTTAAGACTTTCTAGATAGTTTTGATTAGGTGTTGGGCCTACTATATTGAGTTGAACCTGGTCACTAATTAACTCGGGCAAGGCATCGATAATCATATGAGGTTTTTTTCTATCAGTCACACTTCCAATAAAGAGTATTTTAAATTTTCCACTACTATCTCTCAAAGGGTCGATGTTGCTAAACATTTCAAAATCTATCCATGCTGGAAATCTTACAACACGCTTTGATGGATTAAAAGACAATGCTTGCTCCTCTGTAGAAGAAGAAACTGCTCTCAATATATCAGCACAATTTATTGTGTAAGATGCCATACTGGAAAATAAATTTTTATATAAATTTGGAAATATAAGATTTTTTTCTAACTCCAAAGTATTTATAAAATCTCCATGAGATTCGATGACTATTTTTACATCTTTATACTTTTTTTTAATTTTATAAACACCCAGAAAACTTGTTACTGGATCTTGAAATGTAACTATTTCTATTTCATATCGAGAGATTAATTTTGGTATTTGAAAATAAGAAACAAAAAATATTTTCAAATAGTTAAAAATTCTTGATTTGTTTTTTTTATTTAAATAAAAAGTTGTTTCTGATTCAGTATGTATTTTTTTTTGGCTCGAGAATGCAAGAACTGTAACATTCGCTACTTCACTTAAATTATCGTACTTTTTTTTTATATTTTCATTTAAAGGTAATTCATAAAAAGTTGGTGAGAAAAATAGTACATTTTTTTTCATAAACTAAAAAATTCTCTAAGTTCTGTTAATAGATCTTCCTCATGTGTCCATGGAACTGAGTGGCCAGCATCAGGAAAAGTTTTCACTTTTACTTCGTTTAATCTCTTAACAACATCATTAGAAGTTTCCTCTGGTACAAGTTTATCTCTACCACCAGTAATTACTAGGGTCTCAGCTTCAATTTCTTGTATCCAAGGCCGTGCATCATAAGGAACAACAAATCTTCCCCCATCTGCATAAATGAAGTCATCTTTTGACTTATGCAGATTATTCCACGCCCACTCTGTATATTCATCATTAATAGAGTTTGATTTTTTTAAAAATGAGAACTTAGATTTTGGATTCAAATTAGGGAATAATCTTTCTCTTACTCTTACAAAACTAACAAATATTTTAAATGCTACTTTATCGCTATACACAGCACCACCAAGCCAACTGAAAGGTGTAATTAAAACTAATTTATTTACTAATGACTTATTTTTTTTAGCAATTGACAATGCAACTGCACTTCCCATTGACCAACCTACAATATTGCAACTTGAAATACCAAGCTCTTTTAGAATACTTATCACAATATCTGCATTTTCATCTACGTCCCATCTGTCCCAACTTGCATCAGACTTTCCATGGTTACGCATGTCTATAGCTACAAAAGAGGTTTCATTTTTAATTTTAGGCAATATTTTAAACCAGCTTCCTAGGGAGTCTGTGCCCCAACTGTGGAGAAATATTATAGGAGTTGTTCCTTCTTTAGTATTTTCCCTAATAAAGTATTCTTTTTCTCTAATAAATACAGTCCTGCCTGGAATTTTACTTGGATGAATTTGTGTAGTTCCTGCGGATTGACTCTTTTTAGTCTCAAGTAAGCTCTTTGTTACTGCAGTAAAAGCAAAAATTTTAGTTAGTGTTTTAATCATCAATTACTAATAATATTTATTTTTTGATTATATCTATCAGTTATGTTTCCAATTTCTTTCATAACAACCCCATATAATTTTTCAATTTCTATCAAATCTATATCTGTTTCAGCAGGTGCAGAAATTAATAATCCTCCACTGGTTTGAGCATCTGCTAATAAAAGTGCCTCGTCTTGGTCTTCG
Organism: uncultured Candidatus Actinomarina sp.; assembly: GCA_902576605.1. Taxonomy (GTDB): domain Bacteria; phylum Actinomycetota; class Acidimicrobiia; order Actinomarinales; family Actinomarinaceae; genus Actinomarina. Next base: position 62,199 of record CACGVI010000001.1, on the reverse strand, counting down.
AATGAGATAAAACCTTTTACTGAGTCAAAATTTCTCTGGCTTCCAGATGGATATATGCCGCTATGAAAATAATTTTTTGCAAACTCAATGATTGGAACTTTATCGAATATCAAATTTGCTGATAATTTTTCATCAGTCAACATCTCACTAAGGTGACCAAGAAGTCCAAAACCGGTAACATCTGTGATTGCATTTGCATCGAGGTGCTTTGCGACTTCAAGGCCTGCGTCATTTAAGGTTGTCATTACATTTGTTACCTCATTTATTGCTTCTTCATCAGCAACACCTTTTTTTATTGCAGTTGCAATAATTCCAGAACCGAGAGGCTTGGTTAGATAAAGTTTATCTCCATTTTTAATATTTGTTTTTGTATAGATTTTTTCATTAACGATACCTGTTACAGCAAAGCCATATTTTGGTTCTTTGTCATCAATACTGTGCCCTCCAACAATATTGCAATTTGCAGATTTCATTACATCTGCACCTCCCTTAATAACATCTGATAATACGTCAAAACCTATATCTTCTCTTGGCCAACTAACTAATTGTAAAGATGAAATAGGCGCACCTCCCATTGCATAAATATCAGATAATGCATTTGTTGCGGCAACCCTACCCCAGTCATAAGGGTTATCTAATATAGGAGTAAAAAAATCAACAGTTTGTACAATTTTCATACTGTTCCCTAGATCAATAACCGCACCGTCGTCTGGATTTTCTAACCCAACTAAGACTTCAGAATTGTTTGAATTATTTTGTTTTGATTGCTTCAGAACCTGAGCAAGCTCTCCTTGGGAGAGTTTACATGCTCAACCTGAGCCATGAGAATACTCTGTGAGCCTCACTTTACCCCCCTTAACTTTCTTGCTTTTCCTTAAGTACTTCTTTAGCAAATAAATCTTGTATGGTGTTCAACAAAGGTGCCTGCTCAAACAACTGATTATCAATCTTTGAGACAAATACTCCGTGTTTAGCTGTAGACATTACAAAAACTGTATCAACTTTATAGAGTTCATCTATTGTCACTCTAGAAACAGATACTTGAATCTTTTCTTCCTCACCAAACTTCAGTAAATACTGTCGAGTTATTGAGTCTAAAATTCCCAAATCAAGATCTGGTACATAAACAACTTCATCCTGAATCCAGCCAACACAAAAAGTTGGGCCTTCTAAAACTATACCCTTATTATTGATTAGCAAGGCATCTGTAAAACCATCTCTAACTGCTTCTCTGGTTTGCTTTATGTTATAAGCATAGGAAGTAGATTTTGAACCAACTATATTTTTACTATCAACTTCATAATCTCCACCGGCATGCCATGGAGCGGGTTGAGATTGCAATGTAAATTCTTCGGGTAAGTTTAATAATGGTTGATAAAAAGAATAAATAGTAAAATCGTCATCTGATTCATTTCTCAAGATTAAAACTCTCACATAGCCACTTTTATGGTTTGATGCTATTTTTAAAATATTGTTTTTGACCAAATTAAAATCTACATTGTCAAATAGTTGTTTTTTGCAAGACTGTTTTAACCTGTCTATATGTTTCTCTAACCCAAAGGGATAGTGGTCATGAATCTTCAAAGCTTCGAAGACCCCATCTCCTCTCCATACCGCTAAATTTTCAACAGGCAAAGTAAATTCATCTTTTGTAACTTCCAAATCATTGATTAAATACAAAACGACTATCCTCTTTCTCGAATATAGGTATTTGTAATTGGCATTCTTCTGTCTTTGCCAAATGCCTTTTCTGTTAATTTTACTCCCGGTGCAACTTGTTTTCTCTTATATTCGTTTCTATCGACTTTGGACAAAACATCATATACAATATTCTCATCAATTCCCTTAGAAATAATCTTCTCTGAAGAACTATCTTCTTCAATATACATACGTAAAATTTCATCAAGAAGTTCGTATTCGGGTAAAGAATCCTTATCAAATTGATCCGGTCTTAATTCTGCGCTTGGTTCTTTATCGATTGTATTTTGAGGAATTACGCTTGAAATTGAATTTCTGAAATTTGCCAAGTTATAAACTTCAGTTTTATATAAATCTTTTAATAATGCAAAACCTCCTGCTAAATCACCATAAAGAGTTGAATAACCTACAGCCATTTCAGACTTATTACCTGTAGAAACAACCATAGCTCCAGTTTGGTTGGATAAAGCCATCAAAATATTACCTCTTACGCGTGATTGGATGTTTTCATCTGTTATTTGTCCAAGTTCATCATTAACACTTTCTTTTAATGTATTTCTAAAAATATTTACTATTTCTTCAATTTCTATAACTTTAAATTCTATATCAAGATTTTCTGCGAGTAACCTTGCATCGACTAAAGACTCTTCTGTGTTGTATTTAGAGGGCAACGCTACACCAACAACATTATTGGAACCAAGAGCATCAACGGCAACAGTTGCAGTCAAAGCAGAGTCTATTCCTCCAGAGAGTCCTACTAGAACTTTTTCAAAGTTATTTTTACTAACGTAATCGAATAAACCTAATTTTAATGCTGAGTACAGAGATTCATTTTTTGATAAAAGTTGAGCAGACTGTAGAGGATCTAATTCAGAACCTTTTTGTCTAATCTCCAGTATTGGCCCTTTAGGTTGTTCTTTTTCTTCCAAATCTAGGTCAATATAAAATATTTCCTCTTCAAACTGTTGTGCTTGATAAAGTATCTCCCCTTTACCGTCTACAACAAATGATCCTCCATCAAAAACTAATTCGTCTTGACCACCAACCATGTTTAAGTAAATAATTGGCACGCCTAGTTTTTTAGCCTGGTTGACAACGAGCTCTTTTCTCAAGTCAGTTTTATTTTGATCATAAGGAGAAGCGTTTATGTTAATTATTAAAGATGCACCATTCTCTACTTGTTGTGATGAAGGGCCATCTTCAATCCATATATCTTCGCAAATACTGATTCCAATCCCAATATCTTCATACCAAAATACATTTCCTGGATTATTACCTTTAGCAAAATACCTAGCTTCATCAAATACTGAATAGTTTGGAAGGAAACACTTATGATAGATTCCTTTTACATCCCCGTTTTGAATTATTGCAGCCGCATTAGCAATGCCTCTTTTTTGTTTGTCTATATGGTTATCGTCCAGGTTTCTGTCAACAAAGCCAACAACACCACTTGTTGAGCTAGAAAATTCAGCTAATTCCTCCAAAACAGCAAAGTTTTTTCCAACAAAACTCTCTCTTAAAAGTAAATCTTCAGGTGGATATCCTGTAAGTGCTAATTCAGGGAAAATCAGGATATCTGCTTCCTTTTCTTCAGCTGCCTCAAAACAATCTAAAATAGTTTGCTTGTTTTTCTGTATAGCTCCTACTGGAAATGACTTTTGGGCACCAGCTACTCGAATTGTTTTTTTATTCACAATTTAATGATAGATGGGAAACTTGGTTATGAAGAAACCTTAATTTCTATATCTTTAGAGTCTTCTATCCAGTTTGTAACTCTCTTTAGAGAGGGCATTCTGTCTACTATATTTCTTTTTGAATTAATTTTTGCCATTATTTCATGAAGTGATTCCGGATTTCTTCTCTTTAATTCAGACACACTTTCAACTCCAGCGACTTCAAGTAAGTCTGCATAGTCTCTTCCTAGATTTTTAATTTTCATTAGTTCAGCACGCCTAGCCCAGTGCAATAATTTAGGTGAACTAATTCCTGTTTCTTTTGTTAAGAGAGCCCTACCTGACCTGGAAGAAGCGATTTGTAAAAAAGTTGTTGTTGTTCTGACTCTAGCTCTTCTTAGTTTTGTAGCTTCGGTATGTGTCATACCATTTATAGAGTCAATTGAATTCATGTTTTAAATTTTACAAAATAAATTACATAAAGAAACGATTTTTTTTAAGAGTTTTTCCCACTCTCAAAAATCTTTTTCTTCATCATAATCAATGGGTTCTAAGAAATTAAAGTTTAGTTTTTTAATTTCAATTTCAGATGAAATAAAAAAATCTACTAAATCGAAATCTTGAAATACTGATTTTTCTTCGTCAATATCATCATCTTCGGTTATCAATTCTAGTTTAGGCCAAAACATTCTTGGAATTAAAATTGGAAATCCTAGTTTGTATCTATATTGAGGTATCAATACCTTGTCTCCCTCATGACCATCCTCTTTTAGTGCGTGTATAACTTCAATCTCTACTTCTGGTTGGTCTCCTAGGAAAAAAATTATATCATTAATCTCTTTTTGATTTTGATAAAAAAACAAAGCTGTCCTAATTGAAGATGTAATACCCTCTGACCAATTTTCATTAACTAAAATATTTGAATTTTTAAATTCTATTTTTTCTGAGATTATTTCGCTTTCTGATCCCAGCACAACAGAAGAATTATCAAAATTTATGTTAACTTTATCAACTATTGACTGAAGTAATGCTTTGTCCTTCACCTCGGCTAGCTGTTTAGGAAACCCCATTCTACTTGAGCTACCTGCGGCTAAAATTACTGCTGCTTGCATAACTACATTGGCCCTAATATTGCACCACTGAAAATGAGTGTTACTAACAATAAAACAACCTCTATATTCCTTAGTAAATAAACTTGTTTAAGTCCTGATGCAAAAGTTATTAATGCATAAATACCGGGTATCATTATAAGAAAAAATTGAGCTACTATATTTGAACTGATTAATGCGAAAAACACAAGCAAGCCAGGAGCACTTGAAAAACAGGAAATGATAATTAAGTCTGATGGTTTTGGATCTTTTGATAGTAAAAATTTTAGAATTAGATAACATATCGAAAGTCCAATCAAAGATATTATTGTTGCTGTAAATACAGATGAAAAAAGTAGTGTTAAGGTGACTTCTTGTTGTCTAAAAATATCTGCGTAGTCATCAACCAAAGCTTGAATGATTTCAAACTCATCATCTGAAAATTCATTTTTTATTAAAACAAGATTTGTTTCTATAAAATCTAATAAACTAACAAAAAATCTTGTTTGACTTAAAGTGTTTAAAGACGTAACTGTTATGTAAATTAAAATGCCTTTTTGCAAGGCATTATCAAGATTTATCAACTCACTATATATGTTTTTATCAAGACGTAATATTTTTGATAATATTTTTCTTTCACTCATTTTTTAATTTTTCTTTATTTAGAATCTATTTTATGACTATAACAAAAATTATTTCATATTTTATAACAGTTGCTATGACAATAGTGATTATCTGGGCACAAAGTGAAGTCTCAATATTTGAATCACCAATACCTAGTTTGCCCTGGGGTGTTGTCTCTCTAGTTGATCTATATTCAGGATTTATTTTGTTTAGTTTATGGATTTTTTATAAAGAAAATATCATATCATCTATATTGTGGACTTTTTTTGTAATGACTTTAGGTAGCTTTACAATCGCTTTATATATAATATATAGCATTAATAAATCTGAGGGAAGTACCCAGAAATTCTTTATGGGTTCAAACAGTTAGTCTTTTTTTAGATTATCAAGGAGTATTAATGATACATCTCTTACTTTAACATTATCACCATAACCAAGTTCTTTGACACCATCATCCATCATAATGTAGCAAAAAGGGCAGGCAACAGCAACTTCATCGGCTCCAGTCTCAATAGCCTCTTGTGAACGTTCGATATTTACTTTTTTACCAACGGACTCTTCCATCCACATTCTTCCACCGCCTGCTCCACAACAAAAGCTTTTTGTTCCTTGCCTTTTCATTTCTCTAATCTCAACACCGCCAATAGATCCGACAATTTCTCTGGGAGCGGTATATATATCGTTATGTCTTCCAAGGTAGCATGAATCGTGATAGGTAATTTTATAAGGCTTGTCGCTTGTTCCTACTTCAATTCTTCCTGACTGAACTAGCTCAGTAAGCAGCTGACTATGATGGATTACCTGATAGTTTCCTCCTAGTTGAGGATACTCATTAGCTATAGTGTTAAAACAATGTGGACACTGTGTAATGATTTTATCAACTTTCAAATTATTCATATTTTCAATATTTTGAATAGCCAGTTGTTGAAATACAAATTCATTACCTGTTCTTCTTGCAGAGTCACCTGTGCAGACCTCTTTTGGTCCTAGCACGGCGAAAGTAACACCTGCCCTCTTGAGCAGTGTTGCAACGGCTTTTGTAACTGGTACATTTCTATCGTCAAATGCTCCAGCACAACCTATCCAATATAAATAGTCATATTCTTCATAATTATTTTCATCAATGACAGGAACTTCGAAATCAAGATCTTCAGTCCATTTCAATCTGTCATTTTGAGAAGCACCCCATGGATTTGAAGAGTTTTCCATTGCAACATATGCCTTTCCTAATTCTGCTGGAAAGTCAGATTCCATCAAGGCTAGGTGTCTTCTCATATCAAGTATTTTGTCTAAGATTTCAATATTTACTGGACATATCTCATCACAGGCTTTGCAAGATGTGCAGGCCCAGAGTTCTTCAGAGGTAATTCTTTCAAAAACATTATCAGAATTTACACGTAATGGACCAGGTGTAGAAACAGTTGCAGGTACAGCAGGTTGACCAGACTCGGACATTACTTGCCCAACTTTTAATATAATTTCTCTTGGGTCCAAAGATTTACCAGTTTGGTTTGCAGGACAAACTGAGGTACACCTACCACAGACCGTACATGCGTCTAAATCCATTAACTGTTTCCATGTAAAGTGGTCAATAATTTCAGTACCTACATTATCAATATCCTCGGCTTCTAATAGGTTCCCTATGAATTTCATAGCACCTTTTGGTCTTTCTTTTGGTGACATAAACATATTTATAGGTGATGTAAATATGTGCCTGAGTTTAGACAAAGGAATCGCTATTAAAAATACGAAAAACGAAACAACATGGAGTACCCAAGAGACTCTATGAAAAACTTCTGGATTCGAAAGGTTTAAAAATTGGCCAACAGCATATCCAATAAAAGACCATCTTTCATAATCTGGAAAATTTTCTAATGCAATTCTTCCAGCTTCAGTAGTTATGCCTGATATTCCAATAAAAATTAAAAGAGAAAGAGTTAAATAGTCATCTATTGTAGTTTTTGTCTTTATTCTGTACTCAGTACCAAATATGCGCCTAGCTAATGCCCAAAAGAGACCTACAAGGTAGGCAATAGTTGCGAGTTCTAGTGTGAATGAATAAACGATATATGTTGTTCCCTGCAAAAATTTCAGCGAAGGAGGCATAAGATGGTGAATCTCTAAAGTTACAGTTCCTGCAAACAAACCTAAGAAGCCTATATAAATTAGAGAATGCATAAGACCAGCTGCTTTAAACCTAAGAACAGTTCTCATAGTCAATCCATCAAAAAGTTGAATTATTCTTTGAGAAAATTTTACATCCCTTTTCTCTTCTTTCCCTCTTGTCCAATTTTTTACGCGAAGAGAAAATAAATAACCAGAAATGTAAATTGTTGCTGCGCTTAAAACATAAAATATATACTGAAGAACTTTAGGTATATTTTCAAATACTCTTCTTCCTCCAACTATTTCTCCTTCGGGAAATATATAGCTGGCTGCCCATAAAAAGAGAGTGCCAACTGAAGCACCTGCAGAAAAAAGCAATACATAATCATTTGCTTTATATTTACTTAAAAACTTATTCATTATTTAATTCTTTTGATATTTCAGTAGACCTTTGAGTTGCTTTTTGAATTGCTTCGAAAATAATTGTATCAAATGATGCATTATTAAGCGAATTGAGGCCCGCTTCAGTAGTTCCACCAGGTGACATTACTTTATTTACTAAATTTTCAAATGTTTCATTTTCATGTACAAGTGAGGGAAGGGCTTTTAAAAGTTCTTGAACAATTAATTCAGAATCCTTAAGACTTAATCCAAGTTTGGTACCAGCATTAACAAGCTGATTTGAAAGCTCATAAAACCAAGCGGGCCCACTTCCTGATAAAGCTGTAACAATAGCAAACATGGATTCATCAACTTCTTTAACAGTTCCTAAGTTTTCTAATATATTATGAATGAAGTTAAGATAATCTCCTTCATAGTTTGAAGTAAAAGGAATAAAACCAGTTTTATCTTGAATTAGTAAATTAGGCATAATTCTTAAAACGTTATTTTCTAAATACTTTTCAATTGTTTTTATTTCCAAACCTGCAATTGGCGTGCAAATTAAAACATCTTTCGCAATTTTATCTTTATAAATATCAAAAAATTCATTTATATTCTGAGGCTTAATACATAAAATTAAAACACCTTTGCTAATCATATTTACAGACTCTTTAGGAGTTAATGAGTAGTTTTCCTGTATTAACTGTCTTACATCCTCTGATTCCTCATATAAGTAAATATCTGTTTTTTCAATTAAATCCCTTAACCCCTTCAGAAATGCAGATCCTAAATTACCTAAACCAACTATGTGAATATCCATTTTTTCCATTCTTCAATAATATCAGCTATGTCAGAAGAGTTTAAATAAAGACTTTTATAAAATAATTTAAAATTATTTTTGTTTAAAATAGTAAATATGTTATATTTAATACAAATCTAAGTAAATATACTTAGATTATATATATAAAACAATATAGATAAGGATGGTAAACAATGAGCGGAACTTTAACTGCATCACAAGTTAAACCTGGTGTAAGGAGATCAAAAAAATACACTACAGGTCGAGTATGCGCATTTGATACTTGCGAAACAGTAATTAGCGTATACAACAAAAAGAAATTTTGTTTTCTTCACGCACCTGTCTCCTATCCAAGGGTAAGAGGGCATTTGCCAAGAGAGCAAGAGCCTATTTAATAACAAAAAAATTTTATGAAAGGATAATTTAAAATGGGAAAAGCCGTAGGAATTGATTTAGGAACAACAAATAGTGTTGTAGCGGTATTAGAAGGTGGCGAACCAACAGTTATTGCTAATGCAGAAGGAAACAGAACAACACCTTCCATTGTTGCTTTTAAATCTGAAGAGGTTTTAGTTGGCGAGCTTGCAAAAAGACAAGCAATAACAAATCCGGATAATACAGTTAGGTCTATCAAAAGACATATTGGAACTAATTGGAAAGAAACCTTTGAAGGCAAAGACTATACCCCACAAGAAGTGTCAGCAAGAATATTACAAAAACTCAAGAGAGATGCTGAAGCATATTTAGGAGATGATGTTACAGATGCGGTCATTACTGTTCCAGCATATTTTAATGATGCTGAAAGGCAAGCTACAAAAGAAGCTGGCCAAATTGCTGGACTAAACGTATTAAGAATAATCAATGAACCTACTGCTGCATCTCTTTCGTATGGGTTAGAAAACAATGAAGATCAAAAAATTTTAGTATTCGATTTAGGTGGTGGTACCTTCGATGTTTCTATATTAGAAATTTCTGAAGGTGTATTTGAAGTTAAATCAACATCAGGTGATTCAAAACTGGGTGGAGATGATTGGGATCAAAGAGTAATGGATTGGTTAATTGATAAATTTAAATCATCAACTGGTATAGATTTATCAAATGATAAAATGGCAATTCAAAGAGTTCAAGAAGGTGCAGAAAAAGCTAAAATTGAACTTTCATCTACTAGCGAAACAGAAATTAACTTGCCATTTATTACTGCTAACGATGCTGGGCCTCAACACTTACTTGAAAGATTAAGTAGATCTGAGTTTGAAAAAATTACAGCAGACTTGGTTGAAAGAACCAAAAAACCGGTCGAGAATGCATTATCTGATGCTGGAATGAAATTTTCAGACATCGATCATGTAATTTTAGTTGGTGGTTCAACACGAATGCCGTCGGTTCAGGAGCTTGTAAAATCTCTGACAGGAAAAGATCCCCATAAGGGTGTAAATCCCGATGAAGTTGTTGCTTCTGGAGCAGCTATTCAAGCTGGTGTGCTAAAAGGTGATGTAAAAGATGTACTTTTATTAGATGTTACACCTCTTACTCTTGGTGTTGAAACCAAAGGTGGGATAATGACTAAAATGATTGAAAGAAATACAACAATCCCAACTAAAAGGTCCGAGGTATTTAGTACAGCTGAAAATAATCAAACCCAGGTCGAGATTCATATCTTGCAAGGTGAAAGAGAGATGGCATCTGGAAATAAGTCTCTAGGAAGATTTACCTTAACTGATATACCTGCAGCCATGGCTGGAACGCCACAAATAGAGGTAACTTTTGATATTGATGCTAATGGTATTGTGAATGTCAATGCTAAAGATCTAGGCACAGGCAAAGAGCAGGCTATAACAATTACTGGTGGTACAGCACTTGAAGATGATGAAATTGAAAGAATGATAAAAGATGCTGAACAACACGCTAATGAAGATGCAAAGAAGAAAGAGCTTGTTGAAACTAGAAATATGGCTGAAGGTATGGTTACTTCAACTGAAAAAATGTTAGAAGACAATAAAGACAAAGCAACTGAAGAAGAGGTAACGGCAATCAATGATGCAAATGACAAATTGAAAAAACTTTTAGAAAATGAAGATTTATCGATTGATGATTTGAAAAATGGCATTGATGAACTTGCAAAAGCCAGTCAATCATTTGCCGAAAAATTGTATGCAGAATCTCAAAATGATACAGCTAACCCATCTTCAGATGAGTCAGATGACGTAGTTGAAGGTGAAGTTATAGAGGATGAATAAAAAAGAAGATTCTTCAATTGAGGAAGTAGAAAATACTTCTCATGAAACTTCTGATGCGGGAGAAGTAACTGAAGAGACTTCAATACCTCTTACAGAATATGAAAAAATCAAAGATGACTATCTAAGGCTTGCTGCAGAGTTTGATAATTTTAAAAAAAGAACAGAAAAAGAAAAAGAAAACATAGGCGCTGCATCTGTTGCTTACTTTGTAAACTCTCTCTTTCCTCTTATAGATAACTTTGAAATGGCTATGGATCAGAAGGAGGTTTCAAAAGAACTTGAAACTTTTAATAATCTTCTAAATTCAGTTTTAGAAGGTCTACAAGTCGAAGAAATCGGGAATGTTGGGGATAATTTTGATCCTTCGATACATGAAGCTGTTGAACATTCAGGTGAGGGTGAATCTCAAAAAATTGAAACGATTTTAAGAAAAGGTTATTTATTTCAAGGTAACTTAATTCGCCCAGCAATGGTTAAAGTTAAAAGTGAGTAGAGATTGGTTAGATAAGGATTTCTACGCCATACTTGGTGTCTCAAAAGATGCTAGCAATGAAGATATAAAAAAAGCTTACAAGAAATTGGCTAGAGAAAATCATCCAGATTTAAACCCTGGTGATACAGAAGCAGAAAAAAAATTTAAAGAGATTTCAGAAGCAAGCTCAGTTTTAGGAGATGAAACAAAAAGACAAGAATATGATCAAGTACGTGCAATGGGGTCTTCAGGTTTTGGAGGCTTTGGCGGTCAAGGATTTAATGTAGATGACTTTGGCGACTTGTTTGGAAATTTAGGTGATATTTTTGGCTTTGGAGGTTCTGGCGGAAGAAGAAAGGGCCAAACTTACCAAACCAATATAAACATATCTTTTGATGATGCGGCTAAAGGCGTAGAAACTTTAATACCTCTCCGCAAAGAAGTTGCATGTTCTCTTTGCAAAGGAACTGGAGCTGACAAAGGGGAAGCATTTCACAGATGCAACATTTGCAATGGAAGTGGACAAACTGCGTCTAATCAAGGTTTCTTTTCTTTTGCACAAACTTGTTCTGCTTGTAAAGGCCAAGGGAATGTTATTGATAAAGCTTGTAAAACCTGTAGAAGTTCTGGTGTTGTGATTGAAAATGAATCTATAAAAGTTAAGGTCCCCGCTGGAGTAGATAATGGAACAGTAATTAGATTACGTGGAAGAGGTGGTCCAGGAGATGCTGGAGCGCCAGATGGAGATCTTTTGGTTCAAATTGCTGTTGAATCACATAAATTCTTTAAAAGAAACAACAGCGATCTTATTCTTGAAGTTCCTTTGCTTTTTACAGAAGCGGCTCTAGGTTCTAGCATCAAAATTCCTACTCTTGAAAAGTCTGTAAATTTAAAAATACCTGCTGGCACTCCAAGTGGAAAAACTTTTAAGATTAAAGGTGAAGGCATAGCACCTCAGGGCAGAAGACCTGGAGATTTATATGTAAAAGTATCTATTTCTCCACCAACAAATTTGTCAAGATCAGCAAAAAAACACCTTGAGAATTATCGTGATCAATTTGAGTCTGGAGACAGTCCAAGGGATTATCTATATGAGTAACGATGACACTAAGGCTATTTATTTTATTTCAGTAGCCTCTACCCTTTCAGGTATCCATCAACAAACAATAAGAACCTATGAGCAAAAAGGTTTAATTAAGCCATTTAGAACTGGTGGTGGAACAAGGAGGTACTCTCAGGAAGATATAGACAAATTAATCCAGATTCAAAATTTATCACAAAGAGGGATTAATTTAGATGGAATAAAAATTATTTATGAAATGAAAGATAAAATTGAAGAATTACAAAACAAACTTATTTATTTGGAAAATGAGATTTCAAATCAAAAAATAGATTCAAAAAATAAAGAGAAAGAAATTCACCAAAGTTATAAAAATGAAATTGTTAAGAAATCAAACAACTCCTTAAAGAAAAAGATATAGAATAGAGGAAATGGATACTGGAAAAATAATAGCTTTTTTAAAAAAATTTAGCTTTGGAAGGCTTATCGGTTCTGGAATAGTTCTTAGAGTATTAATTGCTATTGTTGATGGTATTTTTAATCTTGAAATTAATGAACTTCCTAATTTTAACTTCTACATATTTGGGATTGCATTAGCCTATACCATTCTTTGGATGTTTAATAAAAGCTACACTGAAGAAGAATAAAGATATTTTCGTATGCCATCGGCAACAAGAATTACAAACCTTGATTTTATTAGAGGTGTAGCCCTTCTTGGAATACTTGTTATAAATGTAATATCATTTGGTTTACCAATTACAGCTCTATTTAATCACTCTACTTATGGTGCAGAAAATTTTTTTGATTGGATTGTTATCGTGATCTCTTCGGTATTTTTTGAATATAAAATGATGGGTTTATTTTCAATGCTTTTTGGTGTTGGACTTATGATTTTTCTAGACAATGCAAAACAAAAAGTTAAAAGACCAAAATTACTTTCCTTTTGGAGAAATTTTTTATTACTTTTATTTGGTATTGCTCACTTATCAATCTGGGAAGGTGACATTCTCATAACATATGCTTCATGTGCTTTTTTAATTATTTTGTTTCCACAGATCAAAAATAATAAAATAACAATATTTTTTATTACATTGTTAGTTTTATTAGACCTTTTGTTAATTAATTATGTTAGTTCCTTATATGATGCTTCTGGTAATTTAATTTTAGAAGAAGCTTGGATAGTGGCTGCAAGTGAAGGTGGTTCTTTGAATTTAGGAAAGTTTTGGTTTTCAGAAGCATCTGAGTGGGGAAATATAATTGGACTTTTATTTGTTTTAGATGCTGGAAATAGAGCAATGACTTTAATGATTGTTGGAATTTTACTGTACAGACTGAACATAATTCAAGGAAATAGGGATCTAGATTTTTATAAAAAATTGATGTTTTATGGATTTGGTATAGGTTTACCTTTTTCAATTTATAGCATTTATTTACGTATTTCAACTGAATATAGTGCTGCTGTTGCGATTAGCAGTATGCTATGGCTTTCTCTTTCTGTAATTCCGATGGTTCTCGGCTATGTTGGATTACTAACAATATTGAACAAAAAACTTAGAACAAGCATTGCAGAAAGGTTTCGTGCCTGTGGAAAGATGGCATTTACAAATTATATAACCCAAACATTACTTGGTGTATTTGTTCTTGGCGGAATATTTGGGATTGGTACTTTTTCAAGATCACAATTAGTTATCTACATATTTGCTGTGTGGAGTTTGCAAATCTTTTGGTCAAAACCTATTATTGAAAATTTTAGATTTGGCCCTTTAGAGTGGCTTTGGAGAAAACTAACATATTATTTTGTTTAATTTTTAAACAAAATTTAAACACTATGTCTTTGGATAAAATCTTTAATTTTGTTTTCTAATATTGGAAGTGTTATTCCCCCATCACACAGAACCTCATCATGAAAATATCTAATATCAAAATTTTCACCAAGTTCTTTTTCTGCTTTTCTTCGCAATTCTTCAATTTTTAACTGACCCATTTTGTACGAACACGCCTGTCCTGGCCAAGCTATATATCTATCTGTTTCAATATTTGCATTAATTTCTTCTATTGGAGAATTGGCTCTAAAAAATTCTATTGCTTTTTCTCGAGACCAGCCCATACCATGCATCCCTGTATCAAGTACAAGTCGACATCCTCTCCAGGCATCATTTCCTAATCTTCCTAGTTGCTGAACATCGTTAGAATAAAGACCCATTTCATTTGCAAGCTGCTCAGCATAAAGCCCCCAACCCTCTACAAATGCAGTTGATGCTACATAGCGTTGAAAATCTGGGACATCTTGTAATTCGACTGCAATAGTTCTGTCTAGATGATGACCGGGAATAGCTTCATGAAATGCAACAGACTCTGCCTCAAAGATGCTTTTAGTTTCAGGCTTGTACGTATTAAGAAAATATGTTCCATCTCTTGAACCATCAGGTAATGGTGCTACGTAATAAGCCGGAGGAGCATGTTGTTCAGATTCAGGAGGTGCAGGCAAAACTTTACATGGAGATTTTGGAAATACTGTAAACCACTTTTCAAGAGGCTTGTAAGATCTTTCAATGGTGTCTTCAGCAATCTGAAGCATCTGTTCTTTGCTTTCATACCGCATTGCTGGTTCTGTCTGCATTTTATAGATTACTTCTTCAGGTGAATTTGTATTAGAAAACACATTTTTTCCAATCTCAAAAAACTCAGTCTTTAGCCTTTCTATCTCAGAAATTCCTATACTATGAACTTCTTTAACAGTTGTATCTTTATGGCCTGTATATCTTCTTAAAGCTCTGAGATACGCCTCCTCGCCACCTTCAATCCATACGATTCCTGACTTTTCATCTGTGCGACCTTTGGGAAGGTGCTCTTCTCTTAGCTGATCTAAATAGGATAAAACTGCAGGCCTTACATTTGTTTCAATAATTTTCTTTGCTTTTTCTTTCCAGTTAGATATTTCTAATTCTCCTATATCGGTCGAAAAGTTAACTAATAATAACGTGTCATTTTCTAAAGAGGTGTTGAGATAGTTCTCTAATTGATCAATGGTTCGCAAAAGGTTTCTTTTTGTAGCAACTCTACTATTTAGAAGCCCCTCTTTTTGAACTTTAGCAATCTGAGTATACAGTCTTTCGTATAGTTCTAATCTTTTCAATAACATATCAGCTGTCTCAACATCGGGAATAAATAGTCGTTGGTTATAGTCAATTAAATAGCCCGTATATCCAGATACCCCTGCACCAAATTCCCAGCTCCTATCGAGAAGTGCATCCTTATTAGAACTCAAAGCAAATTCAAGCATTCCATGTGTTATTTTTTCTCTAGGAGATAGGGTGCTTAAATCTATATTGTCTAATCTAGAAATGAATTCATTTACTAATTGTTGTTCTTTATCAAAAGTTTCCTCAGTAAGATCTTCAATTTGATCAAAATACTCTTTGTATCCTCTCATAATTGCAGAGGTAGGTGATGAAGCTAAGGAATTTTGAAAAAAGTCATCAGAGAGCTGTTGTAATTCGCTATTTTCCATTTATTTCTTTTTTTAAATTTTTAATTTCTTCTTCTAGTTTATCTAACTTTTCGCCTAGTTCATTTATAGTAACCTCTTTGTCGCTAAAGCTAGAAATAAAATAAGAAGAAACAGCAGCTGTAATTGTTGCAATAAAACCAATGCCCATAACCATCAAAGAGCTAGCGATTATTCGTCCAAGATTTGTGAGAGGAGTAATATCACCGTATCCTACTGTGGTAATTGTCACAAGTGCCCACCATAAACCATCACTGTAAGACGTGACGTCCGGTTCAGAAATATAAAAAAGAAAACCAAAGAACAACACAATGCCAATAGTGGCATACACAATAAACCTAAGTCCCTTTGAATTAAAAATAGACTTTACAGTTGCACCAAATCTTCCAAGTAAAGCAGCAAGTCTGAAGAATCTCAATGCATTCAATAATCTTGGTAGCCTTGCAAACCTCAAAAATCCAGAAGACTGCAAGCCTTCAGGAACTATTGGAAACGAGAATATAACAATTACTAATTCGATCTTATGGCTTTTAATAAAATTTAATTTATCATCTGCAAAGTAAAATAAAATCATATATTCAAGTAAAAAAACTATCCAAATACCCCAATTTAAATATAAAGCAACAGAGCTAAGCATTTGTTGTGTGTATTCGATAATTAATACTGGTATGAGCATAAGAACAGAAATCATTACTGGTATCTCAAAAAACTTTTCTGCTCTCAAATACTTTTGGTTGTTCATATAGATATTATAAAACTAGCTATGAATGATTAGTATTACTAATCTAAAATATGAATATGAACAGGGTATTTTTTTTAATTTTACTTATTGCATTTTTAGTTGTGCCTTTAAGCATCAATAATGTAAATGGTGATGGAATAAGTTACTTTGATTTAGTAGTTGAAATTAGTGAAAAGTTAATCGAAGACACAAAAATTGAAAAGAAAGATAAAATATCTTTTTCAGAGGATCAAAAACAAGTAATTAATAAAAAATTACAGGCATTGATAAATAGTAACAATAACTTATTTAATAATTTTGAAGAGATTCAAAACGAAAATTTAAAAGAAATTAATGAATATATTGCGATAAATAGGTGGGAAGAATTTAGCAAATCTAATAGCGGTGTTAAAGGAATATATCTGAGTGGTTACCATTTTTTAAAAGAAGAAAAAATAGGCCCAATTAAAGATATATTATCAAACACTGTTGTGAATACAATAGTCCTAGATGTTAAAACAGATAATGGTCATTTACTTTATGACAGTGAAATTCCAGAAGTTGAAAAATTAAAAAATGAAAGAATTAAATACGATACTCAAACTTTAAAGTCTTTTAAAGAGGAATTTAATATTTATTTAATTGGGCGAGTCGTTGCTTTTCAAGATCCTGTCTTTGCAAGAATTTATCCTGAATCAGCAATCATTGACATTTCAACAAGCAAGCCTTACTACCAAGATGGTCAATACTTTCTTGATCCAAGTGATAGTATTAGCAGAGAATACATTCTAAACATTGCTCTTGAAGCATGTTTGCTAGGTTTTGATGAAGTCCAATTTGATTACATAAGATACCCTGATACAAGTTATCGTGGCTTAGTTTATGATGAGGAAAGTAATTTTGAAAACAGAACAAAAAACATTAACTCATTTCTTCAAAACGCTACAGAACTATTGCATGACAATGGATGTTTAGCATCTGCAGATATATTTGGATATGTCCTTAATTCAAAAAATGATAACGGTATAGGGCAATACTTAGAAACAATTATTAAAAGTGTAGATTTTATATCTCCTATGGTCTACCCCTCCCATTACTCTAAAGGATCTTTTGGCTATAGTTATCCAAATAATTACCCATACGAAGTTGTAACAGCAGCATTAAATGATGGTCTTTCTAGAGGAGTACAAGAAAAAAGTTTAAGACCTTTTCTTCAGGGGTTTTGGCACTCATCAGAAGATGTAAGGTTAAACATTAAAGCTGCAGAAGATAAGGGCCTTGATTGGATAATTTGGAACAATTCCAGTGTGTACCAAAGTGATTATTTTAGTAAAATCAATTCATGAGCTATAAAAATGAATTTCAAAGTTGTCTTGATGATTTGTTTGAAAGCTTATGTGATGTCAGTGATTGGATGTACGAAAATCCAGAATTAGGATTTCAAGAATTTAAAACATCAAAATATCTTGTTGATTATATTCAAAAAAACTCGATACCTGTAAATTTCCCTTCTCATGGTCTTGAAACAGCTTTTGATGTTACCTTCGGGAAAGAGGGTCCTCTTTCGGTAATTTGTGTTGAATATGATGCCTTGCCTGAAATTGGCCATGCTTGTGGTCATAACATTATTGCAACTGCCTCCATAGGTGCTGGATTAGGGTTAAAAGATATAGCTTCAAAGTTAGGTATTAGAGTAAAACTCCTAGGAACTCCAGCAGAGGAAGGTGGTGGTGGAAAAATTATTCTTATCAATGAAGGGGCTTTTGAAGACGCTTCGTGCTCCATGATGATTCATCCAGGATATGAAGATGTCGTGAATCCTACATTTACAACTATTGAGCAATACACTGTGGAATACTTTGGTAAAGATGCACACGCTGCTGGAGCACCTGACCAGGGAATAAATGCTTTGGATGCACAAATACAACTTTTTGTCAATGCATCAACTTATAGACAGCAAATGGTGCAAAGCAACAGAATGCACGGTGTAATTAATGATGGAGGTTTTAAACCAAATATAATTCCTTCATATACGAAATCAGAGTGGTACTTAAGATCATTAAATGAAGAAGGTCTAAACCAATTAGAACAGGACTTTTATAACTTTGCTAATGCTGCTGCATTATCAACAAAGTGTGAAATAAAAATTACATCTCCTGATTACAGATATCAAGAGATTAATAACAATGAAACTCTGTACAAACTTTTTATGAAAAATGCTAAAAGCGTAGGAAGAGAAATGATTTTACAACAAGATGCTACCAGGCCTGGTTTAGGATCAACAGATATGGGAAACGTTTCTCAAATCTTTCCATCAATACATCCAATGCTTGGTATTGGCGAAAAAGAGGCTGTAAATCACCAGCCTGAATATGCAGCGGCTACATTAACTGAAGGTGGTCACAAAGCTATATACGACGGTGCTTACGCAATGGGTGCATCAATTATTGATTTAGCTGAAAAAAATCTTTGGGATCAGCTTTAAAGTATTTGACTTAAGAATAATTTAGTTCTGTCACTCTTAGGATTATTGAAGAACTCATCAGGAGTATTTTCTTCAACCAGCATACCATCGTCAAATAACATAACTCTATCTGCTACTTCTTTAGCAAATCCCATTTCATGAGTAACAACAATCATTGTCATACCTGATTTAGCAAGCTCTTTCATAACATCAAGTACTTCTTTAATCATTTCGGGGTCTAGTGCTGATGTAGGTTCATCAAAAAGCATAATTTTTGGCTCCATTGCAAGAGCTCTTGCAATTGCAACTCTTTGTTGCTGGCCACCAGATAACTGTCCCGGGAATTTTTGTGCTTGTTCAGGTATTCCAACTCTTTCAAGAAGTTCCATTGCTTTTTCTTCAGACTCGGCTCTATTCTTTTTTCTAACCCATATTTGTGCAAGAGTAATATTTTGCATGACAGTTAAATGTGGAAAAAGATTAAAGCTCTGGAAAACCATTCCAACTTCTGATCTAATTGCTTCGATATTCTTCAAGTCATTTGTAAGCTCAATTCCATCAACAATTATCTGACCTTCTTGGTGTTGCTCAAGCCTGTTAATACATCTAATAAATGTAGATTTACCAGAACCAGATGGTCCACAAACAACAAGAACTTCTCCCTCTGCTACATCCATGGTGATGCCCTTAAGGGCCTGAAAGTCTCCAAACCATTTTTTAACATCTTTTGTTTGAATTATGCTCATAAGTGATTACCTCTCTCCTAATCCTAACTTCTTTTCAACTTTCATGCTTCGTCTTGAAAGTGTAAATGTAAATATCCAATACACAATTGCAACAAAAATTAAATTCTCTCTGTCATGACCTACAAAGTTTACAGGTATAGATTGATTTCCGATAACAGTTTTTCCAATTGTGAGAAAGTCAAATAATCCAATAATTGTTACAAGGCTAGAGTCTTTAAAAGCTGTGATAGCACTACTTACTAATGTAGGTATTACTGCTCTCAATGCCTGCGGCATAATAATTAAAGAAATTTTCTGGAAAGGACTCATTCCTATTGCATCAGCTGCTTCATATTGACCTTTTGGAATTGACTGTAGACCTCCTCTAATATTTTCAGCAAAATATGCTCCACTGAAGAATGCAGTAACCATTAATACTCTAACTATGAGATTAAATTCAACTCCTGCGGGTAAAAATACTGCTAATGTAACACTTGCAAAAAATAGCCAAGTTATATATGGCACTGACCTAGTAAGTTCAATAATCCCAGTACATACAATTCTAATTATTGGTAATTTTGAGTTTCTTCCAAGTGCTAATAAAACTCCGAGCGGAAATGATACATATGTTCCAAATATGGCCAATAACCAAGTTAAAGAAAAGCCTCCAAAAATACTTGAACCCGGAACAACTATACCAGTGTCTGATGCTCCCCCTCTAAGTAAAAAGGTAAGAGTAACTAACGCAACTGCCCAAACGATCAAAAGACTTCTTTTGCCTTGAGAAGAGGTCGACACCGCTGGTACTACAACAGAAAATAAAGTTATTAAAAGTAAGCAAGTTTTGGCCAACATTGGCAAACCGGAGAACACTCCAGCAAGTGTCAGTAGAAAAGTTACACCTAAGTAGGTGGAATAATATTTTTTAAATAGAGCATTATTTACAAAAGTAATTACTAGAAAACCCCAAAGTAAGAAAACCCCAAATATAGGAAGATCACTACCAAGTACGACTGACATATCAATTTGTGGCTTTTTGAATATCCAAGAAAAAATCAAAAGAGGCAATAAAAACCACGATAAAGACATGATTGACTTAATACTTTTTATATTTTTTAGGTACATTCCGATAAAGTAGCTAACTAAAAATGAGACAAAAATAACTGTCCACGGAATTTTTGTACTACTAGCTATAGGCATCACAGGATCAGGAATAATTCTTTCATTATTTTGATTTAGTTGAATAGTGGGAAGCTTTACAAACCAAAGAAGTGCTACCGGAATGAATAAATAGAAAAAAACCATGTCGGAGCTATTCACAGTAAAACTCACATTTGTAAATCGAATACTAAAAAATATTGCACAGAAAATAACAACTGGAATTAATATGCCTAACCTTGAATCCATAGAGAGGACCTCTTCTGTTATAACCGATCCATCATTTCCCATAAAGCTGGCATTTGTTGGAGCAATAATCGTAAAGAACAACACACCTAGTCCTCCTTTGAAAAATGAATTAAATACCTGTGAACTTTTTACCCTTGCCTCGCTTCTCCAAATACCAATTGAAAGGCCCGCAAGAACAAAAGTAAGTCCTACTGATAACCAAACTCTAATGAAGTCTTCCTCGGGATAAGCTTGAACCATATAGAGCTGCATATTGTTTAACACGGCAAGCCAGTCTTTATCTGACGTTAATGCAAAACCAAGCATTCCTCTGAAAAAGTTAATAACAAGATAGGTTGTAGCAATAGTTAAAACTGAAGATCCAACTGATGAGAATAAGCTCTCTTGTAATGACTTTGCGCTCTTTTTAATTAAATCAACCATTACCTCTCCACTATCTTCATTTTTCTATTGTAATAATTGATTATTGTTGAAATGGTTAAGCTGACTGTACTGTAGAACGCCATCCAGATTAAAAACACTGGTAGTGTCTGTCCCTCTTGGTTATATAAAGTTTGGCCTACTGCAACAATTTCTGGATATGCTACTGCTATACCTAAAGATGTGTTCTTGGCAAGATTTAGATACTGATTGCCCATTGGTGGAAGCATTACTCTGATTGCCTGTGGTAACACTACTAATCTCAGTAGTGCTCCGCGTCCAAGCCCAAGTGAAAGACCTGCTTCAGACTGTCCTTTTGAAACTGCCATTATTCCAGCTCTAACTACTTCGGAAATAAATATTGCAGTATAAAGAACGACTCCAAGCCAAATAGCAAAATATCCCACAGACAGACTCTTGCCAAATCCTTCAGCATATCTTTTAAACTTAGTAGTTCCAATTTGTTCGACTTTTGGTCTTGATAACTCTAATGGCTTGCTGTCTGTTACTCGAATGTCGTATGTTTTTTCATTAATTTTTATAGTATCTCCGTTAGAGACAAAAACCTCTTCAATTACACCTGTGTATTTTGCATTAATCGAAATCTCTTGATTTAAATCACCTTTCAAATCTTTTGCAGTAGCTATTGCTATCACGTCACCCTTTGTCACTTCTGTTCCGGGGACAGCAATCCAATCTATAATTTCCGCTTTTTTCATACCATCTAATTGAGCGTCTAATACAATTTTTGCTTCAGGGTTCCAGTAAAGTTTATTATTCACACCGTCAAAAAATTGAGGAACCCCCCAATCTGCTTTGAAAACAATTTCATCGCCAACTAAAAAGTTAGAAAGTCCTAACCCTACAGATGAAAACATCAAGACAACAACTAGTAATACAACTAGTACATTTAAGATAATTTTAAAATAATCGTCATCGCTATAAATTCCCTGTGCTTCTTCTGATTTTTTGCTATCAATAAATTTCTTTGTAGATCTGAAACCAATAAATATTGCAACCGAAGAAAAAAGTATCTGATAAAAAATAGCAGGTAAAAGATCAACCCCAGTTGAAATATAGCCGGCTAAAAACCCAATGATACCCATAATTCGATATCCCCCGTACCAGCCAGCAACCAGTAATCCAAAAAAGATTCCAATTGACCATAAAAAAGGCCTAGTCTCTCTACCTTCTCTTTCAAGAATCTGTACTCTCCATTTATAGATTCTGTTAGCCAAAATAAAAATAGCTAGTAAATAAACCCAAAATAAATATGCTGTAGGCTGCCTGTTTAACCATGGGAAAGCAATTCCTTTTGCACTTACATGAAGGTTATACGTCCCTACATCAAAAACCTCAAGTCTAGGAAAAGTTAAGACAAAAGCTTGGAAAAAGAAAATTTGTACAAGCAAGGGAACATTACGAACAACCTCTAGGAGGCCGGTGGAAGTTTTTTCGACTATATAGTTTTTTGAAAGTCGAGCAATTCCAAGAAAAGTACCTAAAAATGTTGCAGCAAAAATACCTGTAACTGTTACCCTAAGCATATTTAACATTCCAACTTGAATCATCTGGCGACCAGAATTAGGTAAAGTATACATACCTTCTGCTATTGAAACACCGGGTGTTTCTCCTAGCCATCCCCATGAAAAAGCAATATTTGTTTGTTCAAGATTTACAACTGCATTCTGGATATAGCTCCAGATTATATATAAAAGACCGACTAGAAAGATGATTTGTGATGCCCATTTAAGAAAAACAACGTTCCTAAAAAAGGATAGAGCCTTTAGTCCATTTTTCATAAATAAATCCTATCAGATTAAGTTTTCATATTCAAAGTAAAAGGGGCTAAAAGCCCCTTTTACTAATTATAAATAGGTAAAAATTACCTTGCTGGTGGTGCGTAAACTAATCCGCCTTCTGTCCAGCGAGCGTTAGCTCCACCTTCTCTGTAGAGACCTAATGGATTTAGGTTTCGTGAGAAGATTTCGTCGTAGTTACCGATTTGTTTTACAACGTTGTAATACGCATCAGCTTTAAGACCCATCTTTGTTTGAAGCTCTCCGTCATTCTTACCAAATAATCTACCCATTTCTGGTGCAGCATCATAGTCAAATGAGTCGATGTTAGCTCTTGTAACTCCATACTCATCAGCAATGATTGTTGCATAAACAACCCAGTTAATGATGTCAGCCCATTGGCTATCATTTGATCTATATGTTGGACCTAATGGTTCTTTAGAAATTGGTGATTGTGGGAAAATTGCCCAGTCATTAAGAGCATCATTAACTGCTCTTCTACCAACTAATCCTGAACCGTCTGTTGTTACAATATCACACTCACCAGCAATGAACTTGTCAATTGCTTCTGAGAATGCTTCAACTGTTACGAGCTCAATAGTAGCTCCTACAAGTCCAGCACCTTCTGTAATATTCTTTTCAGTGGTTGTACCAGCATTTGTACATACTCTTAGTCCATCAATATCAGCAAGAGTTGAAGATGAAGAAAGTCCATCAGAAACTCTACCCATTAATTGTTGACCGTCAAAGTAAGTTGTTGGTCCAAAATCATTACCAAGCTCAGTGTCTCGGCTTTGAGTCCATGTTGTGTTTCTTATTAACACGTCGATTTCACCAGCGCTAAGTGCTGTGAACCTTTCAGCAGCAGTAAGTTGCTTAAATTCAACTTTACTGTAATCGCCGAAAACAGCAGCAGCAACTGCATAACAGTAGTCAACGTCAAATCCTGAATAAGAACCGTCGTCCCCTACTTCAGTGAATCCAGTTGCACCGGTGCTAACACCGCACTTAAGGAATCCTCTTTCTAGAACCTGTTCTAGAGTTGATTCCCCTTCGTGGTCATGTTCTTCTTCAGTAGCTTCAACAGCAGCTTCTTCGGTTGTGTCTCCACAAGCGACAATTACCATTGCAAATACTAAAAGAAAAACAATTGCTTTTTTATTCAATGTTTATCTCCTTTTAATTAAAAGTAGACAGCTTCCTAAGAAGCCGTATGTTATTAATTTAATATAGTTTTATTTATGTACCAACGAAAAATTATGTAAATAAACAAACTGTTTGCAATTTAATATAAATTCGCTAAGAAACCTCTACTGTTTAGAAGAAAACTGCATTATTATTTTATGTTGTATCTAAGGAGAAAAAATTGTCCACTACCGTAGTTCTCGGCGCCCAGTGGGGAGATGAAGGTAAGGGTAAAGTCACAGATTTTTTTGCTTCTACAGCTGATTTTGTTGTCAGATTTCAAGGCGGAAACAATGCCGGTCACACAATTGTTGTTGGGGAAGAGAGAATTGCTCTGTCTTTAACACCCTCTGGAGTTCTATATCCTGAATGTGTTCCGGTAATTGGTTCAGGATGTGTAGTAGACCTCGGCTTTTTAAAACAAGAACTTGAAATGCTAAATAATAAAGATATTGACACTGATAAGTTAGCTATTTCACCAAACGCCCACCTAGTAATGCCTTATCATAAATTGCTTGATGAATTAATCGAAGAAAGTTTAGGAGAAAACAAAATAGGGACTACAAAAAAAGGAATTGGTCCATGTTATGCTGACAAAATACAAAGGCGTGGTATCAGGGTGCAAGACTTGTTAAACCAGGAAGTATTTGAAAAAAAAGTAAAATCTAATGTTGAAGAAACTAATCTTACACTTACAAAAATCTACGAACAACCTCCTTTGATAGCTGATGAAATAATTAAAGAATTTAATTCTTATATAGATATTGTCGCTCGCCATGTAAAAGACACTTCACTTTTAATTGAAAAAGCTATCAAAAATAATAAGACTATTTTATTTGAAGGCGCCCAGGGAACACTACTGGATATAGATCATGGCACTTATCCATTTGTGACTAGCTCAAATACATCTGCAGGTAATGCTGCTATTGGATCTGGAGTTGGTCCGAAAAATATTGATCGTGTTATTGGAGTTACAAAAGCCTATATATCTCGAGTTGGAAGTGGTCCTTTTATAACCGAACAGAAAAATGAAGTAGGTGACTATCTCATTGAAAAGGGTGCTGAATTTGGGGTTGTTACAGGACGTAGAAGAAGATGTGGTTGGCTTGATTTAATTTCGTTAAAGTATTCAGTTAGAGTTAACTCATTAACTGAGCTATTTATAACTAAACTTGATGTTCTCTCAGGACTCGAAAAAATAAATTTATGTATTGGATACAAATATGAAAATGAGCTTCTCACAGATTATCCATATAAAGAAAGTGTTCATTATAAAGCTGAGCCTGTTTATAAAACTTTTGATGGCTGGACAGAAGATATTACCTCTATAAAGAATTTTGAGGACTTACCAAAAAATGCTCAAACTTACATCAAAGCTATTGAAGAGTTTATTGAAGTACCAATTACGTTCATCTCTGTTGGGCCAGAGAGAACAGAAAATATAATAATTTAAAATGATAGAGAGATATTTAAATCCAGAAATTAATTCTATTTGGGACGATCAAAACAAATTCGATACATGGAAATTGGTTCAAGAAAAATATGTTGAGACACTAGAAGAGTTAGGTGTAGCTGAAAAAGGTATCGCTAAAAAAATAAATCAATCAGTAGTTAAAAAAGATGAAGTATATAAACAAGAAGAGATTACAAACCATGACTTAGCTTCATTTGTTGATATATTACAAAAAAAAGTGGGTGAAGGTTCTAATTGGATACATTACGGATTAACAAGCTCAGATATAGTAGATACGGCAAATAGTGTATTAATTATACAATCATTAGATCATGTTAAGGGTTTAATTAGCGATTTGCTTTCAACTTTACAGGACAAAGCTGTACAAGAAAAAGATACTTTGATTATTGGAAGAACTCACGGTGTTTATGCGGAAGAAACTTTTTTAGGAAATATTTTTGGCAACTGGCATCAAGAAGTTGATAGAGGATTGAATCGACTTGAAAATTCTAAAAATAATATTTCTTTTGGGAAATTAAGTGGCCCAGTTGGAAACCACTCAGTAGTTACTTCTGAAATGGAGAAGCTTACACTCGAGAAATTGAGTTTAAAGTCTGAACAGTTTGCAAATCAGATTGTGAGTAGAGACCGGTATGCAGAGGTTGTTAGCTCGCTTGGTATACTCGCATCTACTTATGAGAGGATTGCTACAAACATACGTGTCTATCAGCGTTCTGAAATATCTGAAATGTTCGAGTCATTTAAAGATGGGCAAAAAGGTTCTTCGGCAATGCCACACAAAAAGAACCCTATTGGTAGCGAAAGAATAACCGGTTTAGCAAGAATAATGAGATCTTATGTAAGCACTAGCTTAGAGAATATGGTTTTATGGAACGAAAGAGATATTTCTAATTCCTCTGTAGAAAGAATTATGCTTCCTGATGCTTTTCACCTTATTAGTTTTATGAGTATCGAGTTGAATTCAATACTTAAAAATCTTGTTATAAATTATGAACAAATAAATATAAACCTTGAAGATGCAAAAAATAAATCTGTAAGTCAAAAATATCTTTCATATCTTGTGAATAACGGAATTGACAGAGATGCTGCATATAGAAAAATTCAAGAAAAAATTTTTAACAATTTATCTGCTGAAGAACTAAAAAAAGAGCTTGAAAAAGAATTTAAATTAGAATTTACAGATTTAGAAAATCAAGTTAATAAAAACGTAGACGAAAAAACGTTTAAAGATAAGTTTCAATAAATTGGATAAATTTAAATCAAAATTTCTTGAAATAAGAGAAGAAGTTAAAGATTTACTTCCAAATAATGAAGGTGTAATTGATGCTGTAATTGCTCCTGTGTTTTTTGTTGTGTTGGCTAACTTCGTTGATTTAAATACAGCGATCTTTAGTACAGGTGGATTACTAATTGTTTTTCTAATTTACAGAAGACTAAGAAAGCAAGATTTAAAGTATGTATTTTACGGATTTGTTGGATCTGCTATTGCATTACTTGTAGCAAGACTACAAGGAAGTGCTTCTGGGTTTTTCATTCCTGGAATTATAAGAGATGCAACAATTGCAATTTTTGGATTAATTTCGATATTAGTGAGAAAGCCATTTACCATTTACAGTTCAAAAGCATTTAGGAATTGGCCTAAAGGGTGGTATCTTCACCCAAGAGTACGGCCTGCTTATACAAAAGTTGCTATTATCTGGACCATTTATTTGTCTCTAAAGGCTGGGTTACAAATTTACTTCTTTAACAATCCTGAAATACTGGTTGTAATCAAACTTGCAACATCTAATCAAAGCACCTTGATTCTTTTAGTAATTTCATATATCGTCGGTCAAAGAAGTTTACAAAAATTAAATGGTCCAAGTGTTGAAGAATTCGTAAATAATTCACCTGAACCTTGGATAAGTCAACAAAAAGGATTTTAAGGTAAAATTTAATTATGAATAATTTATCAAGCTATGAACTATCGTCTATTGCAATAATTTTTGGAATTTTAATTATTACTTATTTTGTATTGAGAAGCATCCTCTTTCCAATATTGAAAAGAATAGCAAATAGAACATCGACGTTTATTGATGATTTGTTTCTGGAAAAAAAATTTCTGAATCGACTTTCATATGTTCTAGTAATTATAGTTTTTACCTTTTTGACCTCATCTCCTAGATTTAATCTTGAAATATTTTCAAATCCAATAATTTCTAGACTTCTTGATTCATTACTGACTTTGTTCGTCGGTCTTACCATTCTTGAAATGCTTACTGTGTTTAATAAAGTTTCTGAAAATATAGATGTATTAAAAAATAAACCTATCAAGGGATATATTCAAATAATAAAGATAATTATTGCATCATTCATTGCAATAATTATCTTTGCAATTATAACTGGGCAATCAGTTGCTTATTACATAAGTGGTCTTGGAGCTTTGACTGCTGTACTATTATTAGTTTTTCAGGATACAATACTTTCTTTTGTAGCATCAGTTCAAATTGGTCAAAACGACATAATTAAAATTGGTGACTGGGTGGAAGTTCCTGAGTTTGGTGCAGATGGAGATGTTGTGGATATAGCCCTACATACTGTAAAAGTACAGAACTGGGATAAGACAATTACAACAATTCCTACATCAAAAATTGTTAATACCTCTGTTAAAAACTGGAGAGCAATGTCTGAATATGGAGGTAGGAGAATAAAAAGATCTTTATTAATTGATATTTCTAGTATCAAGTTCTTAACTTCAGAAGAAACAGCTGAACTTCAAACTCTTTCACCAATCAGTGGCTACATTGCAGAAAAAAACAAAGAATTAGAGGAGTTTAATAAATTAAATAGTGAGTCATCTAATCAATTAGAAACAAGAAGATTAACAAATATTGGAACATTTAGAGCATATGTTGAGAACTATTTAAAACAGAGTCAAAGTTTAAATACTGACAGCATGACTTTTTTAGTTCGTCAGCTACCCTCTTCGCCTGAAGGAGTACCTATAGAAATTTATACATTTACAAACACGACCGAATGGGTTGCCTACGAAAAAATACAATCAGATATTTTTGATCATTTATTTGCAATTCTTCCAAAATTTGGATTGCGTGTTTTCCAGAGTGGTGTAATAGAGGCTGTGGCAATGAAAAACTTGCCATTTAACCAACTGGACGAATAAATTTTTTGGAAAAAACAATAGCTCCAGATATTATAAAAATATAATTCAAATAATTTCCATATTTACTGTAAGGAGTTTCATTCTGTCTTGTTTCAAGTGTTTCACTCAATGTTCCTGTTTCAAATAATTGAGTTTTGGAAATAACTTTTCCATTATGATCTATAAATGCTGATTTACCAGTTATTGCTGCATGCACAACTGGTCTCTCGTTTGAAATTGCATTTGCCATAGACATTAAAATAAATTGGTCTGACATACCGCTTTCGCCATAACTTGCTTGGTTGGTAAGGATTACAATTAACTCTGCACCTTCTAAGACACTATTTCTAATATATCTTTGGAACGATCCTTCAAACGAAATAACAGCTGAAATTTTTGTATCATTAACCATAAATATTTTTTGACCATCACCCTTAATCATGTCACGGGGAACTAGTGATAATGAAGGAATCCAATCTAAATATTTTCTAAATGGAATATACTCTCCAAATGGAACTGGATGCTGTTTTAAATATTGGTCTACAACCTCTCCGTTCTTGTTAATGAAGATACCGTAATTTTCAAAATATTTTTTTTGTACCGGCCTATCTCCACCTATTAGAAAATACGAATCTAATCTAAGTGCCTCAATAGAAATATCATTTTGAACCCTAGTATGTATTCCAGGATCATTGTTAAATCCTGTTGAACTTTCAGGCCAAACAACTAAATCAAAACCTCCATTTAGAGATTGGGTTTGCAATAAATGGCTATCGTAGATTTTTTGTCTTTCATTGTTACATCTGTTTTTTGCACCAGGACAGGGGCTGTTACCTTGAACGATTACAATATCTAATTCTGATGTTTCTGTTTGAGCATTCTGGTAGTCACCAACCACAAAATTTAAAATTATTATTGTAAAAATTATCAATGAAAATATGATGTAGTTTTTTAAATAGATTTTTTGTTTGTTTTTTGAAAAGACACCCAGTGCAATTATTAAAGGAAGGGATTGTAATAAGAGAGAAGAACCTGTTGGACCAAAATTTTTGAAATACAGAGGAACTTCAAAAAATAGGAGGCTGTCTATAGGTCCACTTAATAACACTGTTGATGAAAAACCCCAGGGAAATCCACCAAAAGGAAAATATGATCTTAGTAGATCAAAGATCGCTAAAGCTGCCAATAATACAAAAAAATTATTTTCGGATTTTGTATTGAGATAAGAAAATAGTTTTGCGAATATTCCATAAATTAATCCCATTAAAACTGTCAATGGAATCCATGCTTCAAGTCCTATTGATTGAATTCCTAATAAAATCACACCGTAAGCAAGACACCCAAAAATAAATCCTGATAAAAAAGGTTTTTCCTTAGATATCAATGAGTAATAAAAAAGATATAATGCTGGAAAAATTAAGTACCAAAAATCATATGGTGGAAAACTTAAGAAATAAAGTAAACCGGCGATAGTGGCATTCATAAACATATGCTTATCATGTTAATAATCCCCCTAGTTGAAATAAACTAATTTATATTTCTCAAAATAACATAAAGTCCTGAAATAATTGAAAAGTATGTTACAGACTGAGCAATAAAACTATCGGAGACTTTGGAGAAAAGAGAACTAGAAACTCTAATTCCTATTAAAACAATTGGAAGAAACAAGGTAAATAAAAAAAGGTGATCAACAAAAAGATTGCCACTTAGGATCAATAAAGACAAGGTAATCAAAATACCTATACTAAATACACTGTTGAGTGATGGTCTAAATTCCTCAGATTTAGTATTTCTATAAAGCAACGCTACGGGTGGGCCACCAATGGCTGCAATCATTCCAAAAATGCCTGAAAAAGTACCTGCAAAGAAAGAATTTGAAGCATTTCTTTTTATTTCCCAACCAAAAAAAGATCCTGCACCAGCTATGAAAACAATGAATCCTACAGAGATTGATAAATATTTCTCAGATAAGTTTAATAATAATAAGAGTCCAAGTGGTCCACCTATTAACCGACCTAAAATAAGTGGCCTTACTTTAGATAGATCAACTTCTTCTTTTTCTCTGTAAAAAACTCTTACAGCAATCGGTAAACCAAGTAAAGCAAGCAGCTGCGGTACAAGACTTGGCTCAATTTGAACAATTATCGGTGATGCGATGACAGCAAACCCAAAACCCAAAACACCTTGAACAGCTGAACCAATAAAAAGTAATATAGAAATAAAAATTACTTCAAATACGGTCAAATCAAACGGTATGTTCAATCAACTTCTTCTTCAATTAATTTAAGAATTTCTCCATCTTCTGAGTGTCTTCCAAGTTCTTTTTTTGAAAATAATAATTTTTCATTTAAGTGGAATTCAAACACTCCACCACCGCTTGGAATTAGTTGAATTTTTGTAACTTTGTTACCGTAAATTTCTAAGATATCTTCAATCGTGCCAACTGCACGAGGTGTGTAGTTTCAAACTACACAAAATTCAAGTTTGATTTCCATAACTAAATACTATCATATAAAAAGTTAAAGGAGTTGAGTGTATAGCTATTCAGATATATCTTTAGGGAAATTAGAAGAAGACTTAAAAAATACATTTGAAGAATGTAAAGTTTTGGTTAGTAATATTAAATCTTCTGAAGATATTGATTTATCTAAATTTAATGAACTAGAGAGTACAATTTATGATCTTTCTGGACGTATTGCATTTATGGGAGATGTGCATCCAGATGAAAAGATAAGAGATTTTGGAAATGAAGCTGATTCAAAAATACAAAATCTTGCACTTGAAATATTTAAAGATCAAGAGCTATACAAAAAGTTTAAAAAAATACAAACAAATAATTTAGATGAGGAATCGAAAACATTTTATAAGGATTTAGAAATTGACTTCAAAGATGCAGGACATGGTCTTTCAAGTGAAAAAAAAGATAGATTGACAGAAATTGAGAAAAAGCTAATAGATCTTGGTATTTCTTTTTCAGAAAATATTGCAAAAGATAAAACTGAAGTGTCGTTTCATGAAAATGAACTAAAAGGATTAAGCCAAAATGAACTTGATAACTTAAGAAAAGATAAAAATAAGTTTGTTGTAACAATGGCTTATCCAGACATCAATGCAGTCATGGAAAATTGTAGTGTTAGGTCAACTAGAGAAATTGTATGGAAAGCTTTTAACAACCGAGCTGTAAGAGAAAACAGTCCCATTCTTGAGGAAGCTGTCGTACTTAGAAATGAAAAAGCTATCTTGTTTGGATTTAAAACTTGGGCTGAATATAGATTGCAGAATAGAATGGCAAAGTCACCTAAAAGTGTGTCGTCAATGTACGAAAGCTTAATTCCAAAATTACAAAAAGCCGCTGAAGTAGAAAAAAATGAACTTGTTACAGACAATATAGAGGTTTCTGATATTGCACCTTGGGATATCCGCTATTTTATTTCTAAAGAAAGAAGCAAAGTAAGCAATATTGAAAATAGTGAATTAAAAAAATACTTTTACATACATGATGTTAAAACTGAAATGTTTAAAGTTTGTGAAGAAGTGTTTAATTTAAAAATAAAACCTGAATCAAATCAAACCGCATGGCATAAAGATGTTGAGCTATGGTCTTTGTGGGAAAAAGATGGTCAACAATTAGCATATTTTTATTTAGATCTATATCCAAGAGAAGGCAAATTTACACACGCAGCTGTTTTCGACATATCTTCTGGTGGATCTAGTAGACAGGAATTGCCTATATGCTCAATGGTTGCAAACTTCCCAAATCCTAACACTGGGGATGGATTAATGACTTTTGATGAGGTAGAGACACTATTTCATGAATTTGGTCATGTTCTACACAACGGAATTGGAAAATCAAAATACACCAGGTTTGTTGGTGCAAACTGTGAGTGGGACTTTGTGGAAGCACCAAGTCAAATTATGGAACATTGGGTGTGGAAAGTAGATTGCATGAAAAGAATTTCTAAACATATTGAATCTAATAAAGCATTGTCTGAAAAAATATGTAAAAAGCTAAATAAATCCAAAAATATTGGAGTTGGTTTACTTACACTCAGGCAAGTTTCATTTGGTCTTGCAGACCAACATTTACATGGTGAAAATTATAAAGACAGCCTCTTAGAAATTGAACATGCTGCGCAAAAAGTTACCACTATATCTTATCCCAAAGACATTAATCATTTGGCAGCTTTTGGACATTTGCTTGGTGGTTATGATGCGGCTTATTATGGTTATTTGTGGGCTGAAATAATTGGAGATGATTTATTTAGTAGATTTGAAAATGAAGGAATCCTATCAAATTCTGTAGGGATTGAATATAAAAATACAATTCTTAAACCCGGTGGTACTATGCCTGCTGAGAGTATGGTTAAAAACTTTTTAGGTAGGAAATGGAACGATGAAGCTTTTTTATCTCAAAAAAACTTGTCAAAATAAAGTTGTCTTCTAAAATAAAAGTGTTAAGCTTGTGAATATATTCACAAAGTATATAAAGGAATAAAATGACAGACGGATTAAAAGCGAGTCAAATAAAAGGCGGTATTAGGCCTTCAAAAAGTTTTGACCAGGGCAGAGTATGTAAAGATGAATCTTGCAATACTCAACTAAGTATATATAACAAAAGAGATCATTGCTTCAATCACGCTCCAGTGAAATACCCTAGAGTTAGAGGCAGAATTCTTCAAGAAACTGCTTAAGTTTTAACCCCGCCCTTAATGAAATCTCCCCCATGAGATTCCTATAAGCCCCTATTTTAATAGGGGCTTATTTTATAAATCCATCAATATTATTATTTAGCTATGGAAACAAAATTTACTGTACCTGAAATTAGCTGTGGACACTGCAAAGAAACAATTGAGTCAACTATAAATAGTCTCGAAAATGTTGAAGCTGTCAATGTTGATATTGATCAAAAATCAGTAGAAGTTAAATCTTTCTCAGATCTAGATTTGTCTCTGGTTTCTAACATGCTTGACGAACAAGGCTATACAGTTGTCGAATCAATTTAAATCTGTCAATTTAGATATTGATGGTATGACTTGTGCGGCTTGTGCTGCAAGAGTTGAGCGTGTACTTACAAAAAACGAACATGTATTAGACGCATCAGTGAGCTTTCCTTTAAAATCTGCAATTGTAGATATCGCAGATGATGAAAGTTTTGATTTTGATGAAATTATTAAATCAGTAAATAAGATTGGCTATAAAGCAAAAGAAGCTGCTGAAGACAACACTGAAAAAAATATCAAATTTAAAATCTTTACCCCAATAGCTTCATTATTAATGACTGTTTCTCTTAGGTATTTTTTTGAAGCAGGTCTAGATTTAATATCCTACCTTATAGGTTTTTTTGTTATTTTAGTTCTTGGAAGAAATTTCCATATATCTGCGTTTAAAAAAATTAAAAATCTTGATTTCAATATGGACACTTTAATCTCACTTGGAAGTTTGAGCTCTTTGTTAATTTCTTTATTACCGGCTGAGCTGGTTTCTTCAGTGAGTTCTGCATCGAGTGAAAATAAAATGTTTCTTGATACCGGAGCTTTTATTGTGTCTTTTTTACTTATTGGTAAGGCAGTAGAAGATAAGGTAATAGGAGAGTCTGTAAAAACTTCAGAGTCTATAAAAAGTCGTATGCCAAAAACTTTGATAGTAAATAGAGATAAAGACAGAATTGAAATGCCTACAAAAGATGTCAAAGAAAAAGATCGTTTCAATGTAATGGTCGGTGAAATTATTCCCGTTGATGGTGAGATTGTTGAAGGTGAAACTACTGTTGATGAAAGCCTTCTTACTGGAGAGTCTATTCCTTTAACAAAGGAAAAAGGAGATCAGGTTGTTGGAGGAAGTATTAATTTACAAGGAAATATAGAGATTGAAGTAAAAGAATCTTACCAAAAATCAACTTATAACATTATCGAAGACTTAATCAGAAATGCTCAGGGAACTAAGCCAGATATTCAAAAATCACTCGACACAATTACACAGTATTTTGTACCGGTTGTTTTAATTACGAGTTTTAGCACTTTTGCCTTCAAGTATCTAATTCAAGATGTTGCCTTGATAGACGCCTTAAAAAATGCAATAGCTGTATTAGTTATTGCATGTCCGTGTGCACTGGGACTAGCAACCCCAATAGTTTTATTTAAAACTTCAACAGTCAGCAAACTAAAAGGCTTTCTTTTTAAGAATTTTGATATGCTTCAAAAGTTTGGAGACATAAATACAATGGTTTTCGACAAAACGGGTACTCTTTCCTCCGGTATCTTTAAAATCAGGGAAATTCAGATGCCTAATGAAACTATTCCAAGAAGTACTGTTTTGCAGTTGATTGCAAGTCTTGAAAACTATTCTCAACACCCAATTGCAAAAAGTATTGTTTATCAAGCAGAGTTAGAGGATTTAACACTTCTTCCTGCTTCAAATATAAAAGAAAAACCCGGCGTTGGAATTGAAGGAATTGTTAAAGAGCAACTTATTAAAATTGAAAAAAACAAAGAGAAAAATGACTCTTCACTTAAAGTTTCAATAAATGATGTGGATTATTTTTTATACCTAGAGGAAGAATCATCCATGTCTAACAATTTTTTAAAAGAGCTTAAAGAAGAGAAGAATATCGTAATTCTCTCTGGTGATAAAAAAGTTAATGTAGAAAAATTTGCTGAAGAACAAAACATAAAAGAATTTTATTCTGATAAAAGTCCTGAGGAAAAACTTGATTTTATAAAAGATATCCAAAAAGACGAGAGGGTAATTTTTGTTGGTGATGGAGTTAATGATTCACCGTCAATTAAACAAGCTGATGTTGGAGTAACTACCTCTTCTAGTAGCCAGATTGCACAAGTTTCTGGAGATATATTAATCCACAAAGGAGGTTTAGAAACTCTTAGTGAAGTATTTAATCTTTCAAAAAAATCAAAACATAGAATATATCAAAATCTTTTTCTCGCCTTTATTTACAACACACTAATGATACCTATTGCAGTTGTTGGCCTAATTACACCGAATTTGGCAGCACTAGCAATGGCGCTGTCTAGTATTTCGGTAGTAATAAACTCTTCAAGAAAACTCTAAAAATTAATCTTAAATAAATCTACCACAACATTATTCTTCAAATATGGAAGATGTAGTTTGGTATAGAAAGCCACTTTTATCAGAACCTGTTGCAATACTTGCATTCGAAGGTTGGAGTGATGCTGGCAACACTGCCACCGGTTGTGTTGAAAACTTGAGCAGTACGTATGATGTTGAACCGTTTGCAGAACTAAACTCAGATTCATATTATAACTACCAAATGAGAAGGCCAATTGTTGAAGTTAAAGACTTTGGAGAAAGAAACTTTCACTGGCCCCAAACATCTTTTTACTCAATTGAAGACTACAAGTTGAAAAGTGATTTGATATTAGTTTTTGGCGAAGAGCCATCAATGAAGTGGAAAGATTACTCAAGAAATATTTCGGATACGCTGCTTGAGCTTGGAGTAAAAAAAGCGGTAACTTTAGGTGCTTTTTTTGGACAAGTTGCACACACGCTTCCTGTACCAATATTTGGTGTTAGTGGAGATCCAACATTTCATTCAAGATACAATGTCTTTAATCCAAATTATTCAGGACCTACAGGTATCACTAGTGTTGTTGGGCAAACACTCAGAGATAATGGTATCGAGACTGCAGGACTTTGGGCAGCTGTTCCTCATTACCTAAGCAGTGGCGGTTATCCTAAAGGAATGAGTGCACTGTTAAATAAAACTTCCGATATCTTAAAAATTGATATTGATGATTCTGGAATTCAAAGTGAAGGACAACAGTTTGAACTAAAAATTAACAAGGCTATGGAAAACTCCCAAGATTTAGCAGAGTACGTTTCTAAATTAGAAGAAGCTGATGTTAGTATCGAAGATAATTTTTCAGAAGATAATCTTGTTCAACAAATTGAAGATTTCTTAAATGAAGAGAGAGAAATTTAACTAAACGCTTTTCTTCTTGTGTCTATTTGATTTACGACGCTTACGGTATTTATGTTTTGACATTTTTTTACGTCTTTTTTTAATCAAAGATCCCATAAATTAAATTTTTTTCCTTTTTTCCTAACTGCGAAATTCTAACGGATTTTCATGATTAATTGAAAATCTTTTTAAAGTTTTTTATCAGTACCGAGATTTATTGCTTTTGATAAAGCATTTTTACCATCATTGTCCTCTGGAGAACGTTTTAATGCCCATAATCCCCAAGTAATCATTGATAGTATTTCAAAATATTCAAACTTTTCGATTTCATCTTTTTTTTGAATATTAATTTCATTGAGTGCCTGTTGGCGCATATTCTTATCTAAGTCGAACTCATTTTGCCAAAATAAGTCTGCGTAATCAAAATACTTGTCTCCCATCGATGAATATTCCCAGTCAATTAGGTATGTTTGGTCATCATGTACTACAAAATTACCTGAATAAAGATCTTGGTGACAAGGTTCATTATTAATACCAATTTCTTTAATTTTTTTAATAATCTCAAAACCAACTTCTTTTGCATCTCTCTCGATTGAGTTAGAAATATCAGCAATTTCGCTAAAAACATTGAGTGGTGAAAAATTATTTTCAAAAACTAAATCTGAATTGTGTAAATCAAACAGCTTTTTGAAGGCTTTCTTTCTCATATTTTCGTTTTTAAAATCAGAAGATTTATATGTGTATATATCGAAATATTTGGAAATTTTAACACCTGTATTTTCATCAAAAATTATATATGGTAAAGTCAATCCATATTCCTGTGCCTTTAATGTATTTTGTTTTTCAGATTTTCTATTAATTACATCTGGGTTATCACCAGGTATTCTTAAAACATACTTTTCATTATCCAGATCTACTACATAGCTTGTATTTGTAATGCCATCTAGTTCTGAAATCTTATATTTACTTTCATCTTTTGAATTTGAAATGCCATACTTATAAAATATTTCAATCACTTCACTAGCTTTGATCATATTCATTATCATAATATAAGTTATGAATGATCCATTTGCACTTGATTTAACAATTATTCTTCTTTTGCTAGGTGTTGGAGCAGCTATGGTTGCAGGAAACCTCGCAGCTTTTTTTAACAAGAATCATAAAAGAGAAAATATGTATTTAAGAAGAACTATTTTTTTAACTGGTGTTGGTCTTTTAATAACTATCTGGTCTATTGCATCTTTAATAAACAGATAATTTTTTATAAAACGATTAATATATTCAAAGAGTAAGGGGAAAATGTTATCAGATATAGACATAAAAAACTCAATTAAAAATAATGATATTGAAATATCTCCATTGATTGAGGATTATATCCAACCTTCAAGTGTAGATCTAAGAGTAGGAGCTGATTTTAGAGTTTTTGAAAACCACAAATATTCACATATTGACCCAAAAGCTCAACAA
Source organism: uncultured Candidatus Actinomarina sp. (assembly GCA_902576605.1). Lineage (GTDB taxonomy): Bacteria > Actinomycetota > Acidimicrobiia > Actinomarinales > Actinomarinaceae > Actinomarina. The sequence continues at coordinate 23,816 of CACGVI010000001.1, read as the reverse complement.
GATGATCTAACTTCACTAGTAACTGCAACGATTGAGGAACCATTTGTACTCCATCCTGGTGAATTTGTACTTGGAACTACGTTTGAAAAAGTTTCTCTTTCAAACAAAGTTGTTGCCAGACTTGAAGGAAAAAGTTCACTTGGAAGAATTGGTTTATTAATTCACTCTACTGCAGGTTTTGTTGATCCAGGATTTTCTGGATACTTAACACTTGAACTTTCAAACGTAGCAAATCTTCCGATAAAAATTTACCCTGAGATGAAGATTGGTCAAATTTCTTTTTATTATCTGAATTCGCCTTCAGAGTCTGAATATGGATCAGAAACTTATGGGAGTAAGTACCAAGGGCAAGAAGGGCCCACTCCAAGTAGAAGTCATACTGACTTTAAAAAATAATGATTCCAGGAATAGGTACACTAATAAATTCCTTTGCTGTAATTGGTGTTGGAATTTTAACGAGGTTTTTCGTAAAAAAAGAAATTAAAAATTTCGAAAACAATTTATTACCACTTGGTCTTCTTGTTCTAACACTTGGAATAAGGGAGTCGCTAAAAAGTCCCGAGTTTTTACTGACATTAGTAGCAGTATTAATTGGTGCAATTATAGGTTCTTTCTTAAGAATAGAAGAGAGAATAAAAAGTTTTGGAGAGTATCTACATAATAAATTTGAAAAAGATAGTTCAGAAAAAAGTAAGTTTATTGAAAGCTATTTAACTGCATCTTTAATAGTAGTTACTGGGCCGCTTGCTATCGTTGGCCCCTTTCTCGATGTAGTCGAAGGGAATATAGAGTTACTTTTAATTAAAACAGCACTCGATTGTTTTCTTGTGCTTTTTCTAACTTCAAGTGGTGGAAAAGGAGCCGGATACTCCGGAATTTCTATCCTAATCTATCAAGGATTTTTTACATTGTGCGCATTAGGTCTTGGGGGTTCTATAGACCAAGTTGTAGCAGATTCAATTGCAGGTATTGGTGGAGTTTTGCTTGTAGGTGTTGGAATTAATCTATTGGGATTAAAGCAAATACCAGTTGGTAACTATATATTGAGTCTATTTGTTCCCTTCTTTATAACATTTTAAAAGTTCTAGTTGCTCCTTCAACTCCACTAAATAAGCTTGCTATTTTTTCTGATTCTTGTTCAAACGTTCCAGTTATATATTTAGGCTCTTGAATTGCAAAACACCTATTTTTAAAATCAATTTGGATTGGTACGTAAGGAATATTTAATCCTTTTGCTAAATAATAAAAGCCACTTCTAAATTGCTTAACAGGTTCAACTCCCCCTTCTGGAGCTATAACTAAAATGTAGTTATTAATAGTTTTAAATTCTTCAACAGCTCCTCTAATTAGCCCTTTAGAGTTAACACGATAAACAGGTATGCCACCGAGCTTTAGCATCAAGTACTTTTGTAACCACCAGAATGGCCAGGGAATTCCCTGCCTATCTAAATTTTTAGATATAGTAAATAAACTTGGAAGCCTAGTGAATACCCAAGCTGCTCCAAAAAAATTAACTTTTAAATCTAATGCCCATACTGCTAATAACGCATACCAAGCATCTCTCATAGCTGTATGGGGAATACCCATAAGTATCATTTTTTCCAAGTCAGGAATTTTTCCTTTAATTTCCCATCTAAAAACTTTTAGTAACAACCTTCCTAGAGGACCTAATATTTTTCTTTGTTTTTTTGCTAGTTTTTCATTCGTAGAAATCATAATTTTTCCACAAACTTAGCTATCTGCACTGCATTTAAAGCAGCACCTTTTAAAAGGTTGTCAGAGACTACCCAAAAGTTTAAAATATTTTTTGATGAAAGACCTTGTCTAAGTCTTGAAACTAAGACCTCGTCTTTGCCTTCTACATCTATTGGTGTTGGTAATGAATCATTCCAGACTTCTACACCTTCAAAATTATTTAGTAAATCGGTGCATTCCTCCAGGTCAACTTCATTTTCAAACACTGCAGAGCAAAAAGTGCCATGACCTGTTCTTACTCCAACCCTTGCATTAGATGGTTCAACAACTAAATCTGGAATCGATAGTATTTTTCTTGATTCATGGACAAATTTCATTTCTTCATCAGAGTATCCGTTATCAGTTAAGCTTCCTGCAAGAGGAATAACATTCCGAGCTATTGGATTTGAATAATAAGCCTGTTGATAATTTGCATCTAACTTATCACCTAATAAAGTTTCTTTTTCTAATGATTTTATAGCTTCAGATCCTGATCCAGACACTGCCTGATAAGCAACAGGGGTCATGGAAGATAAAGTGTACTTATCATGCAGGGGCTTTAAAGCCATTACTAATCCCATTGTTGTACAGTTTGGATTAGATATCAGCTTTGATTTTTTTGTGATTATGTTTTCATTAATTCCATACACAACAAGAGGAATATCATCGTTCATTCGAAAAACAGAAGAGTTGTCTATTACAAACGAACCATTATTTATGAAATTGGGTGCGTAATCTTTAGACCTTTCACCACCAGCTGAAAATAGTGAAATGTTGTATTCTCCAATATTTTCTTTATTAAGTTCTTTAACGGTTATATCTTTGTCATTAATTTTAATCTTTTTTCCTTCTGAGGATTTTGAAGCAAAGAGCGAGTATTCAACATCTACATCGAAATACTGTTCACATAAATTTATAATATTTGTGCCAACAAGGCCTGTTGCACCAACAATTGCTATCTTCATTCTTTTTCTATAAATTCCTTATGTAAAGCTTCCAAAGCAGCGTTTATATCTTTACTGTCAATTACACAAGAAACTCTAATGGGGGATGTTGAAATCATTGAAATATTTATTGAGTTTTCCCCTAGTATTTTAAACATTTTCGATGCGACCCCTGATTCTGATTTCATCCCAGCACCGATTATTGAAACTCTTCCGACATTTTCATCAACATCATAACCTTTGGCTTTAAGTTCTGTAGCAATATTTTTTAACATATCTTCAACAGCATCCTTTTGTTCAGTAGGTGCGGTAAATGAAATATCAGTTATTGAGTCTTTGGACACATTTTGGACAATCATATCTACATTGATGCCTATCTCGGATAATGAACCAAAAACTGTTCCTGCAATTCCAGGTTGATCTGGTACCTCAAAAAGAGTAAATTTAACTTCTTTAGTATTATGAGTAACTCCGCTAACTAATGCTTCTTCCATAACTTGCTCTTTTACTTCAGTACCTTCATTATTTGTAAATGTTGATTTTACAATTATTGGTACATTATACCTTCTGCCGAATTCTACAGACCTAGCCATTAAAACTCCAGCGCCTGAAGAAGCCATTTCTAACATTTCTTCATAGGTAATTTCTGGAATTAATTCAGCAGAGTTGACCACCCTCGGATCTGCAGTAAATACTCCTTCTACATCAGTAAATATTTCACACCTCTCTGCTCCAAGAGCAGCAGCAAGTGCAACTGCAGTCGCATCAGAACCTCCTCTACCTAAAGTGGTTATTTCTTTAGTGTCTCTGTTAAACCCCTGAAACCCAGCAACAATTACAATGTCGCCGTTCTCTAAGCCTTCTTTAACTCTTTCACCAGTTATTTCCTCTATTTCAGCTTGTCCGTGCCTAGATGTTGTAATTATCCCAGCTTGTGAACCAGTAAGAGAAAAAGAGCTGTACCCAAGACTGTTTAGATGCATTGATAATAAAGACATTGTGATTCTCTCACCTGCTGATAGGAGCATGTCCAGTTCCCTTGGTGTTGGGTTTTCTGAGAGATTATTAGCAAGTTGAATTAATTCATCTGTACTGGAACCCATTGCAGACGGAACAACTACTACGTCATTACCGTTTTTCTTGCAATCAATAATTCTCTCAGCAACAATTCTGAGTGAATCTGTATCTGCAACACTCGTACCGCCAAATTTTTGTACTATTAAACTCATTGGAAACATTCTAATTAATTTATTAAAGAATTAAAGACCCTAGTACTCTAGTTTTATGAGTATAGATTTACATGTTCACTCAGTAAATTCTGACGGAACCGATTCAACTGAAGCTATTGTTGAATCCTCTATTGAACTACAATTAGAGGCTATTTGTATTTCAGACCATGAATACCTCACTATGGTTCCTCAACAAAACAATATAGAGATAATCCAAGGTGTAGAAATAAGTGTAAGTTGGGATCTTCTTGATGATACCAACAAATTTGGTGGTACTCATTTGTTGGTATATTTTCTTAATGAAGGGTCTCCCTTAGATAAAAAACTCCTTGAATTGAGGCAAAATAAAATTGAAAGAAATTATTCAATTATTGATAATTTGAAAGAATTTGAAATTTATATTGATAAAAAAGATCTTGATAGCTTAGAGACAAAAGTACCTGGAAGGCCTCATATTGCAGAACTTATGGTTAAAAAAAATTATGTTTCAAACATTTCTGAGGCTTTTTCAAAATATCTTGGTAATGGGAAAATAGATGGGATTGATAATCACCAGTTAAGCATCAAAGAAATTATAAATTTAGCAAAACAATCAAAATCTTTAGTATTTCTTGCTCACCCTCATACTCTTATGAGCAATAAATTATATTCAAAGTCAGACAACTGGATAGATAGTAAATTTCATAATTATATTCAGACACTAAAAGATATGGATATTGACGGAATTGAAGTTTATTATCCTGGATACTCTCATAACACCATCAATACATTGCTAGAAGTGTGTGAAAATCAAAAACTTTTAGTATCAGGTGGCAGTGATTTTCATGGAAGTAGGAAACCAAACAATCTATTAGGTATAGGGTACGAAAATTCCCCTATAAAGGTTCCTTATGAATTACTATCTAAAATGAAAGAGTTGCATGCAAAATTATAAAAAATTAATTGGATCTATCTCAATAATAACTTTTTCTTATGCAGCAAGTAGGGTGCTTGGATTTTTTAGAGAAATACTTCTGGCTAATTGGGCAGGGGTGTCTGAAGCTACAGATACATTGGACTTAGCATTTATAATTCCTGACTTTCTTTTTTATCTATCTGCTGGAGGTTATCTGGCAATTACATTGATACCAATAATGAGTAAGAAAGACAAAGAAGAGTTAGAAAAATATTTTCTTTCAATTCTTTATGGGCTCTCAATAGTTTTTGTACTTTTTTCAGTGATAACATATTCTTTCAGATTTCAATTTGCGAAGTTTTTAGAGATCGAGTCATTAGATTTTTTTACAAAGGTATTTACTCCAATTATCTTTAGCCAGGTATTTTTCTTTATTGGAGCAATACTTATGTCATATCAATATTTTCATGACAGCTTTAAATATGCGGCGCTTGCACCAGTAATTTACAACTCAACAATTATTTTATTTGGGTGGGTAAATTCATCATCCCCCGAAGAAACTGTTGAAGGTTTTGCTCTTGGAACATTAATTGGTTCAATAATAGGTCATTTTATGATTCAGGTCTATGGTGCAAAAAAATCGGGATTAAATTTCTATTTTCTTTTTCCAAAAATAAAACACTTGAAAGAATACATTGTTATTTCATTCCCATTAATTATTGGTCAATCAATTGCAGTAATTGATGAGCAGCTATTTAGAATTTTTGGTACATTTCTTACCGCTGGAAGTGTTGCAACGTTTAGATACGCAAGAAGGATAGCCCTTCTTCCGGTTGGTATTATTGCTCAGGCGGTTGGAGTGGCAAGCTATCCGTTGCTTTCTAGGCTTTATCAAAAAAACGAAATTGATGAATTATCTAAACTTATTAAAAAACAGCTATCTTATTTGTTTCTAATTGGTGGGTCATTGATGGTTGGTGCAATTGTAAATGCAGATTACTTAATAAAAATAATTTATGAACGAGGAGCTTTTACAAGTTCAGATACAGCTCGAGTTAGTGGAGTATTTGTTATTATTTCTCTTGCAATAATTCCTTGGTCTATCAACCAGATCCTTACAAGATCGTATTATGTCCAGCAAAAATTTTGGTTTCCTGTAATAACGGGGAGCTTTATTACTCTTTTAACATCAATAATACTTTTTAATGCTGCAAGTAATTCTCAGACATATGCATGGATTATAATTTTCTCTTTATACATATACTGCATAGTGTTACTCGCATCGATTAAATTTAATTCAGAAAAAATCTTTAATAAAAATTTAGTAGTTGAGTTTTCTAAAATTACCTTGATTCTTGTTTTAGTTTATTTTGTTTTTGGAATCGCAGTTTCACTTTCTGGAATATTAAACTTAATTTTTAGCTTATTACTTATACCTGTAGTGATTTTTGTCTCATTAAACTTGCTAAACTTTGAGTATATTAATATAGCAAAAAGAAGATAATGCAAAAATTTCCATTAAAAAAAGGTCTCTCTAGTGCCCAAGATTTGCACGATGAAATCAAAGAGTACATTGATGTTCTTATGGGACACATCAACCCACCAATAGCTGATGGGGTAGATACTTTATTCGAGGTTAGTAGCACTTACCTTGCCAGAGCAAAAGAGATAGAAATAAAACTTTTAGAAAGAGAAAGAAACACAAAAATCGAATCTGGTGATGAGTTAAAGAAATTTCGAACTGGTGAGTTAAGGAGCTTTATTGAATTATGTAAAAGTGCTCAAAATCAAGGCTCAAGAAGAATTACAGTTGCGTTAAGTGAACTAAATCTTAAAGAAAATTAATCAATACTCTCAACATCAAAAATTTCACTAATGTTACTTTGTACATCTTTACTTGTTTGATTATTATTTTGAAGCCCTTCATGCGGTTGAATAGCAACAGTTACTTCTACTCCCATTTTCTGAGTAACATTTGATTTAATTAATTCAATAATTTCATCCGACTTACGAAGTTCAGATATCAAATATTCGTTTTCACTATCTATATATAAAGTTAAATTATTTGAATCTATAACTTCAGGTTTTACAAGTGTTAGGTAGGAGTATTTTCTTGGTGTAAGAATCGCCTTAGCCTCCTCTAGAATTTTTGGCCAATATACATCAAAATTCTCAATATCATTTTTAACAATTGGTTTCTTAGTATTCTCTTTTGTTGGTTTATCTTTAGCTACTTTTTTATTACCTAGTTTTTTTTTATCTGAAGATGTTTGTTGCTTTTCAGAAATTTTTTCTGTTACACCATGCTTTTCTAGCATATCAACTCTTCTACTCACAGACTTAATATCCGTCGCCAATTGTGGTTTAATAAGTTTTACTAAAAATAGTTCTAATTTTAATTCTTGTGACGGTGAAGTTTTAATACTTTGATTAATCTCATCAAGCATATCTAAAATTCTTGATAAATCTTTTGCAGAAATAATATCATTACAATTTTTAATTAACTCTTTCTCAGAATCACTTAATGAGGTGAAGTTTTCATCTTCAGGAAGATACTTAAAGTAAAATAAATTTCTAAAAAGATCTGTTATTGAATTTAAGATATCAATTGCCTGTAATCCATTTTTATAATTTGCTCTTAGCACTTTGAGAACAGTTGCAGTGTCCTGAGTCCCCATAGCTTCTAATATTTGAAGTAAATCAGTTATCGTAACCTTTCCTAAAATACTATAAAGTTGTTCCATGGTGGCTTTATTGCCAAAGGTTGAAAAAGTCTGTTCAAAAAGATTAATGGCATCTCTTAGTGAACCATCACTCTGGTTGGCAATGTACTCTAAAACATCTTTTGATAACTTGATCTTTTCAGCCTTACTGATCTTTTCAAGTGAAGTTATAATGTCAGTATTTTTTATTCTTTTAAATGCTATCTGTGTTGTTCTGCTTTTAATTGTCTCAATGACTCTATCTGGTTCAGTTGTTGCAAGTATAAAAATTACATGCTCAGGTGGCTCTTCAAGAGTTTTTAAAAATGCATTCGAAGCAGCATTGGAGAGCATATGCACTTCATCTAGGATGAATACTCTTTTCTTTCCTGGACTACTTGCAATAAAATTAACACTATCATTAAGCTCTCGAACATCGTCTACTTTATTGTGAGAAGCTGCATCTATTTCAGTAATATCAAATACTGGGTCACATCCAATTGTTGTTGCAATAATGCGTGCTAAAGAAGTTTTGCCAACCCCTCTTGGTCCTGAAAATAAGTAGGCATGACTCAAGTTACTATTTTTTATTTGTTCACTAATAAGCTGTACAGCATCAGGTTGCCCAACTAACTCCTCTAGAGAGCTGGGTCTATATTTTCTGTAAAGTGCTTCTTGCATATAAATAAATGTTACTATCTTTTACTTTCCATAATGCATCATACAATTAGACTAAGTCAAATGAGAATAGGTGTTGATTTAGATGGGGTTGTAGCAGACTTTACTCACGGATGGACATCTCAATACAAAAAAGACTTCGGTAAAGAGATTCTAGAAAAAGATATTACCGAATGGGGCTTATCAAAACCTCTCACTCACTTCGAGGAAGAAATTGATTTTTGGAATTGGGCAAAAAATTTTAATGGTTCTTCTATATTTAGAAATTTAAGAACATACGACAATGCAGTTGAGGTACTAGTTGATTTATCCATGGCAGGCCATGAAATTGTAATCTTATCCTCTAAACCATGGTGGTCAATACACGATACACTTATTTGGCTTGGAGAAAATAAAATTCCTTCTAAAGAAATCCATTTTATTGAAGATAAGTGGAACATAAACTGTGATGTATATATTGATGATGCCCCCCATCAATTAGAGAACTTTGTTAATCATGTTCCTGAAAAATTAATTCTTAGATTTGTTCGCCCTTATAATAGACCAGTTTCTGGAACAAAAGATTTAAATGACTGGATGGAATTAAGCTCTTTACTAGAGAGCTACAACTTGTAAAGTAGTTGTATGAACGATTCATTTATCCTTAGAGATAGGATATGGAGAGAACAGAATGAGCGTGTTACTCTGTCTAGCAATGCTACTTTTGCTTCCAAGTCTTTAGGAAGATACTTGGATGAAGAACCAGATGCATTCAGAACATGTTTTGAGAGAGATCGAGATAGAATTATTCACTCAAAAACTTTCAGAAGATTAAAACATAAAACACAAGTTTTTATAAATCCAGATGGTGATCATTTTATAACAAGAATGACTCATACGCTTAATGTAACCCAAATTGGTAGGTCTATTGCTAAAACATTAGGTTTAAATCCAGATTTGACTGAGGCAATTTGCTTAGGACATGATGTAGGTCACTCACCATTTGGACACACTGGAGAAGATGTATTAAATGAAATGCTAGATGGTGGCTGGAGTCACTCTGAAAACTCCGTAAGAATGTTATCTGTAATAGAACCTCTTAACCTAACAAAAGAAACTTTAAACGGTATTGAAAAACATCCTTGGAGATACAAAGAACCGCCTTTTTCTCCTGAAGGTTTAATTTGTAGATTTGCTGATAGAATTGCTTATCTGTCTCACGATGTAGAAGATGCAATTAGAGCTGGTGTTTTAAGAGAATCTGATATACCAAAAAGCGTTACCTCTGTATTAGGTTCACCAGGAAAGACTTGGATCAATTCATTAATCTCGGGTGTTTTTAAGGCTTCTTCAGGCGGTAGTTTACAGATGGATGATGAAATATTAAAAGTAATGCATGAATTAAGAGAGTTTATGTTTGATAAAGTTTACTTGAGAGAAGAAACCTTAGCCCAAAGGTCTGAAGCAAAGAATATTGTTGAAGCTTTAGTAGTATATTATGAAAAAAATTCTGATAAATTGCCAGAAAATTATGTTCAAAATCAAAGTGATATTGCAAACTCAGTAGACTATGTTGCAGGAATGACCGACAGATTTGCTATTTCAACCTATAATTCTATTCGTTAAATTTAGGATCTCTTTTTTCAAGGAATGCCATTACACCTTCCCTTAGGTCTTCTGAAATTAAGAATGAAGTACTCCAAAGCTTTGCATATTCAAGTCCTTGGTCAACTGTTAAATTCGAACTTTTTTCTAATGCTTGTTTGGTTGCCTGTACAATTCTTTTAGAGTTGGTTGAAATTTCATTGGCAAGCTTCTCTCCTGCTGCAAATAACTCATCTGAGTTGTCATATACCTTGTTAACAAATCTAATTCTTTCAGCGTGCTCACCATCAAAAATTCTACCTGTAAGTGCAAGCTCGTTCATATCTCCACTTGATACAATTTTTGGCATCCTCTGAATAACTCCTACATCAGCAACTAGGCCAAGTTTTGTTTCACCTATAGAAAACTTTGCATCTTTGGTGGATAATCTAATGTCACAAGCGGAGACTAAACTCGTAGCACCGCCTATACAAAACCCATGTGCTAATGCAATCGTTGGTACTTTAGATTTAGCTATAGTTGTGAATGCACTTTGCATTCTCTCAACAAGATTCATTAATTCTCGCCTGTCTTGCGGTGTTGATGATAAATTTTCATTTAAGCTCATATCAGACATAAACATTGTTATGTCAATACCAGCAGAAAAGCTATCTCCTTTACCAGATATTACAATACAAGCAGCCTCTTCATTATCATTTATTTCTTCAACAATTTTTGGTATACCAAACCATACATCCGAGTCAAGAGCATTTTTTTTATCTGGTCTATTAATCCAGATATATGCAATATTATCTTTAATTTCTTTGATTAATTTATCATCCATTTAATTAATCTTAGTAAGATTGTCTGATGGATGTATTCGAAGCTTTATATACAACAAGAGCTATGCGAAGAGTTAGTGAAGATCCAATTCCTGACGATGTCTTAAAACAAATGGTAGATGCTGGTATTAGAGCACCAAGTGGTTCTAATCGTCAAGGATGGAAATTTATTGTAGTAACTGATCAGGAGATCAGAAATCAATTAGGAGATTTGTACAGAGAAGCCTGGGATTTTTATGTTAAAGAATTTTATGGAGGAACCTCTGATTTGGGAGCATCCGATGTACTTGATGATGAAAAAGCCAGGCAAGTAGTCAGAATTACTAAATCTGCAACCTGGCTTTCAGAAAATTTTCATAAAGTTCCTGCTATGTTTATCGTCTTATCAAGAAATGACCCAACTGGTTCTTCTATATTTCCTGCAATTTGGAGCATAATGCTTGCAGGAAGAGCTCATGGTATAGGTACTTGCTTAACAACAGTGCTAGGAATGTTCAAACCACAAAAAGCCTTTGAACTATTGAATATTCCTAATGATAAAGGTTGGAAGATAGATGCAGTTATAACTGCTGGTTATCCATTAGGCAAATGGGGAGTTGCTAAAAGAAATCCTGTAGATCAAGTTACATACTTAAACACTTGGGGAAATGAAACAGGTTGGAATTTAGAAAATCCGCTCTGGAGTTACTAAGTTAAAACCAATTAGTAAAGTTATTTGTAGTCTATTAAGCTCAGATTATGAGAAGGGGGAATTTATCTGTTTGTATTTTCATATTGATTTTATTTGTAAGTTGTAGCGGCACCAATCAAGAAAATGAAACTACATCAATAAATGAGGAAGCATTAGACAATCAAGCCGTAGTAGAGGTTAAAGAGCCTGCAAATAGTATCTGGGTATCTGCGAAAAAAGGTGATGCAGAGTCAATTAAACAACATATAGCCTTTGGAACAGATTTGAACTCGAAAGGTTCTAGTAGAGATGAAACCGCTCTAATCATCGCATCTTGCCAGGGGCATTATGAAATTGTTGATTTATTAATTAATAATGATGTAGATTTAGATATCCAAAATGATGAAGGCGTTACTGCGCAATTTTGTGCAGTATTTTTTGGACAAACAGAAATTGTCCAACTTCTTTACGATGCTGGAGCAGATCCAAATATAATCATGAATCAAGACTTAACTGTAATGGATCTGGTTTCTGTTGAATGGGATTCTGATAGAGAATCTGCTGTTAAATTATATAAAATAAAATATCAGGTTAGCTTTGATATAGAAGATATAAAATCTGCACATCCACTAATAATGGATATATTAAATCAATAAAGCACGCCCGGAGGGAGTCGAACCCCCAACCTTCTGATCCGTAGTCAGATGCTCTATCCAGTTAAGCTACGGGCGCATTGCGGAGAGGGAGGGATTCGAACCCTCGAGGGAATTTCTTCCCCACTCGCTTAGCAGGCGAGCACTTTAGGCCACTCAGTCACCTCTCCAAGTCAGCGGAGGGAGTGGGATTCGAACCCACGGTATGGAATACATACAATAGTTTTCAAGACTATCGCCTTCGTCCGCTCGGCCATCCCTCCAGATGGTTTCTTTTTTTTGCGGAGGGAGAGGGATTCGAACCCTCGAAGGGGATAAACCCTTACACGCTTTCCAAGCGTGCGCACTAGGCCAGACTATGCGATCCCTCCGAAAAAAACCTGAGATTCTATTTTAGTTATCTCTTACTGTCAAAGAAAGAGGATAGTATAGCTTCAGATTCATGGGATAGAATATTATCTTTTATCTCGACATGATGGTTAAGTCGTGGGTCTTGTGGGATATTATATAATGAATATGCAGCACCTGCTTTAAGATTTGGTGCACCATAAATAAGTTTGCTAATTCTAGAGTTTACAATTGCACCTGCACACATAGCATCTGGTTCTAAAGTCACTGCCATTGTTGTCTCTTCAAGTCTCCAAGTACCTAGGATTTGCGATGCTTCTCCTAAAACTAGAATCTCAGCATGAGATATTGGGTTTTGATCTAGTTCTCTTCTATTATGATTTGCACAAATTAAGTTATCGTTTCTATCAAATATTGCTGCACCCACAGGTACTTCGTCAACATCATGCGCTTTTTTTGCTTCATCAAGCGCTACTCTCATCTTGTCTTCATCTGATATATATTTCATCTTATTTAATTATCTCAAGTGTTGATGTTAATATTACCAAATGTTTGAGTTTTTCATTTTTGCATTTGTAACTGCAATAACACCAGGACCAAACAATTCTATGCTTATGGCCTCTGGAATAAAGTTTGGTAGAAAAGCATCAATACCTCATTTTCTCGGAATCTGGTTAGGATTTACTTTTTTATTTTTTGTTGGTGGGTTTTTACTTTCTTATGTGCCAGCTCAAATTTTTGACTATCTTCAATATATTGGTTACGCAGTCATAACGTACATTGCCTATAAAATTGCCACTACTTCTCTAGATAAAGATAAAGAAAGTTCTTCCGTAGAAAAACCTTTTACTTTTGTACAAGCATGTTTTTTCCAGTGGATAAATCCAAAAGGGGTTGTCATGGCAGTATCAGGACTTACTGCCTTCAATATTACAAATAATCAAGGTGCTTTGATATATTTTTTAGTTTTGCCTTTTTGTGTAGGAATATGGCTAATACTTGGAGAACAGCTTCAAAACAGTTTAGAAAAAAATAAAACAATTGCTCGTGCAACATACATAGTTCTTGGCATAAGCATGATTGCTAGTTTATTATTGGCCTAAGTTTTTAACACCGATAATTTCAGCAACTTTATTAGAAAACTTGACATTACCATCTTCAGTTTGGTTGTTTTCAATTAAGGCAATTAAAATTCTACCCACTGCAATGGCTGTTCCGTTTAAAGTGTGTAGTACCTTAGTTTCTCCTTCTGACTTTGCTCTTATATTCAGTCTTCTTGCTTGAAAGCTTGTTGTATTAGAGCACGAAGTAACCTCTCTGTATGTATTTTGACTTGGTATCCATGCTTCAATATCGTATTTTTTAGCTGCAGAAGCACCTAAATCTCCTGCACAAACATCTACTACCCTATATGGAATTTCCAAAGATTGTAAGAGTTCTTCTTCTACTGAGAGAATAAATTCGTGTTCTTTTTCAGATTTTTCAGGACTGCAGAATGAAAACATCTCAACTTTATCAAATTGATGAACTCTAAATATTCCTGTTGTGTCTTTTCCGTAAGTACCAGCTTCGCGTCTAAAACATGTTGAAAACCCTGCGTACCTTAAAGGCAATTCTTCCAAATTGATTATTTCATTTGTATGTAGTGCAGCGAGAGGAACTTCAGAGGTTCCCACTAAATATAGATCATCGTTTGGAATTTCATAAACCTGCTCTGCATCATCTGGAAAAAATCCTGTACCATACAGAGCATTTTCTCTAACCAAAACTGGTGGAACTGTTGGAGTAAATCCTTTTTCTGATAATTTATTTAATGCCCAAGAGACTAAATTAAACTCAATTTTTACCAAATCTCCAAATAAGTACGCAAACCTTGAACCTGAAACTTCTGAAGCTTTTTCTACATCCAATAAATTTAATTTAGTAGCAATTTCTAAGTGATCCTTTGGACTTGATATGTCTTTAACATTTCCAACTTTTTTAATTTCTAAATTATCTTGGTCAGATTTTCCGTCTGGAGAAGTTTTGGAAATTAAGTTAGGAATTTTTACCCATAGATTAAAGAACTCTTCATCTCTTTTATCAACTTCTTCAAACAATAACTTTACTTCATTACTCAATTCTGATGCTTTATCTAATAATTCTTCTTTTTCATTTTCATTGGCATTTGCAATTTGCTTACCTAACTCTTTTTGCTGAGAACGTTTTTGTTCTGCATCAAATCGTAGAGATTTTCTTTCATCATTTAAAGAAATCAAGAGATTGATATCAATTTTTAAATCTCTCCTGGAAATATTTAATTCTAAATCTTCTAAATTATCTTTTAAAATGGCGGGGTCTAACATAAATTAACCTTCAGGAGGAATGAAACCGAAGATGCTGTACAAGTTATCATTTAAATTATCCTCTTTTTCTACTTCTTCTAATTTAATAAACCATTCATGTAATACGCCTGTTTCTATATTAATTGCATCACTATAGAAAATTCTGCTTTCTTGAGGTCCTATCTTATCAATTTTAGATTGTTGCTCGTGAACAGTTTCTCCGTATTCGTCAGTTACTAGAATCAAAATAACAACGTCAAAAACATCAACGTTTCCCTCATTTGTAAGTACTATTTGAAGCTCTATTTTGTCATTTAGTAGCACTGAATAGTCTTCCTCTGTAGTTGCAATTGGAATAGGATTAAACTCTGCACCTGAGATAGATAAATTTCTTCGAAGAAATAATCCACCTGTGCTAGATTTGGCTTTATCAACAAGCAAATCCGCAAATCTAAATGAATTGTCTTCTAATCCCACATACTCAACCTCATAAAGAATGGGTAGAAATGTTCCTTCTGAAGTTGCATTTTGCTTTATTAAAAATAAAAATTCAGAATAGGACCTGTCTCCAATAGATAAATCTGAGATACTTTGAGCAATTGAATCTTGAATTTTTTCTGAATTAGGATTGTCAATCAAGGTGATTATAGAAACTTCAAACATCTCAAGGCCCTGAAGCCAATAAGATGTTGCTAAGGATAGTAATTCTTTTTCTTTAAGAGTTAGAGATGAATCAGTATTATTAATTATTTCATAAGCCTCTTTAGAGTTCGATACTACTTTGCTTATTTTATTTTCAAATTCCTCACGACTAATTTCTGAAAAATCTAAGATATTTTTGAAATCTTCTGAAGCTTCAAGGTGGAGTGAAGATACCAAAGCAGCGCTTTCTAGAAAATTATTAAATAATCTAGCTTCACTATAATTTTGATAATATTGATACCCTAATGTAGACACAATCGATACAAAAACTATTAGCAAAATATTTTTTACACTATTTTTCATTTAAAACAACTTTAACTATATATAACTACTTGCAAGATATTCTACTTCTTTATTAAGTGTAAGAAAACAAATACATTTCACAACTAAGATTGTTGATAAGTGGAAAAATTTAAACTTGTTTGGTCTGTTAAAAGTGAGTGTGGGCCAATAAGAAAAAAGAATGAAGACTCAGTTTTTCCAGATTTATCTGGAAGCGGTTTTGTGCCATTTAAAGCTGGTGTGTTCGATGGTATGGGTGGACACAAAAAAGGTGAAGTCGCTAGTGAGTTAGCATCTTCAGTAATGAAAAAAGAATATGAAAATTTAATTTCCTATGTAGAAGAAGCTAATAAAGCGATTTATGAATATCAGGAAAACAATACAGATTCTGAGGGCATGGGAACAACAATGACAGCAATTGAAATTGATGAAGATGGTGTTTTGCATGTTGCGCATGTGGGAGATTCAAGATGCTATGTGCTATCAAAAAGAAAACTAATTAAACTAACAGAAGATGAAAATGTTCCAGGATACCAGAATGTTTTACTGCAAGCCTTGGGAACAAAAAAGAAATTGTCAATTCAAACAAAAGATATTCGATTATTTAAGGGAGATGTAGTTTTGTTATGTACAGATGGACTTTACAACGAATTAGGTGAAGAGTATCTCAAAAAAAAATTACAGGAAGGGATTAGTGCAGAAACATTGGTTAGCGAAGTTTTACTTCAAGAACCTAAAGATAATATATCTGCCATTATCATAAATATAATTTAAATATGAAAATTGGACAAATAGTAAAAGAAAGATATGAAATTCTCAAAATTTTAGGAGAAGGTGGAATGGCCTTTGTTTACAAAGCACGTGATACTCAGCTTGAAAGATTTGTCGCAATTAAAACATTAAAACCAAACTATGTAAATCAAGAAACTTTTGTAGATCGATTTAAAAGAGAAGCGAAAACAGCAGCTAATCTAAATCATCCGAATATTGTGCAAATCTTTGATTGGGGAATTGAAGGTGAGCCATATTTTGTAATGGAATATATCGAGGGAAATACATTAACATCTATAATCGGAAAAAATAGAACTATTAGTCTTAGTGATATTTTGTTTATTGGCGCACAAGTGTCTAGCGGATTACATGCTGCACACCAAAAGGGACTAGTCCATAGAGACATAAAACCAGGAAATATAATGATAACTCCAGATGGAAAAGTAAAAGTTACAGATTTTGGCATTGTTTCGTTACAAAATGAAGAAAGTGATATTACAAAAACTGGATCAATCTTAGGCACAGCAAGTTATATTTCCCCCGAACAAGCTCAGGGAAAGCCTGTTTGTATTGAATCTGATCTTTATTCTTTGGGAACTGTCCTTTATGAGCTTATTACAGGAAAGCCCCCATTTACAGGAGATTCCCCTATATCAACGGCAACGAAGCATTTAACTGATAAACCTGAAAAACCCTCATCTTATAGAGGAGATTTACCAAAAGGAGTTGAAGGCGCAGTGCTTAAATTGCTAGAAAAAGCTACTTACGACAGATTTAAATCTGCTGAAGATTTAAGAGCGACTCTTCTTCAACAAAGAAAAGCATTACAATCTGAACAAACAAGAGAAAACCTTGTAGATCTAACAAATCCAAAAATTAAATTAAGATTTACACTGCCTGCATTATTAATTTCTATAGGTGTGGTTTTTGGCACGATATGGACATTAACACAAGTATTTGATGGTCTTCCAGTTGATGGAGGTGCGCCTACTTTAATAGAAATTCCAGACCTTACCGGAAGTGACCAAGCCCAAGCACTATCGGATCTTCAAAATCTTGGATTTAAAGTTGGAATTGAAAATGCAGCTGATTCGTCTGTTCCTGTTGGTTCTGTAATTAGAACCCAACCGCCATCAAGTACAATTATAAATCCTGACTCACTTGTAACAATTATTGTATCTGTTGGTCCTGAAGCGTTTCCTATACCATATATTCTTGACATAGAATCGCAAAGAGCAGTATTTGTAATTGAAGAAAGTGGTTTTACAATTGGTCAATTGCTTGAAGTTAACGATGACAACATACCTAGAGGGTTTGTAATTTCACAAAACCCAGTTGCTGGAACAAAAATGGGGCCTGGTTCTGTAATTGATTTAGTTATTTCAAAAGGACCAAGTCTCATTGAGATAACAGATTTATCTAGAAAATCTCCAGAGGATGCAATTCAAATTCTTGAAACTTTGGGATTTGAATATGAGTTAATTGAAGAATACTCAGAAGATGTTGAAATTGGATTGGTATCAAGCACAATACCAGAAGCTGGTGAAGTTGTAACACCCGATCAATTAGTTCAGGTAGTTGTATCACTTGGTATAAGAATTGAAGTACCTGAAGTTGAGGGATTAACATATGAAGATGCTATTAAAGTTCTTGAAGAACTCGGTCTTGTTGCAACTGTCAATGGGGATACTAATGACGTTGTCAGAAAGCAAATACCAAGAAAGGGTGAGTTTATAGAACCAGAGGGTGTTGTTGAGTTAACTTTTGGAAACTAAGACTAAAAATTTAAAATTAGATTTAATTAATTGGTATAAAAAAAACAGAAGACAGTTTCCATGGAGAGAAACTAATGATCCATGGAAAATTTTGATAATTGAGACTTTGGCTCAGCAAACCCAGTTGGAAAGAGCAAATCAGTATTATGAAAAATTTTTAACAAGATTTCCTACACCAAGGTCAATGTCTAATTCTTCATTAAAAGTAATTTTAAGAATGTGGTCTGGATTGGGATATAACAATCGTGCCAAAAGATTATATGAAGCATCTAAAATCCTGGAAGAAAAAGGGTTTGATCAAATTTATCCAAATTTTGATGTTTTACCCGGCGTTGGTCCTTATACGAAAAATGCAATACTTTCATTTGCATATGGAAAAAAAGTGCTTGCTGTTGACACAAATATAGAAAGAGTAATCCAAAGATATTTTGGCTTAGACGACACAAAAGGTTTCTTTATAGAAAACTCAAAATATTTATTAAGTAGAGTGGACTCGAGAGACCTTAATCAAGCATTCATGGATTTTGGTAGCTCCATTTGTAAAAACTTAAAACCACTGTGTACTATTTGCCCAATAGAAAAAAACTGTAAAAAATATTTCTCAAAAAATAAAAAACCCTATGAAAAATTTAAAGGTTCAAACAGAGAAGTTAGAGGAAAAATTATCAAGCTCTTAATAGAGAAAGGTAGTATTAATTCTCAGAAAATCATTGAAGAGATTGATGCAGACTCTATGATTATTCAAAAAGCGCTGCATGGATTGAAAAAGGACAAGTTAATAAAGTTTAAGAAAAATAATATTATTGAAATAAATTCGAATTAATACTATTTTGTAAACTATGCCAGTTTCAAAAAAAAGAAAACAAAATAATAGGCCTACTCAATCTAAAAATATTTCAAACCAAATGTCTTCAAGCCATGGTCCATCACCTAGATGGTATATTTTTTTGATGTCTGGACTGATGATTGTTGGCGTTCTATTAATAGTTTTAAACTATTTAACACTATTGCCTGGTTCAGTTTCAAAATGGTATCTCTGGAGTGGACTTGGGTTAATTGGTGCAGGTTTTCTCATGACTACAAACTACAACTAATTTATATATCAAATTCAGATTTACTATCAAGCACCTGCATCTGTACAGGCCTTGAAAAGTTCATTAATCTAAAGGCTCCATAGCTTCTTTACAGTGTTTTGGTGGTTCATTTGCAACAACTGATTGACGATTAATGGTTAATTCCGTGCCACATTTATTGCATATGAAAGATTGGGATATTTCAACAACATCATCAACGTCTAACTCAGGAGGGATACTAGCTAATGATGAGATAGAGTTTCTCAAAAATCTGAAAACAACTACACCAATGAATAAAGCAATTAAATAGTCCATTGTGGAGATGATGGGACTTGAACCCACGACCCCCTGCTTGCAAAGCAGGTGCTCTTCCAGCTGAGCTACATCCCCTCGCATTTATATTATGCACTGAATCTAACAGTAAATGAAAAAAAAATTTAAATATTTCCGTTGATAGACTATTGTTAATTAGACGTAAGGGCCTATAGCTCAGCCTGGTTAGAGCGCATCCCTGATAAGGATGAGGTCGTTAGTTCAAATCTAACTAGGCCCACAATTGTCATAAGGGTTTTTCAGATTTCACTTATGCACTAAGCAAGAAAATACAAAATCCCCCTACTAATCCCCTACTAAGATAAAAATATGAAAAAGTTTTTTATATTACTACTTTTTATTTCTTTCTGTGGTGGAAGTTCTGAAATTGCAATAGTAGAAAATACTTCAACCACATCTAAAGTTCATAATGATGAGGAGGAGGTCGTGTTTAATATCAACGATTACTCTTGGGACGAACTGTATCCGCTCTGTTCAGATTTTAGATTTATTGAATATCAAATATTAGACACTATGAGTCTTTCTCTAGATGTGAAAAATTCGGATTATATACTTTATTCTTCTTTTGTTGGTGGTGAAGATTATGAATTCTTAAAGAATGAATTCCTTAATTACTGTGAAAAAAATTTCACTTATGAACCGATGGAAGAATTTTTGTGGAGTTTTTCAGCAAATTGGATGTCTGAAATTGTTTTATTAAACTATTGGACTCGATTGATGAATAAAATGTGTCTCAATCTGGAAAATGAATGTAAAAATGAAGGTAGCATAAAAAATTTTTCTGAATTTAAATCACATATACTTGGTCCAGCTTTTGAAATTGATTTTGAAGGGGATAGTTATCTTTGTTATTTACACACAGCATCTCTTGCAGAGGAGGATGAAGCTGAAATAACAAATAAATATATTGACTATACAGGAAGAAGAATTAATAGGCCTTCGGAAAGTCCTTCAGATAATGAGATAAATATAGTTGGAAATACTTATATAAAAAGTTCAGTCTTATTTCCCAAACCCATTATCGGTTACTATTTAGACAATAATGGTGAAGATTATTATAAGAATAATCCAACTTCTAGATTTACTTATTACAACGACTTAATAAAAGAACCACTATATTTATGGGATTGTTTATTTCAAAGTAATAATTCTAATGGAGAAACACCAAAAAATTCTCAATGGATAATTTATGGCTATGGTCCTCCATTTGTTAGAGCGACGGTATCTTCTTTCAATACTTCAGAGGTTGAGCTTAAGGGTAATTACTATATGTGGTCTGTTGTTAAGCCAGGACCTAATTCAGTAGTTGAAGAATATAAGATAACGAAATTGTATTGGTTTAATGAAGATTTCACAACTATTAAAGATTTTTGCAGTCGATATAGTTTAGATAAAGAGTATTTAAATGAACAGGATATTGATTATCCTTTTCTAATTGAACTAAAGAACAAAGAATATGTAAATAGTTATTTTTGTTCAGAAGTTTTTTTAAATTTTTAAACAAGGTTGGGCTACATTAAAAGAGGAAGGTTTAACAATTCCCCATACTAATCCCCTACTAAAATACAAAATATGAAGCAAAATGATTGGGAGCTTGTTTGGGAAAATATCGTACAGAAAACTGATATTTGTAGACATAATTTTGACGAGGCACCCTTGTATGTTTCTCATAAAGAAATAAAAAATATTGTGAAAAATATTAAAGTTTCAAACAATAAAAGGGAAATTCGAATATTGGGGTCAATTATACAAAGAGAGAAAAGACCTAAGTTTTTTATAAAGAATAAGCTGTTTTTACTTCCTGCAGATAATAGAAACTGGGTAATTGTTAAAGGCGAAGGTTATTTTGACACGCCACCAGTTGAAGATTACATAAAATTCGAAAATCAAGTTCCATTTTATATAGAGTCATTCGATATAAAAAATTCTAGAGAAAGCCTCTATTTAGATAAGGCATTTGCATATGGAATCTTGCAAGATTTTATTGAAGACAATTCAATCTATTTGACAATTAGAGGAAAAATGGGAATTCCTGTTAAGACTGGTTTTAATTATTATGTGAATAATTTAGAGGTTGAAAACAGAGGCTCAAGAATTGAAATTGATGGAGGATATGAAGGGCAAGATAGTTTGTATTTGGTAGAAGCCAAGATTGGAAGTTACTCAAATGAAATAATAAGGCAACTTTATTTCCCTTACCGATTGTGGAATATGACAGTAGATAAGCCTATTAGGAATATCTTTTTTCAATACAACCCTAAAAATGACTTATATTCGTTTTGGGAAGTAGAATTTGAAGAAATTCAAAATTATAACTCAATAAAACTATTGAAAACTAAAAGTTATAAAATTGTATAGCTCATCTTTAAATAAAATACTCCGCTGATTTTGTCATAGAAAAATAGTATTGTATTGATGAAATGAGTAATGTTCAACCAATACTTAAATGGGCCGGTGGAAAAAGAAAATTGGCTCCACTTATTACAAAGGTTGTAATTGAGGAAATTCCAACGACTAAACATTATGTAGAGCCTTTTTTTGGTGGCGGTGCTGTTTATTTTGAGCTTTATAAAAATAATTTAATTAAATCTGCTGAGATTAACGACATAGTTCCTCAATTAGTCAACTTTTATAAAACTGTATCAAAGACAAGTGAAGTAGAAAAAATTTATTCAGCAATTGTTAATAAGCTAAATTACTTCAATTCTTTAAATCAATTAGAAAAAAGAAAAAAGTATTTTGAATACTTAAGGAAATCTTTTAATAATATCTGGTCTCAAGACAATACAGAGTTCGAAAAGCATTCATCTCCTCCTGATTATTTGGGATTAGAAGAGTCTCTAAAGTCTTCCGTTCTCTTGTATGTAATAAATAAGACATGTTTTAATGGTCTATTTAGAGTCAATAGCAAGGGTGAGTTTAATGTACCACTAGGTAGCTATGAAAAAGTACAAATACCAAATCTAAATGATTTAATTTATACTTCTGAAGCATTGAGCAAAGCTAATATTCACTTCGGTGATTATGAAAGAGTCTTAAAGAAGTCTTTACAAAAAAAAGATTCCTTCGTTTATCTTGACCCACCATATGTTGCAAATAGTAAAACTTCAGATTTTACATCTTATAGTAAAGACAAGTTTAAAGACACTACTAATAATGAGGACTCTGAACATATTAGACTTGCAGAAAATTTTGAGTTCATGGTTAATTCAGGTGCAAAAATAATCTTATCTAATCACAACAACTCAAAAGCTTTATCAATATTTGTAGAGGGCAAAAAAAATATTTTTGTTTATGGAATTGATGTTACAAAAACTATTGGAAGGGTAAAAGGAAGTAAAAATGCTTCCAGTGAATTATTAATTTCATCCTTTGAAATCGCTTCATTAAAAGATAAAAGAATTGACTAAACCCCCTACTAATCTCCTACTAAATTCTTAGTTTTTATGATGAAGCAAATATGGTTGCTCCCGGATGTGTATGTAGTCAAATTACTGAAAGTAATGGAAAAACAACTCCAACAAAATAAATTAAGTATTTAAAAATTTTTTGATTTCAGATAAATTTTTATACTTTATTATATTGTCACTCATTGAATTTATACTTTCTAAAATTAATTCATCCCATACTTCTTTAAGAGAAATTACATCTACCTTTACTATAAATAAGCTCGAAAATTCATCTAATGGGGTTGAAATTTGTGTTTCTAATCGAAAATATAGATTTTCAAAATCACTTAGTAATGGCCTCTCTTCACTCGGATGATTGCTTAAGCCTGGGATTGTGGTTACATTCCACACCCACCTACGTATGATTTGCTTGTTCATATGTTGTGATAATTTCTCGCTTGATTTTAGTAATAGATCGTTGTCTGCAACTGGTAGGTGTAATTTGGAAAGATCTGCTTTTAACTCCCTTCCAGGTATCCAGCCACTTGGAAAACAAAAACATATAGCTTCAAGCTTTCCATTATGCATAACTGCTAAATCCTCTTCTACTTTCATTGCAGTTTCTAATAAAGATTCTGTTTCTTCTAACCCCAATGTTTGACTAACTTTCTTGTTTAAATCAGAACTTTCATATTGTTCTGTTTGTCCAAACAAATCTTTTCCATATTTTTTAATCTGTAAGTGTTTCTCAGAAATATATTTCTCATCTGGGTTTGAATTAAAAAGTGGTCCATCATATTTTTGCATAGATGGATTGTTTGAAAATGGCACTTTTATGAAATCAATATTCATTAATATAAATTTAATAAAAAAAAGGGGATCTTGTGTCTAATTTAGGAGCATTAGTAG